>NZ_JAMXMW010000023.1:0-174400 GCF_024055675.1 Actinoallomurus rhizosphaericola | reverse complement strand
GGGAGCCTGCTCCTCGATCGCCGCGAAGACCGCCCCACGCGCCGCCGTACTAACGTTGTGCAGGTCGTGCCCGGTCAGCGGACCTCGTTCCATGCGCCCGATGAGCTCGGCTGCCCGCTCCCCGGCGGTCCTACGCCTCCGCGGCATGCCTGTGTGGGGGTGGACGGGATCGATCAAGGCTTGAACGATCGATCCCGATTCCGGCCTGGCATCGCCGAACCGGACCACCCGGCCCGTCGGATCCCGGAACGAGACCTGGGCGTTGGCCTGTCGCAGGTCCTCCCGCCCGCCGACATCACCAGCAAGCCAGCCACGCACCTGCTCGGTACCGACCGTGATGGTGTACCCGGCGTCCTCGTATTGATCAGGGTTGATCAACACCAGACCCTCATCACCGGTGTGATACACGACGACCGCGTGACCAACGCCGCCAAAGCGCCCGAACCGGATGTAGGCGTGCGCGCCCGGCCCCGCTGCTGCCAACGCATCGACCAGGTCCGCCCAGCCGGTCATACGCGGCCACTGCGAAGCCGTCTTCATCTCCCCCAATGGCACCCCGGGCCACCGGCCCGACAAACCGGCAAGCACCGACCAGCAGTACCGGCTCCCCAAATCCCAGGCGGGCACCGGACCGGCCGCCTCAAGCCGGGCCTCATCAGCCGCCCGCGCCTCGAGCGCAACCGCCGTCGCAGCATCCTTGACCTGCTCCGCCGACAACGCACCACCACCGGAAGACAGACCAGCGACCACCTCATCCGACCGACCCGACCGCCGCCCATCCACCCCACCCACAACAACCCCATACGGTGCAACACCGGTGTGCGTCCCGGCACGGGACCGCCCCACACCGCCGGCATCACCCCGCCAGCCGCGCATCCCCATCGCCGGCACCGACTCAACGACGCCACGCGCCCGGTCCCCGCCCGAACCGGTGGCGGGCCGCAAGATCACCGGCTCCCCGGCCACACCAGAAGATCTCTCGGGCACCTCCATCGTGATCGACCCATCGTCATGCAGCCGCCCCCCGACGACCTGCACACACGCCGCCCCAGACCCGGCCATGCTGCGCCGTGAGGTACGCCACCCTGCCGAATCCACAACCTTTGCCGCGTTCGGGAACTCCGCCGCATTCGCAGAATCGTGCATAATCGACGGTCACCTCACCAGATCGAAGCAATTCCGGAAACAGGCGAAAAGCCTACAGTTCAACGGTCGTAAGCGAGCCGACATGATCCGGCAGCGTAACCGGCGAACCGGCGAGCGCCGCGAGGCCAACCTGGCATTCCTCGCCCACAACAGTGATCCAGCGGCGTTCATCCACCAAAGACGTGTCTTTGAAGGCTCACGACCGGGCCCCGCCATTCTCCTCCTGGGTAACCACCCCATCCAGTACCCCATTCCGGTGTCCCCACGAACACCGCGGCGCCTGCCCGCCTGCCCGTTCCGAACCCTCCTCCCAAGGCGTGGACACCTTGAGTGCCCTCGATTACGGAAATCTCGGGATGAAGAAAAGGGGCCCTGCGGGGCGATGAAGGTCTCCTCGGCGGAGTTCAAGGCCAGCCCGGAGGCGTTAGTCAGACCCGGCGGTTGAGCGGGAGATCGAACTCGTGCGGCGGTTGATCGACGCAGGGATCCGCGCGTTCGAGCTGTCCTCCTTCGTACGTCCCGACCTGATCCCGGGCCTGGCCGACGCCGAGGAGGTGTTCGCGAAGGTGCCGCGCGTGCCCGGCCTGCGCCTCGGGTGCTGTGTCGGCAACGTACGCGGACTCGCCCGCGCCGACATCGGCCGGTCCACGGCCGAATCGCTGGCCGAACTCGAGCGCATGGCCGCGTTCGCCGACGGTCACGACATCGTGCTCGGCACCTATATCGTCTTCGCCTGGGGCGGGCCCACCGGACCCGCCCGCGCCGGCGAGGACCTGCGGCCGCTGGCCCGGCGGCTCGTCGACATCGGCGTGGACCACTGGATCCTCGCCGACTCGGCGGGCTACGCCGCCCCGCCCCAAGTCCGCGATCTCGTCACCGCCGCGCTCGCGTACGTGCCCGCGGACAACCTCACCGTGCAGATCCACGACGGCCGCGGCATGGGCCTGGCCGCCCTGCTGCCCCTGCTCGACCTCGGCGTCCGTCACATCGACACCGCCCTGGCCGGCAGCGGAGGGCACCCCGCCATGCCCGGCGCCCAAGGTGGCGGCGTCTGCACCAAGGACGCCGTTCAGCTGCTCGAACTGGCCGGCGTGCGTACCGGAATCGACCTGCCCCGCCTCATCGACGCCGCCGAACTGGCTGGCCGACGAGGTCCGCGCGCCGGCCAAGGGATTCGTCCGGCGCACCGGCCCGGTACCTGGCGCCGGCCAGGCCGCCGGGCCGCTCGCCTTCATCTGGTGAACCGGCCCGACGACACGACCGCGGGCCCTCACCCGCCATGAGAACGCTCACATTCAAGAAGAGCCTGTGACGCATCGCCGAGCGGAGCGCGTGTGGCCTTGAGGCGAGCGATTCGGAAATCGCTTTAAGGTCAAGCGTGCCCTTACTCGGCGCCCATTTGCACGTAAGGCTCCTTCCGTGGACCCGTTTTGGTGTCGATAGCGTAGAGGGAGGCCGACGCGGTCGGGAAGAGAGTCCTCCAGCCTGGTCCGCCCCAATGCAGGTTGGCGACTTTTTCTGGGATTCGGACCTTGCTGCCGAAGGTGGAGCGGCGCACGCACCACCCGGGCCGCAAACGGCTGGATGACCGCAAGGTGCTGTGCGAGATCTTGTTCGTGCTGCACGCCGGGATCGCGTGGGAGTTCTTGCCTCAGGAGCTGGGGTTCGGGTCGGGGATGACCTGCTGGCGACGGTTGGCCGAATGGCGCGAGGCCGGGGTGTGGGACCGGCTGCACCAGGTGCCCGCCACGGAGTGCTGTCGCGGTACTTAAGCCGGTTGCGGTCTGTGGCTGCTGAGCAGTTTGGTGAGCAGTGCGTTCAACTGTCGGCGCTCGGCTGTGGTCAGGCCGGCGAGCAGTTCGTCCTGGACGGTGTCGGTGTGGTGCTGGATCTCCTCGAGGTACCGCTTGCCGGAGGCGGTGAGCGTGACGACGTTGCGGCGCCGGTTGTCGGGGTCGACGTGGCGGTCGAGATGGTGGTCGCGTTCGAGGCGGGTGACGATGCCGCTGACCTCGTTGCGGTCGAGGCCGAGGCGTCGGCCGAGGTCTGCCTGGCTGAGTTCCCCGTACTCCTCCAGTGCGGCCAGGACGGCGAAGTCGGCCCGGGCGGTGAGCGGCATGTGCTGTGCGGTCATGCGCGCGCCGAGGAGCGAGACCTTGCTCGCCTGCCAGCTGGTCAGGGCGCGTAGGCGGGCAGGAGGCTGCATTCCGTCGTCGGTGTCCGTCGATTTCATCGCGCCCTCATTCTAACCGTTGGGCGGTTCAACGATCCATGCTATGTTGAGGAGGTCAACGTTGACTTACCCAACGTTGAGGTTCCCAATATGAGGAGTGGGTCTTCATGTCCAGTGGCACTCTCGCAACGGACCTGTCCGGGCGGCATGTGCTGATTCCCGGTGGTACCGGCGGGGTGGGGGAGGGCGTGGTGCGCGCCTACCTCGCGGCCGGTGCGGATGTCGTGGTCCCCACCCGCAGCCAGGAGCGGGCGGACGAGTTCCGGGCCGTGCTCGGCGACGCGGCGACGGACCACCTGCATCTCGTGGAGCACGACTACACCACGTTCGCGGGCGCCGAGGCGTTGGCCGCGACGATGGAGGACCGGCTGGGCAGCGTCGATGACGTCGTGGCCCCCATCGGCGGCTGGTGGGCCGGAAAGCGGCTGTGGGAGATCGAGGAGAGCGACTGGCTGGGCGCGTTCACCGGGCTGGCCACCACGCACATGGCCGTGCTGCGCGCCACCCTGCCCCGGATGAAGGGTGACGGGGCCTATGCGCTCGTCGTGGGCGCGTCCGCGTTCACGCCCATTCCCGGCAGTGGGCTGGTCAGCATGGAGCAGGCCGCCCTGCTGATGATGCAGCAGGTCCTCGCGGCCGAACTCGATGGGGACAAGCGGGTCTTCGCGTTCCAGCTCGGACCGGTCAGGACCCGCTTCACCGAGGACGGCAGCGACCCGGAATGGGTGAGCGCCGCCCAGGTCGGCGCCGTCGCCGTCGCCGCCTCGGCCGCGACGCGAGTCCCCGGACAGGCGGTCCGCATGCTGACCCGGTCCCAGGCCGACGAGGCCCTGGCGCTGTTCGGGGCGCGGCGATGAGCATGACGGACGACCTGACCGTCGGCGGCGTTCTGGGATACGAGGTCTTCGTCTCCGAGTCGATCCCGTTGGCTCTGCCTGACCGGCTGCCGAACGGTGAAGGCCGTACCTGGGCGCCCATCTCGACCACTCTGGTCTACGGAGAACGCGACGCCGTCCTCATCGACCCGCCACTGACAGCCGCGCAGGCGGTCGCAATCGGCGACCGGATCGATGCCGGCGGCAAACGGCTGACCCACATCCTGGCGACCCACGCCCACGGTGACCACTGGTTCACCGCGGACATGCTGGCCGGCCGGTTTCCGGGAGCTCAGGTGACCGCTCTGGCCGCGACCATCGAGCAGATGCACCGCGCCCTGACCGCGCGGAAGGGCTTCTGGGACAAGATCCTTCCCGGCCAGATCCCCGCCTCGCCCGTCACCGCCGTCCCACCTGACGGCGACCGGATCGAGTTGGAGAACCACGAACTGATCATCGTCGACGTCGGCCACTCCGACACCGACGACACCAGTGTCGTGCACATACCCGACCTCCATGTGGTCGTCGCCGGAGACGTTCTTTACAACGGCGTACACCAGTTCCTCGTCGACTCGGGCAACGGCGGCCGCGACGCCTGGCGAAAAGCCATCAGCGTCGTCGAAGCCCTCGCGCCCCGCCGGATCGTGGCCGGCCACAAGATCAAAGAACGCGACGACGACGCCGCCCGAGTCATCGACGAGACCCGTCGCTACCTCGATGACGTCGACGAACTCCTGGCACGGCACCCGACCCCGGAAGGCTTCTTCAACGCGATGCTCGATCGCCACCCCGGGCACATCAACGCCAGCAGCCTGTGGGGCAGCGCCCAGGCGCTCTACGCCGGCCACTGACCTGACGTCGGCCATGCTTACTGACCGGGACGGCAAGCGGTCCTGACAAAGCGGTCTTGCGAGTCAGCCCCGGCGGTTGAAAAGTCATCGACCAAAACGATAGGAAAGGTTACGTAAGCTTCCCATGGCATAAGGTGTGCTGCTTGCCGAACGTCCAGAGCCCGCGGACGGGCCAGATACAGCACCATGACCGTCATCACGTGCGGACGGCCGGGGTAGCCGTGTGGCGGAGAGCCGGCCGAAGCGCGGTGGGTCCCGCGGCGTGCGTGGAGGTCGGCGCTGCGGTGATGGACGAGGACCGGACCCTGTGGATGCTGAGACCGGGCACCGGCACGCGCGAGAGCTCGCCCATCGGCCGGCTCGCCCCCTCCGGTCGCTTCCAGCCGTTCGCCACGAGGTCCGCAGGGGAGGGCGCGGGGAGTAGGGAGCGGGCTGCGGCGCCCGTACGTGAAGCCGTGCCGTGGCGGGACGCCCCGGTCGTGGCGCCGGAGGCGATCAGCGAACGTGCGTCGGTCAGCCGTGCGTACGCGCGGGCGCGACGAGAGTTCGGGCTCCCTGCGACCTACCGTTTCACCCGGTCTCACGCGGAGGCGCTGGAGCGGCTGACCGTGCTGGCGCCGCCCAGTGCCTCTGCGGGCGGCCGGGCCCAGGGGGTGAACTGGTCCGCCTTCGCCAGGCTGGTCAACCTGGACTGGGGTCAGACTCCGTTCTCCGACGCGTGGTCGGCGGTCGTGAAGGGTGGTGACCCGCCGAAGCTGCTGTCCGTGGCGCGGCTCGCGCGAGACGTGCACGGCACGGACTTCACCATCGAACAGCTCAAGACGGTCCGCAGGCTGGCCGATGCCGTACGCGCGGACGCGACGGCCAACGTCCTCTCTCGTCGCGGTCGGGCTCCGGGGAACGAGGTCAGGCTCGATGACCTGCTCGCGGTGGTGCAGTCGTTCGGCGGCATCGAGCCCGGCACCGAATTGACGGTAGAAGACGCGGTCGCGCTGGCTGATCTCGTGCCCGGTGTGGCCGACGCGGGTCCGGTCACGGTGGAGGCGCTCCGGGCTGCGTGGCGTGCGGCGGCCGAGGTGCTGCGGGATGACGCGGCGGTGCTGCTGAACCAGGCGATGCTCGCGGTGGCGGAGCTGGGGCCCGCGCTCGCCGTCCTGGGGCCGGACGCCGATGGGCACCGCGCCGAGGTGGAGCGGCGGTTCGGCGCCTTGACCGAACTGGTGGCGGCCTCTTGGCGGCCGAACCAGCTCGATCGGGTCGAGGCCGCGCGGGCGGCGCTGGCCGCCCTCCGAGCCCGCGTCACCGAGATCCATGCCGCGGCGGTCGCGTCCCTGGACGATGCGATCGGTGCGCGGCTGAACACGCCGGCCGAGGCGGCGTACGGCCGCCCTGAGGAACTGGAGGCGCTCCGTGGCCGGTTCGCCGTGGTCGAGCGTGCCGGCGGCGCCGCGGCCGTCAACGAACTGCTGGAGATCCGCGCCGAGCTCGACTCGCCGGCTGCACCGCCCCCGGAGACCCCGGCGGCCGAAGAGGCGGGAACACCGAGTCGACCGGCCCGGCGGCTGCCTGGTCGCGTGCTGTTCGAAGCGGCGCGGAACGAACACCTGGAGGACGGCGAGGCCGTCCAGCCGATCCCCTGGGGTGAGTGGGGCCGTGTCGCGAGGGTCGGGGAGACCTGGCTGGGGGCCGATCGGGAACTGGCCGAGCAGGCCGCGGCGCTGGTGCCGGAGGCTCTGCGGCAGGCGGTGACGGACGGGCTCATCGCGGAGTTCGAGCGGTTGGGCGGTGTCGAGGCCGGACGACGGCTCGCCTCGCCGCAGGGACTGAGTGTGCCCACCTCGCGAGGGCCCGCCACGGTCCGGTTGGTGCTCGGCCCGTTGATCGGGGCGCACGGCGCCGTTCACCGGCGGCCGGAGGAGGTGCAGTCGGTCCAGGTCGGGGCCAGGCCATCCCAGGCGCTGGACCTTCCGCAGATCATGACGCCGTCGACGTTCTCCGATTTCAGCGACAACCGCTCGATCGCGCCGGAGACGAGCAACGACGGCCTGATCAGCATCGCGACCGGCTGGAAGTGGATGTCGGGTCTCGGCCTGCTCCCGACCCTGACCGGGCGGGGCTCGCGGAGCTTCGGCTCGTACGAGGGTGCCGTCACGGCGACGGTTCAGCAGATCTGGCATGACCGGTACGCCTACTTCGACGTACCCGCGAACCACGAAGAGCCGGAGATCGGCAGCCGTTGGTCCGTCACGTTCACCGGCGAGCAGGGCGCGCAGCAGACCGCGTCGGCGCCGGTGGACGTGCTGCTCGCCTTCGCCGAGGACGAGTCGCCGGAGGCTCCGGGGCCGGAGACGCCCATGGTGGCGGAGCTGCCGGCGGAACCGCCCGAGGAGATGGCGCGGGCGTTCCACAGCGTCCTGTGGCGGGTCACCACCATCGTGGAGTCATTGGTCCCGGTCGGTGGACCGGACGCGGCCGCCGAGGAGATCACACGGCGGTTCCCCGACGCCGACGCGACCTTCACGAGCGCGGTCCGGGACCTGTTCACCGACTCGATGCTCTTCGCCGTCAGCAAGCATGTCCTGGGGCACGGGTACCTGTCCGCCGAACTCCGGGTGAACGAGGACGGTGAGGACTGGGCGGCGTTCCGTCTGCGGGGCCGGCTGACGTCGCTGCGGCGTGTCGACGTCAGCCGCGGATACGTCCAGCAGGACGCCCGGCACCTGTTCTGGTCGGGTGAGTCCAGCGGGATGGGCGGTGGGGTCTCCTCGGGAGTGCAGTTCGCCCCGACCTTTCCGGGCTTCTCCGTACGGGGAACGCCGATCACGATCGGCCCGATGTTCTCGGCGGGGCCGGGCGGCTCGGTCAACCGGAGCCTGGCCGCGTCCATGGGCGCGGGGGACTGGCGGTACCTCGGCTACCCGTCACAGCGGCGGGTCTACCGGCTCGAGATGAACCTCCCCGTCGACGTCCGGTCCTCGCGGTCCGCGGCTGCCGGGCTCGTCCGGCTGGCGCTGGTCGGGTACGTGGAGGTGCCGGAACGGGAGGCGGACCGGTTCGAGCGGGAACTGGCCGGGGTGATCGAGGGCCTTGACCTGTACCCGGCCGATGGCGCGGGCCGGGCGGTGGTTCCGGCGGACGGGCGGCCCCTGACCGACCGTACGCCGCCGCCTGGGATCCTGATGGGCCGCAGCCGCGGCCCGTCGGTGGTGGACATGCTCGGCGGTTTCGAACGCGTGATCCCCAGGGCGATGAGTCTGATCCACGGAGCGTTCGGTGATGCCCGGCTGGCGACGCTCGCCCGGCCGTTGACGGCGCGGCAGCGGCACCGCCTGGAGCGGGCGCTGACCCAGCGGTTCTCGGTGATGGCGGCGTTGCCGTACACGAGCCGGCTCATCAGCCATCGCATGTCCTTCACCCGCCTGTATCAGGCCAACGGCGGGCGGTTGCGGCTGACCGTGCTGGTCCGTTCCGAGCAGGGCGGGGACTGGACCGGCGATCGGCTGGAGTGGGGCCGGATCGATCACTACCCGATCTCTTACAGCGATCTGGGGGCGAGTGAGGAGGTGGCGGCCCAGCTGACCTACCGCGGCGGAGGCCACCTGCGGCTGGGGCCGCTGCACGGCGCGCTGCGCACCACGAACTTCACGGGTCGATACACCTACGGCCGGTCCCGCTCCGGTCTCTTGACGGCCCGTGCCGGTGTGTGGTCGTCGCTGGGATTCGTCTATGAGGGGCCGGTCCGGGTGTTCATGTTCGGCACCGATTACCACGTCGAGGTGAAGCTGACCTTCGAGCCGGAGGCGGCCTCCGGCGGCGTGCTCACCGCCACGGCGCTCGGCGCCGCGCGGCGCGTGCTCACCGGCCGGCCGGAGCCCGCCACGCGTACGATCCGCCGCCACGGCGCGATTCCCGGGCTGATGCGCTATGTCGTCGCCGAAGGTCTCAGCCCGCTGACGGGCGGCGCCGTGATTCCGCGGTCGCCGCAGGGCGATCTGGGCCGGGCGGTCGTCCGTCGGCGGCCGGTCACCGGCCCCGCGGTGCCGGAGCGGTGGAGCGAGGCACTTCAGGCTCCTGAGACGCTGCGGCCCGATGATCAGCCGTTGGAGGTCCTGGGCGTCGCGGAGCTGTGGAGGGTCGCCGCGGAGCTGCTGGAGGCGGCCGGTGTCGCGGAGCGCACCTACGCCGACACGCTCGATGTGACGATCAACGAGGACCAGCTCATCGGCCGGATGATGTGGGGCGGACCCGCGGTGCAGGCGTCCGGCCTCGTCCACGGCGGAACGGTCGGCGACCGGCACGCGGTCATCTCCCTCCAGGGGCGGACGTACGGCCTCCGCCGTCAGTCGGGCGGGGCGCGGATGCGGGAGACCGACATCCTGGATTCGGAGCCCGCGGTGATCTTCACCGGCCGGCGGTCCACCTCGCACGCGGTGTCCGGCAGCGGTGATTGGGCCGGGACGAGGGAGGACGGCGGCCCGTTCGGGGGCTGGACCTTCCGCAACGTCGCCGAGACCCACATCGACTCGAACGAGGTGCTGTCGGGGCGCTGGATCACCCAGGAGAACCGGGACTACCGGCCGCATCGCGGCACGATGTTGTGGGACGTCACGGTGACGAGCTGGAGTGCGAACGCGGCCGGAACCTGGTCGGTACGGCAGGACACCATGCAGGTCCTGGTGGCCGGCGGCGTCATGGTGCTGCGCCCGGCGCCGCAGCCACCGGCCGAACGCCCGCCCGGCGTACCGCGGACGCTCCGGCCGGGCCTGATCCCGCTCGTTTCCGCCTCCGACCGGCTCGAATGGCCGGGGCTCCAGCACGCGCCCGACGGGCTCAACCCGGTGCTCGACATGATCCGCGGCGTGCTCGGCGCCGTGGACCGGCGGCTGCTGCACCAGCGGTGGACGATCGTGAACGGGACGCCGACGGCGGCGCGTACGGGCCTGCCGACCAGCCTGCACACGATCGTGGAGCACAACGCGCTGCTCGGCCACCGGGACACGCTGCTGGGCCCGGGCCTGATCCTGCATCTGGCCGAATCGCTGCCGGGCGCGAACGAGCAGGTCAGCCTGGTGTTGCGCGCGGACTCCACGGACGGGCGGGACTACGAATACGAGGACACTCGTAGCCGGGACTTCGCCGTGTACCGCCTCAACACCCAGCGCAGGGTCCGCCGGCGTGGTGTGACGTCGGCGCACACCGCAGGCGGCAATTTCGGCACCACCCGGATCCCGTCGGTCTCCAGGGCGACCGAGGGGAGTTATCTCGAAGGTGTCGCCGAAAGCGACTTCTACGAGCAGGCCACCAGCGCGCGGGGTGAGATCTTCCGTACCCGCGACGTGCTGACCGTCCTGGGCGACACACACGCCTACACCGGCGGCCTGCGGATCAGCGCGACCGTCTACCGCGGGTACAACCCGTCCAAGGCCCTGCAGGTGCTCACGCTCGGTCTGGCGAACTCCGGGTTCGCCCTGGTACTGGACCCGAACACGCCCGTGCCGGTCGCCGTCACCGACCACGTCGACGTGGTCGAGCGGGTCCAGTTCCCGGCCGCGATGCTGCCGGGTCCGCCGCCGGATCCGGCACCCGCCGGTGAGCGGGTACGCCGGGTCGCCTCCGCGGCGACGCCTGAGGAGGTGCTGAGCAACGCCGGGCACACGCTGTTCCCTGTCGACCGGGATCTGATCCTTTCGCGTGGCGTCGTGCCGGGCGGAATCGATCCGCTGGCCTTGCGTGCCCTGTTCGACCACTCGATCGCCATCTTCAACGGCACCGCGCCCGGTGCCACCACCCCCGCGTCGGTGGTCAACCTGATGGCCGCCACCGGCGGCCCGTTCGAGGCGTATGCCGCACTGCTCAGCCGTCACCAGTTCCTGTCCGGGTTCCACCTGGCGCTCGGCGACGGACAGGTCTTCCCCTCCCTCGTACGTGAGGACGGCCCGGCCACCGACGCACGCGGCGAGCTGTCCAACCAGGTCCGTTTCTATGACCCGCAGCCGTTGGGGTGGGTCGACGCCCAGTTGACGTCCGAGTCGCTGCACATGGCCGAGAACGACCTGTTGGACGCCGCGGGCAGCACGTTCGGCCTGTCGGCCGACGGCGGCCCGGCACTCGCCCCCCAAGATGGGAACCCGGTGGTGCCGGTCGAGGCGTCCGCGTCTCTTGGGCAGAGCCACGACCACGGCGGGACCGCCGGCGAACGGATCGTACGGCCGGTCGCGTTCCGCCGACGTACGCACTACCTGCGGGTCCGGGTCGGCGTGCTGGCCGGTCTGACGATCGACGCGGTCAACGAACGGCGCGACATCCGGTACGGAGCCGGACAGACCCGGCTGTGGTACACCCTGGACGACTCACTTGAGGTCCTGCTGGATCCCGAGACGGCGCTGGCCATGCGGATGCTGCACGGCTCCACCGGAATCCCCACCCCGCATGGCCGGTACCTGCCGAACGTGCCCGCCACCGCTCCGGCGGCGGGCAGCGCGGAGGCCGGCCAGGAGCTGAGACGGTTGCGGGCGGCGTTCGCCCTGCCCCGCTACGGCGACTGGTACGCCGTCGCGGGCACCTATGACCCGCGGTCCGCGAGCGTCGTGACGACCTCCGTACGCTACGACCCGGACACCCGGCGGACCGAGACGGTCACCGACCATTTCGACGCGGCGAGATTCGCCGGCCTCCTCGGCTCTCTCGAGGATCTCGGCGAGTGTCCCATCGTGCTGGTCATGGGCGGCGTCGACGGGGCGTTCGCGACCGAAGTGGCCCGAACGAGCGGCCATGACCTGCTCTTCACCACCGACGACGTCCACCAGGACACGGCCGTCCGCGCGAGCCTGAACGGGCGTCCGGGACACTGGCGGTACGTCCCCGCCGACGGCGGTCCCCAGGTCATTCACGGCGAGGACTTGGAACAGGTCCTCACACATCAGATCGCGCCCGGCCTGCGCGCCACCCGCGCCGACGACCTTCCCGGCACCATGACCCCGAACCCGGCGATCCTCTGGGCGGCGGAAGGTCCGCAGATCGACTGGCGGGAGAGCAGCCACAGCGACGGGGAGGCGTGCGTCTCGATCGCTGTCGTCGGCGACGGGTGACGGTTGCGATCATTCAGCAGGGCGGGCGCGGTGGACGAGCATCGACGCGAGCTCGCTGAGGCCGTCGCGGAACAGTGTCGGCAGGTCCTGGTGCTCGGGGTCGCCGATCCAGCGGTCGAACGCCCTGCGGAACACGGCCATCGTGGTGTCCGCGGCAAGCGTCGCGGTCGGCTCGGGCGTGCCGCGCTCGCGCAGGGCCTCGGCCATTCCGGTGGCGAGTTCGGCGTGTTTGCTCAGGTCCCGCTCGCGTAGCTCGACGTTGGCCTCGATGAGCCCGTGCCGGATGAGGGCGGCGCCCGGGTGCTGCTGGATGATCGCGCAGCGCTGTTCGAGGGCCGCGGCGGCGGCGTCGATGGGTGCGGTGCCCTCCGGTGCGTCGGCGATGGCGGCGACGGCTTCCTGCCGCGCCGTTTCCAGGGCGTGGAAGAACACTTCGCGTTTGTCGGGGAACAGCCGGAAGAACGATCGCTCGTGCATGCCGGCACGGGCCGCGATCTGGGCGCCGGTGGTCTGGTCGAAGCCCTGGGTGGTGAACAGCTCGATCGCGGCCTTGGCCAGCCGGCCGCGCGGATTCGGCTCCCATCGTCCCATGGGCGAGAGTCTAGGTGATGGCAGTGACTGCTATCACTGCGGTAGGTTGATAGCAGTCACTGCTATCACGGAGGTTCGACATGAAGGTGTTCGTCACCGGGGCCAGCGGCGGGATCGGCTCCCTGCTCGTCCCCGAGCTGATCGCCGCCGGTCACCAAGTACTGGGCCTGGCCCGTTCCGATGCCTCGGCGCGGACCGTGACCGCCGCGGGAGCCGACGTGCTCCGCGGCGATCTCACCGACCCGGAAACCCTGCGCACCGGAGCCGCCGAAGCCGACGCGGTCGTCCACGTCGCCTTCAACCACGCCCCCGATCTTTGGCGGTCGGTCGCCGACGAGGCCCAGGCCGTCGAGACGTTCGGCGCCGCCCTGGAGGGGACCGGCAAGGCGCTGCTCATCGCCTCTGGCACACCGATCGTGCCCGGCCGCCTTGCGACCGAAGACGATTCACCGTTCACCGGTGACCCCATGGCCGATACGCCCCTGGGCAGGCGCGGGCACACCGCCCAGTACGCCCTCGGCCTGGCGGGCAAGGGGGTCCGGTCGGTGGTCGTGCGTCTGCCCCGGTCGGTCCACTCGAAGGGCCACCGGTACGGACTCGCCTCAGGGCTCATCACGGCCGCCCGCCGCACGGGCGTCTCCGGTTATGTGGGCGACGGCGGCCAGCGCTGGCCGGCCGTGCACCACCTCGATGCGGTCCGGCTGTTCAGACTGGCCCTGGAACAGGCCGAGCCGGGCACGGTGGTGCACGCGGTGGCCGATGAGGGCGATCCCATGCGCACCCTCGCCGAGGTCATCGGCCGCCGGCTCGGCCTGCCCGCCGAGTCCGTGCCGGCCGAGCACTTCGGCCCCGTCGGTGCCGTCTACGCCCTCGACCAGCCGGCCTCCAGCGAGCTGACCCGGAAGAAGTTCGGCTGGCAGCCCACCCACCCGAGCCTGCTCGACGACCTGGAGGCCGGGAACTACCCGGAGTGAGACACGGCCCGGTGCTCATTCGGGTTGGTCGGACGGCTCGGCCGGAGCCTGCCGGGCCGTCTCCAACTCGGCCTGCGGCCGGGCCGGCCGGGTGCGTGAGCACGGCCTCGGCCACTTCGCCGCCGAGCGTCGGCGCGGGCCTGCGCCATGGCCGAGGCGGCAATGGGCGGGGGCGGACCTGTTCTGGTGCCTGATGGTCACGCCGAAACGGTCGTACCGGACTACGCGTACAGCAGGTCCTTTCCTGTGCGTCCCGCTCGTCAGGCGGCCGGTCGCGCCAGCGCATCCCGTGCGCTTCGTGGCTCGCGGGCGATGAGTTGGCCGAGCAGGGGGTCGACCTCGGAGCAGTAGCCTTTCTCCGCGGCCTGGTACATGCTCAGAAGCAGGCGTGCCATGAACTCGGTGTTGCCCTGCTGGACCTGCGTCGCGACCCATTCCTCCGGCTCGACGAGGTCGTAGTCGATCTTCCTCCCGCTGAGGTCCGAGGCGATGGCCGCGATGTCGTGGAACGTCGGCGCGGCGCCGGCGGTCAGGACCGTCGGGCCGTCGAAGGTGCGATCCGAGGTGAGGATGATGGCGGCAGCTTCCGCGGCGTCCTCTCGTGCGGTCCACGAGACCGGCGGCTGTTCCTGCAGACCCTGGCGATGGTCGCCGAGTTCGAGGCGAACCTCGGTCACCTGCGTACCCGCGAGGGGATGGCGCTGGCCAAGAGGAACGGCAAGCTCAGGGGCAAGCAGCCCAAACTGCCCGAGTCCGCGCGCCGGTCCATCCGCCGCCGCTACGCCGAGGGCGAGGTGTCGCTGGCCGACCTGGCGACCGAGTACAGCGTCGGCCGCTCCACCATCCACCGCATCATCCACGGGCCGCCGGCCGGGCAGAGCTGACGCTGACGTCGGGGAGCCGATGACGGCGGTGGAAGCCGCGGCCTCGCAGGCCCACGATTGGCACGGGCGGTGCGCCGACTGCCAGGCCGAGCACCTCGCGCAGGCCGCCGACGCAGCGGACCAGGGGGCAGAACTGGTTCCAAGATAAGCCGGAAAGGGGCAAGCCGCAGGTCAGCGGGGCGTCTGGACCTGCGGCGCTGACTCAGGCGGTGACGCGGTCGGTGAGCAGGTCGGCGACCGTCCGTGGTTCGCGGCCGAGGAGTTCGGCCAGGAGCGGGTCGACTTCTGTGAAATGGCCACTTCGCGCGGCCTCGAAGAACGGCAGCAGCAAGCGGGCCATGGACTCCGACATGCCGGCCGCGACCTGGTCGGCGATCCACTGCTCGTCGTCCACGACGACTCGCCTGATGTCGCGGCCGGTGATCTGCGTGGCGATCGTGGCGATGTCATCGAAGGTGACGGCGCGGCGGGCGGTGAGCGTGACGGGACCGTCGAACGAGCGCTGCCCGGCGAGGATGATCGCGGCGGCCTCGGCCTCGTCGGCGCGGTCCGTCCACGAGACGGGGCCGTCCGCCGGCGCGGCGATGACTCCGGTCTGCCGCCAGGGGCCGAGCAGCCAGTCGAGGCTGTGGGCGTAGAAGCCGTTGCGCAGCGAGGTCCAGGCGGTTCCCGAGTCCGCGAGCAGCGCCTCGGTGGCGGCGTGTTCACGCGCCGGGGCGAACGGACTGTCGCTGCGCACGTTCTGGTGACCGGTGTACAGGATGCGCCGGGCGCCCGCGGCGACCGCGGCCTCGATCGCCGTGCGGTGCAGACCGACTCCGTCGCCGTGGGGGTCGTTCTGGGACACGAGCAGCACTTGATCGGCGCCCTCGAACGACTCACGCAACGCGGCCGGGTCGTCGTAGGAGCCACGCCGTACGCGCACGCCCCGGTCGGCGAAGTGCTGTGCTTTGGCGACGTCGCGCACGCTGACGCCGATCTCGTCTGCGGGGATGCGCTTGAGCAGGTGCTCGACGGTGGCGCCGTTGAGGGCGCCGGTCGCGCCGGTGATGACGATCATGATCACGCCTTTCTGTAGATGTTTCGCGTTGGACCACGTGGTCGGGCGCCGAAGCCTTCGGTGGTCGCCAGGACGTGTGCCGAAGGGGAGGGACAGCCGGTCCGGGCTGCGGCCGTCCACGCGGGGGGCGAGGACGGCGATGCGCCGCTCTCACCGGCGCCGTAGCAGGGGCAGGAGGATGTCGTCGACGAGGTGAGCGAGGAATCGTTGGTCGCAGGGCTCGCCGGCGAAGATGAGCCGGTGAACGATGACGGCCGGGGCGATCTCGGCGAACAGTCCGGCAGCTCCGGGCACCAGGTGTTCGCCGCTCTCGGTCGCGCTGCGAAACGGCTGTTCGGTCATCACCGCCCCATCGCGGCGCAGGATCCGCCGCATGGCCGCGGCGAGCTCCGGGTCGCTGCGCATGCCCGCGAACAGGGCGCCGAGCAGCCCGACCTCCTGTTCACCGATCTGTCGCGCCAGCCACCGCACGAGCTCCAGCAAGACCTCGCGAAGATCACCTGTCCAGGTGACCGGCGGGGTGTCCACCGCCCGGCGCTCGACCGCCGCGGCCACCAGCGCGGCCTTGCCGGCGTAGCGCCGGTAGACCGTCGGCTTACCGACCCCGGCCCGGGTCGCGATCGCCTCGATGGACAGCTGGTCGTACCCGACTTCGGTCAGCAGACGCAGCGTCGCGTCGAGTATGGCGACGTCACGGCCGCTGTCACGCGGCCTGCCCCGCGTCGGCGAAGCCTCACCCGCCCCTGACACCCGCGCACTCCTGATTTACGAAACGGAACTGGTACGTAAAGAAAATAGGTCCGGGCGGGGGAGTCGGTCAAGGCCCTCGATTCCCGAAGCTGTCCTGACGTCAGTTGGTCGCATCCGACCTCCGTCAGCACCAGCAGCGTCGCCTCAAGGATCGCGACGTCACGTGCGGCGTCCCGAGGCCTGCCGCGTGCCGGCGCGGGCCTGCGCCCCGTCCGACACCATCCACCACCTCCGATTAACGAAACGAAACTAGGTAGAGGTGAGTGTTCAGTCGAACCCCGCACTCACCGCTCGGGACGGCCAGTGGCGATGACAGCGGCCACTCGTCGGGGCAGAGATGATCCGGATGTTGCCGCCGTGGTGCCCGCGCCGGCCGCGGTTAAGGGTTGTCGCAGGGTCAGGGGCATGGGCGGCGAGCGCGTCGACCTCTTCGGCGGATACCGGTAGACGTTTCCTGCGCGGCCGGCACTGTCGGTGGCCGAATCGGGACGCGGGTGCCGTCGCCGCTGCCGCTCGTTACGGAGAGAGGCTCAGTGGCCTCTCGGGGCGACCATTGGGGTTCGACTCAGGGTGATGTTGAGACCCGAAAGGGGACGTTGTAGGACCGTCGGCGCCACGGTAAAAACCGTCGTGTACGCGGTCCGACCGGCGGGAGATGCCCCGGAGTCCCGCAAAGTCCCTGCTAGCGGTGGTCTCGACTGAAGATCAACTTCATGGGGCGGTGGCCTCCGTGGCGTTGATCTCGCGGGCGGCGGCGACCGGACCGCATCGACTCACGGAGCGGTTCAGCGTATTCGACGTCAGGGAGTCCCAGTTCGATCTCGCTCGATCGGAATATTGCAATTCCGATCAGATTTGGTCATGCTGTGGCTCCCCGTCAGAGCCTCCGGACGGGCAGATTGGAGTCCCTCGTGTACGCGCCGCGATCATCTCGGTCGGCCCGCCCTCGCGGCCCCGCCGCTATCGCCATCGCCCGGCCGTTGCCCGCCGCCCTCGCTGTACCGGCTCGAGCGGCGTCTCGAGCGGATGCGCCGCCGCCGATGACCCCATGGTCACCTGAGGTCTCGCCGACGAACGCCCTTCCGAAGTACCCGCGAGGCATGTCGCACCATCGCACGTTCGCCATGCCACCGTCCTGGCGCCGGCCGGTTCTCCACGGCGCGGCACTGACGAAGGGACTCCTGCGGTGCTTCGTCAGGTGACCTCGCGCAGAGGTGGATCGGGGTCCGCCGTGGCCGTCGGCCGTCGTCTGCTCGCTTCCCTCGCCGCGCTCACGGCGTTCGTGCTGCTCGCGTTGTGCGGTGGGACCGGCCTGGCGGGTGCGGCCAGTGAGCCGGTCGCGGGTGCGTCACAGGCCGGTGCGGTGTACCCGTCGGTGGGCGCGGGGACGCACTTCCTGGACGACGCCTCCTACCTCTCCGGCTTCAACGACCCGGGCTGGTACGAGGCGAACATCCCGTTCGTGGACCTGCCGGACGCTGCTATGCAGAGCGTCTATTACTACCGGTGGCGGGTGTGGAAGGAGCATCTGCGTTACACCGACCCGGCGGACGGCTGGATCTCCACGGAGTTCCTGGACTGCTGCGGCTACGCGGCTCCGTATCAGGCGATCAACGCGGCGGCCGGCCACCAGATCACCGAGGGCCGCTGGGTGCGCGACCAGAGTTACGACGACGACTACGTACGGTTCTGGCTCACCGGTCCCGGCGCGGGGGCCAAGCCGGCCACCGACGACGTGAACGCCGACACCGGCGACTGGGCGCACGAGTACAGCGTGTGGCTGGCCACGGCGGCGTACCAACAGGCCCAGGTGACCGGGGACTTCGCCCGGCTGCGCACCCTGCTGCCGGCGCTGGTGCGCCAATACCGGGGCTGGGACAAGCAGTTCGACGCCGAACTCGGCCTGTACTGGTCGGTGCCGGTGTGGGACGCGATGGAGTTCTCCGCCTCTTCGTATGAGTCGAGTGACCCGTACCACGGCGGCGCGGGCTATCGGCCGACGCTGAACTCGTACCAGTACGGCGACGCCGAGGCCATCAGCCACGTCGCACGCCTGGCCGGGAACGAAACGCTCGCCCGGGAGTACGCCACGCGGGCCGCGAAACTGAAGGCGGCGATGCAGAAGTGGCTGTGGGATCCGAGCCGCGGCTTCTACTACACCATGGCGCGGGACGCCAATCCCGACCACAAGCTGTCCGGCTCGCGCGAGGAGATCGGCTACATCCCCTGGATGTTCGGCGCCGCCCAGTCCGGCGACAGCGGCGCGTGGTCGCAGCTGTTGGACCCGCAGGGCTTCGCGAGCGCCTACGGCCCGACGACCACGGAGCGCCGGAGCCCGTTCTTCATGAAGGACGCGGCCTCCTGCTGCCGCTGGGATGGCCCGAGCTGGCCCTTCGCCACCGCGCAGACGCTGACAGGTCTGGCGAACCTGCTGGACGACTACCCGGCTCAGACCACGATCACCAAGAACGACTACACGGCGGCGCTGGCCACGTACGCCAGGACGCAGACGAAGAACGGCAAGCCGTACGTGGCCGAGGCGCACGACCCCGACCACGCCTCGTGGATCTACGACGGTCACGACCACAGCGAGGACTACAACCACTCTGCCTTCGACGACCTGGTGCTGTCCGGACTCATCGGCCTGCGCCCCCAGTCGGAGGACACGCTGAAGGTGCAGCCGCTCGTGCCCGCCTCCTGGGATCACTTCGCCGCGGAGAACGTGCCGTACCACGGCCACAACGTCACCGTGCTGTGGGACCGCGACGGCGGTCACTACCACCAGGGCGCAGGGATGAGGATCTACCTCGACGGCCGACTCGTGCAGCAGTCCGCGGCACTGCGCAACACCACCGTGCACATCGGCGGCACGATCGTCGCCCGGCCGAACGACCTCGTCGATGACGCCGCCAACCCCCTGCGCACCGGCTACCCCAAGCCCATCGCGTCCTACACCTGGCAGTACGACGACGCCTGGAACGCGATCGATGGCAAGGTCTGGTACGACGAGGTCCCCGAGAACACCCGCTGGACCAACTACGCCTCGCCGAACGGCAGCGACTACTACGGCGTCGACTTCGGTGCTCCCACATCCGTCGGCGACGTCCGCTGGTACGGCTACGACGACGGTGGAGGGGTCAAACCGGCCGCTGACTACCGCCTTCAATACTGGGACGGCACTGTCTGGCAGGACGTCCCGAACCAGAGCCGCGACTCGGTCCGGCCGGTGGGCAACGGCCTGAACCGCATCACCTTCCCGGCCCTGACCACCAGCAAGGTCCGGCTGCTGTTCACCAATCCGTCCGGCGCCTTCGTCGGCGTGAGCGAGTTCGAGGCGTGGGCGCCCTCCAGCCCGGACGCGAACGTCACCGTGGGACCCGTCAACGCGAGCGGCCTGGTCATCGTCAAACCGGCGACACCGATCAGCGTCACCGTGCGCAACACGACCCATCACCCGCTCACCGCCCCTCACGTCAGCCTCGGCCTGCCCGGCGGCTGGTCCGCCGACACGGTCGAACACCCCTCAGCAGCGATACCGCCTGGCAGGTCGGCCGTGTGGACCTACACGGTGCACCCTCCCTCCGGAGCCGAACCGGGCAGCGCGGCCGCCCTCACCGCGACCGCCTCCTACCGCCCGGCGGGCGGCACGGCGCGGTCGACCCACCGGCTGCAGAACCTGCGGATCGCCTACCCGCCCGGCCGGCAGGACCCGGTCGGCACATGGAGCCTCGACGAGGGGACCGGCGGTGTCGCACACGACAGCACCGGCTCCCATGACGCCGACGTGATCGGCTCGCCCGCCTGGGTGCCCGGCATCTCCGGCACCGCTCTGCGATTCGACGGCTCCGGTCAGTACGCACAGACCAGCGGGCCGGTACTGGACACCACCGGTAGCTTCTCCGTCAGCGCGTGGGTGCGGCTGGACCGCACCGGCTCCTTCGCCACCGCCGTCAGCCAGGACGGCGCCGTCAGCAGCGGCTTCTACCTGCAGTACTCCGCCGCCGACAACCGCCTCGCCTTCTCTACCAGCGAAGGCCGCGCGCTGTCCGACCAGCCGCCGGTCACCGGTCGCTGGTGCCAGTTGGTGGGCGTGCACGACGCGGACGCAGGCACCTACACCCTCTACGTCGACGGCGTGGCGCAGTCGACGGTGTGGAGCCAACCGACCGGCGACGCCGGGAACGGCCCACTGGCCATCGGCCGTGCCTTCTCCGGCGGACGCGACAGCGACTTCTGGCCGGGCAGCGTCGACCAGGTCCAGGTCTGGAACAGGGCCCTGACGGCCGCAGACGTCGCCAAGCAGTACCGCCCGCTCACCTGACCGCACCACGGACCGTGCCTCCGCGCGGACCAGGAAGGAAAGGCCGGGTCGGTCGGTGCTCGATCGGCCCGGTCCCTGCGCCCGCGGACCTCCGCGGAGATCACCCCCTATTCCTCGCCACCTGGAGAACCTGTTGTGACCATGCACAGAGCCGGCAGGGCGGCGGCGATCGCCACCGCGCTGATCGCCGTGGCCGGTACGTCCGGCATAGCCGCCGCCGGCACGACCACGCTGCCGACTGGAACCTCCCGTGCCTCCGCCGCCTCCGACCCCTGGATACTGACCAACACCGACTACGGCGCTCAGGACATCACCAAAACCCCTTTTGTCGGCAATGGATACCTCGCCCAGCGGCTGCCCGCCATCGGCCAGGGCTACCAGGGTGACCTCGGGCCCGCCGGCTACCAGCTGGACCAGCGGCCCAAGCAGCGCCTGACGACCTCGATGGTGGCCGGCCTCTACAACAGGGGTCTATCGCCCTCCGTCCCCGGCGTCGAGTACATGCCCTCGCTGCCCACCTGGACGACCATGGAACTCGGCGTGGGCGACCAGCACCTGAACGCCGGCACCGCCGCGAACACGATCAGTGGCTACCAACAGCACCTGGACCTCGCACACGCCACCGTCACCACCACGATGCGCTGGACGCCCGGAAACGGGAAGGCCACCGACGTTCGGGTGGATGTGCTCGCCAACCGCTCCCTGGAGCACCTGGGACAGGTTCGACTCACCGTCACCCCGCAGTGGAGCGGGGACCTCTCACTCAACGCGTTGCTGGACGGCGGAAGCGCCCAGGGCATCAACGCCATCTCGCGTGCCGTGGACACCCGCGGTGACCTCGCGACCGTCCAGCTCAGCACCCCTGGTAACGACACCCGCGTAGTGGAGACCCAGCGTCTGATCGCCGAGTCGGGAACCCCCATCGCCGCCCGGCAGGCCGCCGAGCCGTCCGACAACAGCGCGACCGCCGGCGAGAGCTGGACCATCCCCGTCAAAGCGGGTAACGCCTACACCGTCACGAAGTACGTCGGTATCGCCACCTCGAGCGACTCCCGCGATCCGGCGACCGTCGCGGCGAACACGGTGGCCGACGCGGCCGGCCAGGGCTGGGCGCGGCTGACCGCCCGGCACGATGCCGCCTGGGCGAAGCTCTGGAAGCCCAACATCCGGGCGGCCGGTGACACCGATCTGCAGGCCGACATCACCATGGCGTACTACACGCTGTACACCAGCGTCCGCGCCGGCTCCTCCTGGAGCATCCCACCGTCCGGACTGACCAGCCAGGACTACAACGGCGACATCTTCTGGGACGCCGACACCTGGATGTTCCCCTCGCTGCTCGCCCTCCACCCAGAGCTGGCCAAGTCCATCGTCATGTTCCGCTCCCGGACCCGCGCCCAGGCCGAGAAGAACGCCGCGGCCAACGGCTACGACGGCGGCATCTGGGCGTGGGACAACGGCCCGGGCGGCGACTGCGGCGACCTCGGCCATCCGATGTGCGTGGGCTTCGAGGACCATCTGGAAAGCGACCTCGCGCTCGCGCAGTGGCAGTACTACGAGGCCACCGGTGACAAGGCCTGGTTGAAGAAGTACGGCTACCCGGTTTTGAAAGACGTGGCCGAGTTCTGGGCCTCCCGCGCCGAGAAGGGCGCCGACGGCAAGTACCACATCAACGGCGTCACCGGCCCCGACGAGTACCACGAACATGTCAACGACAACGCCACCACGAACGCGGGCGCGATCGTCTCGCTCAAGAACGCCATCGCGGCCGCGCGGGTCGTCGGCGCGACACCCGGCGAGACCTGGGCCGACACCGCGGACCGGATCTACGTGCCGACCGACCCCGACGGCAGCCACCCGGAGTACGCCGGCTACACGGACCAGACCACGAAGCAGGCCGACACGGTGATGCTCACCTACCCGCTCGGCTACGTCACCGACTCCGCATCGGCCGCCGCCGACCTCGACCGCTACATGCCCGTCACGGATGTGAACGGCCCGGCGATGACCAACTCCGTCGAATCCATCGTCGCCGCCCAGGTTCGGCAGCCCGGCTGCCTCGACCACACCCTCTTCCAGGACGCCTACCAGCCCTATCTGCAGGGCCCCTACCACCAGTTCGCAGAGACTCAGGGACCGATGCCACTCCAGGGCGGCGGCGGAGGCCCGGCCTTCACCTTCGCCACCGGCGCGGGCGGGTTCCTGCAGATCTTCTTCTACGGCTTCGGCGGTCTGCGGTGGGCCCCTGACGCTCTGGCACTCGCTCCCACCCTGCCCCCGCAGCTCGCGAAGGGCATCACGCTCGACGGCATCCGGTACCGGGCCAGTACGCTCACCGTCGCGATCGGGGCGCAGCGCACCACGGTGACACTCGACTCCGGGCCCCAGGTGTCGATCAGCACGCCCGACGGCAAGCACTCTCTCACCCGAGGCCGACCCCTGACCTTGAAGACCGCACGCCCCGACCAGGACCCGACCGATGATCTAGCCCGCTGCCAGTCCGCCTCGGCCGACTCCGCCCAGCCCGCGATGCTCCCCGCCGGAGCCGTGGACGGCAACGACACCACCACCTGGACCGCCACGGGCACTACCTCCACCTTCGACCTCGCTCTGGCCGGCCGCAGCCAGACGAGCCGCGCCCACGTACGGTGGGGCACCACGCGCCCGGCCGACTACACCGTCGCGATCCAGGACGGCTCCGGCGGCTGGCGACAGGTCGCCCAGGGCGCAGTCCCACCGCAGGGCGACCTCAACGTCCACTGGGACACCGCCGCGACCACCGGCCTTCGCCTTGGGTTCAGCGGCGGAGACCCGGCGGCCATCGCGTCACTGAACGTGCCCCGCGCCGAGGCCGCGGACATCACCGGTGTGCTCACCGCCCCCTCGGCCGTCGCCCCCGGTACGGCGAGCACTGTGCGGCTCGCCCTGACCTCGGACGGCGGCAGCGACGCCCGCAACGTGACGAGTCACCTCCAGGTGCCGGCGGGCTGGCAGGTCACGCCCGATCCAAAGGCCGTCTCCATCCCGAAGGGCGGCCAGACCGTGCTGCAGTGGACGGTGACCCCGCCCGCGGACCAAGCCACCACGGCAGGCGCACTCACCGCCACCACCAGCTGGGACGGCGTTGCGGCGCGGGACTCCAGCACCACTGCCACCCTGCTGCCGGTGATGAAGCCGGTCGGCCTGGGCACGGTGGAGGCCGAAGACGGCGCTTTGAGCGGCGGCGCTCAACTCGCCGCCGACCACGGCGGTTACACCGGCCGGGGATTCGTCGCCGGGCTCTACCCCGGGGCCGCCGACACCGTCCTCGTCCACGTACCGACCGGCGGCAGCCACTCCGTCACCCTCCGGTACGCCAACTCGCTGGGCGGCCGGCGGCCACCACTGGAGAACGTCACCCGCACGATCAGCCTCGCGACGGGCGGCGTGAACCACCAGGTGTCGCTGCCGGTCACCGGAAGCTGGGACAGCTGGGCGACGGTGACCGTACAGGTGGATCTGCCGGCCGGCGACGATCCCGTCACCTTGTACGTCGGGTCGAATGACTCGGGCAGCGTCAACGTGGACAGCCTCACGATCAACTGAAGTCCGCCGGCTCCCGCGGCGATACCGCGGGAGCCGGCAGCACCGCACCCACGCCCCGTGCGGGATCCGAATACCGAGCTGTCACCTCGGTCGTGTCGCGGCACACCCCGGTGGCAACCGGTACAGCGCCGGGCCGATGCAGCATCATTTCCCATCGGCTCCCAACGCGGTGCCGACCTCTGACCGCTGAGCGTGGCCGGGGTACGAGCCATTCTCGGCGACGGCGAGGAATCCGGCCAAGGTCGGTGACTGGTCGCTCGCCGACCAGGCGAGTGCCATGTCCCAGAGTGGGAGGTCGTCCTGGATCGGGCGGTAGACGACCTGGCTCGGATCGCTGTGACGGGCCGGAGGAGGCCGAGATCTTGCGCTAGACGATATGAAGTAACAACGATTTGCACATTGGACGCATCAGCGGCTCGCTCATAGCCTCTCCGGCATGACAACGGAGAAGGCGACATCCCCGATGGGCACCAGGAACCTTGGCCCGCTCCAGGTGACCCGGCTCAGCCTCGGCACGATGCTCATGGGCGGCCGGACACCGCGCGACGAGTCGTACCGGATGCTGGACCGCTACATCGAGGCCGGCGGCAACTTCCTCGACACCGCGGATGTGTACGGCGACGGGGAGTCCGAGCGCACGCTCGCGCCGTGGCTGGCCTCGCACCGGGATGAGGTCGTCGTGGCCACGAAGGTCGGCATGCCGGTCTCCGACCCGCCCGGGAAGGGCCTCGCGCCCGACCATGTGCGCGCGGCGTGCGACGCGAGCCTGAGGCGGATGGGCATCGACGTGATCGACCTCTATCAGGTCCACGCGCCGGACCCCGCCACGCCGCTCGAGGACACGCTGGAGGCGCTCGACGGGCTCGTGCGCGCAGGCAAGGTACGGGCGCTCGGCGCCTCGAACTTCCCGGCGTGGCTGCTCGCCTGGGCGGTCGGGCTGCAGGACCGCAACGGCTGGGCGCCGTTCGTCTCACTGCAGCCCCAGTACTCGCTCGTGGAGCGCTCGATCGAGGTGGAGGTCCTGCCGTTCTGCCGCGCCGCCGGCATCGGCGTGATTCCGTGGGGGCCGCTCGGGGCCGGCTTCCTGACGGGGAAGTACTCGCGCGATGCCGAACCACCGGCGGGCTCGCGGATGGCCGCCGCCGGGGACGGTCTCGAGGAGGCGCGCCACCGCCGCGCGATCGAGCGCAACTTCCGCGTGGTCGATGAGGCGGAAGCGATCGCGCGCGACAAGGGCGCGACGATCGCGCAGGTCGCGCTCGCCTGGCTCCTCGGCGTCGACGGCGTCGTCGCGCCGATCGTCGGCCCCCGCACCTTCACCCAACTCGAGGACCTGCTCGGAGCGACGGACGTCACGCTGACGGAAGCGGAGCACACGCGGCTGGCCGCGCACACGCCGCCGCCGGAGATGTACCCCTACCGGATGCTTTCGCAGCAGCTCGGTCTGGGGGAGCTCGCGCAGCTCAACCGCAGCCGCTCTTAGCTGAAGCCCGGATGCACCCGTCCTGGCGCGGATTCAGGGTGCGGTCTGGTCTCGGCTCCAGATTTGAACGGCCCGCGGGAGGTCCTGGATGCCGCCGCCTTCGGGGATCATGCCCCAGAGGAAGGGGATCAGGTACTGAGGTGATTCGCCCAGGAGTACGGCGAGGTCGTGTTCGGTAACGGTGAGGGTGAATCCCGAGCCCGCCTGCCGCGAGTCCCATCCTTGTTCGATGGCCCGTCGGATGCAGCCACTGACGAGAATGGGGCGGATCGCGATCGTTCGCTCTCCCTGCCAGTTGTCCGGCCGGGCGCAGGGGAGTGTCACCATGAGAACGCTTGCCGGCTCCTCGGCGCGCTCAACGGCGAAGGTGAGCGGGGCCGGGCTGTCGTCCTGGCTATAGGTCGGCTTGTGTCCGACGCGCCAGCGGTAGGTGGTGCCGTCGACGGTGATGAGCCGTGAGCCCTTCTTCGGCATTGCCATGGCCGCCTCCGTGCTTGCTCGTGTTCCGGCGCTGTTCCGGGGGAGCACCGGAATCAGCGACATCATGCCCTGACGCCGGCCCGGCAGTGGTAGGTGGCGGATCTCAATCGGCCGTGAATGCACGCGCCGTGCATGAGCGCGGACGGGCGTCAGGCCGGGTGGACCTCCAGGGTGGCCGCCCGTAGCCCCTGTTCCTGGAGGTGATCGACGATCGAGGCGTGGTGACCGTACTTGGCGCGGCACCAGGCCCCGCCGCGGCCTCCCATCGGCTTCAACGACGCGATCGAGAAGATCAAGGCACAGGCCGGCTTGCCTAAAGCCTTTAGGTAGATGCATAATCACTGTTGGCAGATGGTGAAAGGGTTTCGCTAACTCGGAGGGTGATCATGGTTCGCGTGGGGCTGACCCCGGATCGCCTGACCCGGGCAGGGGCGGAACTGGCCGACGAGGTCGGCTTCGACCACGTGACCGTCTCGGCGCTCGCCCGGCGCTTCGGCGTCAAGGTCGCGAGTCTGTACTCGCACGTCAAGAACTCCCAGGACCTCAAGACCAGGATCGCCCTGTTCGCCCTGGAGGAACTCGCCGACCGGGCCGCCGACGCCGTGGCCGGGCGCGCCGGCAGGGACGCCCTGGTGGCCTTCGCGGACACCTACCGCGACTACGCCCGCGAGCACCCCGGCCGCTACGCCGCCGCCCGGCTCAGACTCGACCCCGAGACGGCGGCCGCCAGCGCCGGCGTCAGGCACGCCCAGATGACGCGGGCGATCCTGCGCGGCTACGACCTGACGGAGCCGGACCAGACGCACGCGGTCCGGATGCTGGGCAGCGTCTTCCACGGCTACGTCAGCCTGGAGATGGCCGGAGGCTTCAGCCACACCGCCGTCGACCCGCAGGAATCCTGGTCCTGGATCGTGGATTCCCTCGACGCCCTGCTGCGCGAGCGCGCCGCGTCCGACCCATCCCGATCAACAGGGTGAGGCAATGAACACCGAACAGAACTTGATCACCACAACCGTCACCGCCGACATGCTGCGGGGCGCCCTCGACGTGGAGCGCACGGCGCACGGGCTGCTGCCGCACCGGCTGCCCGCTCAGGCTCGTCGGCAGATCCCGGACGACCAACTGGCCGTGGCCGAGGCCCAGCCGTCCGGTGTGCGGCTGGTCTTCCGCACCAGGGCCACCACCATCGAACTGGAGACACTGCCCACCAAGCGGGTCTACCGAGGATTCCCGGCCCCGGCGGACGGCGTGTACGACCTGCTGGTCGACGGCCGTCTCGCCGCCCAGGCCACGGTGGCCGGCGGCAACCTCCGCACGATCGTCGACATGGTGACCCAGGCCGCCGAACTACGGGAAGGTCTTCCCGGCACCGCCCGGTTCACGGATCTGCCCCCGCGCGACAAGGCGATCGAGATCTGGCTTCCGCACACGGAGATCACCGAGGTGATCGCCCTGCGCACCGACGCCCCGGTCGAGTCGGCGACGGACGACGGACGCAGGGTGTGGCTGCACCACGGCAGTTCCATCAGCCACGGCTCGAACGCCGACCACCCGACCGCCACCTGGCCGGCCCTGGCCGCCGCCCAGGGCGGCGTGGACCTGGTCAACCTGGGCTTCAGCGGCAGTGCGCTGCTCGACCCGTTCACCGCCCGCGCGATGCGGGACACCCCCGCCGACCTGATCAGCATCAAGATCGGCATCAACATCGTCAACGCCGACGCGATGCGCCTGCGCGCCTTCACCCCTGCGGTACACGGCTTCCTCGACACCATCCGCGAGGGGCATCCGACCACGCCCCTGCTGGTCGTGTCACCCATCCTGTGCCCGGTCCAGGAGGACACCCCCGGTCCGCTCATGCCCGACCTCAGTGACGGGACCTTGCGGTTCAAGGCCATGGGCGACCCGGCCGAACGCGCCGCCGGGCGCCTGACGCTCAACGTCATCCGCGACGAACTCGCCCGGATCGTCCAAGAGCGGGCGGCCGACGACTCGAACCTGCACTACCTGGACGGCCGCGACCTTTACGGCGAGAAGGACTACGCCGAACTGCCGCTGCCCGACGAGGTCCATCCCGACCCGGCGGGACACCGGCGTATCGCCGAGAACTTCGCCCGGCTCGTCTTCGGCGCCGAGGGCCTGTCGTTCACGTAACCGGCCCGGCCCTGGCAACGCGCGGAAGCGACGTCCGAACGGACAGGCGCCGCCGGGCCGGGCCGGTCCGGTGCCCGTCGCGCGAGCCCTTGGTCGGAGACCACCATTCCGCGCCGGCACGTCGTCGAGGACGACGAACCCTCCGTGCGGCATCGTGCTTAGCATCACAACGCATGGGCAACCTTGACGACATCCACGCTCGGCTCGATGAGCAGCTTCCACGGTTGCTCGAGGAACACGATGTTCCGGGCGTGGGGTGGGCCGTTGTGCAGGACGACCAGGTGGTCGACGGAGCAGCCGGCCTGCTCAGCAGGACGACCGGGGTGGAGGCGACCGCGGACTCGGTCTTTCAGATCGGGTCGGTCACCAAGCTCTGGACCGCCACGCTGGTCATGCAGCTGGTCGACGAGGGCGCGGTCGACCTCGACCGGCCGGTGCGCACCTATCTGAGGGAGTTCCGCGTCGCCGACGAGGAGGCGGCCGAGCGGATCACCGTCCGGCAGCTGCTCGACCACACGGCCGGGTTCGAGGGGGACATCTTCACCGACACCGGGGTGGGCGACGACTGTCTCGAGAAGTACGTCGCGACCCTGCACGAGGTGCCGCAGCTGTTCCCGCCCGGCGAGCGGTTCTCGTACAACAACGCCGGCTACTGCGTGCTCGGCCGGCTCGTCGAGGTGTTGCGCGGGCGGCCGTACGACGCGTGCCTGCGCGAACACCTCATCGCGCCACTGGGGCTCACCCACACCGCCACCGGCCCCTATGAGGCGATCATGTTCCGCGCCGCGGTGGGGCACATCGAGATGGAACCGGGTGCCGGTTACGTGCCGGCGCCGATCTGGGCCATGGCGCGGTCGAACGCCCCGGCCGGCTCGATGCTCGCGATGCGGCCGCGGGACCTGGTCGCCTTCGCGCGGATGCACCTCGAGGACGGCCGGGCGGCCGACGGCACCCGGGTGCTGGCTCCGGGGACCGCCGCCCGGATGCATGATCGGGAGGTCGACCTGCCCGAGCTCGGTCTCATGGGGACGTCATGGGGCCTCGGTTTCGAACGGTTCGACACGCCGGACGGCACCATCATCGGCCACGACGGCAACACCATCGGGCAGGCGGCGTTCCTGCGGATGGTCCCCGAGGCCGGACTGGCCGTCGCGCTGCTGACCAACGGCGGCGACGCCGTCTCGCTCTACCGCGACGTCGTGGGCCAGGTGCTGGGCGAGCTCACCGATGTCGGTCTGCCGCCCCTCCCCGTCCCGCCCGCGGAGCCCCGGCGGATCGACGCCGAGCGGTACGTCGGCACCTACTCGGCCTCGGTCTTCGACCTCACCGTCAGCCAGGACGACGATCAGCGGATCTGGATCGAGCAGACCCCCAAGGGCGTCTTCGAGGAGCTGGGCGGGCGGGCCGAGCGTACCGAGCTCGTCCACTACCGCGACGACATGCTGATTCCGGTCCTCGCAGATCGCGGCATGTACATGCCGCACGCGTTCCTGGGCGACGACGGCACCGGCCACGCGCTGTACCTGCACCTCGGCCGCGCGGTGCGCCGCGCCGGCGCCTGACGCCGAACCCCGCCACGAGAACGTACGGAAACGGAACAGCCATGAAGCTGACCAGTCTGGGCATTCACGGCCTCTGCCTCGCCCTGGCCGCGGCCGCGCTCACCGCCTGCGGGGGTGCCGCGAACGGCGGCGGCAAAGCCGGGGTCGTCGACGGCGGCACCTTCACTTACGGGCTCTCCTCGGACCCGGGCGACCTCGACCCGCAGATGGGTGCGGGCACCTCTCTGTTCACGGTCTCCCGGTTCGCCTACGACTCGCTGGTCAGCGTCGACGGCACGACCGGCGCTATCCGGTCGGCGCTGGCCAAAAGCTGGCAGAGCAACGGCAGATCGGTCACGCTGACGCTGGCCGACGGCATCACCTGTTCCGACGGCACTCGCCTCACCGCCTCCGACGTGGCGAAGAACCTCGACTTCGTCGCCGATCCGAAGAACAAGAGTCCCTTCCTGGGGACCTTCCTCCCGGCCGGCGTCAAGGCGAAGGGCGACGACGCCACCCGCGTCGTGACGCTCACGCTGGCCCGGCCGGCCCCGTTCGTCCTCAACGGACTGGCCGAGTTGCCGATCGTCTGCCCCGGCGGCATGGCCGACCGGTCCTCGCTGAGGACGGCGACGGCCGGCACCGGGCCCTACAAGCTGATTCAGGCCGCGCCGGGTGACCACTACACGTACGCGCTCCGCGACGGCTACACCTGGGGCCCGAACGGCGCGACGACCGCGACCAGGGGACTGCCGAAGACCGTCGTGATCAAGGTGGTCGAGAACCCGACGACCGCGGCGAACCTGCTGCTCTCAGGCGGCCTGAACGGCGCTCAGATCCTTGGGCCCGATGCGGAGCGGCTGGAGAAGGCCGGCCTGTACGCGGCCAAGACCCCGAATCTCGTCGGGGAGCAGTGGTACAACCAGCGCGCCGGCCGGGCCACCAGCGACCCCAGGGTCCGGAAGGCGCTGACTCAGGCACTCGACCTCGGCCAGTTGCAGAAGGTGCTCACGTCGGGCCGCGGCACCCCGGCGACGATGCTGGCCGTGAACGAGCCGGTCGCCTGTCACGGTGACTCCGTCTCCCACGCTCTGCCGGCCCGTGACCCGCAGGCGGCGGGCGCCCTGCTCGACCAGGCGGGCTGGACCAGGGGAAGCGACGGCAGGCGCACCAAGAACGGCAGACCGCTGCAGCTGACCTTCGTCTACGAGAACAAGACCGGCACCGGCGGCGACGCGGCGGCCGAGCTGGCGGTGCGGCAGTGGAAGGCGATCGGCGTGGAGGCCACCGCGCACAACCAGAACGAGACGACCCTGACGAACACGATCTTCGGTACCGGCAACTGGGACGTCGCCTGGGCCCCGGTCAACGTCAACGCCCCGGACCAGCTCGTGCCCTTCCTCTCCGGACCGGCGGCGCCGCAGGGGAACAACTTCGCCGGGATCTCCGACCCGGACTACGACGCGGCGGTGAAGTCGGCGATGGCGATCCAGGGCACGGCCGGATGCCACGACTGGCTCGCAGCGGAGTCCGGCTTGATCGCCAAGGCGGACGTCGTGCCGTTCGCCGGCGATGTCGTGCGCACGTTCGGCAAGGCCGCGGAATTCCAGACGCCCGGCGAGCTCGTCCCCACCAGCATCCGCATGCTGGCGAAGTAAGGAAGGGGAGAGCGGACATGCCGGCGACTCTGACCGTCCCGAGCGCGCCCGTGGACCCCGCGCGACCGCGATTCTGGGCTCTTCCGTCGGTACGGTTCGGCGTCCGGCGCCTGAGGCGGCTGCTGGTCTCGCTGTGGGTTCTGGTGACGGCGTCCTTCGCGATGATCCACCTCATTCCGGGGGATCCGGTCCGGGGAGCCCTGGGCCCCACCGCGCCGGCGGACCTGGTCGAGGCCCGCCGGCACGCCCTTGGCCTGGACGAGCCGATCCTCGTCCAGTACCTCCACTATCTGAAGGGGCTGGTCACCGGAGACCTCGGCACGTCGCTCGCCTCGCAGCTGCCGGTCTCCGACGTGGTCGCCCAGCGGCTGCCGGCCACGCTCATCCTGGCCGGGCTCGCCTTCCTGACGGCCGTGCTCCTGGCGATCCCGCTGGGCGTCGTCACGGGCGTGCTGACCCGGCGTGGCCGTGGACGACGCACCGAGCTCGCCTTCACCACGACCAGCATCATCATGGCGACCATCCCGGACTTCCTGATCGGTGTCGCGCTGGTCTACGTCTTCGCGATCCAGCTCGGGTGGCTGCCCGTCGCCGGTGACGCCACCGCGTCGGCGTACGTGCTGCCCGTGTTCTCACTGGCGATCGGGCCGGCGGCGATCCTCGCCCGCATCGTCCGCGTCGAGATGGTCGGAGTGCTCGATGCCGACTTCATCCGGACCGCCCGGGCCAAACGCCTGCCCGCCCGGGCGATCTACGTCGGTCACGCGCTGCCCAACGCCGTCACCGCCGCGCTGACGGTGGGCGGGCTCCTGCTGAGCGCGCTGGTCGCCGGCACCGTCCTCGTCGAGAACGTCTTCGCCTGGCCGGGCCTCGGCAGCACGATCGTGCGTTCCATCATCACCAAGGACTATCCGGTGGTGCAGGCGATCGTCCTCGTGTACGGCGTCGGCGTGCTGATCGTCAACCTCGTCGTCGACGTCGCCATCGCCCTGCTCGATCCCCGCTCGAAGATCCGGGAGGACTGACGGATGCAAGGACGCTGGAGGCGGGTCGTCCGCACGCCACTGGGCCTCACGGCGACCGTGCTCGTGGTGGCGGTCGTCGCCCTGGCCGTCCTGGGACCGGTTCTGTGGGGATCCGGCGCCGGCGCCGTCGACACCGACGCCATCCTGGCCCAGCCCTCCGCTCGGCACTGGGCGGGAACGGACAGCCTGGGCCGGGACATCCTCCTGCGGGTCCTCGTCGCCTCCCGGCTGTCGATCCTGCTCGCCCTGCTCGCCACCGTGATCGCGGTGGTCGCCGGGCTGCTGCTCGGGTCGGCGCCGTTCGTGCTCGGCCGCCGGACCGGCCGGTGGGTGTCGGCCGGGGTGAACACCGCCGTCGCCTTCCCGGGGTTGCTGCTGGCGCTGTTCTTCGCGGTCGTGTTCGGCGTCGGCGCCACCGGCGCGGTCCTGGCCATCGGGCTCGCGGGCGCCCCGGCGTTCGCGCGCCTCACTCAGACGCTCGTCGCCGGGGTCGCGGCGCGGGACTACGTCGCGGCCGCCCGGGCGGTGGGGATCGGCCGGTTCCGGATCCTCCTCCGCCACGTGCTGCCCAACATCGCCGAGCCGCTGGTCGTCAACGCCACCATCGGCGCCGGCACCGCACTCCTGTCCTTCGCCGGACTGTCGTTCCTCGGCCTCGGCGTCCAGTCGCCTTCCTATGACTGGGGCCGTCTGCTCTACGACGGCATCGGCATGATCTACGTGAACGCCGCCGCGGCGCTCGCCCCGGGGGCGGCGGTGCTGCTGGCCGGGCTGGCGTTCAACCTCTTCGGCGAGTCGGTCGCCAAGGGGCTCGGCGTCCCCGTCGGCGGCGGCCCGCGCGGAGTGAGGCCCGCACGCGCCGGGTCGGCGGGCAGACCGGAGCGTACGGATCAGGGCGAGGAGGCCGGCGACCGGTCGCCGGAGGTTGTGCTCGACGTCCGCGACCTCGAGGTCACCGTCTCCGGGCCGTCGGGTCCCGTACGGCCGGTCCGCGGCGTGTCCTTCGACGTACGCCGCGGCGAGGCGGTCGGCATCGTCGGGGAGTCGGGCTCCGGCAAGTCCATGACCGCCCTGGCGGTCACCCGGCTGCTCGCCGACCGGGGCCGCGTCGACGCCTCCCGGCTCGAATTCCTCGGGAACGACCTGCTGGCGCCGGACACCGCGGCCCGGCGCCGGATGCTGGGCACCACGCTGGCCATGGTCTTCCAGGACCCGATGACCGCCTTCAACCCCACCCGCCGGATCGGTGCCCAGCTGGCGGAAGTGGCCACGCGTCACCAGGGCAGGAGCCGCAAGGAGGCGATGGCCCGCGCCGTCGACCGGTTGACGGCGGTCCGGATCCCGGACGCGGACCGGCGGGCCCGCCAGTACCCCCATGAGTTCTCCGGCGGGATGCGCCAGCGGGCGATGATCGGAATGGGACTGATGGGCGCCCCGGCGCTGATCGTCGCGGACGAGCCGACCACCGCTCTCGACGTCACGGTGCAGCAGCAGGTGCTGGACCTGCTCGCCGCGATCCGCGAAGCGGACGATGTCGCGTTGATCCTGATCAGCCACGACGTCACGGTGGTCGGTGAGGTCTGCGACCGGATCCTGGTGATGTACGCCGGCCGGATCGTCGAGGATCTGCCGGCCGCCGAGCTGACAACCGCCGCCCGGCATCCCTACACCCGGGCACTGGTCGACGCGGTGCCCGACATGAACACGGACCCGACGGAGCCGCTCGCGACGATCCCGGGCCGCCCGGTCGACCCGGCCGACGTGCCGCCCGGCTGTGCCTACGCCGATCGGTGCCCGCTCGCCGACGCCCGCTGCGCGGCCGAGGACCCGCCGCTGGCGGCCGACCCGGCCGGCTCGCCGGGCCACCGGGTGGCGTGCTGGCACGCGGGGGAGCCGTTGCCGGACCGGCCGGACGACAGGAGCATCGATGACCTGGTGGAGTCGCCGTGAGTGAGCTGCGCTTCGAGGACGTCACGGTCCGCTACGGCCGGACGACCGCCGTCGACGGGGTCAGCCTGACGGTCCCCGAGGGCGCGGTGGTCGGGCTCGTCGGCGAGTCCGGCTCCGGCAAGTCCACGCTGGCCCGGGCCGCCGTCGGACTGGCTCCGCTCGCCGGCGGCCGGATCACCCTCGGCGGCGCGCCGGTCCCGGCCCGCGGCCGGCCGCGTCCGCTGCAGATGGTCTTTCAAGACCCCTACTCGTCGCTCGACCCCCGGATGACGGTCGCGCAGAGTGTGGCCGAGGCGATGCCGCCGGGCGGCTCACGCGCCGACCGGCGAGCCGAGGTCGAGCGGTTGCTCGAGCTGGTGCACCTGAACCCGGTCTGTGCCGGTGCCGTCCCGTCCCGGCTGTCCGGCGGTCAGCGGCAGCGGGTCGCACTGGCGCGGGCGCTCGCGGCGCGCCCACGCGTGATCATCGCCGACGAGATCACCTCCGCCCTGGACGTCTCGGTCCAGGGGGCCGTGCTCAACCTCGTCCGTGAGCTCCAGCGCGAGCTGGGCCTGGCGATGCTGTTCATCTCCCACGACCTCGCGGTCGTCCGCTATGTCGCCTCGCACGTCGCGGTCATGCGGCACGGCCGGCTCGTCGAGCAGGGACCGACGGCACGCGTGCTCACCGAGCCCGGTCACGACTTCACCCGCGAACTGCTCGCCGCCGTACCCGGGCGAACCACACGAAGGAGCAGGCCATGAACGAGCGGAGCGAGTGCATCAATGAACACAGCGCCCCTGGTCACTCCTCCGACGAAGGAGGACTCATGAGCCGACGACTGCGCATCGAGGACCTCACCGACCTGGCGGTGCCGTCACAACCGGTGCTCTCGGCGGACGGCGGCCGGATCGCCTACGTGCTCCGGACCCTGGACGCGGAGGGCGACCGTACCGTCGATCAGCTGTGGCTGGTCGGCGTCGACGGCGACCCGCCCCGTCGCCTCACCTCCGGGCCGGCCGACACCGCGCCGGCCTGGTCGCCGGACGGCCGCCGGCTCGCCTTCCTCCGCGATGGGCAGGTCGCCGTGCTCGACGTCGCAGGAGGGGAGCCCGAACAGGTGACCGACCTGCCGCTCGGGGCCGGGGCGCCGCGCTGGAGCCCGGACGGCCGCCGGCTCGCCTTCACCGCACCGGTCGACCCGACCGGCGGCGCGCGGGGGCCGATGGTCTCCGACGGCCTCGACTACCAGGCCGACGGGCAGGGGTTCCACGGCCCGGTGCGCCGGCAGTTGCACGTTCTCGACCTGGACGGCCGTGAGGTCCGGCAGCTCACCGACGGAGCCGAGAGCGCCGGCACCCCGGCCTGGTCGCCGGACGGCACCGGTCTCGCCTTCACTCGCAGGGCCGGTGCCGACGGCGACCTGCGCCACCGCACCCCGGTGCACCTGCTGGAGCTGGACACGCCGTACGCACGGGCACGAGTCCTCGCCTTCGCCGACGGGGTGGCCACCACCGTCGGCTGGGTCGCCGACGGCTCGGCGCTGCTCGTGACCGGCTGGTCCGGCGACCCGGTCGGACACGCCCACCTGTACCGCGTCGATGCCGCCGGCGGCGAGGTCACCGACCTGTCGGACGCCCTCGACCGCAACGTGATGCCCGGCGGTCCCGGCTATCCCGGCGGCCTGCCGCACGAGGACGACGGCCGGATCCTGTTCTGCCTGCGTGACCACGGCTGCACCCACCTGTGGTCGGTCACGGCCGACGGCGACGACGCGCGCCCGGTCCTCGCCGGGCCCGGCCGGGTCGTCTCGGGACTGTCCGTCGGCGGCGGCCGCGCCGCGGTGGCGCTCACCACCCCCACGTCGTTCGGCGAGATCGCGGTCGTGGAGCCGGCGACCGGGGCCGAGACCGTGCTGACCGACCACGGCGCCGCACTCGCCGGCGTGGACCTGTACCCCCGCGAGGAGCGGTGGTTCACCGTCTCCGACGGCACCGAGGTGCAGGCCTGGCTCACGCACGATCCCGCGCGCACCGGCCCGCGGCCGGTCCTCCTCGACGTGCACGGCGGCCCGCACAACGCGTGGAACGCGGCGGCCGACGAGATCCACCTCTACCACCAGGAGCTGGTCGACCGCGGCTGGGCGGTGCTGCTGGTCAACCCGCGAGGCAGCGACGGATACGGCGAGGCGTTCTACGACGGGGTCCGCGGTGGCTGGGGCGTCGCCGACGCGGCCGACTTCCTCGAGCCGCTCGACCGGCTCGTCGCCGAGGGGTTCGCGGACCCGGACCGGCTCGCGGTGGCGGGATACAGCTACGGCGGCTTCATGACCTGCTGGCTGACCGGTCACGACGACCGGTTCGCGGTGGCCGTCGCCGGCGGCACGGTCAGCGACCTGGTGAGCCTGGCCGGCTCCAGCGACGAAGGCCACCTCCTCAGCGTCCACGAACTCGACGGCACCCCGTGGCAGAAACCGGCGGAGTACGCCGCCATGTCACCGCTCACCCGCGTGGCCGACGTCCGTACGCCGACGCTGCTGTTCCACGGCGCCGCCGACCTGACCTGCCCGCTCGGGCAGGCTCAGCAGTGGCACACCGCGCTGCGGGAGCGAGGCGTCCCGACCCGGCTCGTCGTCTACCCGGACGCCTCCCACCTCTTCATCCTGCTCGGCCCGCCCTCACAGCGGCTCGACTTCAACCACCGGGTGCTGGACTGGCTCGAACAGCACACCGGCCGGGCAGGCCGGCCCCGCATCGACGGCGCGCACTGGCGGCGGCGGCTGGCCCGGCTCGCCGAGCGGCACAACGTCCCCGGCGCGCAGATCGGCATCCTCCGGATCGGGGCGAACGGACTCGACGACGAGCTGGTCGAGGCCGCCCACGGCGTCCTCCACGTCCGCACCGGCGCACCCGTCGCCACCGACTCGCTGTTCCAGATCGGCTCGATCACCAAGGTCTGGACCGCGACCGTGGCGATGACCCTGGTCGACGAGGGGGCGCTCGCGCTGGACACCCCGGTCGCCGATGTCCTGCCGGAGCTGCGGCTCGCCGACCCCGACGTCACGAAGTCGGTCACGGTGCGGCACCTGCTCACCCACACCAGCGGCATCGACGGCGACGTGTTCACCGACACCGGCCGCGGCGACGACTGCCTGGAGAAGTACGTCGACCTCCTCGGCGACGCCGGGCAGAACCACCCGCTGGGCGCCACCTTCTCCTACTGCAACGCGGGGTACGCGCTGCTGGGCCGGGTGATCGAGAAGGTCACCGGGCAGACGTGGGACCGAGCGCTACGCGACCGGCTGTGCGCCCCGCTCGGGCTGACGCACACCGTGACCCTGCCCGAGGAGGCGCTGCTCTTCGCCGCCGCGGTCGGCCACGACGAGCAGGAAGGCGAGCCCGTCCCGGCGCCCGCCTGGACGCTGCCACGCTCGATCGGCCCGGCCGGGTTGATCACCTCCACCGCCGCCGAGGTCCTGGCCTTCGCACGGCTGCATCTGACCGGCGGCCTCGCGGCCGACGGCACGCGGATCCTCGGCGCGGACAGCGCCGCCGCCATGGCCGCGCACGAGACCGCCCTGCCCGACGAACACACCCTCGGCGACTCGTGGGGGCTCGGCTGGATCCGGTTCGGCTGGGACGGGCACCGCCTGATCGGTCACGACGGCAACACGCTCGGCCAGGCGGCGTTCCTGCGGGTGCTGCCCGACCAGGGACTCGCCGTCGTCCTGCTCACCAACGGCGGTGACGCCCGCGGCCTCTACCAGGACCTGTACCGGGAGATCTTCGCAGAGGTCGCCGGCGTCACGATGCCGCCGCCGTTCGCGCCGCCGCCCGAACCGGTGACCGTCGATGTGGCACCCTACGTCGGCGTCTACGAGCGGGCCGGTGTGCGCATGGAGGTCGAGAACGGCCCGGAGGGACCACTGCTCCGGACCACCATCACCGGTCCACTCGCCGAGCTGCTACCGGACCCGGTCGAAGAGCACGCGCTGGTGCCGGTCGGTCCGGCACTGTTCGCCGTCAGGCCGCCCGAGGCGCAGACCTGGGCGCCGGTCACCTTCTACGAGTTGCCGACCGGTGAGCCGTACCTGCACTTCGGCGCACGCGCGACCCCGCGGGTGCACCGGTGACCGCCGCCCTTCGCGACCTGCTCGCCGACGCACGCGCCCTCATCGAGTGCGAGTCACCCTCCACCGACCTGGCCGCCGTCGCACGCTCCGCCGAGGTCGTCGCCCGGGTCGGCACCGCCCGCCTCGGCGTCGCGCCCGAGCGGATCGTGCTGGACGGCCGGACTCACCTGCGCTGGCGGCTCGGCACGGGACCGTCACGCGTGCTGCTCCTCGGCCATCACGACACGGTGTGGCCGCTCGGCACGCTGGCCGACCACCCCTGCACCGTCGAGGACGGGATCCTGCGCGGACCCGGCTGCTTCGACATGAAGGCCGGCCTGGTGATGGCGTTCCACGCGGCCGCCGGGCTCGACGGCGTCACCCTGCTCGTGACCGGCGACGAGGAGATCGGCTCGCCCACCTCCCGTGCGTTGATCGAGCAGGAGGCCGGGGCGGCGACGGCCGCCCTGGTGTTCGAGGCGTCCGCCGACGGCGGTGCCCTCAAGACCGAGCGCAAAGGCGCCGCGCAGTACGAGGTACACGTGGCCGGACGCGCCGCCCACGCCGGGCTGGAGCCGGATCGGGGCGTGAACGCCACGCTGGAGCTGGCTCACCAGGTGCTGGCCGTCAGCGCGCTCGCCGACCCGGAGGCCGGTACCACGGTCACGCCGACGGTCGCCCGTGCCGGCACCACCGCCAACACCGTCCCGGCCGAGGGAGCGTTCGCCGTCGACGTACGGGCCAGGACCGTGGCGGAACAGGAACGGGTCGACCGGGCGCTCCGCGCGCTGCGGCCCACGGTGCCCGGTGCCCGCGTCGAGACGGCCGCCGGCCCGAGCCGCGCTCCACTCGAGGCGGCGGCCTCGGCCGCGCTCTACGCGTTGCTGTGCCGGATCGCCCTGGACCGGGGACTGCCCGAGCCCGCTCGCGCCGCGGTCGGCGGCGCGTCCGACGGGAACCTCACCGCCGGCGTCGGCACGCCCACCCTGGACGGCCTCGGCGCGGTCGGCGGCGGCGCGCACGCCGCCGACGAACACGTGCTGGTCGAGGAGATGCCCACGCGGACGGCGCTGGTGCGCGCACTGGTCGAACAGCTGCTGGCGGGCTCGCCGGACCCGCTCGCCACGCCCACTGCGGCACGACCGTGACGACCCCCGACGAGCTGAGGAGCAGGAACGCCATGACCGGGCGCAGCGAAGGAACCGGTAAGTACAGCACCGTGGTCACGGGGCCGGCGAAGGAGGCCTCGTGACCGAGCGTAGCGAGGGAACCCGTAAGCACGGCACCGTGGTCATGGGGCCGACGAAGGAGGCCCCATGACCGATATCAGCGCCCCGGCCGCGGAGCCGGTGCTGGACCACGCGGTGCGGGCCGCGGAGGCCGCGGCCGAGGCGGCCGGCGTCTCGGTGCGCGAGCTCACCGACATCGCCGAGCTCACCGGCGTGGTCAGCCTGTTCGCCACCATCTGGGGGCGCGCCGCGAACCCGCCGGTGACGATCGAACTGCTGCGTGCCTTCACCAAGGCCGGCAACTATGTGGCCGGCGCATTCGACGGCGACCATCTGGTCGGCGCCTGCGTGGGCTTCTTCGCCCCGGCGGGCGGCGCCCTCCACAGCCACATCGCCGGTGTCTCCGCGGCCGTCACGGGCCGCAGTGTCGGCTTCGCGCTCAAACTGCACCAGCGGGCATGGGCGTTGCTGCGCGGTGTCTCCGAGGTCGCCTGGACGTTCGACCCGTTGGTGGCGCGGAACGCCTACTTCAACCTCGTGAAGCTGGCCGCGCGACCGGTCGAGTACCTGCCGAACTTCTATGGCCCGATGGTCGACGCCATCAACAGCGACGGGGAGTCCGACCGGCTCCTGGTGCGCTGGCGGCTCCGCGACAGCCCGGTGACCGGCGCCGGCCTCGGAAGCGGCACCGGTGAGGTGGCCAAGGAAGAGATGCGGGCGGGCGCCGTCCTCGCACTGGGCATCGCCGAGGACGGCAGCCCGGTACCCGGCAGGCTCGACGGTGCGACCTCACTCGTCGCCGTGCCCCGGGACATCACGGCGCTCCGCGCGACCGAACCCGAACTGGCACGGCGCTGGCGGCTCGCCGTGCGCGAGGCGCTCACCGGCCTGACCGGCCGCGGCGGCCGGATCGACGGCTTCGACCGTACCGGCTGGTACATCGTACGGAGGGAATCATGAAACTCACCGGCGTCGAACTGCGACGGATCTCCATTCCCCTGGTCGCGCCGTTCCGTACGTCGTTCGGCACCCAGACCACCCGCGACATCCTGCTCGTGCGCGTGACGACGGACGACGCCGAAGGCTGGGGCGAGTGCGTGGCGATGGCCGACCCCCTGTACTCCTCCGAGTACGTCGACGCGGCCGCGGACGTGCTGCGCCGGTTCCTCGTTCCGGCGGTGATGGCGGCCGGTCCGCCGACGGCCCACTCCGTCGCCGGGATCCTCGCGCCGTTCAAGGGCCACCGCATGGCCAAGGCGGCGCTCGAGATGGCGGTACTGGACGCCGAACTACGCACCGAGGGCCGCTCCTTCGGCCGTGAGCTCGGCGCCGTGCGCGACCGGGTCCCGTGCGGTGTCTCGGTCGGGATCATGGACGGCGTCCCCGAGCTCCTCGACGCCGTCGGGGGCTACCTGGCCGAGGGCTACGTCCGTGTCAAGCTCAAGATCGAGCCCGGCTGGGATCTCGAGCCGGTTCGCGCGGTCCGCGAGCGGTACGGCGACGACCTCCTGCTCCAGGTGGACGCCAACACGGCCTACACCCTGGCCGACGCGCGGCAGCTGGCCCGGCTGGACCCCTTCGACCTTCTGCTGATCGAGCAGCCCCTCGACGAGGAGGACGTGCTCGGCCACGTGGAGCTGGCCCGGCGGATCCGGACGCCGATCTGCCTGGACGAGTCGATCGCGTCGGCCCGCGACGCCGCGGCGGCGATCCGGCTGGGCGCCTGCCAGGTGGTGAACATCAAGCCCGGGCGGGTCGGCGGATACCTCGAGGCCCGTCGGATCCACGACGTCTGCGTGGCCCACGGCATCCCGGTGTGGTGTGGCGGAATGCTGGAGACCGGCCTGGGCCGGGCCGCCAACGTCGCGCTCGCCGCCATGCCCGGCTTCACGTTGCCCGGCGACACCTCGGCGTCCGGACGGTACTACGCCTCGGACATCACCGAGCCGTTCGTGCTCGACGACGGCCACCTCGAGGTTCCCACCGGTCCCGGGCTCGGACTGGTGCCGGTGCCGGACCGGCTCGCCGAGGTCACCACCGCCACCGAGTGGCTTACCGGGTGAACGGTCGAATGCGACGAAAGATAGCGGCTGGATTCGGCGGATTCGACTAGTTGAGCGTGATCTCGCGCGTCTACGGTGAGACCGTGCAGCACGCCGGCACCGTGCGTCCCCGCGCGAATCTCGGACGGGTCGTCGACGACCTGGGCGCGACCCTGCTCGAACTCGCCCACGGCGACCCGGACCGTCCCGGAGAGATCAGCGCCGTCGTGTTCCACGACCCGCTCGATCAGCCGGTGCTGCCCTCCCACGCGATGGTGCTCGGTGTGGGGGTGGAGGCTCCCGGCGACGTCGCCGCGCTCCTGCGCCGACTGGGGGAGCAGAACGCGGCCGCGCTCGTCCTCCGCGCGCCGGTTCCGCTCACCGACGAGGTACGGGCCGCCGCCGACGAAGCGGCGGTCGCCGTGCTCGGCCTGCGCCGAGGTGCTCCGTGGGGTCACCTCAGCGAGATGCTCCGCTCCCTGCTCGCCCGGGGTACGGACGCGGGTGCCGCCGAGGAGGAGTCGCTCGGCGGGCTGCCCGCGGGTGACCTGTTCGCGGTCGCCAACGCGATCGCGGCGCTTCTCGACGCACCGATCACCATCGAGGACCGCAACTCCCGCGTGCTCGCCTTCTCCGGCCGCCAGGACGAGGCCGACCCTTCCCGCGTCGAAACGATCCTCGGCCGCCAGGTGCCGGAGCGGTACGCGCGCGTTCTGCACGAGCGGGGGAACTTCCGGGATCTGCTCCGCAGCGACCAGACCGTCTACATCGAACCCTTCTCCGACGGGATGGGCGGCACCACACTGCCACGCGTCGCCATCTCCGTACGGGCGGGTGATGAGGTGCTCGGTTCCATCTGGGCCGTGGTACCCGGCCGTCTCAGCGACGAGCGCAACGAGGCGTTGCGCGAGTCGGCCAAGCTGGTCGCCCTGCACATGCTCCGGGTCCGCGCCGGTGCCGACGTGCAGCGGCGAATGCGGACCGACCTGCTGAGCACCGCGCTGGAAGGCGGTGTCGGCGCGGGTGAGGCGCTCGAACGGCTCGGTCTGTCGGGTCAGCCGCTGCTGGTGCTGGGCGTGGCTCTCGACGAACGAGGCCCGCGCTATGACCACTCCGACAGCGCGACCGTGGTCCATGACCGGCAGCGGCTCAGCGACGCGTTCGCCCTGCACCTGTCGGCGATCCACCCCCGAGCCGCGGCGGCGGCGATCGGCGCGGTCACCTATGGGCTGGTGCCCATGACCGGAGCCGTGGAGACAGCCGGGACACGCGCGGTGGGGATCCTCCAGGACTTCCTGGACCGGGTGGGGGACCGGTTGCCGCCGATCACCGCCGTGGCCCCGGTGGCGCTCGACCTGTCCGATGTGGCTCACAGCCGCTCCTGTGTCGACCGGGTCCTGCGAGTGCTCCGCGAGGGACGCCTCCGGCGGCGGATCGGCCGGTTCGACGAACTGCAGGGTGAAGCTCTGATCTCGGAGTTGCGTGACCTCGCCACGGCGCGAGGCGAGGAGCCGACGGGAGCGTTGGCACGGCTGATCGACTACGACCGGCGGCGCCGCGGCGATCTCGTCCGGACGCTCCGCGCCTGGCTGGACGCGTTCGGCGACGTCGTGAGGGCGTCCGAATCGATCGCCGTGCACCAGAACACCTTCCGGTACCGGCTCCGACGGGTCACCGAGGTCGGGCAGTGCGATCTCGGCGATCCCGACCAGCGATTCGCCTTGATGGTGCAACTGCAGGTACTCCGCGTCGACTCACCCCCCGCCCCTTGATGGCGGTGGTGTTCGGCCGGGAGACCGGGAGGCCGGCTACAGCGTACGGATCGGCGCACCGTTCAGGAAGGCGGCGATGTCCTCCACCGCGTCCGAGTAGAAGACCCGGTAGCTCTGTTCGGTGACGTAACCCATGTGCGGTGACAGGAGCGTGCGCGGTGAGGCGCGCAGCCAGTGGTCTTCCGGCAGCGGCTCGACGTCGAACACGTCGAGCCCGGCCCCGGCGATCCAGCCTTCGTCCAGCGCCCTCCGGAGAGCGTCCTGGTCCACCAGCCCGGCGCGTGAGGTGTTGATGAAGAACGCGCTGGGCTTCATCGCCCGCAGATCGGCGTCCCCGACGAGGCCGCGGGTACGGTCGCTCAGCGCCATGTGCAGCGACACGATGTCCGCCGAGCCGAACAGCTCGCGCCTGTCCGCCAGGGTCACCCCGTGCTCGGCGGCCCGCTCCGCCGTCAGGTTCGGGCTCCACGCGATGACGTTCATGCCGAAGGCCAGGCCGACGCGGGCCACCCGCGCGCCCAGCCGGCCGAGCCCCACGACGCCGAGCGTACGACCGTCCAGGTCGAGGCCGACGGCCTCCTGCCAGCGCCCCGCCCGGATCCGGGCATCGTCGGCCGCGACGGTCCGTACGAGACCGAGGATCAGGGCCCAGGTGAGCTCGGCCGTGCTTCCGGCGCTGCCGCGGGTACCGGAGACGACGACACCGAGTTCCCGCGCCGCGTCCAGGTCGATCGAGGCATTGCGCATACCCGTCGTGACCAGCAGCCGCAGCCGGGGCAGCCGCGCGAGCACGTCGCGGGGGAACGGCGTGCGTTCGCGCATCGCCACGATCACCTCGAACGGTTCCAGCGCGGCCACCAAGGCGTCGGGGTCGGCGATGTGCTCCGCGAAGAACCGTGTCGAGACGCCGGGCAGTCCCTCCCAGTCCGCCATTGAAGCGGCCACTCGCTGATAGTCGTCCAGAACGGCGACCTGAACTTCACTCACGCGTGCTCCTCCACCAAGGCGAACGAGGGCGGTCCGCCGCCCCGGGAGATGAGCGTAGGAGCCGCGGCGCGGCGCGCGACTCCGGGGTCGGCGAGCCTGGACCGCTTCCAGGCGGCGAGGTGCTCCTCCACCGCGGACTCGTTCGCCTTACGCCCGGCCAGGGTCGCCCAGGCCGGGTCGCCGGGCAGGCCGGCGACGGCCGCCAGGCCGGCGAACTCCTCGTCCGTCCGGACCCCGACGGTCACCCAGGTGCCGTCGCGAGGCAGGGGAACACCCCGTGCGGCGCTATCCATGGATGCCGGTTACCGAGCGGCTCGACGGTCTCGCCGTGGTCCGCGCGCAGGATCGCGTCACCTCTTTCCGGTCTCGAGTGGCTGACAGGAGATCCGCCGTGGGGCGACCCGCAGATCCCGCCCGGCGCGAACGCACATACTGCGCCAGCCCGCCACGCACGCGTCTGGCAGTACCAGTTCGACGACCCGGGAGTTCCCGGAATGCGGCGGGTTCCGAGGGTCTCGGAACCCGCCGCGGTGTCCTGGTCGATCCGCCGTCATCTGGACCGCGCGATCACGGCGCGGTCCGTCCACCCTGCTGCCGGTCTTCCCCGAGTCCTCTCAGTGGTACACGGGGCCACGTCGTCGCGGCTCCGGCACGGCGGGCGTGCTGGCCTTCGCCGTGGACGCGGGCGACAGCTCGGCCAGCTCGGCGCGCAGCGCGTTCAGCAGGATGTCCGCGGTGTCGCGACTGAAGCCGTTGCGGATCACCATGCGCATCACGGCCGTGTCGCCGAGGGCGTCGGGCAGGTGGTAGGCGGGTATCTGCCACCCGTGTTTACGCATCCGGTCGTGGAGGTCGAATACGGTCGTGGTGGTGTCGGGGCGCATCCGCAAGGCCACGACCGGCAGATGGGTCCCGTCGGAGATGACCTCCAGCGCGGGCATCTTCGCGATCTGTTCGGCCAGATAGGACGCCACGTCACGGCAGGCCTGCTGCACCGCGCGATAGCCGTCGAACCCGAGGCGCAGGAAGGTGTAGTACTGCGCCACCACCGGCGCGCCTGATCGGGAGAAGTTGAGCGTGAAGGTGGGCACGCTGCCGCCCAGCAGCTCGCAGTCGAAGATCAGCTCCTTCGGCAGCGCCTTCTTGTCGCGCCAGATGATCCACCCGATGCCCGGGTAGACCAGCCCGAACTTGTGGCCCGAGGTGTTGATGGACAGCACCCGGGGCACGCGGAAGTCCCACACCAGGTCGGGCTCGAGGAACGGAGCGATGAAGCCGCCCACCGCGGCGTCGACGTGCAGCGGCACGTCCACTCCCCGTTCGGCCTGGAGCCGATCCAGCGCGGACGCCATCTCGGCCACCGGGTCGTAGATTCCCAGCGCGCTGGACCCGAGAATGGCCACCGCGCCGATGGTGTTCTCGTCGCAGAGGCTCGCCACCTCGGCCGGGTCGACGGTGAAGCCGGGCTCCCGGATCGGCACGTAGCGCGGCTCGACATCCCAGTAGCGGCAGAATTTCGGCCAACAGGTGTGCACCACGCTCGGCATCACCAGGTTGGGCCTGTCGGCCGGCAGCCCCTGCGCTCGTCGCCGCGCGCGCCAGTTGAACTTCATCGCCAGCCCGGCCAGCATCGTCGCCTCGCTGGAGCCGCCGGTCGAGCACCCGACACCGTCGGTGCCCGGGTCGTTCCAGAGGTCGGCCAGGATGTTCACGCACCGTGTCTCCAGCTCCGCCGTCTGGGCGTACTGGTCGTGGTCCACCAGGTTGCGGTCCAGGGAATCGGCGATCAGTCCCTTGGCCTGGGGCTCCATCCAGGTGGTGCAGTAGGTGGCGAGGTTGAGGCGGGCGTTGGAGTCGAGCATGATCTCGTCCCGGACCAGCGCGGCGGCCGAGTCCGGCGCCATCGGACCGGGCGCCAGCCGGTAGCGGGGGATTCCGCCGGTGGGCACCAGCCCGCTGTACAGCGGCGCCACGGCCAGTTCCGCGTTCCGACGCTCGCGATGCACCTGCTTGACCATGTCGACGTCTCCCTGGTGTGTCCGTGGCATGTCCATGGCGCCTGTCTGGCGCGTCACCCAGCATGGAATACGCAAAGTAGTCACACGACTACCCAGTGGGTCACATCTTTGTATTGGTGCTGGATGAGCGGTCACGGACTCCGGTGCCCACCGACCGTTTCGGGTATTGACCGATCGATCGATCGATAGGTACGGTCTCCGAAACAGTTCGACCGATCGATCGGTCGGTCGACTGAAGGTCGAATGGCGCATCGAGGAGGCCGGGATGAGCGGCAACACCGGTGAGTCGGCGCGGGGGCGGCGTGGCCGCCGGTCCGCGGACGACGCCCCCGTGAACGTTCGCCTGTCGCGGGCGGCGCTGGAGCTGTTCTCGCAGAAGGGATTCCACGCGACCGGGATCCGCGAGATCGGCGCTCACGCCGGCGTGAGCACCTCGATGCTCTACCACTATCTGAGCTCCAAGGACGAGGCGCTGACCGATCTCGTCCTGGAGGGGCTCAGCAGGCACGGCCAGGCGCTTGAGGACGCCTGCGGCATCGTCGATCGTCCGGAGGAGAAGCTCGCCGCCCTCATCGGCGTTCACATCATCATTCCCGTGAAGCACCCGCAGATGGGCCAGTTGCTGCAGCAGGAACTGCACGCGCGCGACTGGTCCGACCACCCGGCGATCAGCCGCCAGCGCGCACGGACGAACCGCCTGTGGACGGACGTCCTCACCCGCGGGCGCTCCGAGGGCGTGTTCACCTTCGAGTCGGTGTCGCTGGCGCGGATCGCGCTGATGCGCTCGACCACGCTGGTGACCCAGTGGTACCAGGCCGACGGGGCGCTCGGCCTGGACACCGTGGCCGCCCAGTTCGCCGACCTCGCTCTCGGGACCGTCCGCGCCCATCGCGACGGCCGGCCCCTCCGTTTCGGTGACCTGGACGGACCGTCGGTCGCGAGGCTGGTCGAGGTCGTCGAGAACGCCCACCGGGACGTCTGGTGGTAACCGGCCGCTGAGGCCGCCACACGCCCGTCCCGGGCGGACGTCCACCCTTTTCCCATCACCCATCACGACGCGGCGCACGGTCGTCGTGCGCTGACGTGAACACGCATCCCGCGACGGCCGACGCCGTCCGCGGCATCCGCCCAACCCCACATTTCCTCGCGCCCTACGCGGCGTCGCGTCATCGAGGAGGTACCCGGATGTTCGTTCACGCCGGGGAGAACCGACCGCCCACCCCCCGTCCGCGCGCGGTCCGCTCGCGGGTCGTCCGCCTGGCCGCCGCCGCAGCGTTGTTCCCCCTCGCCGCGTGCGGGACCAGTGCGGCGGGCGGCGACGGCTCGGCCATCAAGATCGGCTATATCGCTGGTCGCCGAACTGGAAGGACTCGTACGCTTCCTGGAGACCACGACCGGTCGTGTCTTCCGCGAGTCCCGCTTCCGCGAGGTCATGGCGCTGGTCAACGAACAGGAGGAATGGAACCGCCGCACCCGTGACCTCATCGCCCGGACCCGTCCCGTCCCGCTTCGCGTGGACGACAGCATCTCCAGCGTCATGATCCCGCAGTGGCACCGGGGCACCGTCTGGGCCCGTGACGCCGCCAAGCGGTTCCATGACGAGGTCGCCGCCCGCGTCGCCGGCGGTGACGCCGCCTTCCCCGGCGAGCGACTGCGCCTGATGTGGATCGGCCGCGGCCTCTGGTACGACATGGACTTCTACCGGTACTTCGAGGAACGCCACGGTGCCGTCTTCGTCTGGTCGATGTACCTCGCGATCGCCGCCGACGGCTACATCCGGTACGGCGACGACCCGATGCGCGCCCTCGCGGCCCGCTTCGCCGCCTTCTCCGACCAGCTGTACCGGCCGCCGTGGTCGAACGAGTGGTACCTCAAGGAGGCCAGGCTCCACCAGGTCGACGGAGTCGTGCACCTGATCGGCGAGGACGCGCGGAACGGCTGGTTCATCACCGAGACCCTCGAACGGGCGGGGATTCCCGTGTTCGAGCTTCGCGCCGACAACGTCGACCAGCGCACGTACGATCTGACCGCCGTCCGGGCCGCGATCGACGACTGGCTCACCTCCCGCGTGGCCGGCAGGGCCTTGGCGTAGCGGGCGGCGGGTGGCGTCACCACCGATCGGTGCTTCCGTTGAGGGAACCGGCGCACCCCGCCCGACGCCGGTCGCGGGGGACCGCCGTCGCACGCGTATCGGCGCTCGGCCGAGCCTCACCCGCCTGGGCTGATAACTTCGTGCGGCGCGAGACGGGATGTGCGGCCGGACAGGGGGACACGGGTGGCTCAGGCGCGGTGGCGGGACCGGGCGCGGTACGCCTTCGACAACACGATGTCGAGGGGCACGCCGGCGCTGATCGGGTGGCTCGGCCTGGCCTCGGCGATCTTGATCGTCGTGTTCGCCTCCCTGACGGTGGCGCTCGCGCCGGCCGACGCCCGGCACAACGGGCACTGGCCGGGGATGCTCTGGCGCACCCTGATGCGCGCCATCGACCCCGGCACCGTGGCCGGGGACACCGGCACCCCGATGTTCCTGGGGCTGATGCTGGCCGTCACGGTCGGCGGCATCTTCATCGTGAGCGCCCTGATCGGTGTCCTGACCACCGGCCTGGAAGCGAGAATCGCGGACCTGCGGAAAGGCCACTCGAAGATCATCGAGCGGAACCACACCGTGCTGCTGGGTTGGTCGGACCAGGTCTTCACGGTGGTGTCCGAGCTGGTCAAGGCCAACCAGAGCGAGCGCCGCTCCTGCGTGGCGATCCTCGCCGACCAGGACAAGGTCGACATGGAGGAGGCGATCCGCCACCGCCTCGGCGACACCGGCAAGACCCGGGTGGTCTGTCGCCGGGGCGACCCCCTCAAACCCGCCGACCTGGAGCTGGTCAGCCCCGGAACCGCCCGGTCCATCATGGTGCTCGCGCCGCTCGCCGACGATCCCGACATTCACGTGATCAAGGTGCTGCTCTCGCTCGGAGCGAGGGAGTGGGGGGCGCACCGGCCGCCGGTCGTGGCCGCCGTGACCGATTCGGCCAATCTGCCCGCGGCGCGGCTCGCGGGTGGTCCTGCGGCGCACGTCGTCGACGCCGATGACATCGGCGTCCGGCTCGTCGTGCAGTCACACCGCCAGTCGGGACTGTCGACCGTCTGCACCGACCTGCTGGACTTCTCCGGCAACGAGTTCTATCTGCGATCCGAGCCGTCGCTGGCGGGCAGGACGTACGGCGACGCGCTCGACGCGTACGAACTCGGCATCCCGATCGGGCTCCGGCGCGCGGACGGAGCCGTCCTGGTGAACCCGCCCATGGACACCGTCATCCAGGCCGACGACGAGATCATCGTGCTGGCGGAGGACGACCTGCTGATCCGGCTCACCGACGATCCGCCGCCGGTCGTCGCCGAAGCCCTCAGCACCACGGAGCCCCAGCCCGCGAAGCCCGCCCGTACGCTGCTGGTCGGCTGGAACCACCGCGCACCGAAGATCATCAGCCTGCTGGACGCGTTCGCGCAGCCGGGATCGGTCCTCGACATCGCGGCTCCCCAGGACGACCCCCGTGAGCAACCGGCCGTCCTCCAGAACCTCACGATGGGCTTCACCCGCTGTGACCCGACCGACCGGGCCGCGCTGGAGACCCTGGACGTGGGCTCCTACCAGCACGTCATCGTGCTGTCCGACGACACCTGCGAGCCACAGCACGCCGACGCGCGCACGCTGGTCACCCTGCTGCACCTGCGGGACATGGAAGAGCGCATCGGGGACCCGTACTCGATCGTCACCGAGATCAACGACGAGGGCAACCGCGAGGTCGCCCAGGTCACCAAGGCCGACGACTTCGTCGTCAGCGCCCGGCTCATCAGCCTGCTGCTCACTCAGCTCACCGAGAACCATCACCTGCGGGAGGTGTTCGCCAACCTCCTGGATCCGACCGGGTCGGAGATCTACCTCAAGCCGGCCGGCGACTACCTGCTGCCCGGCGCGTCCGCGAACTTCGCCACCGTCGTCGAAGCCGCCCGCAGGCGCGGGCAGACGGCGCTGGGATACCGGCGGCGTGATGAGTTCCACCGGCCGCCCGGCTACGGCGTGGTGCTCAACCCGGACAAGGCCGCCCCGCTCACGCTGTCCGCCGACGACCGCGTCATCGTCCTGGCCGAAGAGTGAGGCCGCCGCACGGCCCGACCTGCGCCATACGGCGCCGCGAGCCGGGCGGCGCGGCGGGCTCGGTCACGCCTGGAGCGGAACGGGGCCGGTGGAGGAGCGGACGATGAGCTCGGTCGCGAGCTCGACGTGCAGCGCCTCGTGCTCCTGCTGGTCCAGCAGCCGCGTGTAGAGCGTGACGGCCATGCGGCCCATCTCGGCCAGCGGCTGCCGGACGGTGGTCAACTGCGGGTGGGTCGCGCGGCTGAGATCGATGTCGTCGAAGCCGGCGATCGAGAGGTCGTCCGGTACCCGCAGGCCGCGCTCGGCGGCGGCGCGCAGGGCGCCGACGGCCATCTTGTCGTTGAAGCCGACCAGCGCCGTGGGCGGGTCGGGCTGGTCGAGCAGTTCGCCGGCGGCCCGGTGGCCGTGATCGACGGTGGGCTCGGGGACGTGCCGCATGAGGTCCGGGGTGGGCAGGACCCCGACGTCGGCGAGCGCGGCGAGATGACCGGCGGTACGGGCGTCGGTGACCAGCCAGTCGCGCGGACCGGCGATGATGCCGACGCGGCGGTGCCCGAGGGCGACCAGATGGGACATGAGCGCGCGGGCCCCGGTGAAGTGGGCGGCCGAGACCGCCGCGAGGTCGCGCGGGGGAGTCGTGCGGGGGTCGACGACGACGAAGGGAAAGCCGCTGTCGCGCAGCCGGACGAGATCGTCGGCGGGTTCGGGCGGCAGGATGAGGATGGCCCCGCCGATCCCGGTCCGTGAGGGCAGGCCGCGCAGCGCGTCGGTGCGCTGGGCGGACTCGCCGGCGTTGAGGAGCACCTCCAGCCGCTGGGTGGCGGCGGCCTCGGCGATCGAGGAGACGATCAGGCCGAAGTAGTCGCTCAGGACGTACGGGCAGCGGACGTAGATGACGGGCGAGCGCCGGTGCGGCGGCCGGCGGCCGAGCCTCCCGGCGGCCTCCAGCACCACCTCACGCGTGCGCGGGGCGACGTTGTTCTGGCCGTTGAGCACGCGGGAGACGGTGGCGATCGACAGCCCGGTCTCCTCGGCGACCTGCCGGACGGTTGCTCGCTGTCGCACAGGCTGATCCTCTTTCATCGCCCGTTACATGTGGCCTCCTTTCCCGAGAGTAACCGACGGCCCCATGACGCCTCGAACCCATCATCCGGGGGCGCAAAGGCTCTGTCGAGACGGAGAGTACTACTTTCTTCACGGCGAGAAAAAAGAGGAGTCATCTGATTGACACGTTGATGTGTTCGGTGTTTCCTTCCAGTTGCCACCGTTGCGACGTCCGGGTCCGGCGGCGGCGCCGCACGCATCGGACCTTCGAGGACCGTCACGCTCTCCAGGGTGACGGGGTCCGGCCCCGACCGTCCCCGCCGACGCCGGCGTCCGCCTGGCGAGACGGGCACTCTCGAGCAGGGAGCCTCGGCATGCCTCGACCAGATCACCCGTCTCCGTGCGCCGCCGCCTTCACGTTCCCCCGCGCGCCTCATCGCAGCCGGAGCCTCTTCGCCTGACCGACCGCTGAGCCCCGCCGTGCCTCGACGGCGGCAACGGGCGGACCGAACCGGAAATCGGACCGTCCCGACCGGGCCCGGCACGTGCCCGCCGGCGCGCGCCGGGCCCACGAGACCCACCATGCCTCCGCTGGGATCCACCGCGATCCCGCCCCGCCAAGCGAAGGACCCCCATGCGACATCTGTCCGGTAGGCGCGCGCTCGCGCTGAGCTGGGCGACCGCGCTCACGGCCGCCGCGCTCTGCGCACTCACCGCAGCGCCCGCGTCCGCGGCCCCCGCGGTCGACACTCCTTACACCTTCGTCAACGCCGGCAGCGGCAAGTGCGTCGACGCCGCGGCGGCCGGAACCGCCAACGGCACCGCCGTGCAGCAGTACACCTGCAACGCCACCACCGCCCAGCAGTGGCAGCTGAAGACCGCCGCGGACACCGGCTATTACGTGATCGTCAACTCCAACGGATCGCAGCCCGCGGTCGACGTCGACGGCCCCTCGACCGCCGACGGCGCGAAGATCCACCTGTGGAACAACGGCGGCTGGGCCAGTCAGGAGTGGCAGCCGGTGCAGGAGGCCGGCGCGAACTACCACTTCGTCAACCGCTACAGCGGGAAATGCCTGGACGTCCCCGGGGCCTCGACGGCCGACGGCGTCCAGCTCCAGCAGTACACCTGCAACGGCACGGCCGCCCAGTCCTTCGTCCTCACTCCCGTGGGCGGAAGCGTGCCGACCAACCCGAACAACCCCGACCTCGGGCCGAACGTCAAGATCTTCGACCCGTCGATGCCGGCGTCGAGCATCCAGTCCACGATCAACTCGATCTACGGCTCCCAGCAGAGCAACCAGTTCGGGACGAACCGGTACGCGCTGCTGTTCAGGCCCGGCAGCTACAACGTCGACGTCCCCGTCGGCTTCTACACCCAGGTGGCCGGGCTCGGCGCCCAGCCCACCGACGTCTCGCTGACCGGTGGCGGCGTGCACGTGGACGCGGCCTGGTCCGGCGGCAACGCCACGCAGAACTTCTGGCGCGGAGTCGAGAACCTCTCGGACACGCCCGGCTCCGGCACCCTGGAATGGGCCGTCTCCCAGGCCGACCCGTTCCGGCGCGTCGACGTCCACGGCAACATGACGCTGGACGACTACACCTCGGGCAACACCTCGAGCAACTGGTCGTCCGGCGGATACATCGGCGACAGCCGGGTCTCGGGTCAGATCGACTCCGGCACCCAGCAGCAGTTCCTCACCCGCAATACCGTGATGGGCGGCTGGACCGGCTCGAACTGGAACATGGTGTTCGTCGGCGACACCGGCGCCCCCGGGCAGTCGTTCCCGACGTACACCAACGTCTCCGCCACCCCGACCCTGCGCGAGAAGCCGTACCTCTACGTCGACTCCACCGGCCTCTACAACGTGCGGGTCCCCGCTCAGCGCACCAACGCGGTCGGGCCCGACTGGACCTCCGGCGGCACGGCCGGCACCACCATTCCCATCACCCAGTTCTACGTGGTCAAGTCCGGCGACACCGCGGCGACCATCAACGCCGCCCTCGCGTCCGGCAAGAACCTGCTGGTGACCCCGGGCGTCTACCACCTGAACGCGCCCCTGAACATCACGCGGCCCGACACCGTCGTGCTCGGGCTCGGCCTGGCCACGTTCGTTCCGGACAACGGCGTCACCGCCATCACCACCGCCGACGTCGACGGCATCGACATCTCCGGCCTGCTCATCAGCGCCGGCACCACGAACAGCCAGACGCTCATGCAGGTCGGCCCCGCGGGCTCCTCCGCCGGCCACTCCTCCGACCCCATCACCCTGCACGACGTGTTCTTCCGCGTCGGCGGCGACGTCGCCGGCAAGGCCGCTCAGTCGCTGGTGATCAACAGCAACAACACGATCATCGACCATTCGTGGCTGTGGCGCGCCGACCACGGCAACGGCGGCACCGTCGGCTGGAACACCAACACCGCCGCCAACGGCCTCGTCGTCAACGGCGCGAACGTCACGGCGTACGGGCTCTTCACCGAGCACTACCAGCAGTACCAGGTGCTGTGGAACGGCAACGGCGGCCGCACGTACTTCTACCAGTCCGAGATGCCGTACGACGTCCCCGGCAACGCGAGCTGGACGCCGGGCGGCGGCACCAACGGCTACGCCTCCTACAAGGTCGCCGCGGGCGTCACCTCCCACCAGGCGTGGGGGCTCGGCGTCTACTGCTACTTCAGTACGAACCCGGGCGTGGTCGCCGACCGGGCCATCGAGGTCCCCTCCACCGGCTCGGCCTTCCACGACATGGTCACCGTCTCCCTCGGCGGCACCGGGACCATCAGCCACATCATCAACAACTCCGGCGGCGCCGTCCGCTCCGGGAGCACCGTCGCCTACCTGACCAGCGGCCCCTGATCCGAGAGCCACGGGAGCGAGGGCTTCGCCCCGGCCCTCACCCAACCCCAGTTACAGGAGGAGACCCCGCATGACCCGCCCCCGCATCAGACGGCTCATCGCGACGCTCGCCGCGGTGCCGTTGGCCGCCGCCGCGCTCATGGGCGTCACGGCCGGCTCGGCGTCGGCCGCCGCCAACCCGGGCCCCGGATTCCCCGCGCACTACGCCGCCCCGTACGCGGAGATGTGGAACGACCCGTCCACCCTCATGAACGCCTACAACGCCACCGGCAACAAGTACTACACCCTGGCCTTCGTCATCAGCCAGGGCACCTGCAACGCCACGATCAACGGTGACACGCCGATCACCGACGCGGGCTGGAACAACGCCGTCAACAACCTGCGCGCGGCCGGCGGCGACGTGATCGTGTCCTTCGGCGGCGCGGGCGGCACCGAACTGACCTCCTGCGGCACCGTGGCGGCGATGCAGGCGCAGTACCAGAAGGTCATCGACCAGTTCAATCTCACCCGCATCGACCTCGACATCGAGGGCTCCACGTTGGACGACACGGCCGCCAACGACCGGCGCAACCAGGCCCTCGCCAACCTCCAGCAGCAGTACGCGGCGCAGGGCAAGACCCTGACCGTCGACTACACCCTGCCGGTCAGCCCGTCCGGCCTGGAATCCGACGGCATCGCCCTGCTGCAGAACGCCAAGAGCCACAATCTGAACGTCAACCTCGTCAACATCATGACCATGGACTACGGCGGGTCCATGGACATGGGCCAGGCCGCGATCAGCGCGGCGAACGGCCTGCACACCCAGCTGGGTCAGATCTGGACCAGCAAGACCTCCAGCCAGCTGTGGGCGATGGAGGGCAACTGCCCGATGATCGGCGTCAACGACGTCAGCACCGAGGTGTTCACCACCTCGGACGCCCAGGACCTGGAATCCTTCGCCGCGAGCAACGGCATCCAGGAGCTCACCTTCTGGTCGCTCGGCCGGGACAACCAGGGCTCCAGCGGCACCCCGCAGAGCAACTACCAGTTCACCGGCATCTTCAAGGCGATCACCGGCGGCGGCACGACCAACCCGCCGCCGGGCGCCGCCCCCATCCACGGCTACGGCGGCAAGTGCGTCGACGTCGCCGGCGCCGGCACCGCCAACGGCACCAAGGTGGACCTCTACACCTGCAACGGCACCAACGCGCAGCTGTGGACGCACAGCGGCAACACCTTCCAGGCGCTCGGCAAGTGCCTCGACGTGACCGCGGCCGGCACCGCCGACGGCGCGAAGGTGCAGCTGTACGACTGCAACGGCACGGGCGCCCAGTCCTGGACCGTCGGCGCCGGCAACAGCCTGGTCAACACCAACTCCGGCAAGTGCCTCGACGACACCGACTGGAGCACCGCCGACGGCAACCAGCTGCAGATCTGGACCTGCACCGGCGCCGCCAACCAGAGCTGGACGCTCGGCTGACACCTCGTACCCCCGGCCCCCGCGTCCCCGCGGGGGCCGGGGGCACCCCCATCTCCCGCAGCATCGACTCGCCGTTGGCTGGAGCCGGCGGGGGTGCGCCACGTGAATTGATCGACGGTCCCGTTACCGGCGTTTTGCGTCTTCTCATCAGAAATGCGGGAATGGTGGCAAACGTGGCGGTTCGTGCTGAGGCGTTGCGGGGGATCGGAGACCGGCATGGCGGATGGGAACGACGTCTTCGATGTGATCGTGATCGGCGCGGGCCCGGTCGGAGAGAACGCCGCCGCGCGCGTCGTGCGTGGTGGCCTGACGGCGGCCGTCGTCGAGGAACGCCTGGTGGGCGGCGAGTGCAACTACTACGCGTGTGTGCCGAGCAAGGCGCTGCTGTGGCCAATGGAGCTGGCCTCCGAGGTAGGCCGTATGCCGGGGCTTGGGCTTCGCGGCCCGATCGAGGCGACTGCGGTGTACGACCGCCGTGACGAGGTGGTGTCCCACTTCGACGACAGCGGCTATGTGAACTGGCTGGAGAAGCTGCCGGCGACGTTCGTCCGGGGCCGTGGCCGCCTGGCCGGCCCGTTGCGGGTCGATGTCGCGGTGCCGGGGGGTGGAACCCGGTCGCTGGGCGCCCGGCACGCGATCGTCCTGGCGACCGGTAGCACGCCTGCGATCCCCGATGTTCCCGGGTTGCGTGAGGCACGTCCGTGGACGAACCAGGAGGCGACGAGCACCCGGCACGCGCCGAAGCGGCTCATCGTCATCGGCGGCGGACCCGTCGCCTGTGAGATGTCCCAGGCGCTGCACTCCCTCGGCGCCGTGGAGACCACCGTCCTCGTCCGCGAGGACCGCCTGCTCACCCGGACCGAGCCGTTCGCCGGTGAGCTGGTGGCCCGGTCGCTCGCGGAATCGGGCATCGACCTGCACTTCGGCCGCACCCTCACCCGGGTCGAACGCCAGGGGGCCGACGGGCCGGTGACGGTCCAGGCCGATGACGGTTCGCGGTTCGAGGCCGACGAGATCCTCGTCGCCACCGGCCGCCGCCTGGGCGTGTACGACATCGGCCTGGAGACCGTCGGTATCCGGCCGGACGGCCCCATCGAGGTGGATGCGAGCATGCGGGCGACCGCGGTCCCCGACGGCTGGCTCTACGCGGTCGGCGACGTCAACGGGCTCAACCTGCTCACCCACATGGGCAAGTACCAGGCCCGCATCTGCGGAGACGTCATCGCCGCCCGCGCCCACGGGCGCCCCGACGACCTGCCGTCGCTGCGTGACCGCGCCGACCCGCTGGGCGCCCCCCAGGTCGTCTTCACCGACCCCCAGGTCTGCGCCGTCGGGCGTACGGAGGCCCGGGCCCGCGCGGACGGCTTCCGCACACGCGCCGTCGACTACGACATCGGTGCGGTCATCGGTGCCGAGCTGCAGGTCCCCGGCTACACCGGCCGGGCCCGGCTGGTCGTGGACGAGGACCGACGTGTGCTGCTCGGCGCCACCTTCGTCGGCCCCGCAGCGGCCGACCTGCTGCACGGGGCCACGATCGCGGTGACCGCCGAGATCCCGCTCGAACGGCTCTGGCACGCCGTTCCGACGTTCCCGACCACGAGCGAGGTCTGGCTCAAACTGCTGCAGGAGTACGGCCTCTGAGGTCCGCATAGCGCCCGCAGCGTCAAGGGCCGGCGAGTAGGCCGGTCGCGGGGGCGCCTAATCCAAAAATCGACCCGGCGCGGAGGCATCGGTCCACTCTATGGATCGGCAACGCCGTGACCGCCTGGCACCGGCAACCGAAGTGCGGGTCGGCATCAGCCGCAGGTCCGGCGTGCACAGGCACTCGGTGTCGGCCTTCCAGGTGACGGTCTTCAAGACGTTCTTGCCGGGGTGCAGCGGCACGGCCAGGCCGCTTCGCCTCCGTGGCGGTGTCGATCGTACCGGGCGGGCGCGAGCGCTCCACCAGACCGGAGCCCCCGCGGTTCCTACCGAACGGAGCTGATGGAGTCATCATGATCACGAATTCGGCATTCACCGTGGAGCCTTGGGTGGTCCGAGAGCGCGACCTGGACATGGGCACCCTCGCGCAAACGGAGTCGGTGTTCGCACTGTCGAACGGGCATATCGGCATGCGCGGCAATCTTGACGAAGGTGAGCCGCACGGACTGCCCGGGACCTATTTGAACTCGGTGTACGAACAGCGGCCACTCCCGTATGCGGAGGCCGGCTACGGGTATCCCGAATCCGGGCAGACGGTGGTGAACGTCACCAACGGTAAGTTGATCCGGCTCCTCGTCGATGACGAGCCCTTCGAGATCCGTTACGGCAGGCTGCACGAGCACGAGCGCCTTCTCGACCTGCGCGCCGGCACGCTGACCCGCCGGGTGCGCTGGAGCGCGCCGTCCGGCTGTCCGGTGCGTGTCGCCTCCACGCGGCTCGTCTCGTTCACCCAGCGCGCCGTCGCGGCGATTCGCTACGAGGTCGAAGCCCTCGATCGCCCGGTGCGGATCGTCGTCCAGTCGGAACTGGTGGCGAACGAGTCGCTGCCCGCACTGAGCGGGGACCCGCGAGCAGCCGCGGTACTGGAGTCGCCGCTGGTCATGGAGGAGAACGTCGCCGCGGAGCACTGCGCCATGATGATCCATCGGATCCGGGCCAGTGGACTACGGATAGCGGCCGTCATGCGTAACGAGGTGGACGCCCCCGAGGGCACCGACGTGGATCTCAGCGGCGCGGGTGATATCAGCCGGTTCACGGTGGTGACCCGGCTGGAACCCGGCCAGCGGCTGAGGCTGGTCAAGCTCTTGGCGTACGGCTGGTCGGCGCAGCGGTCACGGCCGGCCATGCACGATCAGGTCATGGCGGCGCTGGCCGGTGCAGGTTCGACCGGGTGGGACGGCCTGGTGAGCGAACAGCGCGCGTTCCTCGACGACTTCTGGTCGGGGGCGGATGTGGAGATCGACGGTGATCCGCAGGTGCAGCAGGCGGTCCGCTTCGGGCTCTTCCACCTCCTGCAGGCGGGCGCTCGGACGGAACAACGGCCCATCCCGGCGAAGGGACTGACCGGTCCCGGCTATGACGGGCACACCTTCTGGGACACCGAGTCGTTCGTCCTGCCGGTCCTCAGCTATACCTACCCGAGCGCGGTCGCGGACACGCTGGATTGGAGGCGGACCACCCTTCCGCAAGCCGAGGACCGCGCCGAGCGGCTCGGGCTCCACGGGGCCGCCTTCCCTTGGCGGACGATCCATGGCGAGGAATGTTCAGGCTATTGGCCGGCCGGCACTGCTGCGTTCCACATAAACGCCGACATCGCATGCGCGGTGGCGCGGTACGTGGACGCGACGCACGACCTCGGGTTCGAGCGAGAGAGCGGCCTGCCGCTGCTCGTGGCGACAGCCCGGCTGTGGCGCAGTCTCGGTCATCACGACGTCGACGGCCGATTTCGCATCGACGGCGTCACGGGCCCCGATGAATACAGCGCGCTGGCGGACAACAACGTCTACACCAACCTCATGGCACGGCGGAACCTGCGCGCGGCGGCCGACGCGACCGTCCGTCACCCGGACGCAGCCCAGCAGCTGGGAGTGACGGTCGACGAGACCGCCTCATGGCGTGCCGCCGCCGACGCCACATACCTGCCGTTCGACGATCAGCTCGGGGTTCACCCGCAGAGCGAGGGATTCACCGAGCATAAGCGCTGGGATTTCGCTGCCACCGAACCGGAGCAGTATCCGTTGATGCTTCATTTCCCGTATTTCGAGCTTTATCGAAAGCAGGTGGTAAAGCAGGCCGACCTGGTCTTGGCCATGTACCTTTGTGCCGAGGATTTCATGTTCGAAGAGAAGGTGCGCAACTTCGCCTACTACGAGGCGCTCACCGTGCGTGATTCATCGCTGTCCGCAGCCGTCCAGGCCGTGATCGCCGCTGAGATCGGCCAGCTCGACCTCGCCTACGACTATCTCGGCGAAGCCGCGCTGATGGACCTCGACGACTTGGAGCACAACACCCGGGACGGAGTGCACATCGCCTCGCTCGCCGGCGCCTGGACCGCGCTCGTCGCCGGATTCGGTGGAATGCGAGCCGGTGGCGGTCGCATCAGGTTCGACCCGCACCTGCCGGACGGCATCACGCGGCTCGCCTTCCGGTTGTGCTATCGCGGTCGCCGATTCCAGGTCGTCGTCACGGGGGATACGACGACCTATCACCTTCTGGAGGGTGATCCGCTTTCGGTGATGCACCACGGTGAGGACTTCCTGCTCGGCGAGGAGCCGGCCACGCTGCCGACACCGGCCGCGCCGGCTCCGGACTGCTGGATCCGCCAACCCCGCGGACGCGAGCCCCTGCCTCGCCGCGCCGGTGCCATGGCGCGCCGCCGACCTTGAGGTCCCATCCGCCGTCCCATAGAGATCCGCGCCGGGGGCACATCTGCACGGCTCGCCGGAAGCTGCGCGGACTGAACCTTTAACGACCGGCATCCGGCTTTAGCCGGTGCCTCGTCGGGTGAGACCTCCATGCCCCTATCGGGTGATCTTCGCCGGTGGTAGCGTTCGAATTAGGGGGAGTCATGGACGCCTTGTCCATAAATGTAATTCGTGGGCTTTGTTTGGATGCGATCCAAAAGGCGGAGTCGGGTCATCCGGGCACGCCGATGGATATCGCGCCGGTCGCCTACACGCTGTGGCAGCGGTTCCTGCGATTCGATCCCGCCGATCCGATTTGGCCAAACCGCGACCGCTTCGTGCTCTCCGAGGGACATGCGTCGGCGCTGTTGTGGTCTCTGTTGCACCTGGCGGGCGTCCGTGCCGTCGATCCCGATTATGAGGTGCTCGGCCGGCCGGCGGTGACTCTTGAGGACCTGAAGACGTTTCGCCGGCTGGACTCCCACGCGCCGGGCCATCCGGAGTACCGGTGGACGAGCGGGGTGGAGGCGACGACCGGACCGCTCGGCCAGGGTGTGGCGATGTCGGTGGGTATGGCGATGGCCGAGCAGTGGCTTGCGGCGCGGTACAACCGGAATGGGTTTCCGATCTTTGATTTCGACGTTTATGCGCTGGCCGGGGACGGTTGCATGATGGAAGGGATCTCCTCGGAGGCGGCGTCTATCGCCAGCCATCAGCGGTTGTCCAACCTGTGCTGGATCTACGATTCCAACCGGGTGACGATCGAAGGCCATACCGACATCACATTCACCGAGGATGTGGCGGCGCGCTTCATCGGATATCGCTGGAACGTCATGATGGTGGCGGACGCGAACGACGTCGATCAGGTCTCCCATGCACTGCACTCGTTCAAGGCCGAGCACGAGCGCCCTACGCTGATCGTGGTCCACAGCCACATCGGCTACGGCTCGCCGCTGGAGGACTCGCCGAGAGTGCACGGCGAGCCGCTGGGCGTCGAGGCGGTCAGGGCGACCAAGCGCTTCCTCGGGATGCCGGAGGACGCGGAGTTCTTCATCCCTGACGGCGTGTACGACTGGTTCGCGGCGGGGATCGGCCAGCGCGGCGCGCATGCCCGAGCCGACTGGGAGGCGCGCTTCAAGGAGTATGCGAGCATCCATCCGGCGCTTGCCGAGGAGATCGAGCGCATGCAGCGCCGGGAGTTGCCGGATGGCTGGGAGGACATGCTGCCCTCGTTCCCGGCCGACCCCGAGGGTATGGCGACGCGTGCGTCGTCAGGTCAGGTGCTCAACGCGGTCGCCGAGGCCGTGCCGTGGCTGCTGGGGGGCTCGGCGGACCTTGCGCCGTCGACGAAGACCCGCCTTGGCTTCGACGGTGCCGGAGACTTCCAGCCCGGCCAGCGCGGCGGACGGAACTTCCACTTCGGGGTCCGGGAGCACACCGCGGCCGCGATCGCCAACGGCATGGCGCTGACCAAGCTCCGCTCGTACTGGTCGGGATTTTTGATCTTCTCCGACTACGCCCGAGGCGCGATCCGGCTGTCCGCGCTGATGGAGATCCCGGTCGTGCACATCTTCACCCATGACTCGATCGGCGTCGGTGAGGATGGTCCGACGCATCAGCCGGTCGAGCAGCTCGCGTCCCTTCGGGCCATGCCCGGGCTGCTGGTCTTCCGGCCGGCCGACGCAGGCGAGGTCGTCGAGACCTGGCGGGTCGTCGCGGGGCTCCGCCGGGAGCCGGCCGCTCTGGTCCTGTCCAGGCAACCGCTTCCCACATTCGACCGATCACAGATGAACGGAGCCGACGGGGTCGCGAAGGGCGCGTACGTGCTCGCGGACTCCTCGAACGGGCGGATCGATGTCATCCTGCTCGCCACCGGCTCGGAGGTGGCGCTCGCCGTGGCCGTGCGGGAGGAGCTCGCCGGAGAAGGCATCGGCGTCCGGGTGGTGAGCATGCCGTGTTGGGAGCTGTTCGAGCGGCAACCGCGCGAGTACCGCGACCAGGTGCTGCCGCCGGAGGTGACCGCCCGGGTGGGGATCGAGCAGGCGTCGACGCTGGGCTGGGACCGGTACGTGGGGCCCGAGGGCACCGTCGTCGGCATGCATACCTTCGGTGCGTCGGCGCCCCTCAAGCAGCTGCTCTCGAAGTTCGGCTTCACCCCCGAGAAGGTCTCCCGGATCGCTCGTGAGCTGGCGATGAGGGGGCGGGGAGCGCGGTGAAACCGACCCAGACCCTGCACGAGCGCGGCCAGAGCCTCTGGCTGGACAACATCACCCGCGGCATGCTCGACTCCGGATGAATCCGCAGCCATATCGACCGCTACGCGGTGACCGGGCTCACCCCGAACCCGTCGATCTTCGATAAGGCCATCGAGTCCGGCGACTACGACGACGACGCTGCTGTTCTCCGCCGGCCACTACCGGGCCGCCGCGGACGCCTACCTCACCGGCGTGCAGCGCCCACGGCCGGTCCTGCACCGTTCGCCGCTCGATCGAAGCATCGCGGCCGACCGGCACGTTCGCGACAAGCCGAGGTGGAAACAGGCCGTGGCCGACGACGCCCGGCGTTGCCGACAGCCATTCCGACAAGGTCGCCCGACGAAACGAAATCATGGACGGATGGTGGTGGGGATCCACTGGCCCTCGGGGGTGAGCCGGTCGGCAGTGGTCGGGCCCCACCCGCCGGGTTCGTACAACTCTGGCGGCGTCTTGAGGTCGAGGATGGGCTCGACGATGCGCCATTGTTCTTCGACGGTGTCCTCGCGGGCGAAGTGGCGCGGGTCGCCGGCGAGCGCGTCGGCGAAGACCCGTTCGTAGGCGCTCTCCACCCGACAGGGGAAGTCGACTGATACGGGCACCTCGCGTGTCGCGCCGACCCTTCCAGGGGCCTTGGCGAGCAACTCGAACGTCACCCCGGGGTCGGGCTCGAGCCGGAAGCGCACGATGTTCGGGCGCGGCCGGTCGGCGTCGCCGCCGATGAACAGCATGCGTGGCGGCCGGCGGAGCCGGATGGCGATCTCGGTGCTGGTGACCGCGAGCGCCTTACCCGTCCTGATCAGGAAAGGCACGTCCGCCCAGCGCCAGTTGTCGATCCACAGCCGCACCGCCGTGTACGTCTCGACGGTCGACCCCGGGGCGACGCCGGGCGTGTCGAGATAGCCGGCGTACTGACCGCGCACGACGTCGCCGGGGTCGATCGGGCGTATCGCACACATCAACCGCCGCTTCTCGCTGCGTTCGGACTCGGCGTCGTCGTCGGCCGGAGGATCCATGGCCAGGTATGCCAGGACTTGCAGCAGGTGGTTCTGGACGACATCGCGGATGGCGCCCACCGCATCGTAAAAAGCCCCCCGGTCGGCGACGTCGAACGCCTCGGCCATTGTGATCTCGACGGCGGCGACGTGATCGCGATTCCAGATCGGTTCCAGCAGGCTGTTGGCGAAGCGGAAGATCATGAGGTTCTGGACCGGCTCCTTGCCGAGGAAATGATCAACCCGGAGCAGCCGTTCCTCGGGGAAGTACCGGTGCAACGCGGCATTGAGCCGGCGCGCCGAGGGGAGGTCGTGGCCGAACGGCTTCTCCACCACCAGCCGACCGTGGGTGTTAAGCCCCGCGGCGCCTAGTCCTTCGGCTATCGGCCCGAACAATGCGGGTGGCACGGCCAGATAGTGAACGGCGAACGCGTCGCCGATGCGCCGCGCGAGTTCGGCGTAGAGGTCCGGCCGGGTCGCGTCGCCGGTCACCGGCGGCGTGAGCCTGTCGGCGAACGCGCCGAAGACGTCTTCATCGACCGATCCGCAGGCGGTGGTGACGCTGGTCCGTGCGTGTTCGCGCAGGGTCGCCGCATCCAGCGAACCACGATCCACGCCGATGACCTGAACGTCGAGTGCGCCGCGAGCGGTGAGCCGATACAGCGCTGGAATGATCATTTTCTTGGCGAGATCACCGCCGATGCCGTACAGCACCAGGACTCGCCCTCGCGGTGTGTTCATGATGGATGCCCTCGCTCGACCCTCGGAGCACTGTCCAGGCCTTCTATCCTTCGTACGCCTATGGGCGGTGCAGATAGGTATGGGACGTGTTGAAGTCGTATACCGGCCGGCGGCCCAGCCGTATGCATACCCGGGACCTGGTCCGACTCATCAGGACCGACCGCCCGGATGGCCAACGGACGCGGGCCGCGGACGGTCCACGGCGTGTACAAGGGCCACGTCCAGCTGCGGCCGGAGGTGCTGAAGCAGATCCAGGATGCCGTCGGCGAGAAGCACGGCAAGGACAAGCCGTTCGAGCTGGTCTTCCACGGCGGTTCCGGCTCCACGCTGGAGGAGATCCGGGAGGCGGTGTCGTACGGCGTGGTGAAGATGAACATCGACACCGACAGGCAGTACGCCTTCACCCGGCCGGTCGCCGACCACATGTTCAAGAACTACGACGGCAGCCTGAAGGTCGACGGTGACGTGGGCAACAAGAACGTCTACGACCCGCGCTCGTACGGCAAGGCGGCCGAGCAGGGCATGGCGGCCCGCGTGGTCGAGGCCACCGAGCATCCGCACTCGGCGAGCAAAGAGATCAAGTAACTCACCGCATGCGACCCGCGTCTCGTGCATGGATCCGCATCGCGGGCGGCGAGTAGTGGCAGTCGAGGAAATGGCATGCGTACGCGCTGTCGTGGATGAGCTTTCCGCAGGCCACTGTCCTGCGACGCCGCCGGTACAGCAACGCTGCCGCCAGGGCGCCGAGCGGCGGTGCCGTCAGGTAGACCCAGAGCCCTGTCCAGACGGAGCCGACGAGCGCAGGTCCGAGGCTACGGGCCGGGTTGAGACTGGTCCCGGATATCGGACGCTCGACGAAGAACAGCACCGCCACCAGGAGAGCGGCCGCCGCCCCGGTGAAGGGCATGAGGCGTGGTCGGTCGACGAAATTGAGGATCAGTGTTACCAGCAGAAAGGTCATGGCGGCCTCCGCGCCCAGGCACGCCGCCGGACCACCGAGCGCGGGGACGGTGGCTCCGAGACGAACGTCGGCGGCAGAGTGGTCCCAGGTGAGCAGGGCCAGCAACACGCCGGTGACGGCTCCGCCGAACTGGGCGGCGGCGTACGCGGCGGCCGAGCGCGGGGTGAGCTTGCGGAGCAGGAAGAAGGCCAGGGTGATCGCCGGGTTCATGTGCCCGCCGCTGGTCCGGCCGAGCGGGGAGTAGACGATGGCCACGGCGATGCCCGCGATCAGGATCCCCGTCAGCAGCCGCCGAAGGTCGTGGCACGGGATGGCCGTGACGATGGGCGAGCCGGTCGCGAATCCCACGACGATCGCGCTGACAGTCAGCGCCAGCAGGATCGCCGTCGCCGCGAACTCGGCGATGACCTCACGCCATCCGGCCATGTCATCTCCCTGGGTTCAGGCGGCGTTGCGCCGTTCGGCCCGATCGATGGCGCAGGTGGCGTTGACCAGGCCGATGTGGGTGAAACGCCTGGCGGTTCCGAGCGATTCGCCACTGGATGGACCGGCCTCCTCGGCCGGCAGGCCCACGTCGTTGGTATACGCGGCGGCGTTCGAACTACACCATTGACGGGCGACCGGCTCTTGCTTATCTGCTGTTACCCCAGGTAGATGGGTGAACCACTGCTGGGCGCGCCGGAATCACGCCGGTGGTCGGCCCACCTGGCATACAGGGAGATGATCTATCGGGCCCCGGCGACCCGGTTGGCCTGCTGGGCGCGGTCTGTGGTTCGAACTCGCCCGGCGGGTCCCGTGGCACCTGGAGCTGCGCCGGCCCGACGTCGGCGGAAACCCGTCTTGGACGAGGCGCCGTTGCGGATTGCCGGGCCCACCGGGCCGCCTCGGGCGGTGTACCAGCCACTGGCAACAAACAGCGCGTCACCGATATCGGCGCCTGATGATCACGCCGAGTGAGTACCTTGGGGGGTTATCTGGGTGGTCGAGGTCCACGGCGCTGGGCGGTGACCCTTGCAGATCATGTTAGTCCCGCCAGGCCGCGAGTTACCGGCACCGGGCGGCTTCCAGGGCGTCCGCAGCCGTCAGCAGGGAGGCTCCGAGGAGTACGACGTCCTTCACCAGGAACTGTCCCGCGAGGGACAGCTTCGGCTCCCGGCGTGTCTCCTGCCACGCCTCTGGCGTTGTAGCCAGGAAGCTGAGGGTGGTGGCGAACATTCCGACGGCGGCGAGGCTGCCGAGGGCCGACACTCTCGGCGCAACCGGTTTTGCTCCGATCAGCGAACCCACAACGATTTCAGTGACGCCGATCAATCTGGCGACCTTCGCCTCTCCGAACCTGGCGATAAGCCATGAGAATGGATAGCTTGAGGTCACGAGGGGTCGAATATTCTCCACCTCGTAGTCTTCGAACTTCAGTCGCCCGATTTCGAGCAGATTGATCACGAGTCCATAGCGGATGGTCAAAATTCCCGCGTCTTGCGCTATTCTTCTAGCACAGTGCATTCCCATAAGACCAATCCTCGTGTGACGCGTCGGTTATATCGGTCAGTGTAGGACTCGAAACATCAACTGAGGCTGAGCGTCAGGTCATGCTTCACCATTGGTGTCGGGGTCGTCGGCGATCACCCGATCCGCCGAGGGGAAGTGGAGCGTCGTGGCTTCAACGGCAGGAGGCGCCGAAGACATGCCCGCCATCGGGCACTTCCCGATGGCGGTCCTGTAAACACCCGTGGATGGTCCGCTGTCGCGTTCCCGGAGGACGATCCGGACGGCAGCGCCAACGATCGTTCGGACTGGACAGGCGGAGAGCCGACGACTTCGCTGCGAAGGCGCAACAGGGCGAATGGGTACGCGTCTTCGTTGAACCCAAAGGCGGCGAGACGCTGTTCAAAGCGTACGCCGACGCCTGGCTCAAGCAGCACGTTTCGGATGCGATCGACGAACGTCTTGCGGACTACGGCGCGACCGACGATGGCTACCTCTTCTCCGGGCGCAAGGAGAAACCGGTCACGCGCAACCCCTACCGGGAGCACTCCGTGAGTGCGGTCAGCGTGGCAGGGCTCCCCGATAGCTTTGTGGCCGCACTCGCTACGGCACTACTTTGCCTCGCTCGCTTTCGAATCGCCCACCTGAGCGTACGACGACACCAATGCCTGGGCGGAATCCTGAACGAATACGAACATGTTGCTTCACCTGCACGGATGAGGTTGTCGGCAAGGATGGCGCCGCCTGGCCCCGGCCGCGCCACGATCGGCATGGGCCGCCCGGCACCGCTCCGGCCCACCGTGAGACGGGCACCCGCTGATCCGGTGATTCCCGAACCCCTCGTAGAGGGGTGCGAGGCGGAGGCGCAGGCGGATCCGAGAGATCTTGCGTTCGTTCCAGCCCGGCCGTAAGTGAAACTGGACCTAAAAGTCCATCCTGAGTCAGTCGATCGTATCGGAGCCGACCGGCCTCGAAGCGCCTTGAACTCGGCCGTTCCGAGCGGTCGAATGGCTCGTCGCGTAACCCCAGAAGGCGTCTGAGCAGGCTCGTTGATCCGCCGACCTCGACCCTCCTGCATCCACTGCACCAAGTGCGGCCGCCCCGGTCTACTGGGGTTGCCGAGAAAATTTCTGGACTGTATGGTCCTTCTGTACGGTGCTCCCGTTGCGAAGAGATCCGGAACTCGGCGCCGACTGAGTCACCCCTCGCGATACGGGTCACCAGGTGTCCCGCGCAGCCGACGCCATCGGCCAGGTCGCAGCCAGGGCGGCTAAGGCCTGCGGCGGAGCTCTGAAGCACTAAGAGTCCGACGTGGGCTCACCGACGACCACTCACATCCCGACCGGAGGTCGATTCGCCGTGTCACGACTGAACGTTCCCCCTGATGTACCCGCCGGCGCGCAGCGGATACTGGACAACGTTGGCGCGCAGCTCGGCTTCGTCCCGAACATGTTCAAGACCATCGCGTCCAACTCGGCCGTTCTCGAGGTCGTCACGACTCTGCAAGGCGCCTTGAGCCGGGTTCTGGATGCGAAGACGCGGCACAGCATCGCGCTGGCCGTGTCGCAAGCCAACGGCTGCAGTTACTGCCTGGCCGTACACACCTACGTCGCGACCGAATTCGGCGGCATGTCGGCCGACGACCTCAGACTCGGCCGCCTCGGGAGCTCGGTCGATCCCAAGCGCGCCGCGGCCGCTCGCTTCGCGCAACAGGTGGTCGACAGCCGCGGGCGGGTCAGCGACGCGGAACTCGCGGGTGTGCGAGGTGCGGGGTACACCGACCCGCAGATCCTGGCGATCGTCGCGCTGGCAGTGCGATTCCTGCTCACCAACTTCATCAACAACGTCAACCAGACCGACCTCGACATTCCGGCCGTCGGCTCGGTCGATACGGCCGTGGCCCAGTGAACCCGCACCCGGAGCCGACGGCCCGACGCGGCGAGCGAGAGCGCGATCGAGCATGTGCTCCGCGCCTGGCGCGAAGCCGTGCCGGCCCAGGACGCGGACAGCAAGAACTAGCTCAAACCCTACGAACCACTGCTCCTCACCTACTGGTCGCAAGAAGAAGGAAGATTGACGTGGATCTCGACAAGCTCATGAACAAGCACCTCACCAGGGCTTTCGATCCTAGTAAGACCATCCCAGAGGAAACCCTTCAGAAATTGTTGAGGTTTCTGCGGTCTACGCCGACATCGACGAACATTCAGCCCAACCACTTCTACGTACTCGCCACGGCCGAAGGCAAAGAGCGCCTCGTGGCCCACCTGGGGGAACGATTCCAAGACAACAGCGAGAAGATCCTGAACGCGTCGCACACCATCATCCTCACCACCCGGGCAGATCTACCCGAAAGCCACCTCAAAGAGGTGTTCGACAAAGAGACCGCCGACGGTCGCTTCCCCGACCCGGCGAAGCGCGCGCTGTGGCAGTCAATGACCCGCGACTTCCTCAACCTGCGCAACTACGGCTACAAGGACCTGAACCACTGGATGGAAAAACAGACCTACATGGCGCTGGGCATGACCATGATGGCGGCCGCTGAACTCGGTGTCGAAGCCATGCCGCTCGAAGGGTTCGACCCGACCAGCGTCGACAAGGGGTTCAAGATTCGCGAGACCGGACACACCACGACAGTGCTGCTGGCGCTCGGTTACCCCGATCCGGCGAAGGTGTACAGCGACCCGATTTCACGCTTCGAAGCCGACCGGCTGTTCACCTTCGTCTGAGAATCCCGGCATCGGAACGTGGTACCTGTGATCAAGCAGGTCGGCCGGGGCGGATCGCTCCGGCCGGCTTTCTCATCTGCGGTGGCATCTCTGGCGGCCGCGTTTGTCGCGGTGGGCTCGACGATCCCGCTTTTCAACATCTACCGGGCCGAGGAGGGGTTCACCAACGCCGATATCTCGATGACCGTCGTCGCCTACTCCGCTGCCACGCTCACCACACTGTTGGTGATGGGACGGCTATCCAATCACCTGGGCCGCCGGCCCACCTCGATCGCGAGCCTCGGACTGCTCGTGCTGGGCTGTCTACTGCTGCTGAACGTGCACGACATCGGTACCCTGATCGCCGGTCGGCTCCTGATGGGCCTCGGGGCCGGGCTTGCCGGCACCAGCCTCACCTCCTACATCGTCGATGCCGCACCGGCCAGGCCGGCCTGGTTGGCCTCCGTCGCCTCCAGCCAGACAGTCATGCTGGGCCTTGCCGTCGGCGCCATCGCCTCCGGAGCCTTGATCCAGTTCGGCCCATGGCCACGCGAGCTCATCTACTTGGTTGCCATCGGCCTCCTCCTCCTGTCTTCCGCGCTCATCGCCATCAGCCCGGAGACTGAAACTCCGTCGCCGGGCGCTTGGCGATCACTGCGACCCGACGTCCGCGTACCGGCCCGGGGCAGGCGTCTTCTCCCTGTCGCGGCCGCAGTGTTCCTGGCCACCTGGGCGACCGGGGCCTTCTACCAAGCCTTCGTGCCCGCACTGGTCGAAGATCAACTTCACACCCGCAGCCCGCTCGTCCTCGGACTGGTGTTCGCCGCCTACATGGCACCCAGCGCTCTCGCTGCTCCCATCGAGGGCCGGTTCACGCCCGCGGCAGCCCAACGCATCGGCATGATCATCTTCCTGATCGGATGGATCGGCATCATCACCGCGACCGCCACCGGCACACTGGCGTTGTTCATCGCCGCAACCATCGTCGCCGGCGCCAGTCAAGGCATCGCTATCAGCGCCGCCACGCGCGGCCTGCTGCATGGCAGCACCCTGGCCGACCGGGCATCGATCTTCGGCGTCATCTACCTCATCTGTTACAGCGCCGCCACGTTCCCCAGCCTCATCTCCGGCCAGCTCTCCAACAGCTTCTCGCTACCGCAGATCGCCCTCGGATACGGCGCACTCGCCCTCCTCGCGACGCTGTTCGCTGTTTTCGCTGCACGTAACCCATGCACCGACACGAGTAAGAGCAGCCGGCTCGGTGAGTGGTCATGACGAAGCGGCCGATTGCGATCTTGGTCTGCCGAAGATACCCAGGTGGCGTTCGAGATCTACGGGACCCGAGAACCGCCAAGACGGTCGGCAGGCGACAGCCTGTGCGTGACCTCGCCGAGATGCGAGACTGCAGTCGTCGCGGAGCCCTGTGCCACAGGGTCTGTGGGCAGTGGAGGCGGCCGACGACGGCCAGTTTCTCGGCGGCGCGACCCTGCGTCCCTTGAGCCCGCGCGCACGCCGTCACGCCGTGAGGAACGACTTCACGTGGTCAAGCGCCATATCGAGGGCGATCTCCATGGGCTTGATGTCATGCGCCGTCTCGGCGAGGAGGTACCCGCCTTGCAAGGCGGCCATCAGGCCCGTGGCAAGCTTCTCCGGGTCGGCATCCGGCCTGAGCGCCCCGCTGTCCCGCATCCGCCGCAGGCCGGCGGCGAGCAGCCCTTCCCATTCGGCGAACGACTCGGCGAGCGTGGCGCGGGCCTGGTCGTCCTGGTCGGCGAGCTCGCCGGCCAGCGAGCCGAGCGCGCAGCCGTAGGCGCCGTTCCGCAACGCGTTTCGCTGCACCAGCGCATCGCGCCAGCGAATCAGACCGCGGAACGACTTCAAGCGCTGAAGGTAGCCACGTTCACGTTCGAGGACCTGCGCGGTCCGCGCGGCGACGACGGCGCGGACCAGTTCTTCCTTGTCCGGGAAGTGGTTGTAGAGCTGGGATTTACTGGTATTGCTCGCAGCCCGGACGTCGTCCAGCGTGGTCGCGTTCACGCCTTTCACGTACATCAGCTCGGTGGCAGCCGCCACGATGCGCGCACGGGTGGCGGCCCCACGCGGCGTCAACCTCCGCCCCGGCTGTGCGTTCTCCGGCCTGCTCACAGGCCTCAGGCTACCCTTTTTGCGCACAGCTGCCGCCGCACGGCTACATGGTCTCCGTGGCCACGGGTCTGCCATCCAGCCCGTTCGTCGTCATCTTAAGTGGACGATAGACGCATTCGTATTAAGGAACGTGGTGGGCGGATGCGCGTTCGAATCGACATGACGATGGACACTTCGCTGGGCGGCTTACTCTCGTCGCCGGCCACGGTGAAACTGCTCGGTATCTGGTGGCCCGCCCGTCGCGGGAACGACCCAGCCCCTGGACCGCCTGGCGGGCGTCGGGTTCGAAGGTGCGGTACTGACCAGGCGGGAGATCGGTGTCGTCACGTCTGCGGCCGCCGGAACCACGCGTGATCACAGCCATGCAGCCCTCTTCACGTGGCAGGACGGCCGCAACCCCACCGCCACCCACTTCCACTTGGCCTGTGCATCCCGATGTGGTACCCGCCCACGGCGACGTCGTCGCCGGCGAGGGATCCGGTGATGAGGTCCTCCGCGATGAGGGCGTAGCTGCACACGGGGTAGAGCTGGACTATTTAGTCCATACGTGCCGGAGCTTTCATCGGCGAGCCTCCACCGTCCGGTGGCCTGGTGTGGCGAGTTCGCGCTGGTGTACCGATATGTCCCCGTCTGGGCAGCTGCCTGTAGGCTGGAGTAAAAATGGACGATATAGTCCATAGCCCATAGGCCATCGCGCAGAGCGTTGGCTGCGAGGACTGGATGCAGGGAGTGCCGATGAAGGCGATCGTGGTGAGGGACCAGGCTGCGGGGACGGCCGGGATGACGCTGGTGGAGCGGCCCGAGCCGCCGGCAGCGATCAACGACGTCGTGGTGCGGGTTCATGCGTCGGGGTTCGTCCCGACTGAGATGGAGTGGCCCTCGACCTGGACCGATCGCGCCGGCCGTGACCGGACACCGTCGGTCCCCGGGCACGAGGTGGCCGGAGTGGTCGCCGCGCTCGGCTATGGCACGACGGGGCTGTCGGTGGGACAGCGGGTGTTCGGCCTCACGGACTGGTATCGCGACGGCACCCTGGCGGAGTACGTGGCGGTCGAGGCGCGCAACCTCGCGCCGCTGCCGGGCGACGTCGATTTCACGGTGGGCGCGAGCCTGCCGATCTCGGGCTTGACCGCATGGCAGGGGCTGTTCGAGCACGGCCGTCTTCAGGCGGGGCAGACCGTCGTGGTGCACGGCGCGGCCGGCGCGGTCGGGACGATGGTGACGCAGCTCGCACGCGAGTTCGGGGCCTATGTCATCGGCACCGGACGGGCGGCCGACCGACAGAAGACCCTCGACTTCGGCGCGCGAGAGTTCATCGACCTTGAGAACGAGGCGCTGGAGGACGCCGGCAGCGTCGATCTGGTGTTCGACGTCATCGGCGGTGACGTCCAGAGGCGGTCCGCCGGCCTGATTCGCGCCGGAGGAACGCTGGTGTCCGTCGTCGGGCCGACCGAGGTGCGGCCCGCCGACGGCGTGGCGGTCGACTTCGTCGTCGAGTCCGATCGCGCCCAACTGGGCGAGATCGTGCAGCGGGTACGGGACGGACGACTGCGGACGAACATCGACACCGTCGCGACCCTCGACAACGCCGTCGCGGCCCTCAACCCGACCGAGCGCCGCAAGGGAAAGACGATCATCCACGTTCGCCCATAAGCAGAGCGTGTTCGAGAAGGTCGGGCCATCAGCGGATGTGGTCAGGGGGCCGGATTCCGCGACGCTCGGCACGGCTCTTCTCGGTCGTGTCGGTGCGCGGCTTGCGTGCAGCGAGGATGGTGAACAGGGCGGCGTCGATGGCGAGTCCGTCATAGCCGAGGGCGATCTGTGGCAGCGAGAAGGTGTTGGCCAGTGACCTTCTCGCACGGCTGAGCATCGAGCAGTTGCCGTAGAACCGTGTCGGCCGCGGGTCGACGGCGTCCCACCGACTCGCGTTCCCTGCCCGTAGCAACACCCGACGGCGTCCGTGGGTCATTCTTCGATCCGCACGCCCGCCTTGGCTAAGCGACGGGCGTCGCCAGTGGGATCCGCCCGGCCGGCTCTTGGCAAATCGGCCGCCGCCACCAAGCCGCGCACCGAAGCGGGCGGCCGACCGTCGGTCGCACCATGACGGCCGCGCCGACCACTGAGATCGATGGGCTTCTTCCTTGGCCGCCCGCTCAGCGTTCGTGTTCAACACTCTGACCCTGCGTCAGGCCCAGAGGCGCCCAGTGGGCTCATCGGCGTCGGCGGGCACGGTCGTCGCACGCCGGACGACCGGCGATCCACCCGGGGGACGGTAACGGATCCAAGGCGGCCCATAACCACCGCATCGCCCATTGGAGCAGGTCTTGTACGCCGGTCGGCGGCATGGAGGGGGATTACGACTTCTCCGGCAGAACAGCCTCCTTCGCTTCCGGATGTTCCCAGGGGCCGGTGAACTCGCGACTGCGCGGCTGAGCCTGACCCTTAGGATCCCGATGGTCTCGGGCGGGTCACCGCCCGGTCGGGAGCATGGAATCAGTGCCTGAGCCGACATCGGGATTCCATTGATGCATGTGCCGCCTATGACCTGTGTGTCGCCTACGATCTCTGGGCTGGACCGCGGCTCGCGCATCCTGCACGGATGGGTGATGCGGAGGTCGTGGCCTCTCAGCAGTATCTAGTTATCGCCGCTTGTAGCTCGCGGTGACGGTGACCGATCGAGCTGGGGCCGCAATGGGGGGCGGCGCTCAGATCGTCGGCCAGGCCGACCGATGGTCGTGCTGATGTCGCCGCTCGGAGCTCGCGGTGACGGCGTACCGGCCGGGCCCAGGTTCAGGGGGCTGGGCCCGGCCGGTGCACCGGAAGACCATGCTTCACGGCAACGTGGATACGTCACCGCCGGGTGCCGTATGCGCCGCGGCACTCACCCGTCCGCAGGTCAACGAGGTGGTGAGGGTCTCAACCGGGTAGGCTCTTGGCGTGTCCGATGGAAATCCGCCGGGCGTGTGGCCGTCGGCTCCAGACACCTCCGCTCGAGTCGACCTCGGGCGATGTTCGCGGCGTGGCTGGCGTGGCCGGGACCGTGAGTGGCAGGTTATCGCGGGTCTGCTGCGGGCGGCCGTGAGCGGCCGCGGTGGGGTGTTGCTGGTCGAGGGTGAGTCGGGCGTTGGCAAGAGCCGCCTGCTCGCCGAGGCGGTCGAGGCCGCGGCGGGATTGGGGTTCGTGCTCGCCCGGGGTACGGCGGATGAGTCAACCCAGTTGGCGCCGCTGAAGCCGCTGATGTCAGCGTTCGGGGAGTCCACTCAGACCTTGCTCGGCTCTCGGGGGATTACGCCCGCGGACATGCGGTTGCGGCTGGTGGATGAGTTGCAGGCCCGGCTGGAGAACCGGGCCGCGGACGGCCCGCATCTGGTCACACTGGATGATCTGCAGTGGGCCGATCCGATGACGTTGCTGGCGTTGCGCTCGTTGATACCCGAGCTGGCGTCGTACCCGCTGGTGTGGATCTTGTCTCGTACGATCGGCAGTGGCGGTTCGGGGCTGGACCGGTTGTATGAGGTTCTCGAACGCGATGGCGCGACGCGGCTGATGCTGGAGGCGCTGGGCGACCAGGCCGTGGCCGAGGTCATTACCGACATGCTCGATGTCGCGCCGGATCCGGAGTTGCTCGCGCTGGCGGCCGGGGCGGGAGGCAACCCGTTCTTGCTCATGGAATGGCTTGAGGGACTTCGCGACGAGGGCGCGATCGAGATCCGCGACGATCACGCGCGTCTGGTCTCCCGGCGGCTGCCGCGCCGGGTGCAGGAGATCGTGCGTAGGCATTGTGAGGATTTGTCCTCACCTACGCGCCATCTGCTGCAGGTCGCGGCCATCTTGGGCCGCTGCTTCGACGCGAACGACCTCGCGGACATGCTCGGCGAGCCGCCCAGCAGGCTGCTGCCGGCGCTGGAGGAGGCCGAATCGGCGAGATTCGTGGTGCCGGCAGGGGACCAGCTGGCCTTTCGGCATGACCTACTGTGGCGGGCCGTGGCCGAGACCGTTACTGCGTCGATGCGCCAAGCCTTGCACCGTCAGGCGGCGCAGATGCTGTTGGAGCGTGGCGGGTCGGCCATTCCCGCCGCAGCGCATCTGATGCGTAGTATGCGGCCGGGGGACACAGCCGCTCTGGAGGGCCTTGACCGGGCGGTAAGTGAGGTGTTGCCCTCTTCCCCGCAGACTGCGGCCGATCTGGCCGTCCGGGCGCTCGACCTCACCGCGCCGTCGGCTCCCGGCCGCTTCGACCGTACGGTGACCGCCGTCTACGCTCTTGCGGCGGCCGGGCGGCTGGCCCAGGCGGCGGAGCTCGCTCGCACCGCGCTGAGCCAGACCACGCTGCCTGAGCAGACCTCCCAGCTGCGCTACGTACTGGCCTACGTCCTGATGCTGGCCGGCCGACCGGAGGAGGCGGTGGCCCAGGCGCGGTCGGCGCTCAGCCAACCGGACCTTTCCGGTGAGCTAGGAGGCCTCACCGAACAAGTGCTGTTCCAAGCGCTGTTCGCCAGCCGCGACCGTCGACGAGGGCGAGAGCGGGCGCAGACCATCGTGGCCGCCGCCGAACGTCACGACCCTCCCGCCCGGGTCGGGGCTCACATACTGCTCGCCGGGATCGACTGGGCGGAGGGACGGGCCGCCGATGCGATCGGTCACCTCCGCGAGGCGGTACGCATCGCAAGCGGCGGGCCGATCCAAGCCCAGCACGCGCACCCGCGCCTGCTCCTGGCCAACGCACTTACGTCCATGCGGCAGTTGGGGGAGGCCGAGGCGGTGTTCCAGGCCGTCGACCAGGAGATCACAGCGCTCGGCCACACCGCATATGCCGCCAGTCCCGCGATCTGCCGAGCCCGGCTGCGGCTCGCCTCCGGCCGGCTTGACGACGCCGCGGCCGAGGCCGAAGCCGGGCTGGCCATGGCCGACCAGCTGGGCATGCATGCATTCGATTTCCTGGGGCTCGCAGTGCTCGCCATCGTCGCAGCGTGCCGCGGCGACATCGACACCGCCACCAGGCACGCCGAGCTTTACAGGTCTCGACGTCAGGCAGGTCAAGGCGAGCTGTACGGACGCGTTTGGTGCGAGTGGGGTATGGCGCTGGTGACCGAGGCCCGAGCCGGCCCGGATAAGGCGATCGACGCGATCAGCGCCACGATCGCCATTGCCACGGAACGACAGTGGCTGCTCATGAGCGAACCCGGCGCCGCGGGCTGGCTGACCCGGACCCTGCTCGCCGCCGGCGACCGCTCCGCCGCCGAGACCATTGTGGTCACCGCCGAACGTCTCGCCGAAGACAACCCCGACTTCCCCACGCTGGCCGCCTCGGCCGCCCACGCTCGCGGCATCCTCCACCGGGACCTCACCGCCCTGGCCCGCGCCGCCGCCACCCACGTGGGTCCGTGGGACCGTGCCTCGGCCGCCGAAGATCTGGGCGTCCTGCACGCTCATGCGCCTGGCGGCTCCGGCCACGACGCGGCGATCCACAGCCTGGACCAGGCGCTTCAGGACTACCAGCAGACCGGCGCACTGCGCGATGCAGCCCGCGTCCGCGCCAGGCTACGCAAGCTCGGCATAAGACGCCGCCACTGGCGTCAACCCGAACGCCCGGTCTCCGGATGGGACAGCCTCACCGACACCGAACGCAACGTCGCAACACTGGCCGCCCAAGGACTCACCAACCCCCAGATCGCCACCCAGATGTTCATCTCCCCACACACGGTCAAGTTCCACCTCCGCCAAGTCTTCCGCAAACTCGACGTCGGCTCCCGCGTCGAACTCGCCAGGCTCGCCGCCGACCACATCTCGGACATGTGATTGAGGCGATCGGACTCAGCCTCACCACGGCGCCTCACCATCCCCTCTGCACACCTCGTTCTGGAGAGCCTGTCGAACCGGATGAGACGTCAGGCCACCTGCCCGGTTGGGTGATACGGAGGTCGCGGCCTTCTGCGCAGTATTCAGGTGTCGCCGCTGGGAGCTCGTGGTGACGGCGACCCGACCAGCTGGGCCCGTATGGGGGCGGTGCTCAGATCGTCGGGCAGGCCGGCCGATGGTCGCGCGGATCGCCGCTTTGAGCTCGCGGTGCGGAGGCGGCCGGGCACCAGCCCAGGTTCGGGGGGTGGGCTGGGGCCCGGTCGGCTCGTCGGCGACAACAAGGCGAAGAGGGGGCCGCTGCCGTGTCTCACGGACATTCATGACGACCGTCGGGATGTGCGGGCCCGGATACCAAGCCGGAGGAGTCCGCCATGTCCGAACACGATCCCGCGCCCGTCTTGGAACCGGAGGCCGCCGCCTTCGCCAAGGCCATGTCCCAGCCGCCGTTCCTTTTCGACCTCGGCCCCGTCAAGGCCCGCAAGGCCGTCGATCTGCTGCAGGCGGGTGCCGTCAGCAAGCCCAAGGTCGCCGAGGAGTGGGTGAGCGTCCCTGGCGGGCCCACCGGAGCCGTCCGTACGCGGGTGATCAAGCCGGAAGGAGCCGACGGGCCGCTGCCGGTGGTGCTGTACATCCACGGCGGCGGAGTCTTCGGTAACGCCCACACACACGACCGGCTGGTACGGGAGCTGGCCGTCGGTGCCGGAGCGGCCCTGGTCTTCCCCGAATACACCCTGTCGCCGGAGGCGCGCTACCCGGTCGCGATCGAGCAGAACTATGCGGTCTCCCGCTGGATCGTCACCAACGGCGCCGACGAGGGGCTCGACGCTACGCGGCTGGCGGTCGCCGGTGATTCCGTCGGCGGCAACATGGCCGCCGCGCTGACCCTGATGGCCAAGGAACGTCGCAACGTTCCCTTGGTGCAGCAGGTGCTGTTCTACCCGGCCACCGACGCGAACTGCGACACCGGCTCCTTCCACCGGTTCGCCGAGGGCTACTTCGTGCGCCGCGAAGAACCGCAGTGGTTCTGGGACCAGTACACCACCAGCGAGGACCAGCGCGCCGAGATCACCGCTTCACCGCTGCGCGCCACCATCGGACAACTCGCCGGCCTGCCCCCGGCACTGATCATCACCGCCGAGGCCGACGTATTGCGTGACCAGGGCGAGGCCTACGGCAACAAACTCCGCGCCGCCAACGTCCCCGTCACCGCTGTCCGCTACCAGGGCACCGTCCACCACTTCATGATGCTGAACACGCTGCGAGGGACCTACGCCGCCGAAGCCGCAACCACCCAGGCCATCACCGTGTTGGGCAGGGCCCTCGAGATCGCATGAGCGCGGCAGCGCGGTCAGGCCCGGTTGGTCGCCGCGACACCCCGGTCACCCCTCCGACATGGCCCCCGTCGTCGGGGGGCTGATCAGCGCGGAGGCCGGTTGGGCGTCCGGCCGGACCGTACGCGCCAGCGGCGCCCTGTTCTGAGCCCGGACCTCATGGCCATCCGCCACGCCGGTGATGAAGGCGGATGAAAGCGTGTTGACACTCCCTGACGGGGCGACTTAACGTCCAGGCGACCGTCTGTCGAACCGTGTCCGAGATATCGAACGCGCGGGTCCGGCGCTCGATCGGACCGCGTAGCGGCCGGCGCCAGCGGCGGCGAGCCGAAGGGACAGCAAATGATCTCGTTAGTTCCGCCCGTCGGCCGTGCACGCGTGTCCACCGCGTTCCGGATGCTGGCGGTCGTCGCGCTCGCTGCGGGCCTGGTGATCGTCGCCTCGCGTCCGGCGCACGCGTCCACCGGCGGATTACGCGGCGTCAACTGGGCCGATCAGAGGGACAACTTCGTCGACGGCGTGGTGTACCCGTCCGGGCTCAGCGCATCCGACACGTACTCCTCCGCGGCCACCGTGGCGAACCAGGTGGTCGGCGGGCTCTACTCGATCACTGGTGCGAACACGGTGCGGATGCCGATCAACGAGCCGACCGTGTCCGGTTACTGGGGGACCTACACCGGTGCCATCGACACCGCCCTCAGCAAGGGCAACGTGATCCTGGCCTACTGGGCGCACAGCGGCGGGAGACCGACCGACCTGACCGCCTTTTACCAGATGTGGGACAAGGTCGTCGCCAAGTACGGCGGAAGCGCGAACGCCTACTTCGAGGTCATCAACGAACCGTACGGCTACAGCGCCACCGACCTGGACAACACGTACGACGACTGGCTGAACCGGTATGCCGGCGTGCCGCGCAGCCGGGTGATCCTCGACGGCGCGGGGTTCGCGACGAACGTCCCCGCCGTCGGCAACGACGGACGTCTGAACGGCACGCTGCTCGCGGTGCACGACTACACGATGAACGTCGGCTCGCCGTACGACGACGAGACCGCGTGGGCGAACCACCTCGCCTCCTACATCGGCGGATACGCGAGCCGTACCGTCGCCACCGAATGGGGCGCCCCGATGAGCCCCGGCAGCAAGTACAACGTCCAGTGGGACACCGTCGACTACAGCATCCCGAGCGGGTCGTTCTGGGCCGACTACGTCCGCGGGATCAGCAGCGAACTGCGCAGCCTCGGCATGGGCAGCGTGTACTGGCCCGGCCTGCGCGACGGGGACTGGTACAGCCTGACCCGCAGGAGCGGAAGCGGCGCGAGCATTCAGCTGTCGCCGGTAAATCCGTCCGGGCTGACCCGGCTGCAGTACGCCTGGGGGATCGGGAACGGAGGCGGCACCTACGTCAAGGTCCGCAATGCGAGCACCGGCCTGCAGATCGACGGTGCGGGCAACTCCACCAGCGGCTCCAACGCCGCGCAGGGGGGCGATACCGGCAGCGCGAACCAGCAGTGGGTGATCGAGAACGACGGCGACTACGTACGGATCAAGAATCGCGCGACCGGCCTGTATCTGGACGGGATGGGCCGCACGTCCAACGGCTCGGCCGTCGGCCAGTACGCGGACAGTGGGAGCACGAACCAGCAGTGGTCGGTGGTGACCGACGCCAACCACGTGCGCGTCAAGAACCGCGCCACCGGAATGTACATCGACGGTATGGGCGGCACCGGTAACGCGGTGCTGGCCCAGTACGGCGACACCAACAGCACCAATCAGCAGTGGACGATCGTCGCGGCCGGCTGACGAGGACGTGAACGTCCGCTGTGACCTCCATCAGGTGCCGCCGGCGTCGCCCGGTGGGTCGCTCGTCAGCGGCGGCCGCGGAAGGTGCGGCGCAGGTCCTCGACCCACTCTCCGGGGATCTCCCACGGGATGAAGTGGCCGCCGCGGTCGTGGACGGTCAGGTTGACGTGGTTGTACCAGTCGGCCCGGTCGCTGTCGAGGAAGTGGCGGACCCGCTGCTCGGTGGTCACGCCCGGCGGGTTCTCGTACCCGACGAAGGTGATGCCGGTGGGCGCCTCCACGACCGGCCGGCGATCGTGCGACGGCGTCCACGGGTAGCGGTTGTTGTTGGCGTAGGTGCGGATCGAGGTGCCGATCGCGTTGTTCGCCCAGAAGATCATGGCGTGGGTGAGCAGGTCCTCCTTTGAGAAGACCGTCTCAATGTCGCCGCCGTTGTCGCTCCAGCTCGTCCAGCGCTGGAGGATCCAGGCCAGCATCCCGGCGGGTGAGTCCGACAGCCCGTACGAAAGCGTGCTCGAGTCGAGCATGTGCGCGGCGAGGTGGACCGCGAACCGCTTCTCGATCGTCACCAGCCGGGCGCGCGCGTCGGCGGGCATGTCGTCGGGGATGGGCCGGCCACCGCTGAAGTCCCACGCCCGGTCGCCGTTGAACAGGTCGAGCTTCAGGCCGGAGCCGATGTGGATGGCGTACAGCTCGTCGGCGTACTTGTGCCCGAGCTGACCGGTGACGAGCGCCCCGACGTCGCAGCCGGCGGCGGCGTACCGCTCGTGGCCGAGCGTCTCGGTCATCAGGGTGTGCCAGAGGTCGGCGACCTTCCAGTAGTTCATGTCCGGGTGGTCCGGCAGCGGGGCGGAGAATCCGAACCCGGGGAACGACGGCACGATCACGTCGAACGCCTCGGCCGGGTCGCCCCCGTACGCCCCGGGGTCGGCGAGGGGGTCGACGACCTTGGACCAGTGCCAGAACGTCCAGGGCCAGCCGTGCGTGAGGATCAGCGGGGTCGGGTGCGGCCCGGCGCCGGGGCGGCGCATGAAGTGCACCGGAACGCCGTTCACCTCGACGCGGTAGTGCTCGTACGCGTTGATCGCCGCCTCGGCCTTGCGCCAGTCGTACTCGTCGCGCCAGTACTCGACGAGTTCCTGCAGGTAGGTGAGGCGCACGCCGTAGTAGGAGTCGTCGTTGCCCGCGTCGACCGGCCAGCGGGTGAAGGCGAGCCGCCGCCGCAGATCGGCGAGGACGTCATCGGGCACGTGAATCGGCGTCGGCGTCAGGGGGAAGGCGGTCATGCTCGTCCTCGCTGTTCGTTCTGGGAGTCGCCGAGCTCGGCGATGCGGCGGAGCGCGGGCAGCGCGGCGGCGATCGCGGAGCGCTCTTCGGCCGAGAGCCGCTCGAGGATCGGCGCGAGCCGTGCGACCCGGTCGGCGCGGCGAGCCGCGACGACCTCGGCACCCGCGGGAGTGAGGTGAATGAGCACGGCCCGGCCGTCACGGGGGTCGGGCCGCCGCTCGACCAGCCCGTCGTTCTCGAGCCGGGTCACCATCTGCGTGATGGCCGACTGGGTGACCTGCTCGGTCGCGGTGAGCTCACCGAGCCGCAGCGGACTCCGCCGGGCCAGCGTGTGCAGCACCGACAACGTGGTGAAGCTGAGTCGTTGGATCGACGGCAGCCGGATGTAGAAGCCGTTGAACTCCTCGACCACCGCCGCCATCTCGTCCGGATCCAGCTCGGGCGTCCGCTCTCCTGGCACGCCGGAACTGTATCAGTAACTTATTTAAGTTTCTAATGGATGTGGGAAGTGCCCCGCTCGAAGGGCCGACGCGCCATTCAGGCCCGCACGGGTGCCCGCTCGTCGAGAAGGCCCGCCGCGACCAGATCGGCCCACACCTGATCCGGGACCTCCGCCCGGTACGCGGCGACGTTGTCCCGTACCTCGTCCGCTGAGCGCATGCCGACCACGATGCCGGCGACCGCCGGATGCAGCAGGGGGAACGCCATCGCCGCCTGGGGGAGAGTCACACCGTGCGCCTCGCACACGGCCGCGATCCGACGTGCCCGCCGCAGGATCTCCGGCGAGGCGGGGGCATAGTCGAAGGGCGCTCCCTGGGCGGGGCGAGGTGTGGCGAGCAGGCCGGAGTTGAAGATCGAGGCGGCCAGCACCGACACGCCGCGTGCGGTGCACGCCGGCAGCAGGTCGTCGAGCGCGCTGTGGTCCAGCAGTGTGTAGCGGCCGGAGAGCATCACCGCGTCGACATCGGTCTCCTCGACCAGTCTGGTCAGCATGCCGGGGTGGTACATGCCCGCCCCGATGGCGCCCACCACGCCCTGGGAGCGCAACTCCGCCAGCGCCGGGTACCCGTCGCGCAGCGCGTCTTCGAAGTGCTCCTCCGCGTCGTGCAGGAGCAGCAGGTCGACGCGGTCCACGCCCATGCGGGTCAGGGAGTCCTCGACACTGCGCAGGACGCCGTCGCGGGAGAAGTCCCACACCCGGCGGTGCGTGGCCGGCACGTGGAACGGCTCATCGTGGCGTCCGGCCGGATCCTGTTCCACGAGGAGCCGTCCGACCTTGGTCGAGAGGGTGAAGCCGTCTCGGGGCATGCCCCGGAGGAACTCACCGGTTCGGCGCTCCGAATGCCCGATGCCGTAGTGCGGCGAGGTGTCGAAATAGCGGATGCCGCAACTCCAGGCCGCGTCAAGCGTGCTGGTGGCGGTGTCGTCGTCCAGTGGTGCGAACAGGCCGCCGAGGGGGCCGCCGCCGAAGCCCAGCTCCGTGACCTCCACCGTGCTGCGCCCCAGCCGTGTCGTCCTCATCCGGTCGGTCTCCTCCGTACGGCATCCACGTGCGACGCACCGAGTGTTGCGGCGCCGGACCCGCGTATCCAACCGGTTTTCGGCCTGGCGAGGGGCCGAGCCGGCGATGTCGGCGGCACGCCCGCCGGCCTCGCCGCCTACGTGACCCGCATGCGCCAGGCGTCGGTGACGAGTTCTTCCAGACGGTCGAGGTCCACCTTTTCCAGCCACAGCATGACCAGAGGCATCCCGTCGTAGGCGGGCGTGGTGAAGAAGCGCTCCGGCTCGCCGAGCAGCAACGCCTGCTTCTCCGCCTCGTCGCCGACGTACAGTACGGCGATGTCGGTCCGGATGACACGTGGCTTCCCCGGTCTGCGCTCGGGGTAGGACCAGACGAACCCTTTGCCCGCGACCCGGAAATCGAAGCCGTCGCTGTCGATCTCGACCACGTCAGGTAGCGCGAGTGCCAAGCGGCGGACGTCTTGGTCGTCAGCCATCGTGGCCGCTCCCGGTCACCGTCTTCTGCACAGGGGCAGGCTATCGGGCCAGATCCCGCCAACGGGGGCAAGTCGGGTGGTCCTGTCGCCCGCCACGGCGGTGGCAGCCGGAAGAAATCCGGGAAGTCGGGGGCCGGCGGATGTCGAGAACGCTCCGACGGCTCCGTCCCCGGGGCGGACCACGACAACGACCTCAGAGGGACGGCCATGCGAGCGAACGAGATCACCGAGATCCTGGACCGGCCGATCAGCCAAGAGCTGTTGGCACGCGACGTGACCCGGCTGGCGTACGTGGCCAAGGACGGCACGCCCCGGAACGTCCCGATCGCGTTCACCTGGAACGGTTCGGAGATCGTCATGTGCACGACGAAGAATGCCCCGAAGCTCCCGGCTCTGCGGGAGAATCCGATGGTCGCCCTGACGATCGACACCGAGGTGCACCCGCCCAAGATCCTGCTGATCCGCGGCCGGGCCGAGCTGGACGTCGTCGACGGCATCCCGGACGAGTACCTCCAGATCAACGGCTCGTACGAGATGACGCCCGAGCAGCGGGTCGAGTGGGAGGCCGAGGTCCGCTCGCTCTACGACGGCATGGTCCGGATCGTGGTGACCCCGACATGGGCGAAGCTGATCGACTTCGAGACGACCCTGCCGAGCGCGGTCGAGGAGCTGGTCCGGCAGCGGGCCGAGCGTGAGCGCGCCTGAACACGGTCCCGACCGTACCGAGGAGAACATGATGGCCAAGTACCTGCTGCTCAAGCACTACCGGGGCGGCCCCGCACCGGTCACCGACGTGCCGATGGACCAGTGGACGCCGGAGGAGGTCTCGGCCCACGTGCAGTACATGCGGGACTTCATCGCCCGGCTGGAGAGCACCGGCGAGTTCGTCGACACGCAGTCGCTCTCCCCGGAGGGCACGTTCGTCCGCTACGACGGCGAGGGGCGGCCGCCGGTCACCGACGGCCCGTTCGCGGAGACCAAGGACCTGATCGCCGGCTGGCTGGTGATCGACGTCGACGGCTATGAACGGGCGCTCGAGGTGGCAGGCGAACTGTCGGCGGCTCCGGGCGCGGGCGGGAAACCGATCCACGAGTGGCTGGAGGTGCGCCCGTTCATGTGCGAGCTTCCGACCATCACGGACTGACGCCCGTGGACGAGTCCCTCCTGCGGACCCTCACCCCAACGGTGATCGGCGTCCTCGTCCGTCGCGGAGCCGACTTCGCGTCGGCTGAGGACGCCGTGCAGGACGCCCTGGTCGAGGCCGTGCGCGTGTGGCCGGACGGCCTGCCGGCCGATCCCAAGGGCTGGCTGGTCACCGTGGCCTGGCGCAAGTTCCTCGACGCCGCGCGCGCCGACACCTCCCGGCGGCACCGCGAGGTACGCGTCGAGGCCGAGCCCGTGCCGGGTCCTGGCGAGGCGGTGGATGACACGCTCCAGCTGTACTTCCTGTGCGCGCACCCGTCCCTGACACCGGCCTCGGCCGTCGCGCTCACGCTGCGCGCGGTCGGCGGCCTGACCACGCGCCAGATCGCGCAGGCCTACCTCGTGCCGGAGGCGACCATGGCCCAGCGCATCAGCAGGGCCAAGCGGACGGTCTCGTCCGTGAGGTTCAACCGGCCCGGGAACGTGGCGACCGTCCTGCGCGTGCTCTACCTCGTGTTCAACGAGGGACATGGCGGAGACGTCGACCTGGCGGCCGAGGCGATCCGCCTCTGCCGCCAACTCTTCGCCCTGACCGACGAGCCCGAGGTCGCGGGGCTGCTCGCGCTCATGCTGCTGCACCACGCGCGCCGCGCGTCCCGCACCGGCCCGGGAGGCCGCCTGGTACCGCTCGCCGAGCAGGACCGATCGTGCTGGGACACGCGCCTGATCGCCGAGGGAGTGACCATCCTGCAGGCGGCGCTGGCCCACGACCGCCTGGGCGAATACCAGGCGCAGGCCGCGATCGCCGCCCTGCACGCGGACGCCCCGAGCACCTCCGAGACCGACTGGGTGCAGATCGTGGAGTGGTACGACGAGTTGTTGCTCCTCACCGGCAGCCCGGTCGTACGGCTCAACCGCGCGGTGGCGGTCGGCGAGGCCGACGGACCGCGGGCAGGCCTGGCGGCCCTGGCGGAGGTGAGCCCCGACCTGCCCCGTTACGCCGCGGTACGGGCGTACCTGCTCGAACGCGCCGGTGACCTTGAGCGGGCCGCCGCGCTGTACGTCGAGGCATCCCGCGTGGCGACCAGCGTTCAGGAGCGCGACCACCTCACCCGCGAGGCCGCCCGGGTGCGGCAACTGCTCCAGACGTGAGCATGGCGAGGCATGGGGGCGCCGCTGTTCGCCCGTCGTTCGCCCTGGTCGGGGCGTTCAGCCGCAGGGTCCCTGTGGGTCAGGCCTTGGCGCGCTGCTGCTTGAGGCGGAGCTCCTCTTGGCGGACCTTGTTTCGGATGGCCTGCTCGCGCTCCAGCCAGTCGGGGTTTTCGGCCTTCAAGGCTTCGATCTCGGCGGTGGTGAGGGGGCCCGTGATGCCGGCACGGGCCAGGCCCGAGGCGGAGACGCGGAGCCTGGCGGCGACGACCTGGCGGGGGTGGGGGCCTACGCGGCGCAGCTCGGCGAGCCAAGCGGGCGGGTCGGCCTGGAGCGCGTTCAGCTCGTCCCGGGAGATGACACCCTCCTGGAATTCGGCGGGCGCTGCCGACAGCAGGATCCCCAGCTTCTTGGCCGCGGTCGCCGGCTTCATGGTCTGCGGGGTCTTCGCCTTGGACGTGCTCATGAGATCAAGCGTAGCCAGCGGGAGGGAGCCCTCTGGACGCGGCTAGGCTGAGCGCGTGACCAAGGGTGAGTTCCGGGTGGCCTACGCGCCGGGGGTGACGCCCGGGAAATGGGCCGGGCTGTGGGCCGAGCGAGTGCGGGACGTGCCGCTTCGGCTGATCCAGATGGCGGGTGCCGAGGCTCTCCCTCTGCTGCGGGACGGCGGCGTGGACGCGGCGTTCGTGCGCCTGCCCGTCGACCGCGAGGCCCTCCACGTGATCCCGCTGTACGTGGAGACGACCGTGGTGGTGGTGCCGAAGGATCACGTGGTGGCCGCGGTCGAGGAGGTAGAGCTCGCCGATCTCGCCGACGAGGATGTGTTCGAGCCGCTCGACGAGGTCCTGGCCTGGCTCGACCGCCCCGGGCAGCCCGCCTTCACCCGTCCCGCGAGCACGGCGGAGGCGATCGAGCTGGTGGCGTCGGGGGCCGGGATCCTCCCGCTCCCTCAGTCTCTGGCCCGCCTCCACCACCGCAAAGACCTCACCTACCGCACCGTGACCGACGCCCCCCGATCCCAGATCGGCCTGGCCTGGCTCGAGGCCGAGACGACCGATCTCATGGAGGAACTGATCGGCATCGTCCGCGGCCGTACCCCCAACAGCACCCGTGGCCGCACCGCCCAGCAACAACCCACCCGTAAGAAGCCCCCACAGAAGCACTCCACTCCCAAGCCTCGCCGCCGGCCGCACCGCCGGACGTGAGATGACGGCAGCCCTTACGATCTTCGTATGGCGACCAGACTGGTGCAGATCAATATGAAGGCCCATGACGCCTCCGCGCTCGGCCGGTTCTGGGCGGAGGCGCTCGGCTGGGCCATCGACAGCGAGGACCCCATCTGCACCAGCCTCGTACCCGTCGGCTTCGCCTACCCCGACCCCAAGGCCGTCTGCATCGATCTCATCGCCCGCCCGGAGCCCAAGACGGTCAAGAACCGCGTGCACCTCGACCTGGCCACCACCTCGGCCGGCCACCAGGCGGAGTTGGTCGCACGTCTCAAGGAGCTCGGAGCGACCGCCGCCGACGTGGGCCAGGGGGACGTCCCCTGGACGGTCATGGCCGACCCGGAGGGCAACGAGTTCTGCGTCCTGGACCCCCGGCCCCTCTACCAGGACACCGGCCCGATCGCCGCCGTGGTCGTCGACTGCACCGACCCGCGCGCCATGGCCCGCTTCTGGGGCGAGGCGATGGACTGGACCGTGCACGAGGTCACCGACGACCACGCGGTCATGCGCTCCGCCACGGCCGTCGGCCCCTACCTGGAGTTCATCCGCACCCCCGACCCCAAGACCGTGTGGAACCGCGTCCACCTCGACATCTGCCCCTACCCCGGCGAGGACCCGGCAGCAGAGGAAGCCCGCCTGCGCACCCTGGGCGCCACCGACCCGGGCATCGATCAGTCCGACCTCCACTGGAGGGTCCTCGTCGACCCCGAAGGCAACGAGTTCTGCCTCCTCAGCCCCCGCTGATCTCGCGGTGGCCGGATCGGCCTCGTTCTGGTCGCCGGCCCAGCCACGAGGCGACCTTGCCAGAACCGCACGATCTCGTGCCGAATGTGGGTGCGTGGCAAGACTGAGCGAGTACCCGAGCCTGCACGAGGTCGCCGACCACGTCGTGCTCATCCGCCGCATCGCCGGACACGGCGGCCGGCGCCGCCCCTGACGAAGGAAGGCCACCGTGCCCAGCACCACGCGCCGCAACGACACCCCGCCGCCCCGGACCGGAGGCAGCGAGACCGAGACCCTGCGCGGATTCCTCGACTACCTGCGGGCCTCGATCGCCGCGAAGGTCGATGGCGCACCCGAACCGCAGGTGCGAACAGCCGCAGTGCCCTCGGGCACGAACCTGCTCGGCCTGCTCAACCACCTGACCTTCGTCGAACGCTGGATGTTCCTCGGGGACGACGTCACCGACTGGCAGGCGACGTTTCAGGCTGCGCCGGCGGACAGCGTGGCCGACATCGTGGCCCGCTACCGAGAGACGGTCGAACGCGCGAACGACGTGCTCGACGGGTGCACCGATCTCGAGGCACCGGTTCCTCGACCGCGGTCGGAACGCCCCGCGCCCAGCATCCGCTGGGCGCTCACCCACATGATCGAGGAGACCGGCCGTCACGCGGGCCACGCCGACATCCTCCGCGAACTGATCGACGGCGCGACCGGGCGCTGACTTCGCCCTCTCGGGGGCCGGCGTGCGGCTCGGGAGCTCGGCCGGCCGTGGCGACCGCCGGGCCCGGCAGCGGTAACGCCGCTCTCATCGCGGCATCGTCACGCCGCGCGATGTGGGACGCCTCGGACGTCGGGACCGGCACGCCGGGCCTCCGCCTGTCGGGCGCGGCGCTCGGCCGCCGCACTGCGGGCTGCGGTCAAACGGGCGCGAACCTGGGCGGCACCGCTGCGGGCGGCTGCCGGATCGACGGCCCGGCCCGCGTACTGGGCCAGCACTTCATGCACCGGCGGAGGGTACGGCGGATCCCGATGGGCCAGTACCGGCGAGGGGCCGTTCCCGGCGGCGGCGAGCACGAGTGATGTGTGACAGCTCGGGCATTTCACTGCGGACCGGTCGTCCTTGCACATGCTGCCGATGATTCCTTGCACCACCGACAAAACCGGTACCCTGCCGCGGCTGGACGCCGATGGTCAGGGCGATTTCCAGGAATGGGCGCCTTGGACGCCGGCCGTGGAAATCAACGGCACGGCCGTCGCCGATGATTCGCTCAGTTCCGGCCGGCGTCATCGACGGCCCCAGCCGGCCCGCCCTTTGTGACTCACGTCACGCCTTGGATCCGGGCGGCGACGACGGATTCCCTTCCGGCGGCTGGTCTAGATATCGACTCGACTCGTTCACCACCCTCGGAGTGTCTGATGTCCGATTCCTTCCAGATGGCCGTCGTGACCGGTGCCGGCCGTGGCTTCGGGCGTGCGATCGCCGCCGCGCTCGTCACCGCGGGCACTCCCGTCATCGGCATCGCCCGTGACCGACGGGAACTGGACGCCGTACGCGAGGAACTCGGTGCGGGCTTCACCCCCGTCGTCGCCGACGCCACCGACGAGGTGCTCGCGCGGGAAGTGATCCATGACCACCGTCCCGACCTCCTCGTCCTCAACGCGGGCGTCAAGCCGCACATGGCCCCCCTGCACGAGCACACCTGGGAGACCTTCAGCCGTAACTGGCACGTCGACACCCGGCACGCGTTCACCTGGACCCGTGCGGCGCTGCGCGGGCCGTTGGCGCCGGGCAGCGCGGTCGTCACGATGTCCAGCGGCGCGGTCGTGGCCGGCTCCCCGCTCAGCGGCGGGTATGCCGGCGCCAAGGCGGCCGTGCGTCACATCAGTGATTACGCGCGCGAAGAGTCCACCAGGTCCGGGCTGGGGGTCCGCTTCGTCGCGTTGCTTCCACAGCTCACGCCGACCACCGGCCTCGGAGCGGAGGCGGTCGCGGATTATGCCGCGCGCCAGGGCGTCGACCCGGCCGCATTCACCCGTGGCCTGCAGCCGGTTCTCACCCCGGAGCAGGTCGCCGTGGCCGTCGTGGACCTTGCCGGCGATGCCGCCACGGGTCCGGCTTACCTGATCACCGGTGCCGGGCTGCGCCCGGTCGGCTGAGCCGGCCACCGACAGTGGACCACACCACGACCCGGGAAGAACCTGCGATGTCGTCGGATACCGAATTCACCGCCCTGACCGCGACCTTCCGGCCCGAACTGCTCGCGCACTGCTACCGGATCCTCGGCTCGATCCACGATGCCGAGGACCTCGTGCAGGAGACCTATCTGCGCGCGTGGCGCGGTTTCGGCCGGTTCGAGGGCCGCTCGTCCATACGGCGGTGGCTCTACAAGATCGCGACCATGGCCTGCCTGACGGCCCTCGAGAGGCGCGACCGCCGCCCGCTCCCGTCAGGACTGGGCCCGCCATCGGACGACCACAGGGTGGCCCTGGCCCAGAGTGAGCCGTCGGTGGCGTGGCTTCAGCCGGCGCCGGACACGCTGCTCGGTATCGCCGACCCGGCGGTGATCGTGGCCGGCAGGACCGGCGTACGGCTCGCCTTCATCGCCGCGCTCCAGCTCCTCCCCGCCCGGCAGCGCGCCGTGCTGACATTGCGCGACGTGCTGGCGTTCCGCACGGACGAGGTCGCCGAGATCCTCGACACGACGAGTGCCGCCGTCGACAGTGCGCTCCGCCGGGCCCGGGCTCGTCTCGCCCAGGCCGGACCGGTCCAGGACGATCTCGCCGAGCCCGACGAGGACACCCGGCGCGGGCTCCTCGACGCCTATGTCGACGCCTTCACCCGAGCGGATCCGGATGCGCTGGTGAAACTGTTGCGCGCCGACGTCGAGTTGGAGATGCCGCCGATCCCGACCTGGTTCACCGGCCGACCGGCGGTGGTCGGCTTCCTCACGAGCCGGGTCCTGCGCAGCGGGCTGTGGCGGATGGTCCCCACCCACGCCAACGGCCAGCCCGCCGTCATCATCCACGAGCGCACGGACGACGGCCGATATCAGCCGTACGGCATTCAGGTTCTGACCCTGATCGGGGCACAGGTCAGCCGCATCACCGCATTCATCGACCCGGACCTCGTACCGACCTTCGAGGTCGCACACGAGCTCACGGCCTGAAGCGGGCGCCCACGCGGGTGCAGGCCGGGAGCCTTCCGCATAGGGCTGGTCCGCGCGTTCGATCCAGAAGAAAGGGCATCGTCATCATGGTCGTAATCGCCGGCAAGGCAGTTCTCATCACCGGAGGCAACCGCGGTATCGGGCGGGCGCTGGTCGAAGAGGCCCTCAGAAGAGACGCGAGCCGGGTGTACCTCGGTACGCGCGCTCCGGTGGAACATCCGGACGGGCGCGTCACGCCGCTGGCTCTCGACGTGACCGACAGGGAACAGATTCGGCGGGCAGTGGACGCGGTCGAGTCCCTCGATGTCCTCATCAACAACGCCGGCATCGCGCTTTACGACGACCTGAGCGACCGTCGCGTGATCGAACAGCACCTCGCCGTCAACCTCTTCGGCACCTACGACGTGACTCAGGCGTTCTTGCCCTTGCTGATCCGTTCCGGAGGGGCGGTCGTGAACAACCTGTCGGTGAACGCCTTCGCCCCCTTCCCGGTCATTCCGGCGTACTCGGCTTCCAAAGCGGCCCTGTTCAACCTGACACAGTCGCTGCGCGCACTTCTGGCCGGGCACGGCGTAAGTGTTCACGCCGTCCTCACCGGCCCCGTCGACACTGACATGAGCCGGGACGCCGACATCCCGAAAGCCACTCCGGAGTCCGTCGCGAGTGGCATCTTCGACGGAATCGGCAGGGGAGAGGAGGACATCTTCCCGGATCCCATGGCCGAGACCATGGCCGAGAGCTGGCGTCGCGGTGCGGCGAAGGCGCTCGAGCGCCAGTACGCGCAGATCGCCGAGCAGGCACGCGCCATCTCGTAGGGACGCCGTTCCGGTCGAGTTCGGCGGCGGCACTCCGAGCGCGACCGGGATCATCGCCGGACCGGGCCCCGGCGTAGAGCAGTGACCGATCGGACGGCATCCAGCGGACCGGAGATCCGATCTACGCAAGGTGGCGGGTGTGGGAGCGGCCGGTCGCCCCCACACCCGTCCGCGCGGGTACGTCGTCAGTCGGCGATCATGCCGCCGCTGAGGTTGGCGATGGCCCCCGTCATCGCGGCGGCGCGGTCGGACGCCACGAAGACGGCCACGTCGGCGATCTCGGCGACGGTGGGCAGCTTCTTGCGCAGCGTCCGCTCCGCCATGCGGGCCTCGAACACGTCGCGGCTGATGCCATAGGCGTTGGCGTGCAGGCCGTACACCTCGGTGAGCTGCGAGGTCTCCGGCATGCCCGCCGCGTTCAGGCAGACGACCCGGACGCCTTGCGGTCCCAGCTCGGCGGCCAGGCCGCGGGACAGCGATTCGACCGCCGCCCATGCCGGTGCCATGCCTCCCATGAGCGGGACGGCCGTACGGGACGGAGATGCCGTGATCGTCAGGATCACTCCCGATCCCTGGCCGGACATGCGGCGCCCGGCCGCTCGGGCGGTCAGGAAGTTCGCCTTGGGATAGGTGCTGATGGGCAGGTCGAAATCTTCAGCCGGCAGATCGATGAGCCGAGTGCCCTGAATGCCCGTCTGAGGCAGGCTGATGGCGTTGAAGGAGACGTCGATGGATCCGGCGTCCCGGACCACCGCGTCGGCGTGGACCTCCACGGCGCCCTCATCCAGCACGTCCACCGTGGCGACGTCGGCGACGCCGCCTGAGGTCCGGATCTTCTCCGCGACCGTCTCCAGCGCGGCGCGGGTACGCCCCGCGAGGAAGACCCGGGCTCCCTCCTTGGCGAAGGCCTGCGCGACCGCCCCGCCGATCGCACCGCTCGCCCCGTAGACGATCGCGTTCTTGTCTCCGAGCAGCAACGTTCCTCCTGGATGTCGATTGGCACGGACCGGGGTCCGTCACCCTTTTCGACCTGGAGACCGTCCGGAAGGAATCGCCGGCGACGGCCGGATCTTCCGAGCGACGCGCCGGTCGGCTCCGCCTTGCGCCTCCCCTCCCGGCCGGGGCATCCGGCTCGCTGCACCTGGTGGCGTACGCCGACTTACGCCACCTCCGAGTCGTGTCGGCAGGCCGGCCGCGACATGATCGGCGTCGGCGCCGTCGTCGACTACAAGTGTGAATGGGACAGCCCGGACTGGGCGCTATACCTGCGCATGGTGGGCTGATTCAACGCCGAGGGTGACCTGCCATTCGAGTGAATGGCAGGTCACCCGTCGTAATGCTGTTTTCCTGCTACGACTCATTGCTGAACGTATGCGCTCACGAAGACCAGGGGGCGGAGCGCAGGTCGGCGATTCCGCGCCGTTCGCGGCTCTCCGGCGGCTCACCGGCGGCCCTCCCGATCGCGATCATCGAGATGATCGTCCAACCGGGGTTCGGGCGCAGCTCCTCGGTGAGACCTTCCAGGTCGAAGGCGCGGAACTGGTGGGAGGCCAGCCCCATCGCCTGGGCCTGGATGGTCAGGTGGGCGACGGCCTGGCCGAGGTCGTAGTCCGCGAACTCGGAGTAGAGCAGTGGCGTGTCGTCGACGTAGCGGCGTGCGAGCGTGACGACGAGCAGGCCCGCGTCCGTCGCCCAGCGGGCCGAGCTGGGCGCGAGGTGGCGCACCACCCGCTCGTGCTCCCGCTCGCCGGGACGGCCGGTGAAGAACCCCCAGGGCTGGGAGTTCCCGGCGGACGGCGCCCAGCGCGCGGCCTCCAGCAGCAGGCCGAGGGAGTGGTCGTCAACGGCGGCCGACGGGTCGAACTCGTAGGGGCTGAACCGTCCCGCCAGCAGAGGGTGGATGCCGCCGGGCGGTTCTCGATCACGTCGCACGTCCCGATGCAACCGGCCGCCGTACGGTCGTATTTCTTTCCGAGGGGACGGGCGGTGCGGACAGGAGAAGCATCGACGCGGCGCGAGGGAAGTGGCGGCACGGATACTGACCCGCCCTTGAACGATCGGTAATCATCGAGGAGCGGAGGGTGAGGATGTCCGGACGGGAAGCATTCCTGGCAACGGCCAGAACACAGACCGGCCCTCGAAGACGTGCGGACGGCAGCTCGAAGTACGGCGAATGGTTCGCCGGGCTCGTCGGCGATCCCGCTTTCCGGGACGGCGACTTCTGCGCGGTGGGCCTGCTCTGGTGCGCCTGGCGCACCGGCCAGCTCACGGCGCTCGGCGGCGCACGGCGCGACTGGGCGTGGGTGCCGTCCTGGTGGCGGCACTGGCAGGACATCGGGCGCTGGACGGCCGGTGCCGCCCGTGGCCGGATCGTCTTCTTCGATTTCGACCGCTCGGGCGTGCCGGAGCATGTGGGCGCGGTCCTGCAGGACGACCGCAACGGGACGATCGTCACCATCGAGTTCAACACCATGAACGGCTGGTGCGCGGTCCGGGGCCGCCGCCTGTCCGACGTCATCGGATTCGGCGACCCCGCATGGGCGGACACCCGTCTACCGGTCGCCGCGGGCGGCGACTCCTGCTGGCAGGGCTGAGATGCCATGGGGCGCCGGCGTCTCCGCCGGGCAGGGCACGCGAACGTCCGCCGGCTCATCGTCGTCGAGCCCGCCGGAGGGGGCGGGCGGCAGGAGGAGGACATGCCGTACGGAGGACAGCTGCCGGCCGGAAGAGGCAGCGAGGTGGAGATCTCCTTCCCCCGGGGATTCCCCACGGCGATCGGCCTGGTCTACGACAACACCCTGGCCATCCCCGAGCTGGGGGTCGAGCCGCAGCCGATCGGAGAGGTGCGCATCGCCGCCCATCACGGCGACGGCACCCACCAGATCGTGGAGGCCAGGGTCGGCGCCGGCGTGACCGACCCGAAGCAGCCGGACAAGACGTTCAAGACCGTCGTCCACTTCGACCGGCCCGCCGACGTCGACTACGTCATCCTGGTCCGGCGCGACGCGGGAACCCGTCCGATCGGCTGGGACCTGAGCTGACCGCGCGGCGCGGATGACCACGCCGCACGGCCGCGGCGGACGTCGTCGCGGCATCCGCTCAGCTCACCGTGCTCTCGCGGGGAACCAGCCGGTGCGGCGCCCATAGCTCGGCGGGCCGCTCGTCCGACCGGTCGCCGAGCCGTGCGATCAGCCGGTCCACGGCGAGCCGTGCGATCTGTTCCTTGTCGGGTGAGACGGTGGTGAGCGAGGGCGTGCTGTAGCGGCTCTCCTCGATGTCGTCGAAGCCGACGACGGCCACGTCCTCCGGAACGCGCAACCCGCGGGTGAGGAGGGTCCGCAGGGCACCGATGGCCAGCAGGTCGTTGTAGCAGAAGACGGCGTCGGGAGGCCCACCGGGATGATCGAGCAGGGTCGCCATGGCCCGTGCGCCGTCGGATCGATGGAACCGGCGCGTACTGACGATCAGCGATTCGTCGAGAGCGCGGCCTCGGGCCGCATGGGCCTCGCGATAGCCGCGCGTGCGCAGTTGGGCCGTCTCGCCGGTCTCATAAGGCTGGTCGCCCATCGCGGCGATCCGGGTGCGGCCGAGATCGATCAGGTGCTCGGTGGCCGCGCGCGAAGCGGCGACGTTATCGATGGCGACATGGTCATAGGGGCTCTCGGCGATCCGCTCGCCGAGCAGAACGAGCGGGCTCGTGGTGTCCCGCAGGGCGAGATCCGCCTGTGAGAGGGCGAGCGGACTGAGGATGACGCCGTCGAACAACGCGGCGCTCGCCCCCATGATGAGTTCGCGCTCGCGGTCCGGCTCGCCGTCGGTCTGATCGATCACCACGGTGTATCCGTGCCGGCGCGCCTCGGTGACGACCGCTCTGGCCAGTTCCGCGAAATAGGGCACGTCCAGTTCGGGAACGACCAGCGCCAGCATCCCGGTACGGCCTCGCTTGAGATTGCGAGCGAGGAGATTCGGCCGGTATCCCAGCTCGGCCACCGCCGCCTCGACCCGGAGCCGCGTCTCGTCCGAGACCGGCGCATATCCGTTGACGACGTTGGATACCGTACGAATCGAGACTCCCGCGCGGGCGGCTACGTCTCGAAGGCGAGCTTTGGTCATAGCACTCTCTTCGAGAATGGTGTGAACCTAAGAACATTGGACGCCAGCCTATTGCCACGGTGCATAGGCGCCGTCCCGGGAATTGCGGAATCCGGGGCCGTCCGCCGGGACCCGGCGGTCGGCGGACGGCCCTGATCTCCGCTAACGCGGGATTCGGCGGAATCCCGTTTCCCGGATCACGTGGCGGCTCGGGCCGCGGCGTCCAGAGCGGCGTCGATACCGACATCGACGAAGGAACGCCCGACGACCTCGCCCGCCGACACGATCAGAAGGTGCAGCCGAGCCGCCCGTACGCCGTCGGGCAATCGGTCGACGACCCGGAAAGGCGCACTGAGCAGGAAAGGGTGCACCTTGACCGGGTCGGCCGGGGACATCGCGCCGACGGCACGCGACGCGGCCGCAGCGTCGCAGTCGCCGAGCACCGCGCCCCAGACGGGCACGACCACCGCCTCGATCGCCGAGGACCCGTGGTGGGATATCCGGACACCGACGTCCACCGTCCGGTCGTCGCCGACCACCAGGTCACGCCCCGGTGCCTGCGGGTCGATGTCGACGAGGAGCACGGTCTCGGCGTTGACGAGGTCTGGAGCGTTCCCGCCGCCGTCCTTCCGGCTCCGGTCGAAGGCGTAGATGCCCGCCATCTCGTGTTCGATGTCGTACAGCTCGGTCCACACGTAGCCGGACAGGTCGTCGTGCCGGCGCAGTTCCAGGGTCTGCCAGCGCAGGTTCCAGCCGCGGTTGACGCTGGTCCACCCACCGCCGAACTCGCTGTTGAGATTGGGCCGTCCGGAGGACGGGCCGCCGTCGGCCATCAGCAGCTTGTCCACGGTCATCTCGGGCCCGAGCCCGACCGGGAAGGCGGGCTTGCGTTCCGTCAGCAGCGCGTGGACCTTGGCCGCCCAGCCTGCCGGCGTCTCGTCGTAGATGTGCCAGTCCACGAGGTCGGTGGCGACATGCGACCAGCCGGAGTTGTCCACCACGGGACGTGAGGAGTCCAGGCTCTTCAGCGACTCGTACGCGCGGCGGACCGCCGCCTGCTTGTCCGGGTCGCCAGGGACGTCCCAGTCCAGGCCCCATTCCTCGTTGTACAGGCCCCAGATGACGACGCTGGGGTGGTTCCCGTCACGGCGGACCATCGGCTCGATCTGCGCCTCGAACCTGGCCACGGCCGCCGGTGTGAAGACGCCGGTGCTGGCGGGCTCGGCCCACACCAGCATGCCGAGGCGATCGGCGTGATGCAGGAAGCGCGGGTCCTCCAGCTTCAGGTGCTTGCGGACCAGGTTGAAGCCGGCCTCCCGGGCGAGTTCGAGGTCGGTGACGAACGCCTGGTCGTCCGGGGCCGTCAGACCGGTACGGGGCCAGTAGCCCTGGTCGAGGACGCCTCTCACGTACAGGCGCTCGTCGTTGAGCAGGATGTGCTCGCCGTCGACCGTCACCCGCCGAAGGCCGGTCTGCGACGCGACGCGATCGGTGCCGTCCGGGGATTCGAGCGTCACGGCGACCGTGTAGAGATGGGGATCGGCCGGGCTCCACAGGCGGGGATCCCGGATCGGCAGGTGCACCCGCGCCGTACCGTCGTCGAGTTCGGTCGTCACCGGTCGCCCCCCGTCGACGGACAGGGTGAGCCGGGCGCCGCTCAGCGACGGGCCCGCCGCCGTGACGCTCGCCACGATCCCATCGAGGGCGTCCGACGGAGCGAGCGCGAGTGCCGAGACGTACGTCGCCGGGCGTGCCTCCAGCCACACCGACTGCCAGATGCCGCTGCTGGGCGTGAAGGCGCACGAGTCGTAGTCGTCACGCGGGATACTGCGCTGCTTCCCATGGACGATCTCCCGCTTGTCCACGGGCGCCCACACCCGGACCAGCACGGTGGCGGACAGACCGTCCAGCGTGTCGGTGATGTCGAACTCGAAAGGCGTATAGCCGCCCTCGTGCTCACCGACCCGCGTGCCGTTCACCCATACGACGGCCGAGTGGTGCACGGCGCCGAAGTGCAGGACGACCCGCTGACCGCTCCACTCCTCCGGAACCGTGATCGTCCTGCGGTACCACCCGTACTCCAGCCAGTGGACGCCCAGGCCCGACGCCTCGGTCTCCCAGGCGAACGGCACGGTGATCCGCGCAGGCCACGCACGATCCTCATGCGACAACTCCTCGGGGGTGGCCGTCCCCGCCGGGTCGGTGGCGAATTCCCACGATCCGTTAAGGGTCAGCCACGTATGCGAGCGGTCGAAATGAGGACGGGGATATTCCGGGCGGACCAACGACATTTCTTCTCCAAGATGTGGAAGCGTTGAATCAGGTCTTCGGGTGGGGCGGGACTCAGCCGGTCATGCTTCCCTGCAGTGCGCCACCGCGGAAATACCTCTCCAGCAGCAGGAACAGCACGATGAGCGGCAGGATCGTGACCAGTCCACCGGTGATGAGCACCGGGACCATGTTGGCCTTCGTGCCTGTCTCGGCCCCCTGGGACAGGGCCGACAAGCCGACGGTGAGCGGATAGAGGCTGTTCCGGCTGAAGATGACCAGCGGCAGGAAGTAGTTGTTCCAGACGGTCACGACCGTCAACAGCAGGACGGTGACCAGGCCGGGGACGGTCAGCGGCAGCGCGATGCGCACGAAGACGCGGAGCTCGCCCGCGCCGTCGAGGCGAGCGGCATCGAGCAGGTCACGGGGGACCGACGCGTCGATGTAGGTCCGCATCAGGTAGATGCCCACCGGCGAGACCATGCTGGGCAGGATCATGCCCCAGATCGAATTCACCAGGCCGACCTTGGCGTACACCAGGAACAGCGGCAGGGAGATCGCGCTGACCGGCACCAGGAGGGTCGACATCACCAGGTAGAAGATGCTGTTGGCGCCGCGGAACCGGTAACGCGAGAAACCGTATCCGGCCATCGCCGAAAGGATCGTCGAGCCGATGCCGGCGATTCCGGCGTAGAGCAGGGTGTTGCCCAGCCACCGCAGGTAGACCCCGGCGCCACTGACGTTCCTGCCGAGGTCGGCGAGGTTCTGGAACAGCCGGAACGGCCGGGCGAACCAGAATCCCGGCGTCACGTACACGTTCACCTGCGTCTTGGTGGAGTTGATCAGCAACCAGACCAGCGGCGCCAGGATGAACAGCGCGAAAGCCGCGCTGATGAGCGTCAGAAGCGTGATGGTCCCCCGGGGCAGGCCGTACAGGCGGGGTGCGATTCCGCCGGGGCGCCGGCGCGGTTCTCGCTTCGAGGCGGTCGCTCCGGTCTCCGTGTTCCGCCGCGGGCTCACCGGAACTCCCCGTTGCGCCGGCGCACCGCGAAGGCGGCGAGTGAGAGGGCACCGATGATCAGCGCGAGGATGACCGCCGCCGCCGCACCGAGGTTGTAGTCCCCGCTGCCCACCGCGGTGTTGTAGACGAAGAGGGTGGGGGTGAAGCCGAAGGACACCGCCTGGGGCTGGAACGCGGCCAGGATGGACGGCTCGGTGAACAGCTGAAGGGCCCCGACCGTGTTGAGGAACAGCAGCATGATGATCGCAGGGCGCACCATCGGCAGTTTCAGGCGCAGGATGATGGTCGAGAGCCGCGCCCCGTCGGTGATGGCCGCCTCGGTGATCTCCCGGGGGATCGCCTTCAACGACGTGTAGAGGATGGTCATGTTGTAGCCCGTCCATTCCCAGATCACGATGAGAATGATCGTTGGCGTGATCAGTCCGGAGGAGAAGAAGTCGACGTCCCCCAGCCCGACGGCCTTCAGGAGCTGGGGATACGGGCCGAAGTGGGGGAGTAGCAGGAACGACCACATCATCGCCGCGACGACCCCCGGCACCGCGAACGGCATGAAGAACACGGTGCGGAAGAACCTGTCGAACTTGACGACACCGGCATCGAAGATCGCGGCGAAGAAGAACGCGATGGCGATCGTCACCGGGACCTGGATCACTCCGAACAGCAGCACTCGCTCCACGCCGTCCCAGAACTGCGATGAGCTCAGTACGGTGCGGTAATTGGCGAGTCCGGAGTAGGTGGTGCCGCCGATCAGCCGGGTCCGGTGGAGGCTGTCGTAGACGGCGTAGACCGTCGGGACGATCATGAACAGGGCGAGCGCAAGCATGTGCGGTGTGATGAACACGGCACCGGGCCACTGGCTCCGTCGTGAGCCGCGGACCGGCCGGGTCCTGCGCGGCGGAACCACCGGACTCGCCGGTTCGTGGAGAGCGGATGCGCGATGGGCGGTTTTCACTGGTGATCCTCAGCCCTCGGTGACCGTGAATCCCTGGTCCTTCGCGTACTTGACCATCTGCTGCTGGTAGGTCTTGAAAGCCTCCGGCAGCGTCTCCGTGCCCTTGCTGACCCCCGCGAAGGTGGAGGTCCACTGGGTCAGCGCCGCGGTCATGATCGGGGGCCACTGCGGGTTCACCATGTTCTGCGCGGCCTTGGCGAAGACCGCGTTCGGCTTGGAATCGCCGGAGATCTCCAGCGTGGAGTCCTGGAACGTGGTGGAGTTCAGCAGCGGGAGATAACCGGGGAACGCGCCGGCGACCTTGCCGCTGAGGATCTTCCACGAGTCCTGCGAGGCGCCGAACCACTGGACGAACTGCGCCGCCTCCTTGGCGTGTTTGGTCCCGGCGATCACGGCGAGTGCCGAGCCTCCCCAGTTGCCGGACAGGTTCTGACCGGCCGTGACCTGCGGCAGCGGGGCGGCGCGCCAATCACCGATGGTCTTCTTGACGTTGAGCTGCATCCCCACCGGTCCCCAGGCCGGGCTGAGACGGGCCGCGTTCACGCCGCTGTCGAGGTTGGACCACTGCGCCGGTGAGAAGTCGGCGGCGGTGGTGACCTCCTTCTTGTCGATCAGTTTCTGCCAGTACTCGGCGAAGGCCGTCTGGGCCGGTCCGGTGAAGTTGATGCCGAGCTTCTGTCCACCGGCGTAGGTGAACGGGAAGGCGTTGTACTGCTGCATCAACGCGAGCACGTCCTGGGTGCTCTCCGGGTCGAAGTTGGTGATCGCCGCCTTCGGGTCCGCGGCGTGCAACTTGTCCGCCGCCGCGGCGAACGCGGTCCAGGTCGCCGGCACCGGGATGCCGTGGCGGCTGAACGCCTTGGAGTTGTAGTAGAGGGCCATCGGGCCGAGATCGACCGGCATCGCGTACAGCGCCGATCCTCGGGTGACCTGGGCCCAGGCCACCGGTGCCACGTCCTTCTTCGCCGCGCCGACGCCGTACTTCGACAGGTCGACGAGACTGTTCGTGATCTCGAAGGACGGCACCTCGAAGTACTCGATCGTGGCCACGTCGGGGGTGCCGCTCTTCGCCTTGAGGGCGTCGCTGAGCTTGACGTACTCGGCGGTCGTGGCGCCGGCGTTCTCCAGCTTCACGCAGATGCCCGGATGCGTCGTGTTGAATTGCTTGACCGCGAGGTCGTAGCCGGCCGGCCACCCCCAGAAGGTCAGCGGTACGGCGCCCGCGGCGCAGCCGGCGCCTGCCGCCTGACCGGTGGACGATCCCGGGGGCGGCGTGTCCGATCCGCTGCCGCACGCGGTCAGCAGAACCGCCGCCACCGCGGTGGCCGCCAGACCGATCAGCCGTCGTGGGCGCCTGCCCGCGCTACGGAATCCGCCGCCTGCGTAACCCTGCGTCATTCCCATGTCACCTCAGGACTTCGTGGAGCTCGGTGGAGTGTTCAAGGGCCTGTGATACGGCTGCCTGAGAACGCAGCGGCCTTTCGCGACCCGCGCTGCCGGACCGGGACGGGATTTCCGCGCTCCGGCGAAGCAGACGTTGGTTTCGGCGGCTGGTCGACCGCGTTACTGCAACGTTGCAAGACGGTAGCCTGCGGTGCTGCATCGTTGCAATAGGTTGCACGGCACGTTTTCGGCCGTCACCGACGTGACCGGTTCCCGGGAGGAACCCTGGCCCCGGGATCGCGGCGAACGGTTTCCCCGCGAACGGACAGCCGAGTGTCTTTCCCCTCTGGTAGATGTGTCGGGTCATCCATGAGGAAAGGTCTCCGGCTGTGTTCATAGACGACCATCTCTCGGAATTCGATGGCCTTCCGGTCGTCGATCTCCTCCTGGCCGAGGAAGCGGGGAAGCCGCTCCCGCCGGCGGCGTCCGCCGCCTGGCGGATCGGCACCGCGTTCGAAGAGGCCTCGTTCGACGAGGTGCTCGGGCGCTTCCTCGAGCAGGTCGACACCGCCCAGGTGACCAGCCTGATCATCGGCTACTGGGGCGCCTCGTACGACTCTGGCGAGGTCGACCCGGTGGATCTGCTGGTCAAGGCGGCCGACCGGCTGCCGAATCTGCGCGCGCTGTTCCTCGGGGACATCGAGGCGGAGGAGGCGGAGATCTCCTGGATCGAGCAGTCCGACATCACGCCGCTGTTCACGGCGTTCCCCGGCCTGCGGCGTCTGGAGGTCCGCGGCGGCAACGGGCTCGCCATGGACCCGATCAAGAGCGAGGCGCTGACCGTGCTGCGGATGGAGTCGGGCGGCCTGCCCGCGGACGTGGTGCGGGCGGTGGCCGCCAGCGACCTGCCGAACCTCGAACACCTCGACCTCTGGCTCGGCGTGGAGAACTACGGCGGCAATGCCAACGTGGCCGACCTCGCTCCCATCCTGAGCGGAGAGCGGCTGCCCGCGCTGCGGCGTCTCGGGCTGGAGGACAGCGAGATCCAGGACGAGATCGCGGCGGCGGTCGCGAGCGCGCCGGTCGTGGCCCGGCTGGAGTCGCTGAGCCTGGCGATGGGCATCCTGACGGACGAGGGCGCGGAGGCATTGTTGTCCGGTCAGCCGCTCACCCACCTGAAGCGGCTCGACCTGCACCATCACTTCCTCAGCGACCGGATGGTCGAGCGGGTCCGGGCCGCGCTTCCCGGTGTCGAGGTCGACCTGAGCGAGCAGGAGAAGGCCGAGGACGACGAGCGCTACGTGGCGGTCGACGAGTGACGCCGGAGGCGGCCTTCACCGTGGTCGCCGTTCCGGGCGGCCGGCGGGCGGCGCTGTTCGCCGCCGCGTGCCGCGGCCGGGGCCTGCCCGAGCCGCGTGTCATCGACTGGCGCGACGTGCTGCGGGGAAGCCGGATCCACGTCGAGCCGGGCACGTTCCTGCGCATCGACTCTCCCGGAGAGGACGCGGGGACCGCCGCGTTGCTGCGCGGACCGGGAGATCCGGCGCGCGTCACCGGGTCCGCGCGATGGTACGCGGCCTTCACCGCCGGACTCCGGCGGATCACGGCCGCCGCGGGCGAGGCGCGGATGCTGAGCGACGCCGGCGAGATCGCGGTGATGTTCGACAAGCGCCGCTGCCACGCGCGTCTCACCGCGGCGGGCGTGCCGGTGCCGCCGGCGCTGCCGGCCGTACGCGGTTACGACGAGTTGCGCATCCGCATGGCGGAGGCCGGCCGGAGCCGTGTGTTCGTCAAGCCGGCGCACGGATCGTCCGCCTCCGGGATCGTCGCCCTGCAGGTGGCCCCCGGCCGGATCAAGGCGGTCACCTCCGCGGCCCGCGACGCCCACGGCGAGTTCCACAACTCGCTGCGCGTTCGCTCGTACGAGAGCGAGCGCGAGGTCGCGGCGCTCGTCGACGCGCTGGCTCCGGACGGACTGCACGTCGAGGCCTGGCTGCCCAAGGCGTCGATCGGCGGCCGCGTGTTCGACCTGCGCGTGGTGGTGGTCGCGGGGAGCCCGACGCACGCGGTCGTCCGCACCAGCCGCCACCCGATGACGAACCTGCACCTCGGCGGGGCACGCGGGGACCTGCGCGCGGTGCGCGAGCTGCTCGGCGAGTCCGGCTGGCGGCGGGCGATGGAGATCTGCGCGGAGGCGGCGGCATGCTTCCCCGGCAGCCTCATGGTCGGCGTCGACCTGCTCATCGGCGCCGCCCGGCGGCGTCCGGCGGTGGCCGAGGTCAACGCGTTCGGCGACCTGCTGCCGGGTCTGACCGGCCTGCCGGGCGGCCCCGCCGAGGGCCTGGACACCTACGCCGCCCAGGTCGCCGCCGCCCTGACCACGAGGGCTCCGGCATGCGCGACATGAACGCCGTCGTGGGCAGCCACGATCTGCTGCTGGTCACCCTCGACACGTTGCGGTACGACGTCGCGGCGGAGCTGATGGCGGCCGGACGAACGCCCACCCTGGCGGCGGTGCTGCCGGACGGCAGGTGGGAGCGACGGCACACGCCGGGCAGCTTCACCTACGCGGCGCACGCGGCCTTCCTCGCGGGATTCCTGCCGACCCCGGCCCGGCCCGGCCCGCATCCACGGCTCTTCGCGGCTCGCTTCGCCGGCAGCGAGACGACGGAGCCCGGCACGTGGGTGTACGACGCCGCGGACCTGCCGGCCGGGCTGGCCCAGGTCGGCTACCACACGGTCTGTATCGGCGGCGTGGGGTTCTTCAACAAGCGCGGCCCGCTCGGCTCGGCCCTGCCCGGCCTGTTCGCCGAGAGCCACTGGGAGCCGGAGTTCGGCGTGACCGACCCGAGGTCGCTGGAGCACCAGGTCGCCTGCGCCGAGCGCGTGGTCGCGGGCCTCCCGGCCGACCGGCGGCTGTTCATGCTGGTCAACGTGTCCGCGCTGCACCAGCCGAACTGGTTCTACGCGGCGGGCGCCGAGCGTGGGCAGGACTCGCGGGCCACCCACGCGGCGGCGCTCGAATACGTCGACCGGCACATCGGCGCCCTCTTCGGCCTGATGCGCCGTCCCTGCCTCGTCATCATCTGCTCCGACCACGGCACCGCGTACGGCGAGGACGGCCATACGGGCCACCGTTTCGGCCATGAGATCGTGTGGACCGTGCCATACGCGGAGTTCCTGCTGTCATGACCTCGCCGACCACATCCGCGCCTCCGGACCTGACCCGCCCGTACCAGGGATACGTCTACGCGTACCCGCACAAGACGGCTTACCGGCCGCTCACGCCGCGTCCCCGGCTGTCCGACGTCTGGGCGGACGAGCGGCGCGACGCGCTGTTCCTCTACCTGCACGTGCCGTTCTGCGAGATGCGCTGCGGCTTCTGCAACCTGTTCACCCGTACGGGCGCGCCCGAGGAGCTGACGACCGCCTACCTGGACGCGCTGGAACGCCAGGCGGACGCCGTACGCGACGCTCTGGGCGAGGCGTCCTTCGCCACCGCCGCGTTCGGCGGCGGCACGCCCACCTATCTGACGGCGGCGGAGCTGGAACGCCTCTGCGACCTCGCCGGGCGCTTCGCGGATCTCACGCGGATCCCGCTCAGCGTCGAGACGTCACCGGCGACCGCGACCGCCGACCGGCTGACGGTCCTCGCCGAACGCGGGGCCACCCGCGTCTCGATCGGAGTGCAGAGCTTCGTCGACGCCGAGGCGCGCGCCGCCGTACGCCCGCAGAAGCGCGCCGAGGTCGAGTCCGCGCTGGACCGCATCCGCGCCGCCGGCTTCGACACGCTCAACATCGACCTGATCTACGGCATCGACGGCCAGACCCCCGAGTCCTGGCTCTACTCTCTCGACACGGCGCTGTCCTGGGAGCCCGAGGAGCTGTACCTCTACCCGCTGTACGTCCGTCCGCTCACCGGACTCGGCCGGCAGGGCAGGAGCTGGGACGACCAGCGGCTGGAGCTCTACCGCGTCGGCCGCGACCACCTGCTCGGGCTCGGCTATGAGCAGGTGTCGATGCGCATGTTCCGGCGGCCGTCCGCCGGCACGAGTGACGGCGGCACCACGTACTGCTGCCAGACCGACGGCATGGTCGGCCTGGGCTGCGGCGCCCGGTCCTACACGACGGGTCTGCACTACTCCTTCGAGTACGCCGTCGGGACGAGCGCCGTGCGCGGCATCATCGACGAGTACGTACGGGCCCGCGAGTTCGGAGACGCGCGCGTCGGCTTCGCGCTGGACGACGACGAGCGGCGCCGCCGTCACCTCCTCCAGTCCCTGCTGCAGGCGTCCGGTCTGCGGCGGGCGGACTACCGGCGGCGGTTCGGCACGGACCCGGCCGCCGACTTCGCCGCCGAACTGACGGCCCTGGCGGACCGGGGCCGGCTCGACGACCGGACCGACGTCATCCGGCTCACCCCGGACGGCCTGGCCTACTCCGACGCGATCGGCCCGGCGCTGTTCTCACCGAGGGTGCGGACGCTCATGGACACCTACGAGGCGCGCTGATGGACCACCTGACGATCCTGTACCGCGGCCCCCTCGCCAGCTGCGACTACGACTGCCCGTACTGCCCGTTCGCCAAGCGGCGCGACACGCCGGAACAGCTGCGCGCCGACCGCGCCGCCCTCGAACGCTTCACCGCCTGGGTGGCGGCGCAGTCCCACGGCGTCTCGGTCCTGTTCACGCCCTGGGGCGAGGGACTCGTCCGGTCCTGGTACCGCCGGGCACTGACCGGGCTCAGCCACCTGCCGCACGTGGAGCGCGTCGCCATCCAGACCAATCTCAGCGCCCGCCTGGACTGGACCGCCGACGCGGACCCGTCCACGCTCGCGCTGTGGGCGACGTACCATCCCGGGCAGGTGCGGTACGAGCGCTTCCTCGGCAGATGCCGCGAACTCACCGAGCGAGGCGTACGGCACAGCGTGGGCGTCGTCGGGCTGCCCGACCACCTACCGCACGCCCGCCGGCTCCGGGCCGACCTGCCGGCGGAGACCTACCTGTGGGTCAACGCCGCCGAGGGACATGCCTACTCCGACGCCGAGGCCGCCGAGTGGACCGCCATCGACCCGCTGTTCGGCTACAGCCGGCACCCGCACGCCAGCCGTGGCCTGCCCTGCCGGACCGGGGACAGCGTCATCTCCGTCGACGGCGACGGGATGGTGCGCCGCTGCCACTTCGTCCCGGAGGTCCTCGGCAACCTCTACGACGGCTCGTTCCGTGCCGCGTTGCGTCCCCGGCCCTGCCCACTCGCGGTCTGCGACTGCCACATCGGCTACGTCCACCTCGAGCCGCTCGGCCTGGACGACGTCTTCGCCGGCGGTGTCCTCGAGCGGATCCCGGCCGGCCCGTGGTGGGCGCCGCACCGCACGGGTGCGGCGCCGCTCACGTCTGCCTGACCGGCTGGTAGTCCTGCTCGGTGAGGCCGAACGTCCAGGCCACGCCCTCCCGCGCGGTGCGGGTGCCCGGCGGAACCCGCAGGTAGTACGTACGGCTCGTGCCGTCCGGCTCCGGGGTCGAGTTGACGACCTCCACCATGGCGACGGGCTCGTCGCCGGGCAGGTCGATCCGCCAGAGCACACCGGTCTCGTCGCGGTGGACCGGCCGCGCGCCGGTCTCCGCGAGGTAGCGGTCGTACCCGAAGTTCTCCAGCATCACCCGGCGCAGCTCGGCGTTCTCCTCCGCCGCGATCCGCTCCGCCGTCAGCCCCGTGAGGGTGCCGATGAAGTCGGCGGGGATCGGCATGCCGCGCCAGGCGTGCAGCGCGAAACCGTCCGGATAGCTCAGCGCGGGACCGTCGCCCCGGTGCAGCCGGCCCGGCTCGTCGCGATGGAGCTCCGACGGACGGTCGCATACGATCGCGAGCCCTTCGTACGGCCACCACCAGCCGGCTGCCTGCGCCGTCTCGGCCAGCCCCGTCAGATCCGCCAGCCCGCCGACCGCGTCGAACAGCGCCAGCCACGGCGCGTCATGCTGCCCGAGCACCGCGTCGAGGGTCGCCTCCCGCAGCAGCGCCTCGGCCTCGCCGGCTGCCAGCTCGCCGAGTCCCCGGCGGATCCGGACGACCAGCCCGTCGACCTGCCGCCAGAGGTCACCGCCGGTGCGCGCCCACGCCGCCGACCACTCCTGCGCGCTCAGCCCGGCACGGGCCGCGGTCCGTGCCGCCTCCCACGGCCGGGTGCGCACGGCGTCACGCACCGAACGCCCGGCATCCGCGGTGCCCAATGCGGCACCGACCCGATCCACCTGATCGCCCAGCCCGCCCTGCCGCAATCTCTCCGCATGCCCCGGATCGTCCAGCAGCACGGCCGCGACCGCGCCGAAGGCGGGCGACGGCGCCCAGACGAAGCGCTCCGGACCGGTCAGCCCGGCCGCGGCGTACGCCGCGCGGATGCCCGCCTCGGCGCGCTCCCGATCGGCCGGACCGGTGGCGAAGGCCACCGACCGCCAGTCCTGCGTCATCAGTGTGTTCATGGAAACCTTCCTGACGTGCTCAGTCGGCGACGGGCCGCACGGCGCCGGGTATGTACTCGCGCTGGCGGACGACCCGGAACCAGCCCTTGGGCAGCGCGATCGCCGCATGCTCCTCGTGGACGAGCCGGCCCCCGGACGGCAGGTGCAGATAGTCGGGGCGCATCGGGTCGGGGTCGCGCAGCAGCGCGCCGGGCGCGACGATCGCATGCGCGTGCCCGGTCACCTCGCCGAGCGCGAGAACCAGCCGCCCGCGACCGTCGCGCTCCGCCGGCGGCAGCGCCTGCGCCTCGGCGGGAACGGCCTCGTCGGGCACGGGCACGATGAGAAGGTCTCCCTGTCGGAACATGCCGCCGAACGTACCGACCCCCACCGACAGTCCCGTGGCCGCGCGTTGGCGAGATCCGGCACCCGCATCGCGCCGGACTTCATGGCGCCGCGGGTTCCGGTGCCTTCTCCGCGTACGCCTCGTGCACCGGGATGTCGCGTAGGTGACGGATCGGGGAGAGCACGATGAACAGCACCGCCAGCCATGAGCCGAGTGCTGCCATGAACAGCGTCTCTCGCAGGCCGATCCAGTCACCGAGCACGCCGCCGAGCAGGCCGCCGATCGGCTTGGCGCCCCGGATCGCCCAGCGCATGGTGGCGTTCATGCGCCCGAGCAGTTCCGGAGGGCATACGGCCTGCCGGTAGCTGACCTGGGAGACGTTGAACATCACGACGCCGGCGGTCGTCGCGCACAGTCCGGCCGACACGAGCACCATGCCCCAGCGGGGGCCGGCGAACGGGATCAGCAGCGCGAAGCCGCCGAGGAACAGCTTGCCCGCCCAGAACATCCTCGCGGAGCCGATCAGCTGCGAAAGCGGCCCGACGGTGACGGCGCCGACGACACCGCCGGCGCTGCCGAGGCCGAGTACGAGGCCGATGGTCCCGGCGTGCGCGTGCAGCGTGCGTGCGAGGAACACCACCAGTACGGTCATCAGCGTCATGTTGAACAGGCTCGACATGGTGGCGCAGGCGACCACGCGCCGCAAGACGCTGTGCCGCGCCACGTAGCGGAGGCCCTCCGCGATCTGCTTGCGGACCGTCTTGCGTGACCCGCCGGCGCGCGGCGGCGGGTCCGGGGCGCGGATCGACATCAGTGACACGATGCTGACCCCGAATGACAGGCAGTCGGCTGTCACCGCATACGCCGCCGAGCCCAGCAGTGACACCAGGCCGCCCGCGAGGCTCGGGCCGATGACCTCTGACAGCGAGTTCGTGATGCCGATCTTGCCGTTGCCTTCGACGAGCTGATCTCGCCGTAACAGGATCGGTAGGTAGCTCTGGTAGGCGATCTCGAATACGGCCGTCAGGATGCCCGCGACCAGCGCGGTCACGTAGAGCTGCGCCATACTCAGATGGCCGAGGATCGCCGCGAAGGGCAGCCCGGCGAGCACCACCGCGCGACCCGCGTTGCTCCAGATCATCAGGCGGTGCTTGACGGTCCGGTCCACGAGCGCGCCCGCGGGCAGGGCCACGAGCAGGTACGCCACCGTGCCCGACGCCGATAGCACGCCGACCTCGAACGTCGACGCGCCGAGCACGGACACCGCGATCAGCGGCAACGCCAAGACCGTGACCGCCGAGCCGACGTCACTGACCGTCTGGCCGCCCCACAGCAGGAGGAAGTCCCGGTGCCACCACAGCGACTGCCGCTTCGCCTGTGTCCTGGTCACGCGCGTACCCCCCCACGAGCCGGCGCAGCCGCGTACGGACGACGCGTCCTCGCGTTCGCGCCGGAGACGGGCGCGCGCGTCACGCGATCGGCGGTCGCTCACCGGTGCCCCAGTCGGTGTCACGGTGGCCGAAGACGACCTGCCGCCCGCCGCCCTGCGCGACGTTGACGCGCAGGGACTCGCTGATCCGGGACGTGTACCCGGCCCACGCGCCGTCGAGCAGCACGATCGACAGGTCCTGGTAGCACGGTGTGCCCTGCCAGTCCCGCCGGTACGCCGGCACCGCACGCTGCGCCAGCCAGCCGTCCTCGGCGGCCCGGCGCACGACGGCCCGCCACCGGTCCTCGTCCTGCTCGGAGCCCACGTAGACGCTGTTGCCACGCGTGTCATACGGACCCTTCACGACCCACCCGGCGCGGTCGGCGAGCAGGTCGGCGGGTTCGACGCCGTCGCCGACCTTCCGGCTGTACGGGATCAGTCGCTCGATCGCCTCCCGCTCGGCGGCCGTGAACATTCCGGCGAAGCGCGGGTCGGACAGCAGCGCGAGGCACAGTTTGTTGTCGCCGATCCAGCGGCCCGCCAGCGGGTTGGCGATTCGGAGCTTGCCCGACGAGATCCGGTCGAGGAACGCGGGCCAGCGCGCGATGTCGGCCAGCACCGGCTGCACGCCGTACTTGAGGTAGCCCGCGCGCAGGTCGCGGGCGAGCCAGTCCTCCGAGCCCGGGTCGACGCAGACCGCGCTGTGCCCGGTCTCGGCGAGCAGGTCGGTCATCTTGTCCAGTTCGAGGACGTTGCCGCCGGTCTTGTGAAAGATGCCGAAGGGCCCGTCGGCGCACTCCGGTCCGACGGCGGTGCGCAGGAACTCCGGGAACCAATGGCGGTCGTCGAGCCGGGTGCGGGCCACGCCCCACTCCTCCAGCACCTCCCGTACCGCCGGCACGTCCCGCCACAGCGCCGCGTACGCGCTGGTGAACAGCACGCCACCGGGGCAGTTCGCGTTGAACTCCACCACCCGCGCGGTCTCCACGTCGCCGCCGACCAGGTCGAAGCGGCAGAAGTCCACGCGGTAGTCCCCGATCGGCGCGGCGTCCACCCACTCGCGGAGCGCGGCGGGCACGGCGAGGAAGTCCCGCACGCGCGCGTCCGTGCGGTGCGCGAGCAGCACCTTCCGCCACGCAGACACGACCAGCGGCACGTGCCGGGCGAGGTGCCGCTCCGCGTCGGCGGTGAGCTGCACGAGGCTCGCCAGCATCGGGTACGGCGCGGTCCGGCCGTTCTCGGTCTTCACGAGGCGCTCGGCGTCGGCGGCTTCGCGCACGGCGGTGGCCAGCCGGGCGAGCTCCGCGGGCGGCAGGCGCCGCGCGACCGGTCCGGCGGAGTCGGTACTGAGCAGCCGGTCCAGGTCGAACAAGGCGGTCATGGCGGTTCCTCTCATCAGGCTTGCGATCAACCATCCCCCTGCGCAGAGCGATCGAATCGCTACTCAGCGTGTGTTCGATGTGGTGGCCAGAGGGGACGTTGGCTGCCTGGTTCGACGGGATCGTTCCGTTGTCGCCGGCGGCGTGATGGCGAGAGTGAACACTATGGCTGCACACGGAGTAATCATATGATTACATTGAGTTCATGGGTTCTCGTGCGCATTACGTCGTGAAGGCCGGTGGTTCGTGGGAGCGTCGCTACACGCAGTGGGGCGGGGATGCCATGGAGCTGGATCTGCTCGCCGGCCCGGAGGCGGCCACCCGGTTCGCTCAGGGGCAGCGGACCGAAGACCGGTGGCTGGACGAGATGGACTGCGAGGCGGCCGCACTGATCGACCACGACGAGCATCGCCTGCTCTGGTACTCGCACTGCTATGAGGATGTCGCCTACCGCGCGGCGGTGCTGGCGGTCATGGCCCAGACCTGGCCGGGCTGGCGGATCGACTGGGCCTACGGCGGGCTCTACGACATCCTGGACACGCTGGGCGAGCCGCTCCATGGCCGTTTCCGCCATCGATCGCCCTTCCAGGACGACTCCCCGGCTTCGGAGCACCGTACGACCGGCATGCCCGGGCATGATGACGATCTGCTGCGAGGCTTGAGGAGACTGGTCGAGGGGTTCGACGCTCACCAGGACGTCGATCAGGCGACACAGTCGATCTCCCTCCTGCTCCGCGCCGTCGGTGCGCTCACCTCGACCATCGAGGCGATGGGGCTGGAAACCCACGTCACGGGCAACGCCTTCGCTCATCGGCCGATGGATCTCACCGACGCGGAAACGGCCGCCGTGCACGCGGCGTTCGAGGCGGTGCAGAACGCGTACAGCGGATCATGATCTGCCGCGCGCAGGTCGACGGCCGTTCGTGCACGACGCCCGTAAGCTCATGTTCGATCTGAAGGTCGCCGACGGGGCGCTCGGGAGCACCCAGACGTACGTCCAGGAGCGACCGGCGCCTTCCAACATCTCGTCGAGCGGGTGCTCGGCCGACTGCGAGCGGTCGAGAACACGGAAGATCCGCCCCACACCGCGCCCCGGCCGGCATGCCGCGGGAGATCGGTCGGCTACTGGAGACCCGTCCGGACCGAGGTGATGCGCTGGGTGTTGAAGCCGAGCCAGTGCATCCGCCCGACGTAGCGCGCGTGCTCGATCTTGATACAGCGGTCCACGACGACGGTGAGGCCGCCGTCCTCGGCGATCCGCGCGCCCTCCTCGTTGATGACGCCGAACTGGCACCACAGGGCGTCGGCGCCGATCGCCACGGCCTCCCGCGCGATCCCCGGCAGTGCGTCCGGAGCGCGGAAGACGTTCACGACGTCCACCGGCTCGGGCACGTCGGACAGGCTCGGATAGCACGTCTCGCCGAGGATCCGCGTCTCGCGGGGATTGACGGGGATCACCCGGTAGCCGTGCCGCTTGAGGTAGTAGCCGACGAAGTAGCTGGCCCGCAGCTCGTTGCCAGAGAGCCCCACGATGGCGACCGTCCTGGCCGTGTGGAGGACGCGCTGGATCGCCGAGGCGTCCTGGTACCGCGCGAGCTCGATCATGCCGTGGTCTCCTTCTCCGCCGCCGCGGCGACATGCGCGAAGCCCTGCTCCAGGTCCCAGATCAGATCGTCGACGGTTTCGGTGCCGACCGACAGGCGTACCGTGCCCGGCCCGACGCCGGCGGCGCGCAACTCGTCGTCGCCGAGTTGCCGGTGCGTCGTGCTGGCGGGATGGATGACCAGGCTCTTGGCGTCGCCGACGTTCGCCAGGTGGGACCAGAGTGTCAGGCCGCGGATGAGGGCCGTCCCGCCGGCCCGGCCGCCGGAGCAGTCGAACGAGAAGACCGCGCCGGCGCCGCGCGGCAGGTACTTGTCCACGAGCGGCCGGTACCGGCTCGCCGGCAGGCCGGGATACGTCACGTTCGACGCCAGTTCGTGCGACTCCAGGAACGCCGCGACCGCCCGGGCGTTCTCGACGTGGCGGTCCATCCGCAGCGACAGCGTCTCGAGGCCCTGCAGGAACAGGAAGGCGTTGAACGGTGAGAGGGCCGCACCGAGATCGCGCAGGGTCTCGGCCCGGAGCTTCATCAGATAGCCGTACGTCCCGAACGTCTCGTGGAACCGCAGGCCGTGGTAGGCCGGTGACGGGTCCGCGACGACAGGGAACCGGCCGTTGGACCAGTCGAACGTGCCGGCCTCGACGACGACGCCGCCGATGCTCGTGCCGTGCCCGCCGATGAACTTGGTCGCCGAGTGGATCACGATGTCGGTGCCCCATTCGATCGGTCGGCACAAATACGGCGTCGCGAACGTGTTGTCCACGATGAGCGGCAGGTCGTGCTCGTGTGCGACGGCCGCCACGGCCTCGATGTCGAGCACGTTCCCGGCGGGGTTGCCGATGGTCTCGCCGAAGAACGCCTTCGTGTTCGGGCGGACCGCCTGCCGCCAGGCGTCCGGGTCGTCGGGATCGACCCACGTCAGCTCCACGCTCATCTTGCGCAGCAGGTGCTTGAGCTGGTTCACCGTGCCGCCGTAGAGCGCCGACGACGAGACGACGTGGTCGCCCGGCTGGAGCAGCGTGAAGAGCGCGGCCGCCTGCGCGGCGATGCCGCTGGCGAACGCCACCGCGCCGCAGCCGCCTTCGAGGTTGGCCACGCGCTCCTCGAAAACCGCGACGGTCGGGTTCATGATGCGCGAGTAGGTGTTCCCGTACTCCTGCAGGTTGAAGTACGCCGCCGCGGACTCGGGATCCTCGAACACGTAGCTGGACGTCTGGAAGATCGGCACCGCACGCGCGCCCGTGTTCGGGTCGGGCCGTTGCCCGGCGTGCAGCTGCCGTGTCTCGAACCCGAACGCGCGGGCCTCTTCGGTGCGGGGAGGGCTGTCGGTCACGAAGGTCTCTTCCTCGACGTCATCCGGCCCCGCCGTGGACCGGACGGTGGTCACTCAGGAACCGGCGGATGATGGGTGTCTGCCGCGCCTCTTCCAGGAGGAAGCAGTCGTGGCCGTACGGTGCGTCGATCACGTGGCACTCGACCGGCTTGCCGAGGGCCAGGAGCGTCTCCTCGATCTCCCTCGACGCGGACGGCGGGTACAGCCAGTCGGAGCTGAACGCGATCAGCAGCGTCCGTGCCGAGACGCACTGGAGCGCCCGCTCGAGCGATCCGCCGCCGTACTGGCGCGCGAGGTCGAAGTAGGTCAGCGCGCGCGAGGTGTAGAGGTAGGTGTTGGCGTCGAAGCGCTTGACGAACGAGCCGGCCTGGTGGCGCAGGTAGCTCTCGACCGCGAACTCCGCGTCCGTGATCGTGTAGCGGATGTCGTCGGCGAACTGCAGCCGGCGGCCGAACTTGTCCTCCAGCGCCGGTGCGGACAGGTACGTCACGTGGCCGACCATCCGCGCCACGCCCATGCCGGCGTCGGGCGCGCGGCCCGTTCCGTGGTACCGGCCGCCCTGCCAGGCCGGATCGCGCATGATCGCCTCGCGCGCGATCGCGTTCCAGGCGACGCCCTGCGGGTGGAGCGCGTGCGTGCTGGCGATCACCACGACGGCGTCGACCTGGTCGGGGAACAGGATCGCCCATTCGAGGGCCTGCATGCCGCCGAGAGAGCCGCCGGCCACCGCCGCGAGCCGCTCGATGCCGAGCGCGTCGAGGAACGCGCGCTGGGTGCGCACCATGTCCGCGACGGTGATCACGGGGAAGTCCGGCCCGTACGGCCGGCCCGTCGCCGGGTCCACGGACGACGGCCCCGTCGTCCCGCTGCATCCGCCGAGCAGGTTCGTGGCGACGACGAAGAAGCGGTCGGTGTCGAACGCCTTGCCGGGGCCGATCATCCCGTCCCACCAGCCGAGCCCCTTCACGGCCGGCCCGTCGCGATCCTCGGCTCCGAACCCGTCGCGTGTGCTCTCCTCGGGCGGCGCCTTCGCGAAACCCGCCGCGTGGGCGTCACCGCTGAGCGCGTGGCACACCAGGATGACGTTGTCGCGCCGGGGGGACAGGACGCCGTAGGTCTCGTACGCCACGCGGACCGGGTGCAGCTCCCGCCCGCAGTCGAGTCGCACCGGCTCCGGCAGGTCGAGATACCGCGTCTCGACCGTGCCGGCCGACCCCGCCGCGAGCGTGGAAACCGAATTCGTCACAGGGGCTATGGTGCCCGTCACTGTCGGTGTATTGTCAAGCGAACCCATCGGGAATGTGAGCAATTCGACGAGAGGGCATCATCCGACATGACCACGGTCGCTAACGGAGTCAACGTGCAGGCGCTGCTCGAGGCGCGCGACGCGCTGAAGGGAGCTCCCGAGGCCGCCCAGTTCACCTGGCGGGCCTCCTCCAAGTGGCAGGACGGCGTCCACAGCACCACGACGGTCCGCGACTTCTTCGGTCTCGGACAGGAACAGAGCCACAAGACCGAGTCGGTGTTCGAGGCCGACCACCCCGCGGTCTTCGCGGCCGAGGACAACGGCATCACGCCGATCGAGTACCTCCTCGTCGGCCTGGCGGCCTGCCTGACGGCGGGCGTGGCGTCCGTCGCGCAGAACCGTGGCATCCAGCTCCGCTCGGTCGAGTCGACGGTCGAGGGCAGGCACGACATCCGCGGGATCCTCGGCGCCGACAGCGACGTCCGCAACGGCTTCACCGACGTCAAGGTGACGTTCACCATCGACGCGGACGCCTCGCGGCAGGAGATCGAAGCGCTGGTGGCCCAGTCCCAGAAGCGCTCCGCCGTGTTCGACGCTCTGACGAACCCCACGGACGTCACCGTCGACGTCGCCTGAGGGGTCCCACCATCGAACGCGTCACAACCGTCGTCATCGGCGCGGGGCACGCGGGCCTCGCCGCGAGCCACTTCCTCGGCGAAAGGTCGATCGACCACGTCGTGCTGGAGCGCGGCGAGGTCGCGAACTCCTGGCGGCACGAACGCTGGGACTCTCTGCGGCTTCTCACGCCCAACTGGCAGAGCCGCCTGCCGGGCCACCACTACGAAGGCCCGGACCCCGACGGCTATATGACGATGGATGATGTCACCGAGTTCATCGAACGGTTCGCGAAGGTCGCGGACGCTCCCGTCCGGACCGGGACGAACGTCACGTCGCTACGGCGCGCCGACGACGGCTACCACGTGACGACCGACCACGGCGAGATCCGCTGCCGGACGGTCGTCATCGCGAGCGGCGCCTGCAACCGGCCGACGGTGCCGCAGCTCGCAGCCGCCGTACCGGCGTCCGTCCGGCAGCTGACGCCGTTCGACTACCGCGGCCCCGCCGGGCTGCCCGACGGCGGCGTGCTCGTCGTGGGGGCGTCGGCGACCGGCGTGCAGTTGGCGGCGGAGCTGCGCCGGTCGGGCCGGCCGGTGACCATCGCGGTGGGGGAGCAGGTACGGATGCCGCGGACGTACCGCGGCCGCGACGTGCTGTGGTGGATGGACGCCTCCGGTCTGTGGGACCAGCGGTACGGCGAGGTCGACGACCTCGAGCGGGCCCGGCGGCTCCCGTCTCCCCAGCTCGTCGGCACCCCTGAGCGGACGACGCTCGACATCAACGCGCTCACCGCGCTGGGCGTCGAGCCGGTGGGGCGCTGGGCGGCCGTACGCGACGGCCGCGCGCTGTTCTCCGGCGGCCTGCGCAACGTCTTCTCGCTCGCGGACCTCAAACTGGAACGCCTGCTCGACACCTTCGACACGTGGGCGCGGGAGAATGGGCTGGACGCGGACGTCGCTCCGCCCGAGCGTCTCCCGCCCACGCGGGTGCCCGCCTCCACACGGCTGCAACTCGACCTGCGCAGCGGCGAGATCACCACGATCGTGTGGGCGACCGGTTTCCGGCCCGACTACCGATGGTTCGACGTGCCCGTGCTCGACGAGAAGGGCCGGCTGCGCCACGAGGGCGGCGTGGTCGACGGCCCGGGACTGTACGCGCTGGGCCTGCCCGTGCTGCGACGGCGCAAGTCCACCTTCATCTACGGCATCGAGGACGACGCCCGCGAGGTCATCGACCACCTCGCGGGATATCTCGCCGCGCCGCGCTGACAGCGCCGCCGCGGCGGGCCGCTCCGCGACTCCGGTGCGGCCCGCCGTACCTTCTCCCGGCCTCGTACGCCGACGCCGAGGTCGTCCGAGTTCCGACCGGTGCCGGGGCTCATTGGCGGCTGAGATAGGTGAGGACGGCGAGGACGCGGCGGTGGCCGCTGTCGGCCGGCGAGAGGCCGAGCTTGGCGAAGATGTTGCCGATGTGCTTGTGGACGGCGTTCTCGGTGATGACGAGCCGGGCCGCGATGGTGGCGTTGTCCTTTCCTTCGGCCATCAGGGCGAGCACTTCGCGTTCGCGCGGTGTGAGGTCGGCGATCGGGTCGTGGGCGTGCCGGGTGAGGAGCTGCGCGATCACTTCGGGGTCCATGACCGTGCCGCCGTCGGCGACCCGCCGCAGGGCGTCGACGAACTCGCTCACCCGGCTCACCCGGTCCTTGAGGAGGTAGCCGACGCCGCCGCGCCTGTCGGAGATCAGCTCGCCCGCGTACTGCTGCTCGACGTACTGGGAGAGGACGAGCACCGGCAGGCCGGGGTACCGGCGCCGGGCGTGGAGGGCGGCGTGGATGCCCTCGTCGCGGAAGGTCGGCGGCAGCCGTACGTCGACGATGGTGACGTCGGGCCGGTGTTCGGCGACGGCGGCGATGAAGGCCGGGGCGTCCTGGGTGATCGCGGCGACGTCGAAGCCCCTGGCGGTCAGCAGGAGTTCCAGCCCACTGGAGAGCAGGACGTTGTCCTCGGCGATCACGACCCGCACGGCAGGCTCACAGTGATCGTGGTCGGGCCGCCGGCGGGGCTGTGAACGCGCACGGTGCCGTCGAGCGCCAGAACGCGGTGGCGGATCCCGGCGAGGCCGGTGCCCAGCGTCTCGTCGGCGCCGCCGATCCCGTCGTCGCCGACCCCGATCGACAGCCGGTCGCCGGAGCGTACGACGCGGACGGTGGTCCGGGCGGCCTGGCTGTGCTTGGCGGCGTTGGTGAGCGCCTCGGCGATCGTGAAGTAGGCCACGGCCTCGACCGCGGCGGGGATCGTGCCGAGGTCGCCGATGTCGAGGGTCGTGTCGATCGCCGATCGGGTGCCCAGGGCGGTCAGTGCTCCGACGAGTCCACGATCGGCGAGGATCGGCGGGTAGATCGTCCGGATCACCTCGCGCAACTCCGCCATGGCCTCCTCGGTGTTCTCATGCGCTTCGCGCAGGAGCCTGCCCACCAGTTCGGGGTCCTCGCCCAGCGACTCACGGGCGGCGCCCAGCCGCATCGCGATGGCCACCAGCCGTGCCTGGGTGCCGTCGTGCAGGTCGCGTTCGATCCGGCGGAGTTCCGCGCCGTGGGCGTTCATGGCGCCGGCCCGCGTCTCGGTCAGCGTCTCCACCCGCTGCGCCAACCGGTCCGCGGCCGAGGGGGACAGCAGCGCGACGGTGATCCGGGCGTGCAGGCGCGCCAGCGGGGGAACCAGCCCGTACGTCAGGGCCGAGAAGATGACGAACTGCCCGGTCCCCAGGGTCAACGCCGTTCCCCACCCGGTCAGGGGAACACCGGCGGCGAAGCCGCCCGCGCGGGTGCCGGCCGGCAACGCCCACCACAAGGGGACCGTGACGGCCGTGGCCACGGCGTTGCCCGCGCACACCACCGCCACGAGCCCGAACGCCAGACCGGTCACGATGTACGTGCCCAGCCACCCGAGAACCCGCCACGCACCGGCACGGACGGGCCCGGAACGCGGACGGCCCAGCAGCCGGTCGGCGCGGCGACGATGCCAGGACGCCCAGGCGCGGGCCACCGCCGGGACGATGAGTACGGGCGTCGCGAGCAGGGCGACCGCGGCGGTGAGCAGGCTCACCAGCAGATAGGCCAGACCGCGCCACATCGCCGGAAGACGGCCGGCCCCGGGGGAGTTCATCCGCACAGTCTGAGTCACGGCGAGCGGGCCCGGCACTACAGCCCACTACCCCTTTTTCCCACTGGAGCGCTGTATCGTCCGCTTCCCCCGGCCAGACCTAGCGTCGACGCCCATGACGAGTTCAGCGATTCACTCACCGCGGCGGCGCGGCCGATCCACCCGGCGGAACCTGGCGCTGGCCGCCATCGTGGCCGGAACCCTCTCCACCGGTTGGACACCCGGCGCGAGCGCCGCCCCACGGCACGGCGACCGGATCGAGCTACGGCGCGACGCCGACGCGATCACCGCACTCGGCGTGACGGGGGTGCAGGCGCGCCTGGTCACCCCGGACGGCCGGAACGTGACCGCCACCAGCGGCGTCGCCGACCTGACGACCCGGCGGCCGGTCTCCCCGGACGGCTACCTCCGGATCGCCAGCGTCACCAAGACGTTCGTCGCCACCGTGATCCTGCAACTGGCCGGCGACGGCAGGCTCTCCCTGGATGACACGGTGGAGCGATGGCTGCCCGGCGTGGTGTCCGGAAACGGCAACGACGGCCGCGCGATCACCATCCGTAACCTGCTCCAGCACACCAGCGGCATCCACGACGACTATCCCGACTACACCTCGGCGGAGGACTTCTACCAGCACCGGTACGACACCTACACCGCCGAGCAGATCGTCGCGCGGGCGATGCGCCACCGGCCGGACTTCCAGCCCGGGACGGACTGGAGTTACTCCAACACCGGGTACGTCCTGCTCGGCATGGTCATCCAGCGGGTCACCGGGCACCCTTGGCATGAGGAGGTACGGGACCGGATCGTCCGGCCGCTCGGTCTCCGTCACACGTTCTGGCCGGGCACGTCACCCACGCTGCCCCGGCCCCACGCCGAGACCTACCAGCGGTTCGAGAGCGGTGGACCGCTCGTGGACGTCACCGAGCAGGTCGGCCTGGTCGGCAACGGAGAGGCCGGGCTCGTCTCCACCACCGCCGATCTCGACCGGTTCTTCCGCGTCCTGCTGGGCGGTCGCCTCCTGCCCCCGGCGCAACTGGCGCAGATGAAGCAGGCCGTTCCCGTGGGCGAGAAGTTCGAACCGCTCATGCCGGGCGCCCGCGACGGGCTGGGGATCTTCTCACGCCCGCTGTCGTGCGGCGGCACGTACTGGGGCCACGAAGGCGGCGACTCCGGTTGGATCACCGCCACCGGCGTCACCGCCGACGGCCGGCATGGCGTCACGGTCTCCCTGTCGGGCGCGAACGCCGAATCGGCGGACCACGTCCTCCGCATCGAAGCGGCCGAGAGCACGCTGGTCGACGATGCTCTGTGCGCGACCTCGAACGACGGCCGTACGAGCCGGCGGATGTAGGCATGCCTATTTCGCTGAGCGAAGATTGACGGGTATTTGACTGCATATTACCGTGATTTGTGTCCCGCTCCAGGCGGAGGGAGGTGTGCAATGGCCAAGCAGGCGTCCCCGCTCAGTCGTGTGATTCTCAAGCTCGCGCGCATGGTGGGAATCAAGGAGCACCCCGCCAGTTACATCTGGCATTAGGCCGAGTGCCCGGCGTCTCCCGCTCTCCTGCTCCCAGCGGGAGGCGCCGATCCGGCAATCAGCGGGCGCGCTGGGAAACTGGTTGATCAATGACTGCCGACGTCAGCAGAACCACGCGGAATATCGACGAGATGCCCGCCCTTGACCTCGACCGCGCCAGCGCGGTGCATTCTTACAAGGATGATCGGCTCGGGTTCTTCTATGCGGCGGCGCGCCGGTACGGGCCGGTGGTGCGCCTCTGGCCGGGCGCCATCCTGGTGACGGGGCCTGAGGAGGTGCACGCCGTACTCCGGAACACCAACCGGACGTACTTCTTGGATCGCGACCTGCGGCGAAGGAAGTCCACGGCGACACCGGGTTCCGCGCAGCTCGGCGAGTGGATGTCCACCCGGAGGACGGCCATCGTCGGCATGACCGCCGAAATGCTCGAAGATCACGCACGCTGGCTGGCCGGGACGGCCGGGGAGCTGTCGGAGCGATTGCTGCAGCGGCGCCGCGTCGACGATCTGATGGCGACCCTCGCGAAGGTCACCTCGGAGTCGGTCGCCCGGTTCTGCTTCGGAACCCGGGACGCCTCCGCGGTCCCGGAGACGGCACAGGCGATGCTGGACGCCCTCTTCCCGATCATCGCGAGCCCGTACGAGTTCCCGGCCTGGGTGAAGCTCATCCAGCATCGGGAGTGGCGCGCGAGCAGGCGGATCACGAAGATGCACGCCGCCCTGCTGGCCGCGGCGAAGAGCGGCGGTGAAGGCGGGCTCGTCGACGTGCTGTACCGCGGTGGTCTCGACGACGCCGCCGTGGTCGACGCACTGACCTCGATACTCCTGGCCGCGCACGGGATTCCGGCGGCGGCGACGGCGTGGGCGCTCGTCGAGTTGGCGCGTCACCGGGAGCAGCAGGAGACGGCGAGAGCCGCGGCGGACCGGTGGCGCGGCTCCGCGCCGGAGCCGCCGGAGCTCGGCTGGGTCGTCGACGAGACACTGCGGCTGTGGCCGGCGAGCTGGGTCGTGGAGCGGGTGGTGGGGGAGGGCGCCGCCTGCGGCTCCTGGACGTTGCCGCCGGGTTCGCGCGTCGTCATCCCCTTCTGGGTCACGCACCGGGTCGCCGAGTGCTATCCCGATCCGGAGCGGTTCGATATCCGGAGGTGGGAGCATTTCTCCCCGCCGCCGGGCGCGTACGTGCCATTCGGCGCGGGCCCGCGACGGTGCCTGGGAGCGCGCTTCGCCCGCACCGAGGTGATCACGATGCTCGCGGTCCTCCTGCAACGGCTGAGGTTCCGCACCGACGGTGAAGTGCGGACCGACGCCCGGGCCACCCTCACCCCAACCGGGTTCGAGCTCCTGGTCGATCCGCGCTGAAACGGGGGCGACCGGCTTCGCGGGAAAGGCGCGTGCCCGTCGCCGGCATCCTGCAGAATGCTCCGCCATGGAGCTACGGCAGGAGTTTCGTGCGGCGGCGGCTGACAAGGGGCTGCCGGACGAGGCCATCGAGTGGTGGCTGCGCCTGGCGCGTCCCCGGTTCGAGATGTCCCGCACGGGCGACGGCCCGGTGGCCGGCCGGTTCGGTGGCAGGCCGGCGCTGCCGGAGGGAGTGGAATGGCCGCGCGGCACGGCCTGTGTCGCCACCGTCGACCTCGCCGCGATTCCCGCGGAGAGCCACGACCTGAACCTCCCACCGGACGGCGGCCTGGTGTTCTTCGCCGAGCCGGAGATCGTGCCGGAGCGTTGCGCGGTCGTCTACGTGCCGGCCGGTGTCCCGGTCGTCGAACGCGACGTGCCGGAGGGCATGTACGCGCCGGTCTATGACCCTCTTCCGCTGCACGGCAGGGCGGGATGGTCCCTTCCGGTGGAACGCTCGGAGAGCGCGATCGACCTCGGTCCGCAGGTCCACGACGAGGAACTGATCGCGGAGGTCGTCATCGGTCTCGGCTCCGACGACGATCTCCAGCTGGTTATCGGCGGCTACGCCGACGAGAGCACCAGCGGCGTGGGCAACCCGGTGGACGCGCCCACGGAGGAGAGCCTTCTCGCCCAGCTGTACCTGACCGACGACCTCGTCGGCCACGACTTCGGCGGAAGCCCTCTCTGCCTCGTGTCCTTCGTGATGACCCACACGGACCTGGCCGCCGGCCGGTTCGACCAGGCCCGGTTCTTCTCCGACTTCAACGGATGACCCTGCCACGGGGCCGCCGGCACGGAGTGCCGGCGGCCCCTGTGCGGGATCAACCGGCCGAGCCGTGGAACTCCAGCCAGTCGAGGTTGATGGACCCGTTGTCGCCGGGCTCGTACGAGATGGTGACGACGGGGTCATAGCCGCTGACGGGGATGTCGGCGACCGTCACGGTGCCCCAACCGTCCCAGCTGTCGGAGACCTTGGGGAAGGTCACCTGCCGCGTCTTCCGGCCGTCGACCGAGAGCGTCATCGTACGGGCGTCGTCGTTGGCGTTGGCGTAGCGCAGCGTGATGCTTCCCAGGCCGGGCTTCGCCGTCTCACGGTGCAGGGTGTACGACGACGCGGCTCCCTGGGCCCAGAGTCCGTCGAGGAATGCGCGACCGCTGTACCCGGAGTGGTTCACGTTCGTCTTGACGCCGCCGGTGTTGAGGGCGTCCTCCGCCTCGATGTGCCCGGGGTCGGGGCATCCGCCGAGCGCCTTGGTGCCGGCGGTGTCCGCGCAGCGGTCACGTGAGTCGGGGACGCCGTCCCCGTCTCGGTCCTTGTCGACCGCGCCGGCGAGCGTGACGTCGACGGTGTGCTCGCCGGTCAGCGACGCCGGGACACTGTCGCCGTGCACGCGCCGGCCGTCGACCGTGAACGAACGGATCCTCGTGCCCGCTCCGTGCAGGGCGATCGTCAGGGTCGCGTCGCGGTAGTGCAGGCCCCGCAGGGTCACGTCGCCCCAGCCGGCCGGGAGGGTCGGCGTCACCGACAGGCTCCGGTCGCCGAAGTTCAGCCCGAAGAGCCCGGAGTCGATCATGTTGAGGAATGCCGTGGCCGACCAGGTCTGGTCGGGCTCCGAGCCCCAGTGGAACTTCACCGTGTCGCCCAGGCGCTGCCAGCCACCGTCGACCACGCCCGTGTGGCCGTTGTAGATCTCCCAGAACCCGCTGTTGTCGTCGCCGAGCTTGGCCAGCCTCGCGGTCTCGGAGGCGAACGCCTCCTGCGCCCCTTGCCCCGCCAGCGCCTTCGCCCAGAGACCCTGGACGACGGGCCAGACGATCGCGTTGTGCCGGCCGGGCTGGTCGTCGGAGTAGCGCGCCCAGTTCGGGTAGGTGTCGGGCATGCCCCAGGTCATCTCGTCGGCGTGCGCGAGGATCGACTTCGCCTGGGACTTGTTCGCGATTCCGAAGATCAGCGCGAACGCGAGTCCGGTGCCCTCCTGGTACGGGCCGGTCGTTCCGTCCGCCAGCAGCATGTAGTCGTACAGGCCCGTCTTGGGGTTCCAGAACCGTTTGTTGATCGCTGCCTTGAGCCGCGCGGCCTTCGACCGGTAGGACGCGACCTCGGATGCCGGACGGCCGACCTTCGCCGCCATGTTCGCCGCGTTGACGTAGGCGGCGTAGTACACCTCGTTCGTGCTCAGGAACATTCCCGTGGCCACGCCCGGCCACGGCATGGACCCGGTGCTGACCGACTCGGTGGCGTCGGCGGGGGGTGCCGGGTAGCCGGCGATCCCGTCGTTGAAGAAGGACGCGCCGGTGAACAGGCCATAAGTGGAGTTGTAGCCCGCCGTCGTGGCGTGTTCGCGAATCGTCAGGGTGTCGGCGGCGGTCTGGTAGGCCGCACGCAGGAACGCCGTGTCGCCGGTGACCAGGTAGTGGTTCCACGCGGCCGTCACCCAGATGACCTGGTCCCACTGCTGATCGTCCTGCTGGACCCGCAGGTCGCCGCCCGCGTCCTTGTCCACCGCCGACCAGAGCGTGTTGCGCGCCACGGCCGGACTCAGCAGGCTGGCGGCGTTCCAGCTGTTCACCGAGGCGTCGCGGGTCCACGGCTGGGGGTAGCCGCCTCCCGCGCGCAGGATGCCCACACCCGGATCCATCAGGCCACTCTTGTTGTAGACCGCCGGATCGAAGCCGATCGTGTTGGTCTGGAGCACGTTCTTCAACGCGGCCTCGTACGCGGTACCGAAGAGCGCCTGGCTGTTGGGGTTCGTGAATTCCAGCGACGGCTGAGACGGCGCCGACGCACCGGTGGTCGCCCCGGCCGTGCCCACCCCGGACACCACGGTGGAGAGCCCGACCACGGCGGCGGTGACCACGCCGACGACACGCCCGCCTCGGCAGGTTCCTGACCTGCACCTCATTGGCGCACCTTCCTCGATGCCGGCACCGGCGAAGCGGAGGATTCGCGCTCGGCCCGGCATGATCCACATCTATGGCCGTTCGACCGTAATCACCAAAAAGTCGCACGTCAATGAATGAATCGGCCGACCGAATGTCAGCCGTGCGCGTCTCGGCGCGCCTTTGCCGCGGCCATGGCGAGGGCGGGCATGTCGCCGGGATGGGCGTGGTGGGCCTGCGGGAATGGGGCCGGATGGGGAAGGTCGCCCGGCGTGTGGGCCCTACGAGAGACGACATCCGGCGCGCATACGGTACCGAAAGGGAGAAACATGACACTGCAGACGGTAAATACCATCCTTGAGCCCGCCGTCAAGCCTGGCGCCCAGGCCATGGGCAATGGCTGGGGCTATTTCACGGCGAACGGAGACGTGATCCTCGACGTCGGAGCGAGCTGGATCACCCCGTCCACGCTCGTGTACGCCTCGATCGTGGAGGTGGGCGACGACAACGTCCCCAAGATCGGGGACGCGCGCATGGCCGTCCACAACATCGAGCCCTACCAGGGCGGCATCCGGACCTGGGTGAACATCGAATGGGGCAGTCCCCTGCGCGTACGGGTCAGCTACTGCTGGTCGGAATGACCCGCCCCTGCGCCGGCACGGAGGTCCGCGTCGGCCCGCCATGACGCGGTCGGCGGCGCCCCGGCCGGCGTCACCACAGACTCAGGGATCGGGTGAAGATCCGTGCGAGGTCGTCCTCCGTCACCGGCCGGGGCGACATGTCCAGGAGCCGGCGTTGTTTGACGGCCCCCTCGACGAGGGCGGGAACGTCGGCACCGGTGTAACCGACCTCGCCGATCCCGTCGGGCATCCCGATGTCCCGCATGAGACTCAGCAACGCCCGTGGAAGGTGTTCGGCCGCGTCGCCGGGCGGTTCCAGGTCCGGGGCGAGCAACCGCGCGGCCCGTACGTGCCGCTCCGGACACGCCTCGAAGGTGAACCGGAACGCCTCCGGCGCCGTCAGCGCCACCGCCATGCCGTGCGGAACCAGCGGCTGCTCCTCCGGATAGCCGGCCGGGCGGAACTCCCCGACCCGCCCGGCGATCGGGTACGCGTCGGCGTGCGGGATGTGCACGCCCGCGTTGCCGAACCCGAGGCCGGCGAACGTGGCGGCCAGCGCCATGTCGCCGCGGGCCTCGGCGTCGTCCCCGTCGCGTACGGCGGTCCGGAACGACCGGGCGATCAGGGCCAGCGCGCGTTCGGACCACATGTCGGCGACCGGGTTGGCGCCGCAGTACGGCACCCGCTGCTCGGGGGACTTGCGCTCGAAGGAGGTGTACGGCTTGGCCGTGTAGCTCTCCAGGGCGTGACAGACGATGTCCATGCCCGCCGACGCGGTGACGCCCGCCGGCTGGGTCATCGTCAGGTCCGGGTCGACCACCGCGAGGGTGGGCCGTAGCCGGGGATGGCTGATCCCGGTCTTGACCTTCAGCGAGAGCACGTCGAGAACGCAGACCGTCGTGCTCTCGGCGCCGGTACCGGTCGTCGTGGGAACGGCGATCAGGGGCAGCAGCGGCCGGGCCGGAGCCCGTCCGGCGCCGACCGGCGGGTTGAGATAGTCCGCCAGGTCGCCCTCGTTGGTCGTGAGCAGGTTGATCGCCTTGGCGGTGTCGATGCTCGATCCGCCGCCGACCGCGACGTAGGCGTCCCAGGGACCGGAGTCACGTGCCCGCTCGACGGCCTGGCGGAGTGCGGCGTCGGTGGGTTCGACGTGAACGCCGTCGAACACCTCCGCCTCGATCCCGTACGCCTTCATCTGGTCCGCGATCCGCTGCGGGGCACCGGTGGCCGCCACACCCGGATCGGTGACGAGCAGGACGCGGCGCGCGCCGTACTGGGTCAGGTCGAATCCGATCTCGGCGGACGCGCCCGGGCCGAACTTCAGTTGCGGCGCGCCGTAGGTGAACACCGATTCGGGGCCGGTGGGGTTGGATGCCATGGGTTCGCCTCCTCCCGCTCAGACTAAGAGGCTCGCGGGTGCCCGAACGCGGGCACCCGCCGGAGCCGCGGCCACCGCCTTCGTCGCCGCGTCCGCCGAACGTCACGGTGATTCCGATGAGGGACGGGGTCCGCCTGGCGGCCGATTCCCACTACGGCTACAGGCGGCACGGTCGACGGTCCCTCGCTGCGCGGGATCGTCCTTCCCGGCGGCGGCGACTGGTCGAACACCCGTGGCCGCGTCTGCGAACTCGACGCCCGTCACCTTCTCCAGGCGGACGACGGCGCCGTCATCGACATCGTCGACCGGGGCTACTACCACGAGCACACGGAAGGCTCCGACCAGTACGACGGTGACCTGCGAGTGACCGAGAAGGGCGTGTACTACCGCACCTCGCCGACCTTCCGTACCGACGCGCCGGCGCACCGATGGCTCGCCGAGACCATCTTCGTCGGTCTCGCGCGCCAGGCGGAAGGGGACGTCGTCGCCATCCGCATGTACGCCCTGGCCTGACATCCCTGAGTGAACGACGGACGCGAACGAGGGACGCGGTCCTCCATGAGCCGCTCGCCGACGTGTCGAAGCCGCCGGGGTCGCACTCTTGACGCTTTCGGCGGGTCGCACTAACTTGCCACGGACATAGGACGTCCTACGTCCGGATTGGGGAAGCTGATGCGTCTGCAGAAGCGCGGGAGCACGGTGCTCGCCGTCAGCGCCGGAGCGCTGGTCGCGGCCGTGACCACCGGCATCGCACCGGCCCAGGCCGTACCGGGCCGGTGCGAGGTGTCCGTGCCGTACACGGCGGGGACCGAGGGATACAGTGCGTTCCGCATCCCGGCGATCGTCGAGACCAGGTCGGGCGACCTGCTCGCGTTCGCCGAGGGGCGGTCCGACGGGCTCGGCGACGCCGGGAACATCGACACCGTCGTGAAGCGGTCGACCGACGGCGGCTGCACCTGGTCACCGCTGCGGGTGGTCCAGGACAGCGGCCCGAACACCTCCGGCAACCCCGCGCCCGTCGTCACGGCGAGCGGCCGCGTCGTGCTGCTGACCACCTACAACGCCGGCAGCGCAACGGAGACGCAGATCCTGCGCGGACAGGTGCCGGCCTCGGACGGCCGACGGGTGTTCGTGCAGTACAGCGACGACGACGGCACGACCTGGTCCGCGCCCCGGGAGATCACCGCCGCGGCCAAGCTGCCGAACTGGCGCTGGTACGCGACCGGGCCCGGCCACGCGACGCGGCTGACCCACGGCCCGCACCGCGGACGGCTCGTCGTCCCGGCGAACCACTCGATCGCCCCGCCCGCGGGCTCCTCCGACCTGGGGTCGGAGGCCAAGTACTACGGCGGGCACGATCTCTACAGCGACGACGGCGGCCGGACCTGGCACATCGGCTACGTCGACGACAACCCCGACGGTCAGGTGAACGTCAACGAGACGACCGCCACGGAGCTGCCGGACGGGCGCGTCTACTTCAACACCCGCGACCAGAACGGCACCGCGCCCGGCAACCGGGCCGACGCCTACAGCCTGGACGGCGGCCGGACGCTGCGGCAGCCGTTCAGCCCGCAGCTGGCGCTGGCCGGACCGGTCGTGGAGGGCAGCGTCCTGCAGGCGCGCGGGCCGAAGGCGCCACTGCTCTTCTCCGGCCCGGCCGATCCGAGCAAGCGGGCGGTGATGACGCTGCGCACCAGCCGCGACGGTGGCGTCACCTGGCGTTCCGCGCTCACGCTGTCGTCGCTGCCGGCCTCCTACTCCGACCTCGTCCAGGTCGACGCCCGCACCGTCGGCCTGCTGTACGAGACGGGCACCGCCGGTGCCAACGAGACCATCACCTTCCGCCGTATCGACCTGCGCGGGCTGTCCTGAGCCGCACCGGCCGCGAAGCCGTCCGCTCTCACCGGCGGGCGGCTTCGCCGTCGCCGCAGGCCGGGCGTGCGCTCGTGATCGGTCTGCTCTTAAGCTGTGTTCGGTGGCCAGGTACTTCGATGTGCATCCGGACAATCCGCAACCTCGGGCGCTCCGTCAGGTGGTCGACCTGCTCCGCGCGGACGGGCTGATCGTCTATCCGACCGACTCGTGCTTCGCGCTCGGGTGCCGTCTGGGCAACAAGGACGGCATCGACCGGATCAGGGAGATCCGCCAGCTCGACAGCAGCCATCACTTCACCCTCGTCTGCCGGGACTTCGCGCAGCTCGGCCAGTTCGTCCAGATCAGCAACGCGCTGTTCCGGTCGATCAAGGCGGCGACTCCCGGGCGCTACACGTTCATCCTGCCCGCGACGAAAGAGGTGCCGCGGCGCCTGCTGCACCCCAAGAAGAAGACCGTCGGCGTCCGGATCCCCGATCACACCGTCACCCAGGCGCTGCTGGCCGAACTCGGCGAACCGCTGCTGTCGAGCACCCTTCTCCTGCCGGGGGAGAGCGAGGCGATGACCCAGGGCTGGGAGATCAAGGAGAGACTCGATCACATGGTGGACGCCGTCGTCGACTCGGGTGAGTGCGGCGCCGTGCCGACGACAGTGGTCGATTTCTCCCAGGATGAGCCTGAGATCGTCCGGGTCGGCGCCGGAGACCCGTCCCTCTTCGAATGACGCGAAGGGCCGGAGATCAGGGCCGTGCCGCGTCGCGCGGCGCGGCCGTGGTCTTCCGTGACGGGTCAGGCCATGCACGGCGGGCCACGAGGCGCCAGCCGAACATGAACAGCCCGAGGAAGACGAGGGAGACCAGGACGAAGGTGACGGCGGTTCCCTGACCGGCGACGACACGCAGGACCATGCCGGCGGCGACGGTCGCCAGCCAGACGCCGACGCCGGTGCCCGCGAGCGCCGCGGGCCGCCGCCAGGCGCGCGTCGCCGCCCAGCCGATCAGCAGGCCCGCCAGGAACGGCCAGGCCGTCCTCGCGATTCCGGCGATGGTCTCGCCTTCGCTGTGCCCCGCCCGTCCGAGCAGCACGAACGCCATGACACAGCACAGGTCGAGAACCGCCGCGACCACCCAACGCATGAGCCTCAGCGTATCGATCGCCGTACCGTGGCCCTCGACCGGGCCGGTCGGGGAGCCCGGCGCTCCGGTGCGAACGACGTCGTCCCGGCGAGCTCGGGCGACACGCGCGAATGAGACATCACGCACGCCTTGAACGGCGGATCATGGGCTCATGGCCCAAGACCCCCGTTCCGATGAAGGCCACACGGCCGCCACCCCCGTCCCGGCCGCGGGCGCACCGACCTCCACCACCGACGACCCGGATCCGGACCTGACCGTGACCCACGCCGCGGAGACGGCCCGGGCCGTCGAGCCTCCCGAGACGCCCCGCACCGAGCAGCTCGAGGGAACGCTCACACGCGAGCTCCGGCCGACACGGGTGGTGCCGCGCTGGGCCGGCTGGCTGATCATCGGCGCGGGCGTCGCCATGCTGCCGTGGATCACCGGCCTGAGCTTCGTCCTGCCCACCAGCCACGAGGCGGCCCACTACAACGCCTCGTGGGTCGGCTTCGACCTCGGGCTGTGCGCGATGCTCCTGCGCACCGGCTGGCTCGCCCAGAAGGGCCGCGAGCACATCGAGCTGAGTGCGGCGATCACGGGCACGTTGCTGCTGGTGGACGCGTGGTTCGACGTGGTGACCGCCGACAGCCGCGGCGAGCTGACGTTCGCGCTGATCCTGGCGCTGTTCGGCGAACTCCCGCTGGCCGCCTTCTTCCTCTGGATCGCCGGCCGGGTGGAGTACCGCCGCCAGCGGCGCGCCGAGGCGATGGCGCGGCTCCTGAAGAGGCTGCGAACGTATCGTCCCCGCGCGGTCCGTGCTCCCGATGAACACCTGCGCTGAAGGACGACCGGAGATCACTTGCTGGGCTGGGGAACCTTGCAGTACGCGGTCGGGTTGAGACCGATGTAGTTGAGCGGTCCGGAGATCATCGTGAGGCCGATCGTGGCGAAGCTGGAGCAGCTCCCGTTGAAATGGGCGTAGTAGTGGCGCTGCCCTGCGGCGAGCCCTCCGATGACCAGCCAGACGACGATCATCCACCGTCCGGCCCGCATCGCCACCTCCGATGACCTCGCCGCCGACTCCGGAGGTCCGACGGTCATGACAAGATCGCCCATAGTTAAGCAAGTCCGGCCGTGCAGTGTCACCCCACCGGCGCCTGAACGCGGTCTCGGTCACCGCCGCTGCCCCGGCCGTAGCGGCTCACGGCCCCCGCCGGCAGGCCGGTCACCCGGTCCGCGGCGGCCACCCGAGGTTGTCGTCCGGCTCCCGGTCGCGCAGGTAGCGCGTGTGGTCGCGCATCCGCCGGTGGTCGGCGTCGTAGACGGCTTCGGCGGTCCTCGTCACGGACGCCGTGATCAGGTCGAGCTGGGCGATGAGCTCCTCGCCCGCCGTTCCGTGGCCGGTACGGCGGACGGCGTACCACCGGGGCAGGTTCAGGTAGGTCTCGAGGCTGGTCGGCAGGTCGGTCCGGACCGCGCGGGACACCTCGTACATCAGGTCGGGGGAGTCGCTCAGCACGTCGGATCGGAGCAGGACGTCGCGGAGCACGGACGCGATGACGTCGACGCGTTCCCGAGCCTCCGCGGGCAGGCGGTGCTCACCCGCGCGGGCGACCAGCCCGTCGAGATCGGCGCGCAGCCGTCCGGTCTGGGCGACGGTGTCGTCGATGACGAGGGTGACCCTCTGCGGCGGTGCGGCGAGCGCCCCCGCGCCGTACAGGCCGACCACGATGAGCGGCCAGTACGGCCCCGCGAGGCCCGCGAAGTGCAGGCCCAGCCCGGCCAGGCCGCCCGCCGAGCCGACGAGGTTCTTCGTGGACCCGAGGTAGCGGACGAGCCGGTCACTGATAGCCACGGATCTCCTTGAACACCTCGGACAGTGACTGCGTCCGGGCGTCGAACGTCCTGCCCTGGGTGAGCTGCGCCAGCGTGGTCATCTGCCCGGTCGCCGCCTCTCCGAACAGGACGGGGAAGACCGGGATCCGCCGTACCTGCGGCGGCCGTCCCTCGTACCAGGCGCGGAAGGAGTCGGCCGAGGCGCCCCTGTTGCTCTCACCGTCCGACATCAGGACGATCGAGGTGAACCGGTCGGGCCGCCGCGCCGCCGACTGCTCGGCCACCGAGTACGCCCGCTCCAGGCTGTCGTAGATCGCGGTACCGCCTCCGGCGGCGAGTCCCTGGGTGAACGTGCGGATCCGCGCGAGTTCCGCCTCAGGCCGGCTCTCGGGCAGCACGTAGGTTGAGGGAGTTCCGGGCCGGGTGCTGAAGGGCAGCAGCGTCACCTCCTCGCGGTCGTGGAACCGCCGGAAGCGTCCGGCGAGCGTGGTGTCCGCACCGGTCAGCGCCGTCAGCGCGGCCTTCAGGGACGCCAGCCGCGCGCCTTCCATGGAGCCGGAGACATCGAGCACGTAGATCGTGCGCGCCGGTCTGCGGAGCCGGTTGAAGTAGGCGTCGATGAGGGCGTCGACCGCGTCCGCGCGGGCGGGGAACGGCAGCTCGGGCGGCTGGGCCGCGAACTCGGCGGCCGGGCGTACATCGGGGTCGGCCGGCCGGCGGTGCGTCCGCGTCATGATCGTGCGCTGGACCTCGGCGCGCCGCAGGTAGCCGGTCAGCCTGCGGAAGGCGTCCCCCGACCGGCCGGCCGCCGAGGACAGCAGCGTGAGCGGGTAGTCGGCGGTGACGACGCCGTCGCTCGGGTAGACGATGGTGAGCGGCTCCGGGAGCCGCCGGGAGGCGTTCAGGCCGAGCAGCACGGACTCATAGTTGATCAGGCCGTCGGCCCGGGACGGGTCCCGCGTGTAGGTGTCCGACAGCCAGCCGGAGGAGCCCGCCGTGAGCCGCTGCGCGGTGAAGAAGCCCTTCAACCGGGGTGCGACCCGGTCGATGGCCGGCCCGTCCAGCGCCGCACCCGTACCCGACAGCGCGGCGGCGACGCCGACGAGCGCGGAGAAACCGGAGTTCGACGACGCGGGGTCGGTCATGCCGTAGGTGAACCTCCCGGCCGACGCGGCGGCGCCGATCGCGGCCCAGGTCGGCCTGGTGCGGTCCCAGCCGAGACGGCGTGCCACCGAGGCGCGCAGGCCGAGGACCACGGGCGAAGACATGATCTTCACGGAGGGGCCCAGCCGGGACCGGCCGTCCGGGTGCACCGCCAGGTAGCGATCGGAGGAGAACCAGACCGCGTCGTACCGCGCGTCCGCCTGACCGCCGAGCACCTGCTGGACGCCGTCGAGAGTCCCGGCGTAGTCGAGCTTCACGCCGACCCCGGTGGCCTTCGTCGCCGCGCGGAGGATCGGCCCCAGGTCGGACAGCTCGCTGCCCGCGAGGATCCGCAGCGTGCCGGGCCTGCCGGCGTCGTCGGTGCCGCCGCTGCAGCCGGTGACGACCGCCAGCACCGCGGCGGCCGCGAGCCGGGCGACGACGCGCCATGCCCGTGGGCGGCCTCCGGTCATGATTCGAGCTCGTTCCGCTCGTGAGCCCGGCTCAGGTACGCGGACGCCCGGTTCAGTTCCGTGCCGAGTGCGTCGACCGTGGCCTGCATGTTGGTCACCGCCTGGGCCTTGAACGCGTCGACGGCGTCGATCGTGCGGTAGATCTGTTCGAACGACGCCCGCAGCGTCTGCACGCCGACGGCCGGATCGGCGGCGATCCGCTGGATCTCCCCGCTCTGCCCGGCCAGCAGCTCCGCGTTGGTGCGGATGATGTCCTCGGTGGTGGCCCGCAGGGCGTTCACCTGCTCGATGACGAGCTTCTGGTTCGACAGCGCGGCCGCGATGGTCACGGCGATCCGCAGCGCGGACACCGTCGTGGACGCGGCCCGATCCACGCCCCTGACCAGCTCGTCGTTGTTGCGGCGCACGGTGTCCAGCGCGAGGTAGCCCTGGGCGCAGACGGCGAGCTGGGTGAGGAGGTCCTGCCGCTTCTGGCGTACGGGGAACAGCACGTCGGCGCGCAGCGCGTTCGCCTTCTCCTCGTCCGCCGTCTCCGTGATCAGCCGCTCGACGGCCTCGTCGAGCGCCTGCGCGAGCACCGCGTACTCCTGGAGCTTGCCCATCGTGGCCCACAACGCGGCGCGCTCGTTCTGGATGGCGGCGTTGTCGCGGCGTAGTTCGTCCTGCCCCGAACGCAGCGCGGTGACGATCTTGTTGATGTTGACGTTCGCCGACTGGTAGCGGGAGACGAAGTCGCGGAGCGACCTGCCGAACGGCAGCTTCGACAGCAACCGACGGCCGGTGACCCTGCCGACGTCCTTGGGGTCGAGGTCCTCGACCGTGCGCCGCAGCTCCACCAGGCCCTTGGCCACGCGCTGCTGCGCGTCCGCGGACTCGCCCTTGGCCCCCGACAGGGCGGCCACCGAACGGCCGAGCATCCTGTTCGCCGCCTGCGCGGACGCTCGGATCTCCCCGTCGCCGAGCGCGGCCACCTGACCGATCCTGCTCATGAACTCCGGGCTGCGGGGATCGAGCGACGCGAGATCGTCCACGTACGTCCGCGCGCGCCGTGTCAGCTCGTCACGTTGGGCGTCCTCCATCGGGATCAGCGTCTCCGCGCGGTCCGCCGGGACGGCGGCCACGGGTTCGGGGGGCGTGAGGATGAGATCCTCAGCTGCCATCGAGGCTCCTTAGCCGTACGACTTGGCGACACCGTCCAGCAGGTGCTCGAGGGTGTCGTAGGTGGGGACGCCGACCACGTCGATCAGGTCGGTCGCGACCGGGATCCGGTGGTCGGCGGTGAGCTTCGCGAAGCGCGCGGGGTCGGCGGTGCGGAATCCGTGCTGGGCCGCGAGCCGCTGCAGTTCCGGGTCGGTGGTCAGCAGCCGGCCGACGCGGTCGCCCTTCGCGTCGAGCGGCACCAGCGTGTGCGTGGACTGCACGGTCGGCGACGGGTACATCAGCACCATGCCGGGCCGTAGCCGTCCTCGGACGCCGGCGTCGACGAACTGCGCCTCGTACGCGCAGACGAGGGGCGTCTTGCCCATGCCGAGCGACAGGTAGTCCTCGAACGGGCCCTCCGTCGTGTTCTCGGTGTAGCCCTGGTCGAGGAAGAGCCCGGACAGCAGCGGCAGCACCTTCCTCTCCGCGGCGCCGCCGCGCACGACCGTGTCACCGTTGGCGACGTATGAGGCGATGGCCAGGTACATGGCCGCCGAGTTGGAGCTGCGGGGGTCGGTCGTGGAGACCAGGATGTCCTTGCGCACCGGATAGGCGGTGTTGTTCGGCACCTGGTCCCACCGCGTCTTCCGCGCGACCAGCCGGAGGTACCGCGACATGTCGAAGGTCCAGGTGGCGCCGTGCCGGGCGACGCCCTCCCGTGCCAGCAGGTCCGCGATCGGCTGAAAAGTCGCGATCACCATCGGGGAGCTGAACGGGGTGTACCTCGTCGTGATCCGGCGCGCCTGCCGGATCCGGTCGGCCGCGGGCGCGCTGGAGGGGAAGGCGAAGTCGTACCGCGCGAGGTCGATCGAGGTGGCTATCTGCCGTGATCCGGCCGGATCGACCTCGACCCTCACCCCCTTGCGGGCGAACGCCTCACGCACCTGGGGATCGTCGAAGAACGCCTGCTTCTCCGAGCCGATCACACCGCGGATCGTGATCGCCCCATGCGATGATCCACGTCCCTCGACGATCGCGATAACGACGCCGATCGCCAGGACCCCCGCCAGCGCCATTGAAATGAGCCGCCTCATGTCTGACGGCATCGTCCGCGGCCCGGTTGGCCGCCGCGCCAGCGGCCGGTGGCCGCACGATGTCGCGCGCGTTACAAGTCGGCCGCACGCGCCGCGCTCCCCGGAGTCCTGTCCGGAGGAGCGCCGAGGCCGAGCGGACTCCGGGCTCCCGAACTCGAGGCGATCTCAGAGCCGAGGCGCCGCGGAGCCGGCGACGTGCAGCTGGACGCCACGCGTGCGCAGCGCCGCCACCTGGTCCTGCGGGGTCTCGGAGTCGACGATGACGAGGTCGAAGGCGGTCAGCGCGGCGAGCTGGTGCAGGCCGTTCTTGGCGAACTTGCTGTGGTCGACGAGCAGGACGCGGCGGTCCGCGGAGTCCATGAGCGCCCGCTTCACCGCGACGGTCTCCTGCGACTGGTGGTAGCAGTGGCCGTTCGTGATCGCCGTCGTGGACATGAACAGCACGTCCGCGTGCAGTGAACGGATCGTCTCGCTGGTGCGCAGGCCGAGGAAGGCGTCGTAGGCCGGGTAGTACGCGCCGCCGAGCGCGATCAGATCGATGCCGGGCTTGCCGGCCAGGAGGTTCACCGCGGCCAGGAAGTTGGTGATCACGGTGAGCGGCCCCAGCGCCGGCAGCAGCTCGGCGACGGCCAGGCCGGTGGTGCTCTCGTCGATCATGATCGACGAGCCGGGGGAGACGAGGCCGGCCGCGGCTTGGGCGAGCTGCCGTTTGGCCTCGGCCATCGCCTGCAGGCGGTGCCGTACGTCGCCGTGGTAGATCGCGGACGGCTGCGCGGTGGCGCCGCCGCGCACCTTGCGCAGCCAGCCGTTGCTCTGCAGCACGTCCAGGTCGCGGTGGATGGTCATCACGCTCACGTCGAACGCCTCGGCGAGGCTCTTGACGTGCACGAAGCCTTCGTCCACGACGCGCTGACGGATCTTCTCCCGGCGCTCTCGCGCGCCCGCGCCGTCGCCGGCGGCCGGTGCCGTCGCGTCCTCTGCCACCTGCGGTCCTTCCCCCTGCACCCGGATGTGATGTTCGGTGTGGAACGTAACATACACCCCGCGCTCGCAGTGGCCCCCGCAGGAGCGGGACGCGACGGGGTGGACGGGCGGTGCGCCGCTGCGTTCGTAACATTCGATAACACAATCGACCGTTAAGAATGCAGCAACTCTTGACATGCTGACCCTCTCCGGTGTTTCGTTCGTCACCTCGAAGGCGGCTTTCGCTGGCCGCCGTGCCTCCTCGCCCCCGAACCATCGGAGGAGAACGTGACAATGCCGCGTCTCAGAACGGCCGCTGCGGCGATGGCCGCCCTCACCGCCCTCACCGCCGCCACGGCCTGCTCGCAGAAGGGCTCCGGCGGCGCCGGCGGCTCCGGCGACGCCAAGAACGCCAAGGTCGCCTTCCTCATGCCGGACATCGCCTCGACCCGGTACGAGATGTACGACGCGCCGCTGTTCAAGGCCAAGATGAAGCAGCTGTGCCCGGGGTGCACGGTGCTGTACCAGAACGCCGGCGCCGACGCCTCGAAGCAGCAGCAACAGGCCAGCTCGGTGCTGGCCCAGGGCGTCAAGGCCATCGTCATCGACCCGGTGGACTCCGCGGCGGCCGCCTCGATCGTACGGACCGCGCAGGCGCAGAAGGTCGCGGTGATCGCCTACGACCGGCCGATCCCGGCGATCAAGGCCGACTACTACGTGTCGTTCGACAACGAGAAGATCGGCGCGCTGATCGCCCAGTCCCTGGTCGACCACCTCAAGCAGACGAACGCCAAGGGCGGGATCCTCGAGGTCAACGGTTCGCCGACGGACGCCGCGGCCGGTCTGATCAAGAAGGGCATTCACAGCGCCGTCGACACCAGCGGGCTCAAGCTGCTCGCCGAGTACGACACGCCCGGGTGGGAACCGGCCAAGGCGCAGGACTGGGTGAGCGGCCAGATCAGCAAGTTCAACGGGCAGATCGCCGGGGTCGTCGCGGCCAACGACGGCACCGGCGGCGGCGCCATCGCCGCGTTCAAGGCGGCCGGCGACCCCGTGCCCCCGGTGACCGGCAACGACGCCGAGCTCGCCGCGGCGCAGCGGATCATCGCGGGCGACCAGTACAACACGATCTCCAAGCCGATCAAGATCGTGGCGGAGGCCGCCGCCGACGTGGCGGACAAGTTCCTGCAGGGCAAGCCGCCCGCGGGGCAGACCACGCTGTTCAACACGCCGTCCCAGCTGTTCACCCCGACCGTGGTGACCCAGCAGAACATCGCCAAGGTCCTGCTCGGCCCCGGCGGCGCCCTCAAGGTCTCCGACGTCTGCACCCCGACGTACGCGGCGGCCTGCGCAAAGCTCGGGATCAAGTAGCGGTCCGCCGGCGCCTGCGGACGGGGCGCCGGCGGCTTCGGCCGTACGAACGAAGGATCAGCATGTCCCCATCGCCTTCCCAACCGAGCCCGCTGCTGTCGCTGCGGGGCATCAGCAAGACCTTCGGTGCCGTCGCCGCCCTCACCGACGTCGACCTGGACGTGTCGGCCGGTGAGGTCGTCGCCGTCGTCGGCGACAACGGCGCCGGGAAGTCCACCCTGGTCAAGACGCTGTCGGGGGTCCACCAGCCCGACGCGGGAACCATCACGTTCGACTCGCGCCCGGTCACCATCCCCAGCCCGGCCGCGGCGCAGCAACTCGGCATCGCCACCGTCTTCCAGGACCTGGCGCTCTGCGAGAACCTCAACGTGATCGAGAACCTCTTCCTCGGCCGGGAGCTGCGCGGGATGCGCCTGGACGACGTCGCCATGGAGGTCCGCTCGCGGGAACTGCTCCGGAGGCTGTCCGCGAAGATCCCGAAGCTGTCGGTCCCCGTCGCCGCGCTGTCGGGCGGCCAGCGGCAGACCGTGGCGATCGCGCGTTCGCTGCTCGGCGACCCGAAGATCGTCATCCTCGACGAGCCCACGGCGGCGCTCGGCGTCGCCCAGACCGCCGAGGTCCTCAACCTGATCGACCGGCTGCGCGAAGGCGGCCACGGAGTGATCATGATCAGCCACAACATGGACGACGTGCTGTCGGTCGCCGACACGGTGGCCGTCCTGCGCCTCGGCCGCAACAACGGGGTCTTCGACGCGGTCGAGGCCACCACCGAGCAGATCGTCACCGCGATCACCGGGGCGGCGGACAACGCGGTCACCCGGCGCAAGAGGCGTGCGCGCCGCACGGTGCCGGCGGGCGCGAAGGAAGGGACCGGCAATGAGTGACCTGAGCACCGCGCCGCCGCTCGCCGAGCAGGAACGGTACGAGCCGGAGGAGCCCGTCGGGCTGCGGGCGCTCGTCGCGCGCTTCCGCGGCGGCGACCTCGGCGTCGTCCCGGTCGTGGCGGGCCTGGTCGTGATCTGGACCGTGATGCAGATCCTCAACCCGGTCTTCCTGTCCAGCGTCAACCTGGTCAACCTGACCCTGGAGTGCGCGCCGGTCGGCGTCATCGCGCTCGGCGTCGGGCTGATGCTGCTGGTCGGGCAGATCGACCTGTCGGTCGGCTCGCTGAGCGGCCTGGCGGCGGCCCTCACCGCCATCCTGTTCGTCGACCAGGGGCTGTCGCCCTGGCTCGCCGTGCCGGCCTCGGTGGCGGCCGCCGCCGTCATCGGCCTGCTGTACGCGCTGGTGTTCAACCGGCTCGGCGTGCCCAGCTTCGTCATCACCCTCGCCGGTCTGCTCGGCTTCCTCGGCGTGCAGCTGTGGGTGCTCGGGAGCAAGGGGTCGATCAACCTGCCGTACGACTCGGGCCTGGTCACCTTCGCCCAGCTCGACTTCCTGCCCGCCTGGCTGTCGTACACCCTCGTGGTCGTCGCGGCGGGCTGGCTGTTCGCCGCCGGCTACCTGCGGGCCCGGGCGCGGCGGAACGCCGGGCTGCCCGCGGCGTCGCTGCGCGGGCTCGTGCTGCGCAGCGTCGTGCTGCTGGCGGGCCTCGGGGTGGCGGTGTGGTACCTCGGCCGTGCCCGTGGGGTGGGCTGGATGTTCGTGCTGTTCCTGGCGCTGGTGCTGGCCACCCACTACCTGCTGGCGCGTACGCGGTTCGGTAAGTCGATCTACGCGGTGGGCGGCAACGTCGAGGCGGCCCGCCGGGCCGGCATCAACGTCAAGGCGGTCTACACCTCGGTGTTCGTCCTGTGCACCTCGCTCGCGGCCGTCGGCGGCGTGCTGGCCGCGGCCCGCCTCGCCGCCGCGAACCAGAGCACCGGCGGCGGCGACGTCAACCTCAACGCCATCGCCGCCGCGGTGATCGGCGGTACCAGCCTGTTCGGCGGGCGCGGCAACGCCTTCGCGGCGCTGCTGGGCATCGTGGTGATCCAGTCGATCTCCAGCGGCCTCACCCTGCTGAACCTCAACTCCTCCTTCCGCTACATGGTCACCGGGGCGGTGCTGCTGCTCGCGGTGGCGCTGGACGCGGCGGCCCGGCGCTCGCGCGCCTCCCACGGCCGCGCGTGAGGACCCGAACGAGACGAGGAAGGGAGCGGCCATGGCGGTCATCTGCGTCGACGCGGGCACCACGATGATCAAGGCGGTCGGCTACGGCGACGACGGCGCCGAGCTGGCGGTCGAACGCCAGAACACCACCGTGCGGAACCCGGCGCCCGGCCACGCCGAGCAGGACCCGGCCGAGGTCTGGCAGGCCGTCGTACGCGGCGTGCGGCGGGTGCTCGAACGCCTCGGCACGCCGGTCGACCACCTGGCGCTGACCGCGCAGGGCGACGGGTCCTGGCTGGTCGACGCGGCGGGGGAGCCGACCGGCCCGGCGATCCTGTGGAACGACGGCAGGGCCGGGCCGATCGTCGAGCGCTGGGCGCGCGAGGGCGTGCTCGAAGAGGCGTTCCGCCGCAACGGGTCGCTGACCTTCGCCGGCCTGCCGAACGCCATCCTCACCTGGCTGCGTGAGCACGACCCGGACCGGCTCACGCGCTCGGCCGCCTCGCTGACCTGCGGCGGCTGGGTCTTCCTGCGGCTCACCGGCGAACCCGTCGCGGACCTGTCGGACGGCTCGGCGCCGTTCATGGACATCCGCGAGCGGGTCTACTCCGACGAGCTCCTCGCCCTGTACGGGATGGAGTGGGCCCGGCCGCTGCTGCCGGAGCTGCGCGGCGACGGCCGGCGCGTCGCCCCGCTGACGGCGTCCGCCGCGAGCGAGCTCGGCCTGCCCGCGGGCACGCCCGTGGTCCTCGCCCCGTACGACGTGGCGTCCACCGCGATCGGCGTCGGCGCGGTCGAGGCCGGTCAGGCGTGCACGATCCTCGGCACCACGCTGTGCACCGAGATCGTGCTGGACGAGCCGCTGCTCGACACGAATCCGTCCGGGCTCACCGTCGCGCTCGACCGGCGCTACCTGCGGGCGTTCCCGACGCTCGCCGGCGGCCAGGTGATCGACTGGGCCTGCCGCATGCTGGGCCTCGGCGGTGACCCCGCCGCGCTGTCGCTGCTGGCCGAGCAGTGCCCGCCGGGCGCGGGCGGCCTGCTGTTCCTGCCGTACCTGTCACCGGCGGGGGAGCGGGCGCCGTTCCTGGACCCGAGCGCACGGGGGACGTTCCTCGGGCTGTCCATCGACCACGACCGGGAACACCTGGCCCGTGCAGTCCTCGAAGGGCTGTGCCTGGTGATCCGCGACTGCCTGACCGCCTCCGGCGAACGCCCCGTGGAGCTGCGGGTCAGTGGCGGTGGTTCGGCCAGCACGGCGTGGCTGCGGATGCTCGCCGACGTGACCGGCGTCCCGGTGGTGCGCGGCGCGGACGCCGAGGCGGGCGCGCGCGGCGCGTTCATCGTCGGCGCGGTGGCCACCGGCCGGGCCGCCGGCGAGCGCGAGGCCGCCGGCGCCTATGTCCGGCCCGGCGAGGTCTTCACGCCGGACCCCGCGAACGCCGAGCGCTACGCCCGCACGTACGAGGCGTTCCTCGAGGTGCGCGGCGCGACCGCGGCGGCCTGGCCGACGCTCGCGACCCTGCGCGGGGGAGCCGAATGAACGGCGACGACGAGGTCTGGCTCGGCGTCGACCTGGGCACCCAGAGCGTACGGGTCGTCGCCGTCACGGCCTCCGGCCGGATCGCCGGCGCCGGCGCCGAACCGCTGACCGGACGGCGTGCGGCGGGCCGCCACGAGCAGGACCCCGAGGACTGGTGGCGGGCGACCGCGGCCGCCTGCGGGCGGGCGCTGCGCGACGTACCCCCCGGCGCGGTGCGCGCCGTCGCCGTCGACGGCACGTCCGGGACGATCCTGCTGACCGACGACGACGGGAACCCGCTGACGCCCGGCCTCATGTACGACGACACGCGCGCCACCGAGGAGGCCCGCCGGGCCGACGAGGCCGGCGCCGCGGTGTGGGCGGAGCTGGGCTACCGGCGGATGCAGCCCGCGTGGGCACTGCCGAAGCTGCTGTGGCTGCTGGACCGGCACGAGGGGCCGGCCCGCCTCGCCCACCAGGTCGACTTCGTCAACCGGCGGCTGGCGGGCCACGCCGTGCCCGCCGACCTCAGCAACGCGCTGAAGACCGGCGCGCACCTGATCGAGGAGACCTGGCCGGCCGACGTCATGGACGCCCTCGGCGTACCCGCCGGCACGCTGCCCGATCTTGTACGGCCCGGCACCCGCATCGGCACGGTCTGCGCGGCCGCGACCGAGGCCACCGGCATTCCCCAGGGCACCCCGATCATCGCCGGGATGACCGACGGCTGCGCCGCGCAGCTCGGCGCCGGGCGGCTGACCGTCGGCTCGTGGAACTCCGTGCTCGGGACCACGCTCGTGCTGAAGGGCGTCACCGAAGAGCTCGTCCACGACCCGTACGGCGCGGTCTACTCCCACCGGGCGCCGGACGGCGAATGGCTGCCCGGCGGCGCGTCGAGCACCGGCGCCGGCGTGCTCGCCCGCGACTTCGCCGGCCGTGACCTGCGCGAGCTGGACCGGCTGGCGGAGCGGCACGAGCCCGCGCGCGCCCTCGCGTACCCGCTGGTCTCCGAAGGGGAGCGGTTCCCGTTCGCGGCGCCGGACGCCCGCGGCTTCCTGCTCGGCGGAACCGGCGACGAGGCCGACGACTACGCCGCGGTCCTGCAGGGCGTCGCATACATCGAACGCCTGTGCCTCGATCACCTCGACCTGCTCGGCGCGCCCACCGGCGGCGACATCACCCTCACCGGCGGCGCGGCGCGCAGCGCGTACTGGTGCCGGCTCCGCGCCGACGTCCTCGGCCGGCCGGTGATCCTCCCGGCCGACCCCGAACCCGCGCTCGGCGCCGCCGTCCTGGCCGCCTCGCCGGGCCGCCGCGTCGCCGAGGTCGCCGCCGAGATGGTCGCGGTCCGCGAAACGATCGACCCGGGCCCGCGTGCCGATCGGTTCGACGATGGGTACCTGCGCCTGGTGGGCGAGCTGGAACGGCGCGGCTGGCTGCCCGCGCCCACGGCCGCACACGCACGCGCACGCGCGGCGTCCGACAGGGCGGCGCCGACTCAGGAAGGAACGTCACGATGACCCAGCTCGTCCTCGTCCGCCACGGAGAGACCGAGTGGCACGCGGAGAACCGCTACGCGGGCGTCAGTGACGTCGCCCTGACCGCGCGCGGCCTCGAACAGGCACAGCAGCTCGCCGCCTGGGCGAAGACGGCCGGACTCGCCGCCGTCTGGACCTCCGATCTCACCCGGGCCCAGCTGACCGCGACCGCCTGCGCCGAGGCCCTCGGCGTGCCCGTGAACGTCGACGAGCGGCTGCGCGAGCTGGACTTCGGGCACGCGGAGGGGCTGACCCACGATGAGATGCACGAGCAGTTCCCGGACGCGCTGCGGGCGTTCCGTGCCGACCCGGTCGCCGACCACCTCCCCGGCGGCGAGGACCCCACCGAGGCGGTGCGCCGGTTCACCGGCTGCCTGTACGACCTCGTCGACCGGTACCCCGGCGACCGGGTCCTCGTCGTCGCGCACACCACCGCCATCCGGCTCGCGCTGTGCGAGCTGATCGGGGCGCCGCTCCGCGACTACCGGCGCATCTTCCCGTCGGTGCGCAACTGCGCGCTGACCGAGATCCGCCTCACCCGCGAGGAGGCCGCCCTGCTGGAGTTCAACACCCCCATCGAAAGCTTCAACGCCGTCCGGGAGACCGCATGACCACCCGCCTGCTCGCGGCAGGAGACCACTTCGTCCTCAACCGGCTGCTCATCGACGCCGTACGGGCCCGGGCCCCGCGTGAACTGGAGTTCGCCGAGATCACCCTGGACTGGCCGATCGTGCCGTTCGGCCGGGTCGCCGAGGTCGACGAGGCGTCCGGCACCGAGGACCAGATGATCGAGGCGCTCGCCGACGCGGAGATCTGCCTCACCCAGATGGCGCCGCTGACCCGCCGCGTCATCGAGGCGTGCCCGAAGCTCAAGCTGATCGGGATCGGCCGCGGCGGACCGGTCAACGCGAACCTGGAGGCGGCGGCCGAGCACGGCGTGACCGTCTGTTACGCGCCCGGCCGCAACGCCGGCGCCACCGCCGAGCACACCCTCGGAATGATCCTCGCCGCCGCGCGGCGCATCCCGCAGACCCACGCCGAGCTCACCGCCGGCCGCTGGCGCAGCGACTACTACCGCTACGACGAGGTCGGCATCGAGCTGTCCGGCAGCACGGTCGGGCTGGTGGGCGGCGGCGCGGTCGGCCACCGGGTCGCCCAGATGCTCGCCGCCCTCGGCGCGCACGTGCTCATCCACGACCCGTACCTGACCGAGACCACCGTCGGCGAGCTGGTCTCCCTCGACGAGCTGCTGTCCCGATCGGACGTCGTCACGCTGCACGCCCGCGTCACGCCGGAGACCAAGGGGATGATCGGCGCGCCCCAGATCGCCGCGATGCGGCCCGGCGCCGTCATCGTCAACTGCGCGCGCGGCGCCCTCCTCGACTACGAGGCCGTCTGCGACGCCATCGAGGGCGGTCACCTGTTCGGCGCCGCGTTCGACGTCTTCCCCGAGGAGCCGATCCCGGCGGAGTCGCGGCTGCTGACCACGCCGGGCATCGTGCTGACGCCCCACCTGGCCGGCGCCAGCCGCCAGACCGCCGCGAACGCCGCCCGCATCCTCGCCGAAGACGTCGCCCGCCACCTGCGCGGCGAGCCTCTGGCCCATGTGGCGAAGGCGTGACGTCCGCCGCCGGCCGCCCGTCGTTCCCCCTGGCGATCGCTGCGTCCTAGCGGCCGCGATCGCCAGGGACCAGCCCGTGACCGGCCGGCGCCGACCCCACGCGGAGATCATCGGTGCGGTGGCGATGCCGAGGCGGCCTACGGCGCTTCCCGCAACGGCCACACCTCGACGACCCCGTGCGCGACCGCGCACGGGGTCCGTGACACGAGCTCGACGGCTTCCTCCAGCGTCGCCGCCTCAAGGATCGCGAATCCGGCGACCGGGAGAGCGGACGACATGAACGATCCGTGCTCCACGGCCAGGCCGGCACCGTCGTGGTTCCGCACCTGTACGGGCGAGCCGGCGACCCCCATGTCGGCTCCCGCCGCGAGCAGGCGGGTGTCATGCGCGTGCGCCTGGTCGCGGACCGCCGCGTCGGTGCGGTCGTAACCTTCCTGGTCGCCATACCCGATGGTCACGAACTTCGCCATGGCCGTTCCTCCTTCGGTCCGTGCGAACTGCTCAGGAGTACTGACCTTCATCGTGCCCCCGACTCATCGGTGAACCCGCGCCCACGTCGGGGAAGGCGCGACCGGCCGTCGGCGGCGGGGCCGCAAGTGATCATCGGCGTTGTAGGGTCAACTGTGATCACTTGTGTCGTCGAGTACGTCATCGATCCCGCGAAGATCGACGCGTTCGAGCGCTTCGGCCGCCGCTGGATGGAGCTGGTCGATCTCCACGGCGGCACGCACCACGGCTACTTCCTGCCGGCCGAAGGCGCGAGCGACAAGGCTCTGGCCCTGTTCAGCTTCCCCAGCCTCGCCGCCTACGAGGAGTACCGCGGCCTCTTCGGCGTCGACCCCGACTTCGTCGAGGCCGATCGGATCAGGGACGAGAGCGGGTGCGTGCTCCGCTACGAACGGACCTTCATGCGGCCGCTGCTCCCCGAGCCCGGAGAAGGCTGACCACGACCGGCGCCCGGACCACACTGCGCCGGCCCGGTGACGGGCGGCGGGGCGCGCGGCCGGTCCGCGCGCCCCGTCCGCAGGGTCAGGCCAGGCCGGCCCGCAGGTTCGTCACGCGCGCCCGGGCGGCGTCGAAGGCGCTCTGGCCGAGTTGTTCGTTTCGCAGGGCGTCGGCCAGGCCGGTGACCGCGCTCTGGGCGTAGCTCGGGTCCTCCCCGCAGACCAGCAGGAGGTCCATGCCGGCCTTCGCGGCCGAGACCGCCCGCTGGGCCGTGGTGCCGAAGTTCGACAGCGCGCCGGCGACGAGCGCGTCGGTGATCGTCACCCCGGTGAAGCCGAGCCTGCCGCGCAGCTCGTTCTGCACGATGGTCGGCGACAGGCCGGCGGGCAGTTTGGCGTCCAGCGCCGGGTAGACCGCCCAGGACACCATGACCAGCTCGACGCCGGCGCCGATCGCCGGGCCGTACGGCGCCTCGTCGATGGACCGCAGGTTCGACGCCGAGACGTTCAGCGTGACCGGCCCGTTGTCGGTGTTCTGGGTCTTGCTCGCCGGGCCCAGGCCCGGGAAGTGCTTGGCGGTCGCCGCGACGCCGACCGCCTGCTGCGCGCGGATGAACGCGCTGCCGCACTGGCCGCAGACGGCCGGGTCCTTGCTGTAGGACCGGCCGTACTGGTCGTCGAAGTCACCGGCGGTGCGGTACACGTCGAGCACCGGGGCGAGGTTGACGTTCATGCCGACGCTCGCGAGGAGGCGGCCGGCCTGGTCTCCGGCGTCGGTGGCGGCCGCCACGGGGTCGGCGGACTGGCCGATCTGCTTCTCCGACATGGTCGGGCCGCCCGGCAGCCGGCGTACCTGGCCGCCCTCCTGGTCGGTCATCAGGAGCAGGGGCGCGGTGACCGGGCTGGACCGGTTCGCCTCCTGGAGGTCGGCGCAGACGGAGGCGATCTGGCTGAGGCTTGAGATGTTGTCGCCGAAGAAGATGACGCCCGCGGCCTTGCCCGCCGCGATCGCGTCCAGCAGGGACTGCGGCACGGTCGTGCCCGAGTAGGAGTAGATGACCCGCTGCCCGGCCTGCTGCTCCGGCGTCAGGGTCACCGCGGGGCGTACGGTCCGGCCGGCGGCCCGTGCGGTCCCGGTCAGTCCGGCCGTGGCGAAGGCCGCACCGGCTCCGGCGAGCAACGCGCGGCGCCTGGTCATGGAGTTGTCGTGCATCTCGTGGTCGCGCGTCCGGGTGACGGCCGGCCGCGCTGCCTCTCTTCCTGTCCGAGGGTTCGCCGGGAGGATCCGGCCGTACGCGCCGGAGGACCGGGTGGGCGTGTCCGCGGACGCGCCCACCCGGTGCTCGCTCAGCCGTTGGCGAGTGCCTTGACGCGCGTGATGTCGCCGTTGAAGTAGTCCTGGTCGCCGGGGAAGGTGCCGCTGTCGGCGAACTGCCAGATGGTCTGGTAGCCCCAGTTGTACGGCATCGGGCCCGGGGAGCCGTTGTAGTTGGCGAGCATCAGCGGGTTGGTGGAGGAGAAGTCGCCGGTGTTGCCGGTGCACTGGCTCCACCAGCTCGTCGCGGTGTAGATGACCGGCCACCGGCTGGTCTTGGCGTGGTACTCGTTGCTGAAGGAGAGGATCCAGTTGACCATCCCGGACGGCGACAGCCCGTAGCAGGCCGCGCCGTAGGGGTTCCACTCCATGTCGAGCATGCCGGGGAACGTCATGCCGTCCCTGGACCAGCCGCCGCCGTGGGCGACGAAGTAGTCGGCCTGGGCGGCGCCGGAGGAGGTGTTCGGCGTCGCGAAGTGGTAGGCGCCGTGCACGATCCCGGCGTAGTACGCGCCGGTGTACTGCTGGCTGAAGTAGGGGTTCGTGTAGTTCGTCGACTCGGTCGCCTTGACGTAGGCGAACTTCGCGCCGTTGGCGGCGACGGTGGACCAGTCGACGTTGCCCTGCCAGCCGCTGACGTCCAGGCCCGGGGTCTGGGCGACGTCGGGCCGGATGATCGCCCGGCCCGACCCGGGCTCGTGCTTGGCGACCTGGGAACCCAGCCAGTCGCGATCCGGGTGGGTGATCGGGTTCGGGGCGGCGGAGGCCGTCTGCGCGCCGGTGAGGAGCGCGCCGCAGAGGGCGACGGCGGCGGAGAGCGCCGTGAGGCGGGCCGTACGGGGGGAGCGCTTGAATGGTGACACGTGATCCTCCAAGGAGGGGCCTGGGGACTGTCCGTGTACTCCGCGGGGGACGCTCGCGCTGTCGGTAGCGGTGGCGGGGGGACCGCGGATCGGGGGCGGGGATCGTTCCTTCCGGGCTCGGGGCGCCCATCTAGTAGATAACTTGCGCGACCGCCCGCGAAAAAGTGGAAAATTATCCCAACTGGCGCAGTCGAATTGGCGAGATCTCGCGTCTCTCCCGGTCACAGCGGTCCGACCGGGAAGGCGATCCGGGCGAGGCCGGCTGAAGGTTCAGCGGCTCGTCGTCGGCCGTACGATCACGGGGCCGCCGGTCCGGTGGCGTCGCCGCGATTCGCGGACCGGCTCGGACGGCGGTTCGCGAGCAGCGGCTCGGCCGGGTCCCAGCGGGTGCCGTCGGCGGCGTCCCCGCGGCGCCGGGCCATCGCCGAGAGCGCTTCCAGGACCACCCGGTTGCCGAGATAGGCGGTGATGTCGGCGTGGTCGTACGGCGGGGCCACCTCGACGACCTCGAGCCCGACGACGGGCAGCTCGTAGCAGGTGCGGCGGACCGCGTCGAGGAGCTGGCGCGCCGACAGGCCGCCGGGCTCGGGCGTGCCGGTGCCGGGGGCGTGGCCGGGGTCGCAGACGTCGATGTCCACGGAGAGGTAGACGCCGTCGCAGTCGTCGAGGGCGATGTCGTACGCCTCGGTGAGGCACTCGTTCAGGCCCCTGGTCACGATCTCGGTCATCTCGTACGAGCGCATGCGCCGGTCGGCCATCCAGTCCAGGATGTCCGGGCCCGGCCAGTAGCCGCGCAGGCCGATCTGCAGGAAGCGATCGCCCCGGATGGCGCCGGACTCGATGAGGCGTCGCATGGGCTGCCCGTGGCCGTACAGGTGGCCGAACTCGATGTGCCCGGTGTCGGCGTGGGCGTCGAAGTGGAGCATGGAGACGCGGCCGAAGCCGTGGTGGCGGGCCACGCCGGTGGCGTTCGGCAGCGCCACGGTGTGGTCGCCGCCGAGCACGATGGGGATCGCGCCGGAGGCGGCGATGCGGGCGACGGCCTCCTCGATGCCACGCAGGCTGCCCTCGATGTCACCGGCGTAGGTCTCGACGTCACCGGCGTCCAGCACGCGCAGGTCCTGCAGGGCGTCGACCCGCATCGCGAGGCTGGGGCGGGAGCCGTCGTGCGGCAGGTAGCAGGCCTGGCGGATGGCATTGGGCCCGAAGCGTGCTCCGGGCCGGTGCGAGGTGCCGCCGTCGAAGGGCGCGCCCAGGATGACCACGTCCGCGTCGCCGGGGAGATCGTTCAGGTCACAGCGGTCGACGCCGAGGAAGGTGATGTCGGGACCGAACATCTGACCGTAGCGGCTCACTGTGATTCCTCCACTGCCGTGCGGTCGGCGTCGGTGTCTACTGTTTCGGTGCGGCAGGACGCTGGAACGTGCGGATTCAGTCCCGATGACCTCCGTAGGCAACGGATCCGGATGGTATTGGGTGCGTGGCGCGTCGGCAAGCGGGTCGGCGGCGTACACGGGTGAACCGATCCCGGGCGGTGCGACGCCGTCCCGGTGAGATCGATACCGTTCACCGGTGACTTCTTCGTCTCTTCGGGCTCCTCGTGTCCTCGCCGTCCAGAACTCGGAGGGCAGCGGGATCGGGCGATTGCTGCCATGGTGGGAGGAGATGGGGCTTCAGGTGGAGGTGGTCCCCGGCGCCGCGACCCCGGCCACACCGGAGGGCTTCGACGCGGTCGTCCTGCTCGGCGGCGGCTTCCTGCCCGACGACGACCGCCGCGCCCCGTGGCTGCCGGTGGAGTGGGAGCTCACCCGGCGCGCGGTGGCCGATGGTGTTCCGCTGCTGGGCATCTGCCTGGGCGCCCAGGTGCTCGCGGCGGCGGTCGGCGGCACGGTGCGCGGGAACCACGGACGGCCGGAGCGCGGGTCCTGCCCGGTCTCGCTGCGCCGTGAGGCCGCGACCGATCCCCTGTTCGCCGGATTGTCCGGGGAGCTCCGCTTCATCCAGAACCACCGGGATCAGATCACCGAGCTTCCGCCGGGCGTCGTACGCCTCGCCGAGAGCGAGGCCTGCCCGGTGCAGGCGTTCCGCGTGGGGGAGTGCGCGTGGGGCGTGCAGTTCCATCCGGAGGCCGGCGCAGACCGCCTCGACCGCTGGGACGAGGCGGCTCTGGCCGAGGCGGGTCTGGACCTGCGTGCGCTCCGCGCCGAGGCCGAGCAGGCCGAGCCGCAGTCGGCGCGGAACGCGAAACGCCTCGCCGCCAACTTCGCCGACCTCGTGCGCGACGTCGCCGGTGGGCCCTGCGGCGGCGTCGCCGGAGCACGGGAATTGAACGAGATCCAACATTGACGGCGGACCAATTCAACAAGGTCACCAATGTATTGACGCGATCGACCAGACTGCTTACTGTCACGTCAACATCTAGATGTCCCCGCCAGTGAGTCTGCCGCGCCGGCACCGCAGACGAGTCGCTCTCCTTTGCCTTCTGGAGCCGTCGCTATGCGCAGACATCGCCCCGCCCTCGGCCGGCGCGTCCTGTGGTCCATCGGCGCGATCATCGTCCTCCTCTTCGGCCTGACCGGGTTGACCGGTACGGCACAGGCCGCCACCTCCCTGCCGTGCGACATCTACGGTGCCGCCGGCACGCCCTGCGTCGCCGCGCACAGCACCGTGCGCGCCCTGTTCGCCGGATACTCGGGCCCCCTCTACCAGCTCACCCGCGCCTCCGACCACGCCACGCACGACGTGGGCGTGCTGGCGGCGGGCGGCTACGCGAACGCCGCCGATCACGACGCGTTCTGCAACGGCACGACCTGCAGCATCACGAAGATCTACGACCAGACGTCGCGTCACAACGACCTGACCCCGTCCCCGGCGGGCACGGCCGGCACCGGCGCCGACTCGCCCGCGGACGCGAGCGAGATCGCGGTCACCGCCGGCGGCCACAAGGTGTACGGCGTCTGGATCTCCCCGCAGCACGGTTACCGGCACGCCGTCGGGTCCGGCGTGGCGCAGAACGGCCAGCCCGAGGGGATGTACATGGTGGCCAGCGGCACGCACGTCGGATCCGCGTGCTGCTTCGACTACGGCAACGCCGAAGCGGTCCCGTCCGACACCGGCAACGGCCACATGGACGCCGTCAGCATCGCGACGACGTGTTACTTCGCGCCGTGCACGGGTTCGGGACCGTGGGTGGAGGCGGACCTGGAGAACGGGATGTTCCAGGGCGCCAACGGCTCCAACACCGCGAACCTCGGCAACAACAGCACCTACGTCACGGCGCTGCTGAAGAACAACGGCCAGACGACGTACGCCCTGAAGGGCGGCAACGCGCAGTCCGGCGGCCTGAGCACCTGGTGGAACGGCGCACTGCCGAACCGCGGCGGCTACATCCCGATGCACCAGGAGGGCTCGATCATCCTGGGCACGGGCGGGGACAACAGCAACTGGAACATGGGCACCTTCTTCGAAGGCGTGATGACCTCCGGTTACCCGACCGACGCCGCCGACGACGCCGTGCAGGCGAACATCGTCTCGGTCGGCTACTCCGGCCAGACGAACGTCCCGAACGGCCCGCAGGGCACGATCGCCGGTCCGGGCGGCAAGTGCGTCGACGTCATCGGCGACGACACCGGCGCGAACGGCACCGGCGTCAACCTCTGGGACTGCCAGTCGTACGCCGAGGACCAGCACTGGGAGCACTTCGCCGACAACTCGCTGCGCACCCTCGGCCGCTGCCTCGACGTCACCGGCAATGGCACCGCGAACGGCACGCAGGTGCAGTTGTGGGACTGCAACGGCGGCGGCGCGCAGGCCTGGGTGCAGCAGGCCGACGGTTCGCTGCGCAATCCGCAGTCCGGGCGCTGCCTGGACTCGCCGAGCGGTTCCACCGCGAACGGCACGCGGCTGCAGATCTATGACTGCAACGGTTCCGCGGCGCAGAAGTTCGCGGTGAACGGCGGCGGCGCGATCGTCGGGCCGGGCGGCAAGTGCGCCGACGTCCTCGGCGACGACACGGGCGCCAACGGCACGGCGGTCGACCTCTGGGACTGCCAGTCGTACGCCGTGGACCAGCACTGGGTGCACCTGTCCAGCGGCGCCCTGCGCACCCTCGGCCGCTGCCTCGACATCAACGGCAACGGGACCGCGAACGGCACCCAGGTCGAGTTGTGGGACTGCAACGGCGTGGGCGGTCAGGTCTGGCAGCAGCAGGCGGACGGTTCGCTGCGCAATCCGCAGTCCGGGCGCTGCCTGGACTCGCCGAGCGGTTCCACCGCGAACGGCACGCGGCTGCAGATCTATGACTGCAACGGCTCCGCGGCGCAGAGGTTCGCCCTCGGGTGACACCCTCGCCAGGTGAGGCCCGCCGTTCCGGCGGGTCTCACCGCCCGGTCTCACCGCCCGGTCTCAGAAGGTCATGCGATCGGGGCCGCGCTCGCCCTTCGCGTACCGGGTCACCGCCTCCTGATACGCCTGGTCGGGGTCGAGGTGGCGGAGCTCCTCGGCGATCAGTTCGGCGGTCGGGCGCCGGTGCAGCGCGACCTGGCGGTCCGGCTGGTCGGGCCGCGACAGGGTCGCGAGCCTGCCGTCCGGGCGGGTCACCGCGATCGGCCCGGACTTGGTGAACAGCCGTACGGCCGTGATGCCGGGCCCGTAGGCCGAGCCGACCTCGCAGGGCACGGACAGGCGGGCGGCGAGCCAGCCGCCGAGCAGTTCCGCGCTCGGATTGTCGGGCTCCGCCTCGACCTCCGCCGCGGTGATGTCGGTGTCGGGCGGCCGGTCGAGGACGGACGCCAGCAACGACCGCCACGGTGTGATGCGCGTCCAGGCGAGGTCGGTGTCGCCGGGGGAGTACGCCTCAGCGAGCCACCTCAGTGTGCCCAGCGGGTCCGCGCCGGACGCCACGTCGGTGACCCGGCGCTGCGCCATGGCGCCGAGCGGGTCGCCGCTCGGTCGTTCCGGCGGCGTGCCCGGCCACCAGATGACGACCGGCGTGTCCGGCACGAGCAGGGGCAGCACCACGGAGTCGGCGTGCTCGGCGGCCTCGCCGTACAGCCGGAGCAGCACGGTCTCACCGGGGCCGGTCTCGCCCAGCCGCACCTCGGCGTCGAGCCGGGTCTCCTCCGCGGCGGCGCGCGGGATGACGCCCAGGATCCGGGACGGGTGCTCACGGGCCGCCTGGGTCGACGCGCGCACCGCGTCGTACTGGGCGGCCTCACTCGTCACGATGACCAGCGTCAGCACCTTGCCGGTGGCCGCGCCTCCCATCCGGTGCCGGGTGGTCGTCAGCGCGGCCTGGATCTTACGGGTGTCGGCGTTCGCGAGCTCGATGATCATCGTAGGAGTCGCCTCCTGTCACGGCGGTCCCGTCCCGGCACCGGCTGCCCGAGTGCCCGGCGGCTCCCGTGACGTCCCGGCACCGGGAGGATTTCGCCGAAGTTTCCCGGGCCCAATGGTGGGGCGGACAACAAATCCCCTGGCCAGCGCATACGTCCGGCACGCCGAGTCTTCCGGACGCGACCCTGTTACCGAAATGTTACATCCTGACTCTCTTGACTCGCGTGGCAAACGGGGCCACCTTCTCCCTGAGAGCGCTCTCAGTAAGGTTTCCCGCCGGTATCCGACGGCATCCGGCGAACCGTGACCCCCGCCCCGTCGCGGCACCGGTCGGGCCCGCCCCCGCCGGTCCCGCGTCTCTTCTCCCTCCGCATGAAAGGGAGCCGTATGCACTCCGACCCCCGCTCGGCGGCACCGCGCCGCACGCCGCCGCACGTCGTGGTGACCCTGTGCACCGCGATGGCACTCCTCGTCGGCTGCCTCGTCGCCGCCACCCCCCGGCCGGCCAGGGCGGCCGCCTGCGGCGGCGGCAACGTGGCGCTGAACCGCCCGACGACCGCCTCCTCCACCGAGAACTCCGGAACCCCCGCCTCGGCCGCCGTGGACGGCAACACCGGTACGCGCTGGTCCAGCGCGTTCAGCGACCCGCAGTGGCTGCAGATCGACCTCGGCTCGTCACAGCAGATCTGCCAGGTGGTGCTCACCTGGGAGGCGGCGTACGGGAAGGCGTTCCAGATCCAGGTCTCGGACAACCCCGCCGCCGGCTGGACCACGATCTACAGCACCACGACCGGCACCGGCGGCACCCAGACGCTGAGCGTCAACGGCACCGGACGCTACATCCGGATGTACGGGACGGCCCGCGGCACCCAGTACGGCTACTCGCTGTGGGAGTTCGCCGTCTACAGCGGGACCACCACGACCCCGCCGCCGGACTCCTTCTGGGGCGACACCAGCGGCATCCCCGCCGCCCAGAACGTCCTGATGTTCAAGATCTTGAACCGGACCAACGGCAAGTACCCCGACAGCCAGGTGTACTGGAGCTGGAACGGCCAGACGCACTCGATCGCCGAGCAGCCGTACATCGACATGCCCGCGAACTCCGCCGGCCGGATGTACTTCTACCTCGGCTCGCCGACCAGCCAGTACCGCGACTTCATCGAGTTCACCATCGGCCCGGCGGTGTTCAACGGCAACACCACGCGCGTCGACGGGTTCGGCCTGAAGCTGGCGATGCGCCTGCACGCCAAGGACGGGTACGACACGCAGGTGGGAGAGGACCAGGCGACGTTCGCCGAGGACCGGGCGGCGACCTTCCAGCGGTTCCAGGACGAGGTGCCGACCGAGTTCAAGCACCTGGCCACGGTCCAGGCCCCGTACTACATCCCCGCGCCGGGCAGTGACAGCGCGTTCCGGGCCGGCGGCCAGTACGCGAACTACTTCACGAGCTACGCCCAGTCGGTCGGCGTCAACGAGAGCACCTCGAACATCACCGGCTGCGCGGGCTCACTGGCGAACAACGCCGGCATGTGCGCGGCGCTGAACCGCCACGTCGCGCAGCTGCCGCAGTCGCAGTGGTCCGACCCGACGCAGTACTACAAGGCGGCTCCGGCCAACTACTACGCCAAGTTCTGGCACGACCACGCGATCAACCACCTGGCCTACGGCTTCCCCTACGACGACTACGCAGGCCAGTCCTCGTTCATCTCCCACGGCGACCCGCAGTACCTGCTCGTCGCCGTCGGCTGGTGACCGAACCGCTCCCCGCACCACCACGGTGACCCCCGCCCACCAATGGGGTCGTACGGCCCGCGCCGTACGACCCCGGTGAAGGAGCACACATGAATCTCGAACGGCACGTGAGACGCCGTCGCGAGGTGCCGCCGGCCACCGGCCGCGCCTCGTGGACGAACCGGCTCAGGGCCGCCGCCGGGGCGCTCGTCCTCGCCGCCGGCCTGATCACCCCGGCGGCCGCCGCCGCGCCCGCCGGAGCGAGCGCGGCACCGGCCGGAGCGAGCGCGGCCGCGCCCGCCGCCGTGCCCGCGCCGCCCGCCGGCTTCACCACGACCTGGAGCGACGACTTCACCGGCGCGAGCGGCACCGGGCTCAACACCGGGACCTGGAAGTACGACACCGGGCCCGGCAGCGGCTTCGGCACCGGTGAGATCGAGACGATGACCAACAGCACGGCGAACGTCTACCAGGACGGCGCCGGGCACCTCGTCCTCAAGGCCCTGCACTCGGGCTCGGACCCGCGCGCGGGCTGGACGTCCGGCCGGGTCGAGACGCAGGCCGCGACGTTCGGCGCGCCTCCGGGCGGCGTCGTGATGATGCAGGCCTCGATCCAGCAGCCGAACGTCACCACGGCGAACGGCGCCGGGTACTGGCCGGCCTTCTGGATGCTCGGTTCGACGCTGCGCACCGGCACCTCGTGGCCGACGTCGGGCGAGGTCGACATCCTGGAGGACATCAACGGCCGCAGCTCGGTCTTCGGCACGCTGCACTGCGGCACCAACCCCGGTGGGCCCTGCAACGAGTCGACCGGCATCGGCAGCGGCGAGCACGCGTGCCCCGGCTGCCAGAGCGGGTACCACACCTACGCCGTGCAGATCGACCGGTCCGTCTCGCCGGAGCAGATCCGCTGGTACCTCGACGGCAGCAACTACTTCACGCTGAGCGCGAACCGCGTGGACGCCACGACGTGGGCGAACGCCGTCGACCACCCGTTCTTCATCATCTTCGACCTGGCGATGGGCGGCGGCTTCCCCGACGCGTTCGGCGGCGGTCCGAACTCCGCGACCGTGTCCGGCGGGCAGCTCGACGTCGACTACGTGGCCGTCTACAACAAGGCGCCGGGTGGCGGCGGCGGGACCGGGACGAACCTGTCCCAGGGCAGGCCGACGACCGCCTCCTCGACCGAGGCTTCGGGCACCGCGGCGGCGAACGCCACCGACGGCAACCCCTCGTCGCGCTGGTCGAGCGCGTTCAGCGACCCCCAGTGGCTCCAGGTCGACCTCGGTGCCGTGCACCAGCTCAGCCACGTCGTGCTGAACTGGGAGGCCGCCTACGGCAAGGCCTTCCAGATCCAGACGTCCGGCGACGGCACGAACTGGACCACCGTGTACTCGACCGGCAGCGGCACCGGAGGGGTGCAGGACGTGAGCGTCTCCGGATCCGGCCGCTACGTGCGGATGTACGGGACCCAGCGGGGGAGTCCGTACGGCTACTCGCTCTGGGAGTTCCAGGTCTTCGGCAGCTGAGGCTAAGCAGACTCGCGGACGACCAGCTCGGTGGGCAGGGTGACGACCGGATCGATCTCCGCTCCGTCCACCAGGCTGAGCAGCTGGCGCGCCATCCGGCGGCCGATCTCGGTGATCGGCTGCCGGATGGTCGTCAACGGCGGGTCGGTGTCCCGCGCGAGGTCGACGTCGTCGAATCCGATGACCGCGACGTCGTCCGGCACCCGCCGGCCCGCCCGGCGCAGGGTCTCGAGCGCGCCGCCGGCCATCAGGTCCGACGCGGCGAAGACCGCGTCGAGCTCCGGTTCGGCGGCCAGGAGCCGCCGCATCGCCTCCGCGCCGGAGCCGGGCGTGAAGTCGCCGACCTCGACGACGGGCCGCAGCCCCTCCGCGCGCAGGGCCTCCCGGTAACCGGCCAGCCGGTCGATCCCCGCGACCATGTCCGGCGGACCGGCGATCGTGCCGATCCGGCGCCGCCCCGTACCGAGCAGGTGACGCACCGCGGCGGCCGCGCCACCGAGGTTGTCGACACCGACGTACGGCACGGAGACCGAGCCGAGAGGGCGTTCGTTGCACACGACGGGGATCCCGATCCGGGCCAGGACCGCCGGAAGCGGGTCGGCGCCGTGCAGGGACGCGAGCATCACGCCGTCGACGTGGCGGGCGGCCACCGAGCGTTCGATCCGGTCGTGGCTCGCCGCCGATCCGGCCAGCATCAGCACCAGTTGCTTGTCGGCGGCCTCCAGCTCCTGGCTGATGCCCTGGACGACACCGGCGAAGAACCGGTCGGCGGAGAACACACGGGTCGTCGGCTCGGGCACCACGAGCGCGAACAGATCCGTGCGCCGGGTCACGAGGGTTCGCGCGGCGTGGTTGGGAACGTAGCCCAGTTCCTCGATGGCCCGCCGCACCGACTCCTCGCTCGCCCGTGTCACGGACAGGCCGTTCACCACGCGGGACACCGTCGCCCGCGACACGCCCGCCCGGGCCGCGACGCTCTCCAGCGTCGGCCGCTCGCCCCCTGGCCGCCCCATACGGAAGTCCCCTCTCTGCGGAGGCCGCGCGATGCCGCCCGCCGGTGCCGGCGCACGCGACGTGGTCATCGTCGTGACCACCGGTGACGGCCGTCAACCCACGGTCTTTCAGTGCTGGCGTCGCGAGATTTTGCAGAAGTTCGGATACGAAGTTGCATCGATTTGTTCGGATATTGCGCTGAGGTGTCGGGGGAGTTACCTTCCCTGTAACACGCTCCACCCCCCGCCAGCCCCGCCCGTCTCGGCCCTCGATCCGGTTCCTCCCGCTCGCCGGCGTGCGTGCGAGCGGGTCTTCCGGGAAGTCCGTGACCACACGGGGCCTCACCGAGAGTGAGCAGTACATGACCGATCAGTACGCGAGACGCAGAACCCGTCTCGGCGCTCTCCTCAGCGGCCTGCTCGTCGCCGTCGGCCTCGTCCTGCTGTCGGCCGGGCCCGCCGACGCGGCGGCGAGCGGCGGTGTCGGCGCGACACTGCCGTACGTCGAGGTCCAGGCGGAGAACGCCACGACGAACGGCACGGTCATCGGCCCCAGTTCCGCCTACAACACGCTGCCCGCCGAGGCCTCCTACCGCAAGGCCGTGACCCTGCAGGGCAGCGGCAAGTACGTCGAGTTCACCACCCCGGTCGCCACGAACTCGATCGTCTTCCGCTACAGCATCCCGGACAGCTCGAACGGCTCGGTCTACACGGCCCCGCTGTCCTTCTACGTCAACGGCACGAAGCAGAGCGACTTCACGCTGACCAACGCCTACAGCTGGTACTACGGCGAGTACCCGTTCACGAACACGCCCGGAAGCAACCCGCACCACTTTTACGACGAGACCCACCGTCTCTTCTCGACCACCTACCCGGCGGGCACGAAGTTCCGGCTGCAGGTCGACGCGGGTGACAACGCCTCCTCCTACACGATCGACTTCGCTGACTTCGAGAACGTCTCGGGCGCCCTGTCGCAGCCGTCCGGGTCGGTCTCGGTGACCAGCAAGGGCGCCGACCCGACCGGCGGCGCCGACTCGACCGCGGCGTTCAACGCGGCGATCTCCGCAGCCGGTGCCGGTGGCACCGTCTGGATCCCGGAGGGGACCTTCAAGATCCCGGGGCACCTGGTCCTGGACAACGTCACGATCAAGGGCGCCGGCATGTGGCGCTCGACGATCGTCGGCGCGGCTCCCGGCTTCTACGGCGGCTGGGCGCCGAACGGCACCGCCAATGTCCACCTCGCCGACTTCGCCATCTTCGGCGACGTCCAGGAGCGCAACGACGGCGCGCAGGTCAACGGCATCGGCGGCGCGCTCAGCAACTCGACGGTCGACCGGATCTGGATCGAGCACGAGAAGGTCGGCGCCTGGATGGACGGGCCCATGACGGGCCTGGTCTTCAGCGGCATGCGGATCCGCGACACGACGGCGGACGGCGTCAACTTCCACGACGGCGTCACCGCCTCGAAGGTCACGAACAGCGACGTGCGCAACACCGGTGACGACGGCCTGGCGACCTGGTCCGACACCAACGCCGACGCGAACGACTCGTTCGACCACGACACCGTCCAGTATCCGATTCTCGCCAACGGCATCGCCATCTACGGCGGCCACGACAACACCGTCGCCGACAACCGGGTCATCGACGCCGGCCTCACCCAGGGCGGCGGCATCCACGTCGCGCAGCGCTTCACCTCCACGCCGCTGGGCCGTACCGACGTGCTGCGCAACACGATCATCCGCTCGGGCAGCCTCGACCCGCACTGGAACTTCGGCGTCGGGGCGCTGTGGTTCGACGCGCGCGACGCGAACATGACCGGGCAGGTCAACGTCGACAACGTGCTCATCCAGCAGAGCCCGTTCGAGGCGATCCAGTTCGTCTCGGGCTCCAGCATCACCAACGTCTCCATCAACAACGCGACGATCCAGAACACCGGCACCTGGGTCGTGCAGGAGCAGGTCGGCGGGTCGGCCAAGATCACCAACAGCACCGCCACCGGGACGCAGGCGCCCGCGCCGATCTACAACTGCGGCGTCGGGTTCACGCTGACCGACGGCGGCGGCAACTCCGGTGTCTTCGGCTCGACGGGGTGCCAGAACATCACCGATCCGACCTTCCCGCCGTACCTGCCGGACAATGGGTCACTGATCTCGATCAGCCCGACCGCGCTCGGCTTCGGCAGCGTGGCGACCGGCTCGACGAGCGCCGCGCAGAACGTCACCGTCTCCAACAGCGGCACCGCGGCGGCTCCGGTCGGCTCGATCGCCACGAGCGGCGACTTCAGCCAGACCAACACCTGCGGCAGCTCGATCGCGGCCGGCGCGTCCTGCACGGTCAGCGTGAAGTTCAGCCCGACCGCCACGGGCTCGCGCACGGGCAACCTGAGCATCTCCGCGTCAGGCATCACCAACACCGTCCCGCTGTCCGGCACGGGCGTCGCACCCGGGCCGATCCTCAGCCCGAACCCGGGGAGCCTGACCTTCCCCGGCACGCTCGTCGGCCAGTCGTCGGCGACGCAGGCCGTCACGGTCACCAACACGGGCACGACGTCGGCGACCGTGTCCGGCGTCAGCGCGAGCGGCGACTACAGCCAGACCAACACCTGCTCGACCCTGGCGGTCGGCGCGTCCTGCACCGTGACCGTGAAGTTCACCCCGTCCGCGTCCGGCACCCGTACGGGCAGCGTCACCGTCACCAGTAACGCCAACAACAGCCCGACCACGATCGCCCTGACCGGCAGCGGCATCGGCGCCGACACCAACCTCGCCCGCGGTAAGACGGCCACGGCGAGCAGCGAGGTGAACGGCACGCAGACCGCCTCGACCGCGACCGACGGCGACGCGAACACCTACTGGGAGAGCGCGAACGGCTCGTGGCCGCAGTGGCTGCAGGTCGACCTCGGCGCCGTCTACAACATCGGCAAGGTGACGCTGAAGCTGCCGCCGTCCTCCGCCTGGGGCACCCGCACGCAGACGCTGTCGGTGCAGACCAGCACGAACGGCTCCGGTTTCGGCACGGCCGTCGGCTCCGCGACGTACACCTTCACCTCGCCGACGAACGTGGTGAACATCCCGGTGCCGGCCACGGACGCCAGGTACGTACGTATCAACGTCACCGCCAACTCCGGCTGGAACGCCGCTCAGGCCTCCGAGTTCGAGGTCTATCCGAGCGGGGGCTCGTCCGGCGGCTCCGCCACGCTCAGCGCCGACCCGACGTCGCTGAGCTTCGGCAGCCAGGCGGTCGGCACGACCAGCGCGGCGAAGGCCGTGACGATCACCAACACCGGCTCGGCGGCGGCCGCGCTGTCGTCCGTCGTGGCCACCGGCGACTACTCGATGACGAACAACTGCGGCAGCTCGCTGTCGGCCGGTGCGTCCTGCACCGCCAACGTGAGCTTCCGGCCGACGGCGTCCGGCACCCGTACCGGCACGCTGACGGTCAACAGTGACGCGGCCGGCAGTCCGACGACCGTCGCACTGACCGGCACGGGCACGGGCACGACGTCCACCGACCTCGCGGCGGGCAAGCCCACCAGCGAATCCAGCCACAACGACGTCTACCCGTCGGGCAACGTCACCGACGGCGACCAGAGCACCTACTGGGAGAGCGCCAACAACGCCTTCCCGCAGTGGGTCCAGGTCGACCTCGGCTCCGCACAGACCGCGAGCCGGATCGTCCTGCAGTTGCCGGCGTCCTGGGGCGCGCGCACCGAGACGCTGTCCATCCTCGGCAGTACGAACGGGAGTGACTTCACCACCGTGAAGTCGTCCGCCGCCTACACCTTCGACCCGGCGAGCAACAACACGGTGACCATCCCGATCACCGCGACCACCCAGCGGTACTTCCGGCTGAACATCACGGCGAACACCGGCTGGCCCGCCGGCCAGATCTCCAGCCTCCAGGTCTGGAACGGCTGACCCGAGGCCGACCCGACGAGCCGGTCCATCGAGTGCCGGACCCGGTCGACGACACCTCTCTGCTCGCAGCGGCGTGGCGCAGAGAGGTGTCGTCGCCCGTACCGTCCTCCTCTCAGGGGCGGGCGGATTCGATCACACCGAACCACCGCTGCACGGCCGCCCGGAGTTCTTCCGTTTCCGTGGGATCCGGCCGGGGCGATGCGGACGCCCAGGCCACATGGCAGTCCGGTCGGAGGAGCAGGGCGGTGGGCGCTGAGTCCTGAGGGCGCGCGGTGACGATATCGACGTGGTCGTTCCACAGGGCGAGCGTCTCCGCCAGGGACGCCTCTTCGGTCAGGTCGAGCAGCAGGGGACGCGCGGATCTGGTCAGCTCGGCCAGCCGGACCGGCCCGGTCGGCGTGTGAAGCTCCAGGTCCGGGGCGAACCGGCCGGTCAGCGGGTGCGCCCCGCGTCCGCCCATGTCATAGCGGACGTCGGCGCCTGCGACGAGCTCGGCGAGGCGCTGCACGGTGCTCCGGTCGCGGAGCAGTTCGGCGAACAGCTCGCGCAGTCCGGTGACGTCGTCGCCGGGCGCTATCAGGGCCGACTGTGCCTGCGCGTTCAGAATCATGCGGTGAGCGGCCGGCCGCCGCTCCGTCTCGTAACTGTTCAGCAGCCCGGGCGGGGCGCTACCGCGGATCACGGCGGCGAGTTTCCAGCCGAGGTTGACCGCGTCCTGCAGGCCGAGGTTGAGCCCGGGCCCTCCCCCCGTGGCGGCGTACACGTGCGCGGCATCACCGATCAGGAACACCCGGCCGTCGGAGAACCGTTCGGCGACCCGGGTATTACCGCCCGTAAGCCGGCGCAGCACGTGAGGCCCTTCGCCGTCGGGCGGCCCGAGTGGCACGTCGACACCCAGCACGCGGCGGATGCTCGCCCGCAACTCGTCAAGGCTCATCGGAGCGTCGGTCCCGGGCCGGTCCCACTCCGTGGCGCTGACCAACGGCGGGTGGCCGGGCATCGGCGCGTAGGAGAACCCGCCGCGCTCGGTGCGGTGGGGCAGGAACGGCAGAACCGCGCCGTGGCCGGGCACGTTCAGCGCCCCGGTCGCGGGATCGACCCAGTCCGCCGGGACCGTCGCGTGGGCTGTGCGGACGGTCATCCGGTCATAGGTGACGCCGGGGAATCCGATGCCGGAGAGCTTCCGCGTGGTGCTGTGTGCTCCATCCGCGCCGACGAGGTACCGGGCCCGTAGCTCGTACGCCCCGCTCGGACCCGCGACGTCGATGGTGACCGCGTCGTCGTCCTGCGACAGGCCGACGACCTCGTGTCCCCGCCGGATCTCCACGCCCAGTTCGACGGCGCGCTCCTGCAGGACCTGCACGATGCGTCGCTGCGGCACCGGCAGGGCGTAGACGGGGCTGTCCTCCAGCAGGCTCAGATCCAGGCCCATCGCGCCGAACATGAAGTACGCGGAGTTCGGCTGCGGCGGTTCCGGACTGCCGCTGAGACGTTCGTACAGTCCCCGGCGGTCGAGCATTCGCACGACCTGGCCGAGCAGTCCGTTCGCCTTCGGTTCCTCGCTCGGCTCCGGCAGCCGCTCCAGCACCACCGGCCGGACCCCTGCCAGGCTCAGCTCGCAGGCCAGCATCAGCCCGTTCGGGCCACCGCCGGCGATGACGACATCTGTGATCACGTGTTCTCCTCGTTCGCCTCGTGCGAAGCTTACGGTACACGCCGTACCTTAAATTTCGCGATGCGATGCTGGAGATCGAGAGAGAAGGGTACGATCAGTACCGCTAAGTCGGGCGGTCAGCCCGCGTACCGCACCCTGTCCTCGGGGCGGGCGGCGGCGAAGGCGGGGACCAGCCAGCGGCGGAGGAAGGGTCGCGGATCGTCGGCGACGGTCCCGTGATGCTCCGGGCCCGGGATGTAGGAGTGCAGCAGGCGCAGCAGGAACTCCGCCAGGCCGCTCAGTTCCGCGTCGTCGTACCCGTGCGCCGGCCAGTCGATCGAGAGGCGTTCCAGCAGGTCGCGGGTGAGGCGGATGGCGATCGGCGACAGCATCTCGGCGCCGAAGCTGGCCGTGCGGCCGGTCGCGAGCAGCAGGCCGACATGCGGCTCGACGGGCACCCGCTCGACGGTGAACGCCAGGGCCTCGACGAGGATGTCGGCGGGCTCGCCGAGCGGCGCGACGTGCGCGAGCAGCCGGTCGGTGAACTCATCGGCGGCGGCCAGTGAGGTGGCCTTGATCAGCTCCTCGATGTTCCGGTAGTACCGGTAGATCGTCGCGCGGGTGACCCCCAGCTCCTCGGCGACGTCGGTCAGGCCGGTCTTGCGGGCGCCGTACCGGTCCACGCAGCGGGCGGTGGCATCGATGATGCGCCGGCGCGCCTCCTCATCGCTCTTCGGTGGATCGCCTCGCCACCCGTGCGTGCGCATGGCCCCATTCCACCAGACCCTCCGGAACCGCGTCGATCACGTCACCCGGGCCTTGACAGTACATGTTTTCAGAATATGTACTCTCGTATGCCGGGCAGTCCAGTACGGGAGAAGCGAGCCCTGGGAGCGGTGATCGCCCATGCCCGAACAACCGGTCAACGACGCCATCAACCTGACCAGCGGTGAGTTCTGGGGGCGCGGCCCCCACGCGGAACTGCGCTGGATGCGGGAGAACTCACCCGTCTACTGGGACCCGAACAGCCGGACGTGGGGTGTCGCGGGCTACGCCGACGTCAAGTTCGTCTCCCGCCGGCCGGACCTGTTCTGCAGCGGCCAGGGCATCCGCCCGGACAGCTCCAACCTGCCCATGATGATCGACATGGACGATCCCGAGCACAAGCTCAGGCGCAAGCTGGTGAGCGCCGGGTTCACCCCGCGGCGGGTCGCGGCCCAGCGCGACTACCTGCGGCGGATCTGCGACGAGATCATCGACTCGGTCTGCGAGCGCGGTGAGTGCGACCTCGTCCACGACATCGCCGCGCAGCTTCCGCTCATCGTCATCGGCGACGCGCTCGGTTTCCCGCCCGAGGAGCGGGAGACGCTGCTCACCTGGTCCGACGACATGCTGCGCGCTCTCACGGGCGGCGACGATCCCGGCCTGCTGGAGCACGCCACGCGGGCGTTCACGGGCTTCACCGAGTTCGCCTCGCGCACCATCGCCGACCGGCGCGCCTGCCCGCGCGACGACCTCATCAGCGCGCTGATCCACGCGACCGTGAACGGCGAGCACCTCGACCACGACTCGCTCATCCAGGAGTCCCTGCTGATCCTGATCGGCGGGGACGAGACGACCCGGCACGTCATCTCCGGCGGCGCGTGGCAGCTCTTCCTGCATCCCGATCAGCGGCGGACGCTGGTCGAGGACCCGTCGCTGATCCCGACCGCCGTCGAGGAGATGCTCCGCTGGGTCTCGCCGATCAAGAACATGGCGCGCACCGCGACGCGCGACACCGTGCTGCACGACCGGCGCATCGCCGAGGGCGACAAGCTTCTGCTGCTGTACCCGAGCGCGAACCGGGACGCGCTGGTCTTCCCCGACCCGGACGTGTTCGACGTGACGCGTACGCCGAACGAGCACCTCGCCTTCGGGAACGGCCCGCACTTCTGCCTGGGCAACAGCCTCGCGCGGCTGGAACTGACCGTCATGTTCGAGCGGCTGCTCACGCGCCTGCCCGACCTGGAGCCGGCCGGCTCGGAGGAACCCGCCCACCGGCCCGCCAACTTCGTGTCCGGGTACGAGGCGATGCCGGTGCGCTTCACCCCCGTACGCCGCTCGGCGCGACCCTGACCGCGTAGGCCGTAGCGGACGATGTGACCCCCGGCGTGCTACGTCAGGGCCATGCCGGGCACACGGGCTCGGATCGCGTCCAGTTCGGCCTCGTCGGAGATGCCCTGCCAGTCGTACCGTGGCGTGTACGGCGCCTCGAGTGCGCGCACCTCCTCGTCGGTGAGCACCACGTCCAGCGACGCCACGGCGTCGTCGATCTGCTGTGCCGTTCTCGCCCCGACCAGCGGAGCGGTCACCACGCGCCGGCGGCGCAGCCACGCTAGGGCGATCTGCGCGCGGCTCACCCCGTGCGCGTCCGCGACCTGCCCGACCGCTTCTACGATCGCGCGGTTGGACGCCTCCTCTGTGGGCGCGTACAGCTGATCGGCGTACGCGCCGTCGGTCGCGGCACGTGCGGTGGACTTCGCGTCGTCCCAGGCTCTGGCCAGGCGACCCCGGGCCAGCGGGCTCCAGACGATCGTGCCGACGCCCTCGTCCAGGCACAGCGGGATCATCTCGCGCTCTTCCTCACGGTGCAGCAGGTTGTAGTGATCCTGCATCGACACGAAGCGGGCCCAGCCGTGCTCGCGCTGCAGGTGCAGCGCCTTCGCGAACTCCCAGGCGGGCATCGAGGATGCGCCCAGGTACCGCACCTTGCCCATCTTCACAAGGTCGCTGAGCGCCTCGAGTGTCTCCTCCAGCGGCGTCGCGTGGTCGTTGCGGTGCACCTGGTAGAGGTCGATGTAGTCGGTGCCCAACCGCCGTAGAGAGTGGTCGATCTCGGTCATGATCGCCTTGCGTGACAGCCCCCTGCCGTTGGGGCCGGGGCGCATCGGGTGGCGCAGCTTGGTCGCGATCACCACGTCGTCACGGTTCGCGAAGTCCTTGAGCGCGCGTCCGAGGATCTCTTCGCTCGAGCCGTTCGAGTACATGTTCGCGGTATCGAAGAAGTTGATGCCGAGGTCGAGGGCGTGCCTGATGAGCGGGCGAGCCTGCTCCTCACCCAGGGACCAGACGGGGTGGCCGCGGCCGGGCTCGCCGTAGGTCATCGCACCGATCGCGATGGGGGAGACGTCGAGGCCGGTGGTGCCGAGTTTCACGTAGCGCATGGGAGACGCCTCCTGCTGAAGTCAAACACGCGGAGGATTCTCCGCATGTACGGGTCAAGCTAGCGGAGGATCCTCCGGGAATCAATCGGAGGGCATCATCGACACATGAACGACGAGACGCCGAGCACCTACGGCACGCAGCGCCAGGCCGCCGCGCGCAATCGGGTTGCGATCATCGAGGCCGCCCACGAGCTGTTCGCGGACAACCCGCTCGTGCCGCTGAGTGAGGTGGCCAAGCGCGCGGGCGTCGGCGCCGGCACGCTCTACCGTCATTTCCCGACCCGCGACGACCTGATCCTCGCGGCCTACCAGCACGACATCGAACGCCTGACCACCACCGCCGACGAGGTGCTGGCGCGGCAGTCGTCCGCGAAAGCCGCGTTCATCGAGTGGTTCGAGACTCTCGCCGCCTACATCCGCATCAAGCACGGCCTCGGTGACGCCTTGCACAGCGCCGCAGCCCAGGACGTGATCAGTGCCTCCTGGGCACCGACCACCGCGGCGGTGGCGAAGCTGGTCGACGCCTGCGTGGCCGAGGGCACCATCGCCCCGGGGCACGACCCGGCGGACATCATCATGCTCATGAGCTTTCTGTGGCGCGTCGCGAACAGCGACGAGGGCGCGGCCCAGGGGCGACGCCTGATCGCTGCCGTGTTCTCTGGGCTGCAGGCGCCGCCCCAGCCGATCTGAGCACTCCACGGCACGATGCCCCGGGAGATTCCGGCGCGGCACGGTTCGCGGGCTCTCCGGCCGCCGGTGAGCAACTCCCTCCGAACCGGGAGCGCTCGTCAGCGCGACGTGTCCGTCTCGATCGCGGCGGAGCGCAGCGCGTCGGCGAGGCGGGCGGCCGGTTCGGACGGTGGCTGGGGTAGTCGGGCGAGCACGATACGGCGTTGTTCGGCGGGGCCGCCGCGGACGGGCAGGATTCGCACGCCGTCGGGTGCCGCACAGGCGAGTACGGCGGGCACGGTGGTGATGCCGCAGCCGGCGGCGACCAGATGGAGCTTGGCCAGCCAGTCGCGGGCGGTGTGCGCGATCGTGGGCCGCTCGTCCAGGCCGGGCCACACCCCCATCACCCTGTCCTCGCCCGAGGCCGAGCCGGCGATCCATCGCTGACCGTGGAGATCGGCCACGTCGATGAAGTCGTTCCGGGCGAGTGGATGATCGGCGGGCAGGGCGACGCGCAGGCTGCGCTCGGTCAGCGTCTGCAGCCGCAGGGCCGGGATCTCGGTGTCGGGCGCGCGAAACGGTGGCGCCGAGGCCAGCAGTGCCAGATCGAGCGTGCCGGCGCGCAGTGCCCGGACCAGCGCGGGCGTGCTGCCTTCGCGGGTGGTCACGGTGATGGCCGGATGGGTGCGCCGCAGTTCGGCCAGCGCGCGCGGGACCAGCCAGGAACCGGCGGTGGGGAACCAGCCCAGCCGGACCGTGCCGGGCTCGTCGGGCAGCCCGGCCAGTTCACGCGCAGTGGCGTCGACCTGGTCGATCACGGTGACGGCGCGGCGTAGCACCACGCGTCCGGCCGCGGTCAGGCGGACCCCGTTGTGGCGGCGTTCCAGCAACGGCGAGCCGGCCGCGCGCTCCAGCGTGGCGATCTGCCGGGAGACCGCGGACTGGGTGTAGCCGAGCGCGGTCGCCGCGGCGGTGAGCGTGCCCCGCTCGGCCACCTCCCGGAACACCCGCAGGGCGACCAGCGACACGTCGGTGAAGGCCATGACATTTACGCATATCATGGTTGAGTTTTTCTCGCTGGTGACATATCAGCGCTCGCCGTAGCGTGGCCGGCATGAACCTGATCCGCACACCTTTCGGTTTTGCCAGCACCGCCGCCGAGGTCGCCGACGGCATCGACCTGACCGGCCGGCGGGCGGTGGTGACCGGCGCCTCATCCGGCTTGGGCGTGGAGACGGCGCGTGCCCTGGCGGGCACCGGCGCCGAAGTCACCCTGGCGGTCCGCGATGTGGAGGCGGGCGAGCGCGCCGCCAAGGACATCACCGCCGGCACCGGCAACACCGCGCTGCGCGTCGCCCGGCTGGACCTGACCGACCCGGCCTCGATCTCGGCGTTCATCCGGTCCTGGCAGGGGCCGCTGCACATCCTGGTCGCCAACGCCGGCGTGATGGCCTGCCCCGAGCAGCACACCCCGCAGGGATGGGAGTGGCAGTTCGCCACCAACCACCTCGGCCATTTCGCCCTGGCCACCGGTCTGCACGCGGCCCTGGCCGCCGATGGGGCCGCCCGCATCGTGGTGGTCAGCTCCAGCGGTCACCAGCTCTCCCCGGTGGTGTTCGACGATGTCCACTTCGCCTTCCGTCCCTACGACCCGTGGCTGGCCTACGGCCAGTCCAAGACCGCCAATGTGCTGTTCGCGGTCGAGGCGACCCGCCGCTGGGCCGGCGACGGGATCACCGCGAACGCGCTGATGCCCGGCGCGATCTACACCAACCTGCAACGCCACACCGGTGGCCGGGGCAGCGGCACGGTGCCGCCCGAGCTGATCAAGACAGCGGAGCAAGGCGCGGCGACCTCGGTTCTACTGGCCACGTCGCCCCTGCTGGAGGGGATCGGCGGCCGGTACTTCGTCGATGGCAATGAGACCGAGACCGTCGACCGGCGCGGTGCCGCGCCGCCCTTGCACGGTGTCGCCCGCTACGCCCTGGACCCGGACAACGCCCGCCGCTTGTGGACCCTCTCCGAGGACCTGCTCGCCACCGTCGAGGGGCTGTCATGACACCGAAAGTCGCGCTCGTCACCGGTGCCACCCAGGGGCTGGGCCTGGCCCTGGTCGAGGGCCTGGCCCGGCGTCTGACTCCCGAGGACACCGTCTACCTCACCGGCCGCGACCCCGGCCGGGTCTCCCAGGCCGTCGCCGCCCTGCCCGGTGGCGGCGCCCGGGTCCGCGGCGAGACGCTCGACGTGGCCGACCCCGAGGCCGCCGACCGCCTCGCCGCACGACTGCGCGAGCGGCACGGCGGCGTGGACATCGTGTTCGGCAACGCCGTCATGCGGGTCGGTCCCGACGATGACCCGCGCGCGATCGTGCACGCCTACGCGCAGGTGAACAACTTCGGTACCACCCGGGTCCTGCGGGCGTTCGCCCCGCTGCTGCGGGACAACGGCCGGTTGATCGTGGTGGCCAGTTCGCTGGGCACCCTTCATCACCTCGCACCCGTGCTGCACGACCGGTTCGCCGGGCTGTCCTCGTTGGACGAAGTGGACGAGCAGATCGCCGCGTGGCGCGACGCGGTCGCCGACGGCAGTGCCCGGGCCGGAGCCTGGCCCGGCTTCGTCAACATCCCGTCCAAGATCGGCCAGGTCGCCGCCGTGCGCGCCCTCGCGCGCCGGCGCCGCGAGCAGGACCTGGCGCGGGGCATCCTGCTGGCCGCCGTCTGCCCCGGCATGATGAACACCGCCACCTCCGCCATGTGGTGGGACGTCAGCGATGCCCCCACCCCGGCACAGGCCGCCACCGCCCTGCTGAACCTCGCGTTCGACCCGGTCGACCCCGACCACTACGGCCGGCTCGTGCGCGACGGCCGGGTTCTGCCCTGGGCACCCGAGCGGCCGGAGCGATGACCGGCCGACTCGGCCGCACCGGCAGGGCGCGAGGCTCGGCGTCCGGATCGATGCGCCGATCGCCGCGCAGGAGAAGCAGCGACCCTCCGGCTGAGATTCACGAGGAGACCTGAGGTTCACGAGGAGACGAGGTCGAACTCCTCCCAGGGGCCGATGGCCGTGCGGTTCGCGATCAGCGACGACGCGCCCGCGTTCTCGGCCGTCACGTAGTCGTTGTTCGCGTGGGCCCGCAGGCTGACGCTGCCGTCGGCGTTGTGGACCAGGTCGAACGTCTCCCACGCACCGATGGTCGTACGGTTCGCGATGAGGGGTGACGCTCCGCCGTCGTCCGCGGTGACGTACTCGCCGTTGGCGTGGGCGCGCAGGCTGACCACCTGACCCGTCGGCGGGTGCTCGGCGACGCCGAGGACGTACGTCAGCTGGGCGCTCGCGAACTCCGGCTGCAGGGTGCTGGAGGCCGCCGACTGCACCTGGAAGCGGCCCGGGGGCGAGACCGTGCCGCCGCAGCCGGCGTTCGGCGTGCCGACGTGGGTGGATGTGTCGGTGTTGCCGGTGACGGTCCAGTCGCGGACGCCGTTCACCGCGTAGCCGTAGCCCATGTGGGCGCCCTGCAGGGTGTTGCCGGTGACCGAGGCGCCGTAGTTGGTGCCGGTTCCGCAGCCCCAGACCTGCGGGCCCATGGCGATGCCCACCTTGATGAAGGCGCTCTGGGCGTTGATCGTGTTGCCGGTCACGGTGGTGCCGGTGTAGTTGCCGTTCATGGGCGCGTAGTCGACGAGGTTGATGCCGCCGAGCAGTGTGCGCGTCCTGGCGATGATCGTGTTGTTCCGCACCGACGAGCCGGGCGCGCCGAAGATGACGATGCCGCCGTCGGTGGCGTCCTGCACGGTGTTGCCCTGGACGGTGCTGGTGCCGCAGGCCAGGGAGATGCCGTCGGCCCAGGTGCCGCTCGGCGCATCGGTGCCCGCCGGGCCGATCGTGTTGTTCAGGATCTTCGCGCCCTGGCAGGCCGGGGTGCTGTTCGTGACCGCGCCCTCGATGAAGTGCAGCGTCGACCAGCTCCGGGTGTCGTGCGCGTAGACGTTCTGGACGGTCTGGCCGGTGCCCGAGGCGCCCATCTCCATCAGGGCGCCGCCGTCCAGGCGGCCGAGCGTGGGCCGCCCGCCGTCGATCTGGATGTTCTGCACCGTCACGCCGGACTGGTCGGTGCCGTTGATGGCCGTCGTGAGCGAGCCGGACAGCTTGAGAGTGGCCCGGCCGTCGTCGGTGGGCAGCCCCTGGGTCTCGATCCGCTGGTTCGGGGCGGTGAACCGGACCGGGTTGCCCAAGGTGAAGACGGCACCGGGGCACAGGACGGCGGCCGCGCCGGACCCGGTGAGGGCGGCGTTGATGGCGGCGTCGGTGCCCGACGGGATGCACGCCGCGGCGGCGCCGGCCCCGGTGGCCGTCGCCGGCACCAGCAGTGCCGCGACGGCCGCGAGCATGGACAGGAACGTGACGGATCTTCCACGAACCGGCATTGAGTCGGATCCTTACTGGCGGAGGAGGAGGGGAATCAGCGCGAAGCCCGGTGCGGGGGCCTGGTCGTCGTCCACACGAAGGTCGTGGTTCCGGAGGCGCCGGTGGAGTCGGTGGCGGTCACCGTCACCGTGCTGGTCCCGGCGTGGCGGGCCGTGCCCGTGACGACTCCGGAGCGGCTGATCGAGAGACCGGCCGGCAGGCCCGTGGCGGTGAAGGCCGGTGCGCCGGTCGCAACGGCGGTCATCCGCAGGTGGACCGCCGCGCCCACCGGGCTGCTCATGCCGCCCGGGTCGGCGACCGTGACCGCGCGCGTGCGGCTCGGTGCGCCGGACACGTCGCTCTTCAACGCGCTCGCCACGGTGATCGAGCCGGTCAGCGGCAGGTTGCGGGAGGAGTCGCCGACCAGGATCTGGTACGTGCCGGGCGTCGTCGTCCAGCCGCCGGCCGTGTCGTCCCAGTGCGCCAGGTCGTGCGCGGTCACGGTGAACCGTACGGTCTGGCTCTGGCCCGGCTGCAGCTCGACCCGCTGGAACCCCCTGAGCTGGTGCGGCGGCTCACCCGTGGCGGCCGGATCACCGACGTACAGCTGGGCGACCTCCGCCCCGGCGCGGCTCCCCGTGTTCGTCACGGTCGCCGTCACCGTCGAACCGCCGGAGCCCAGCGCGCCGACCTGGAGGTTGGAGAACGAGAACGTCGTGTACGACAGGCCGTACCCGAAGGGGAACAGCGGCGTGATGTTCTTCGCGTCGTACCAGCGGTAGCCGACGTCCAGGCCCTCGGAGTACTGCACCTGGCTGCCGTTGCCGGGCCACTGCGCGGTGGTGTGCGCGGGCACGTCGTTGAGGCTCGCCGGGAAGGTCACCGGCAGCCTGCCCGACGGGCTGACGTCGCCGAACAGGATCGCGGCCAGCGCGTTGCCGACCTCCTGCCCGGAGTACCAGCCCTCCAGCACCCCGGAGACCTGGTTCAGCCACGGCATGGTCACCGCCGAGCCGGTGTGCAGTACCACGATCGTCTTCGGGTTGGCCGCCGCCACCGAGGAGATCAGCTGGTTCTGCTGGCCGGGCAGGTCGATCGAGGTGTTGTCGGTGCCCTCGTTCTGCGGGTAGGTCGCGAACACGATCGGCACGTCCACCGACTTGGCCAGTGTGACCGCGCGGTCGATGCCGCCGGTGCCGTCGGCCGCCTCGAACTGCACCGTGGCGCCCGACCCGGCGCGGTTCTGGATGCCGGTGAGCGGCGAGACGGTGCCGGAGGAGGTGACGGTGGCGCTGCCGCCGCCGACGCTCGCCACGCCCGCGCCGCCGTCGGCGCCGATCACGGCGATCTTCTTGGTGGTGGAGGTGGACAGCGGCAGCACGCCGTTGTTCTTGAGCAGGACGGTGCCCTCCTCGGCGATCTGGCGCGCGGTGGCCTTGTGCGCGTCCGTCGTCACGACCGCGCCGGTCGAGCCGGTCTTGGTCTTGTCGAACAGGCCGAACGCGAACATCTGGGTCAGCACCCGGCTCACCATGGTGTCCAGCGTCGCCTGGCTGACCTGGCCGTTCGCGACCGCCTGCCGGAGCTGGTCACCGAAGAACGCCGAGCCCGGCATCTCCTGGGTCATGCCGGCGTTCGCCGCGGGGGCGGCCGAGTGCAGCGCGCCCCAGTCGGAGGTGACGAACCCGGTGAAGCCCGCCTGCTGGTAGAGCGCGGTGTTCAGGAGGTACGGGTTCTCACAGGCGAACTTGCCGTTGACCACGCTGTAGGCGCACATCACCGAGGCCGCCGCGCCCTGGCCGACCGCCGCCTGGAAGCCCGGCAGGTAGATCTCCTGCAGCGTGCGGGTGTCGACGATCGCGTTGTCCGACATGCCGTTGCGGTAGGTCTCCTGGTTGTAGACCGCGGCGTGCTTGGCCTGGGCCATGACGCCCTGGCTCTGCACGCCCTTGATCTGCGCGACGGCCATCTGCCCCGTGAGGTACGGGTCCTCGCTGAAGCTCTCGAACCCCCGGCCCCAGCGCGGGTCGCGGTCGATGTTCAGCGTCGGGCCGAGCGCCACGTCCGCCCCCTTGCCGGCGAACTCGCTGCCGGCCACCACGCCGTACTGCTGCTCGAGCGCGGTGTCGAACGTCGCGGCCCCGGCCACCGGCGCGGGCAGCTGGGTGACGCCCCCGAGCCCGTCACCCGGTCCGCCCGGTCCGTCCTCCAGGCCCATCGCCGGGACGCACAGCGACGGAATCGCGGCGGTGTTCCCGATGTACGGCGAGGACGCGCCGGTGCCGTGCAGCAGGGTGATCTTCTGGTCCTGGGTCATCTGCGCCATGACCTGGGCGACGCGCTGGGACACCGGCGCGGTGGACCCCACCCACGGGCAGGAGCCGTTGCCGCCGCCTCCTCCGTCACCGCCGCCGATGGTGAACACGGCGAACTCCCAGAGCGAGTAGCCGTACGCGGTCGCGCGGGCGGTGCCGTACATCCGCACGTAGCGGCCGGTCCCGGAGA
>NZ_JAMXMW010000022.1:0-175801 GCF_024055675.1 Actinoallomurus rhizosphaericola | reverse complement strand
CCGGTCCAGCGGCAGCAAGCACCGCCCCGGTGTGGCGGCCGACAGATCAAACTCAAGGCACCATGGCCAGTCGTAACGCGGGTCAGACCACCACCCGAGGCGGCACCCGAACATCCTCACAGTCGTACCTGGTCGCGACGGCGCGGTTGCGCTTGAGCCGGTTGATGCCGCACTCGACCGCGTGACGCTGCCGGTACAAGACCGCGTCGAAGGCGGGCGGCCGGCCACCGTTGGAGCCTTTGCGGCGCCGGGCGGCGTCCTGGTCGGCCTTGCTGGGGATCGTGGCCTTGATCCCGCGGCGGCGCAGGTGAGCGCGGTTGGCGCGGGAGGTGTAGGCCTTGTCGGCCAAGACCCGGTCCGGGCGGGTCCGGGGCCGGCCGCTTCCCAGCCGGGGCACGCAGATGGCGGCCAGGACTCCGATGAACTGCGGGCTGTCCCCGCGTTGCCCGCCGGTCACCACGATCGACATCGGCTTTTGACCTTGCTCGCAGCTCAGGTGCAGCTTGGTGGTCAACCCGCCGCGTGAGCGGCCCAGCGCGTGATCTGCCGGCTCTTCGGCCAGGCCGCCGCCTGGAAGCTCGTTCTGCTGATCAGGGCGGGTGCGGGCCCCGGCGGCGTGCTGGTGGGCCCGGGCGACCGTGCAGTCCACGCTGACATCCCAGGTGATCAGACCGGCCGCGTCGGCTCGTGCTTGGAGCCCGGTGATGATCCGTTGCCAGACACCGGCTCGCTGCCAGCGGCGGAACAATCCATAGACCGCTTGCCAGGAGCCGTAACACTCCGGCACGTCCCGCCAGGGCGCCCCGACACGGACCCGCCAGGGCGCCCCGACACGGACCCGCCAGGGCGCCCCGACACGGACCCGCCAGCGGATCCCGTCGATGAGCTGGCGTTTCGTCCACTTCGACGGCCGGCCTGGCCGGGAGGGCACGGGCAGCAGGGGTTCCAGCCTCGCCCATTGCGCATCAGTCAGGTCGAACCGCCTCGTCACCGCTAGGGTGGCCACGAGGCCTCCGGTTACAGGTTCTGCTTGGTCGCTGAACCAACCACCGGAGGCCTCACTCCTTAACGATCACGACACGCCGCCATCCCGGACACAAGCCGCACTTCGAGACAGGCCCTAGATGTACTGACCACGGACGTTGGTAACGGCGACACGGCTGGATGATCTTGAAATAGGGAGGACCTCCTGGCGAGGTGTGTGTCACCACAACATGCACATCTCGTCCTGGAGGTCCTTGATGGTCCACGCTAACGCCAAACTCACGCCCCGGGGCCGGTTGGAGCTGGCGCGTTGCGTCGTGGAGGACAAGTGGCCGCTGGCACGGGCGGCCGAGCGGTTCCAGGTCTCGGCCACGACGGCCAAGCGGTGGGCGGACCGGTACCGGCAGCAGGGCGCCGCCGGGATGACCGACCGCTCCAGCCGTCCGCACCACAACCCGTCCCGGACCCCGCGCAAAACCGAGCAGCGGATCATCAAACTCCGCCTGACCCACCGGCTGGGACCGGCCCGGATCGCCGGCCGGCTGGGCCTGAACCCCAGCACGGTGCACCGGGTCCTGACCCGCTACCACTGCCCGCGCCTGACCTGCCTGGACCGAGGAACCGGCCGCCGGATCCGCCGCTACGAACACGACCGGCCCGGCGACCTGATCCACATCGACGTCAAGAAACTGGGCAACATCCCCGACGGCGGCGGCTGGCGCGTCACCGGCCGCGGCCCCGGCAAACGCAACCGGGCCACCACCCCCGGCGCCACCCGCGACCGGCACGGCGGAGCACACCTGGGCTATGGCTACCTGCACACCGCCCTCGATGACCACTCCCGCCTGGCCTACACCGAGATCTTGGACGACGAACGCAAAGAGACCGCCGTCGCGTTCTTCCAACGCGCTCACGCCTACTTCACCGGCTGCGGGATCACCGTGCGGCGGATCCTGACCGACAACGGCGGCTGCTACAAATCCTTCGCCTGGCGCGACGCCCTCACCGCCGCCGGCATCACCCACAAGCGCACCCGCCCCTACCGGCCCCAGACCAACGGCAAGGTCGAACGCTTCCACCGCACCCTGGCCGACGAATGGGCCTACGCCCGCCCCTACACCTCAGAAGCCGAACGCCGCGCCGCCCTTGCACCCTGGCTGCACATGTACAACCATCACCGCAGCCACACCGCACTCGGAGGCCTTCCACCCGCCAGCCGCGTCACCAACCTCATGGGTCAGTACACCTAGACGACATCGTCCGGCTCTGCATCGACGTCTTGGTGGCCGGCCTGCGGAGCCTTGAGGGGCACCACCCCGCCATCACTGCAATGCTCGGCGAACTGGGCCGGGCGGACGAGGCCGACGGCCTTGGTGTCCTCAGGCGCAGTCGTTAGGTGCAGCTCGAATGCCGGCTCAGCCGTAGGGTGCCGAGCGGTCTGGAGCGTGACGATGCTCAGCTCCAGCCCGTGAGCAGGGCAAGCGTTGTTCGCTCAGCGCTTCAGCGACGGCCGGCTGCTGCGCTGCCCTCATCGGGCCATCGCACACGGCGAGGACGTCGACATCGCTACGACGTGCGTCGAATCCGCCGAGCACGGCAGAGCCATGCAGGTAGACGCCCACCAGTTGGGAGGCGAACATCGCCTGCATCGCTGATGCGACATTGAACGCGTAGCGCTCCGACATCGTGTCCACGATGGAGACCTAACGGAACCCGCCCATCGGTTCATGGTCCTTCTCCGGCGTGAGGGTGGGCCATGGGCGGCTGAGGGCGTCGCGCAGCGCGGCGGTGAGGTCGGGCCCGAGGTGTCCGGCGAGCTCGCTCTCCAGGTCGGTGAGGATGCGGGAGGCGATCCGGCGGCGGCTGAGGCCGGCCTCGGTGATGCGGATGAGCGTGGTGCGGGGGAAGCCCGCGCCATCGTCGGCCGTGACGAGACCCTCTGTGGTGAGCTGCCGGACCGCGCGGTGCATGGTCTGGCGGGTCACTCCCGCCAGACGGGCCAGTTCGGCGATGCTGAGGGTGGTGTCGCGGTCGCTCAGATGCGCCAGCACCAACGTGTGCGCTGCGGTGATGGGGCCGACACCGGCCTGGTCCAGGCGGGTCACGAGCGCCTCCTGGAACCAGCGGGTGCGCCGCTGGAGGAGGGCGACCAGCGGTGCGCCCATTGTCTGATCGGGTTGGGACATCTCTTCCCCCTTCGCGACCGTACGGTAGTACCGTTGCCAGTGTCAGCATAGGTGACACTGAGGAGAATCCCGATGTCGTCGGACTACGACGTGGACGTGTTGATCGCTGGAGCCGGACCGGTGGGACTGACCGCGGCCCTGCAGTTGGCGCGGTGGGGCGTGGACGTACGAGTGGTGGACATCAAGGAAGGTCCGGCCACCACCAGCAGGGCACTCAACACTCACTCCCGGACCTTGGAGGTGTACGACCAGATGGGGATCCTGGGCGACATCGCGCCGTTCGGGATCCGGGTGAACGCCTTCGTGCGGCACCTGGAGGACGGGCCGTTCCGGCTGGAGTACGACTACGACGGGCTGGCTACCCGCTTCCCGTACATGTTCATGGTGGATCAGGTCATCACCGAGCGGGTGCTGCGCGGTCACGCGGCGGTGGCGGGGGTGACGGTCGAGTGGGACACCGGACTGAGCTCCTTCACTCAGGACGACGAGGGCGTGCGTGCGGTGCTGAACCACGCCGGGGGAGCAGAGGAGATCGTACGAGCGAAGTACCTGTGGGGTTGTGACGGCGGGCACTCGCTCGTGCGCAAAACCCTGAAGCTGCCGCTGCAGGGAGAGTCCACCTATACGTGGCTGATCGCCGACGCGATCGTCGACACCCCGGTGGCGCGAGACGGACTGCACTGGATGTTCCCGCCCGAGGGCCTGGTGATGCTGTTCCCATTCCCCGACCCGCACAAGTGGCGGTTGCTGGACACCACCGGGGAGGGCGATCCGGACCGGCCCGAGGAGGTCGCCGCGCGTTTCAGCGCCAAGTTCTCGCAGGCGCTCGGCCGGGAGACCCGTGTGGAGACGCCCACATGGGTGTCGACGTTCACCATCCAACAGCGGGCCGTGCCCGCCATGCACGTCGGGCGGTGCTTCGTCTCCGGGGACGCCGCCCACGTCCACTCGCCGGCGTCCGGGCAGGGCATGAACACCAGCATCCAGGACGCCTACAACCTGGCCTGGAAGCTCGCCATGGTGCTGCACGGCCAGGCGGACCCCGATCTGCTGGAGACCTACGACGCCGAACGCGTCCCGGTCGGCCAGGCCCTTCTCGCCTCCACCGGTGAGGTGATGGAGGTCGCCATGACCACCGAGGAGGACGGCCGCGACTCCGACTATGCCTTCCTGCGCCAGCTCATTCGCGGCATGTCCGGCCTGGCCCTGAACTATGCCGACAGCCCGCTCACCGTCGGGGGCGACACGGTCCCCGACGCCACCGGCCCGCGACCGGGCGAGCGACTGACCCAGGTCGACGCGGCCGACGCCGACACTCCCGGCTGGACCGCGCTGCGCGGGGCGATCCGCCAACCGTCCTGGCACCTGCTGGTCTTCGCCCCCGCCGAGCCCCCGCACGACGCTCCGGCCTGGCTGCGGACGCACCTGATCAGCCCACACCGGCCCGAGAACGACCGCGCGCCGGGCTCCGCCGCGACGATCCACGATCCCGACCAGCGGCTGCACCAGACCCTGGGAGCCGGCGCCGGCGACTGGATCCTGGTGCGCCCGGACGGCTACCTGGCCGCCCGCGGCGGGGACTTCACCCCCGAGACATTCGGTCGCGTCCTGGCATGTATCCCGCACCTGCGCCTCGACATCGGTGATGGCTCAGGCCGCTGAGCAGGGCGAACAGAGAGGAGGACCGCGATGCGGAGGAAGCTGGTACTCGGCGGCGGCGGCCCGGCCGGCGCTGCCTGGCTCGGTGCGCTGACCGAGGGACTGTTGGAACGGCAGGTCGAGTTGCGGGCCGCCGACGAGCTCCTGGGGACCTCCGCCGGCGCGGTGCTGGGAGCCTGGCTGTCGGCGGGCGAACCGCTCGCGCGGTTCGCCGTGGCCATGCGGGACCGGGCCGCGTGGCACGCCTCCCAGCCCTGGCACATGGACCGGTCGTTGCTGGGCCGGATGGGTCACTCCACCGGGGCGGGACACCCAACGGAGCAGGAGATACGGCACATCGCGGCGCAGGCCGCGCGGAGCGCGGAGCCCAGGTCCGTCGCCGAGGCGGCCGCCGTGTGGTCGCGATGGCTGCCGGACGCCCCATGGCCGGCACCGTTGCGAATGGTCTGCGCCGACGCAGCGACCGGCCGCCCGCACGTGTGGGGGCGGTCGGACGGGCTCGCCCTGACGGAGGGGATCGCCGCCACCACCGCCGCGCCCGGGGCGGCGGCGCCCGTGCTGATGCGCGGCCGGACGTGGGTGGACGGCGGCGTACGGTCGAGCACCAACGCCGACCTCATCACCCCGCCGGCGCCGGGAGCGTACGAGCGGGTGCTCATCCTGGCCCCGCTGCCCAATGCCACGCTCGACATCGAGGTCGCCGGGCTCCGCCGGTCGGGTGCCGACGTGACCGTGGTGACGCCCGACGAGCGCACCAACGCGGTGCTGACGGGCGGCGGGGACCGCATCCTCGACCCCGAGATCACGGAGGAGGCGGCGCGAGCCGCGAAGGCCCAGGCGGAGGCCGCCGCCTGGCTGCGCGACTGGTGGAACGCCGATCGTCGAGGAGACGCCCCGCCGGACACCGAGAGCGGCTCTCCCGAAGGCGCCTGAGGGATCAGGGCGCGACGCACGTTTTGTCGATGACACGGACGAACACGGATGAGGATTTCGGTACGGCCCCGCCACGTGGCGGAGGCTCGGCGGTGCGGCCGGGAAAAGTCGCATCGGCGTGATCGGCGGTGTCGGCGTGACGTAATCTACCGTGCGGAAGTTTCATAACGCTGCCGGAGGTCGGTCATGTCGGCCGCGTCGTCGGAGAGGGAGAACGCCTTGCCGCATGACCACAGAGCGGGAGTGTGTCCAGTGTGCGGCGGTGAACTGCGGTCGGGCGGGCCGGGCCGGCCGTCCCGGTACTGCTCGGCCGCATGCCGGCAGCGCGCCTACCGCGCCCGCCAGGCCGGCGTGACGGAGCCCCAGAACGACGCGACCGCCGCCGATCCGGGGAGCCGCGCCGATCCGGATCGGGAGCGGAGCGTGCCGCATCTGACGGCGCGGGAGCTGCTGGCCTGGCGGGGCATGCTAGAGGTGCAGAGCCGACTGCTGCCGATGCTCGACGAGGACCTGCGGCGTCAGGCCCGGCTGAACGTCAACGAGTTCGACGTGCTCTACCAGTTGTGGATCGCGCCGGGGCGGCGGCGGCGGATGAAGGACCTGGCGAGCGCGGTCCTGGTCACCCCCAGCGGGATCACCCGCATGGTCGACCGGCTCGAGGATCGCGGGCTGGTGCGACGGGTCAACAGCCGAGGGCGGCAGGCGGTCGAGGCCGTGCTCACGGACGGCGGCGACCGCCTGCTGCGGCGCGCGATGGACGTTCATTTCGCCGGGGTGCGGCGGCTGTTCATCGCCCACCTGTCGGAGACGGAGGTCGACCGGCTCGTGTCGCTGTGGAGCCGGCTGGGGCACGCCGGGCATCCGGCGGCGTCGCGTTGACGAAACGAGAAATCCGCCGGATATCGTAACGCATTCATTGATGTAGCAATGAGATGGTCGTAGCGTGCAACACATCGAGATACACCTCTCGGCGTCCCGCATCCTTCGGGCGCACGCAAAGGAGGCCCCATGGGAGTCCGTACGACCGGCTGCCATCACATGGCGTTCGTCACCAACGACATGGAGGAGACCGTCAAGTTCTACAACGGGCTGCTCGGTTTCCCCGTCGTCGTGACGCTCCAGCTCCCCGACCCCGACCCGTTCCCGGGCGCGGTCCCTGGCAATCTGGGCGGTAGCCGCCACTACTTCTTCCGCATCAGCGCACAGGACACCATCGCCTTCTTCGAGTTCAAGGACACCGACGTCCCGGCCGACAACTCTCTGCTGGGCGCGGGCAACCACCTCGCCATCACGGTGCCATCCGAGGCGGAGCTGCAGAAGGCCAAGGAACTGCTGGAGTCCAACGGCATCAAGATCAAGAGCGAGCTGGACCACGGCTTCTGCCACTCGATCTACTTCGACGACCCGGTCAACGGCATCGCGCTGGAGTTCGCCACCTGGACGCACCCCTGCGACGAGGAGGAGCCCTTCCTCCAGGACGCCGACCCGGTGCCCGCGGCGCTGAGCGCGGTCGGCGCGGACCGATACGAGCGATACCAGCTCAAGTACACGCCCGACGGCCACGGCGCCGAGCGCTGACGGTGTCCGTGACGACCGAACAGCGGCAGGCCGTCCGATGATCGAGTCCGTCACCGCGTCGGACGCCACTCCGCTGGTCGTCTCCTGCCGGGGAGCCTTCGAGGAACTCCCCGGCAGGTGCGACGAGATGAACGTGCGCCGGGCGATCGTGGTCGCCGGCGGGGCCGTCGACGCGCTGGCCGACGAGGCGAGAGGGCTGCTGGGACACCGCTGGGCCGGGCGGTTCTCGCATCCGGTGCCGCACGTACCCGCCAAGGAGGCGAACCTGGCGGTCGCCTCCGCACAGGAGATCCACGCCGACGGGGTGATCAGCATCGGCGGCGGGTCCGCCATCGGCTACGGAAAGGTCATCGCCTTCGCGCTGCGGCTTCCGCTGATCGCGGTGCCCACGACGTACGCGGGCGCGGAGATGACCGACCGTTTCCTGGTCACGACCGAAAAGGGCAAGGAGAGCCAGCGTAACGAGCGCGCCCTGCCCCGTCTCGTCCTCCGCGACCCGGCCGTCACCGTCCGGACGCCGGCGGCTCTGACCGCGTCCAGCGGGATGACCGCCGTCGTCCACTGCCTGGAGGCGCTCTGCAAACCCCGAGGCGATCACGCGTCGGTGCGCTCGGCCCTGCGCGCGCTGTGGTCGGCCCTGCCGCCGCTCCTGGACCGGCCCGACGATCTGTCGCTGCGGGAACAGGCGCTGCGTGCCGCCGGGGTGGCGGGGACCGCGCAACGCGAACACGGAGCGGGACCGCTCACGGTGCTGGCCGAACGACTGGGCGGTCGGTACCTGGTGGACCACGGAGCCGTGCTGGGGTACGTGGCGGCCGGGGCGCTGGGGTCGCCCGGCCCGGCGGCGGAGGCGGCGCGGCAAGCCCTGACCGAGGTGTCCGGCGCCGACACGCCGGCGGATCGGGTGCTCACCGGCTTCGCCGATCGACTCGGCCTGCCCACCGACCCGGCCGCCATCGGCGTCGCCGGGGATCCGGCCGCCGTGGCCGCATCGGTGGGTGAACTCTTCGACGACCGGCGCGAATGACGCGGATGGGGGTGCCGAGGTGGAAAACGAGGCGTTCGTCTACGAATCGTGGCAGGCGCGGGTGGTGTTCGGCCCCGGCCGTGTCGATTCGGTGGGTGATGAGACGGCGTTGCTCGGCGCGAAGCGGATCTTCCTCATCGCGGACCGCAACGCACCGGGCGCGGAGACGGCACGGCGCTCGCTGGGCACCCGGCTGGTCGGCCGGTGGGACGAGATCGCGCAGCACGTGCCGGTGGAGTTGGCCGAGCGTGCGGGCAAGGCGGTGGAGAGTGCGGCAGCCGACTGCGTCGTGTGTCTCGGCGGCGGGTCGGCGACCGGCCTCGGCAAGGCGGTCGTCCGGAAGAGACCGGTGCCGCTGGTGGCCGTACCGACGACCTACGCCGGGTCGGAGATGACCACGGTGTACGGCCTGACCGACGGGGACCGGAAGGTGACCGGCCGGGATCCGAACGTACGCCCCAAGGTCGTGGTGTACGACCCGGAGCTGACGACCGGGCTGCCCCTCGCCGTCACCGGGCCGAGTGCCTTCAACTCGCTGGCGCACTGCGTCGCCGCCCTGACCGCACCCGACGCCGACCCGGTGACCTCCGCGCTGGCGCTGGAGGCGGTGCGCCACATCCACGCCGGCCTGCCGCTCGTCATGGCCCACCCGTCCGACGTCGAAGGGCGCGGCCGCCTGCAGTTCGGAGCCTTCCTCGCCGGCACCGCGCTGGCGGGGACCGGAACCGGACTGAACCACCGGATCTGTCACGTGCTCGGAGGCCTACTCGGCCTGCCCCACGCCGACACCCACTCGGTCGTACTGCCGCACGTCGTCGCGCTGAACGCCACGGCGCTACCGCGGGAGACCGCTCGCCTGGCCGAGGCGCTCGGCGCACCGGGCGGCGATCCCGCCGCGCTGCTCTGGGACCTGGCCGACCGCAATGGGATCGCCACCGACCTGGCCTCCCTCGGCGTACGACCAGAACACCTCCCTGTGGTCGCCGGGCGCGTCGAGCCCCGGCCGAACCCCCGCCCCGTCACCGCCGACGACATCGAGCGCCTGCTCGAACACGCACTCGCCGGCCGTCGTCCAGACACGGCGTGAGAGGGACGGGGCGCGAAGCCGGCCATGAGCCCACGGAAGCACGGCAGACCCATGCGAGGAGGTACGGGATGACGCAGGTCCAGCACTCCGGCTCGGAACACCGCGTGCACGTCGCGATCATAGGAGCCGGGATCGGAGGACTTGCGACGGCCGTGGCGCTGTCGAAGGCGGGCCTGCACGTGGAGGTCTTCGAGCAGGTACGCCGCTTCAAGCGGGTCGGGGCCGGGCTGCAGTTGGCCCCGAACGCCACTGCGGCGCTGCACGGCCTCGGCCTGCTCACGGCCGTACGCGCGACGGCGAGCAGGCCGACCGCCTGGCGCAGCTATGACGCCCACACCGGTACCGTCACCAGGGAGGAATCGCTCGGCGACGACATCGCCCGGCGGTATGGCACTCCGTACCTGCACATCCACCGCGGCGACCTACACGATGTCCTCGCCGACGCGGCACGGGCCGTCTGCACGGTGCACCGTGGCCGCCGGTTGACCGGCCTGACCATGGCAGGGGAGCAGGTGCACCTGAGCTTCGAGGACGGTGGCCGGGCGCACGCGGACGCCGTGATCGGGGCCGACGGCATCCACTCCACGGTGCGGGGAGTCATCTTCGGCGGGACACGGCCCCGCTTCTCGGGAATGGTGGCCTACCGTGGCCTGATCCCACGAGAACGGATCGACCGGCTGGGCGTAGGACCCGAGGCCGCCAAATGGTGGGGCGAGGACCGGCATCTGGTGCATTACTGGGTCTCGGGCGGTGCGGAACTCAACTACGTCGCCCCGATCCCCGCCACGGAATGGACCGAGGAGTCCTGGACCGCAGCGGGGTCGATCGCCGACCTGGTCGCGGCCCTCGACGACTTCGTGCCCCAGGTGGGCTGGTTGGTGGCGCAGACCGGTGCCCTCATGCGCTCGGCCCTGTATGACAGGGACCCGCTGCTCCGCTGGACCGCGGACCGCGTGACGCTGCTCGGCGACGCCGCGCATCCCATGCTGCCCTTCATGGCCCAGGGGTCGGCGATGGCCCTTGAGGACGCGGCGGTGCTGTCCCGCTGCCTTCAAGGGGTGGCGGCCGACGAGCTGCCCGCGGCGCTCACCCGGTACGAGCGGGCGCGGATCGCCCGTACCGGAGCGATCCAGGCGGGTTCGCGCGCGAACACGTTCCTGCGCTCGGCACGGGCCGGAACCAAGTCCCTCACGGTTCAGGAGGTCTACGCCTACGACCCCTGGCGTGTGCCGCTATCCGGCGCGACGTCCTGAACCGCATTTCCCAACTCGTCCAAGGAACGGAGCCGCCATGGCAACCCCCCATGTGCTGCCGCTCGCCGAAGCGGTGGCGACCCTGATCCATGACGGGGACACGGTCGCCCTCGAAGGCTTCACCCACCTGATCCCCTACGCCGCCGGACACGAGATCATCAGACAGCGCCGCACCGGGCTGACGCTGGTACGAATGACGCCCGACGTCCTGTACGACCAGATGATCGGCATGGGCGTGGCGAGTCGCCTGATCTTCTCCTGGGGCGGCAACCCCGGCGTCGGATCGCTGCACCGCTTCCGCGACGCCGTCGAACACGCCTGGCCCAACCGACTGTCGATCGAGGAGCACACCCACGCCGGGATGGCGGCGCGCTACGTCGCCGCCGCCTCCGGTCTACCCTTCGGCGTCCTGCGCGGCTACCTCGGCACCGACCTGCCGACGCACACCGACACGGTCACCCCGATCACCTGCCCGTTCACCGGGCAACGCCTCACCGCGGTACGCGCCTTGGCCCTGGACATCGCCGTGGTGCACGCCCAGCAGGTCGACCGGCACGGCAACGTCGGCATCAGGGGCATCCCCGGCGTGCAGAAAGAGGCCGTGCTCGCCGCCAGACGCGCACTGGTCACCGTCGAAGAACGGGTCGAGACGCTCGATCCGCGCTGCACCCTCGTCCTGCCCTCGTTCGCCGTGACCGCCGTGTCGGTCGAACCACGCGGAGCACACCCCTCGTACGCCATGGGCTACTACGACCGCGACAACGACTTCTACACCGCGTGGGATCCCATCAGCCGCGACCGCACCCGCTTCCTCGACTGGATGCGCGCCCACGTACTGGAGACCCGGACCTTCGCCGAGCACCTCGCCCTGCTCGACGCCGACCACGCCGTAAGGACGGCTCAGAGATGAAACCTCTGTCCCTAACCTCCGATCTCCCCGAGACGCCACGCGGCGCGAGTCGTGACGAGATCATGACGGTCACCGCGGCCCGCGAACTCAGCGACGACACAGTGTGCTTCGTCGGGATCGGATTGCCCAGCCTGGCCGCCAACCTCGCCCGTCACACCCACGCCCCCAGCCTGGTCCTGATCTATGAGTCGGGCACGATCGGCGCCAAGCCGACGGCACCGCCCCTGTCGATCGGCGACGGAGAACTCGCCTCCACCGCCGACGCGGTGGTCCCGGTACCCGAGATCTTCGCGTACTGGCTCCAGGGCGGACGCATCGACGTGGGCTTCCTCGGCGCCGCCCAGCTCGACCGCCACGGCAACATCAATACCACCGTCATCGGTCCCTACGACGCCCCCGCGGTCCGCCTGCCCGGCGCAGGCGGAGCGCCCGAGATCGCCTCCGGTGCCCGAGAGGTCGTCGTGGTCATCCGCCACAGCAGACGGGCGTTCGTTGAATCGCTCGACTTCGTCACGAGCATCGGCCTCAGCGAGCCGGACTCCCGCCACCGACTCGGCATCACCGGCAAGGGACCCCGCGCGGTCATCACCGACCTAGGGGTGCTCCGCCCCGACCCCGACGGCCGGGAACTCATCCTCACCCACCTGCATCCGGGCGTCGACGTGGACACCGTACGGGAGCACACCGGCTGGCCCCTGCGCGTGTCCCGTAACCTGCGCACCACCGAACCGCCCACACGGCTTGAACTCACGACCCTCCGCGAGTTGACCGGCACCGCCTCGTCCTCCTGACCCCACAGCCACAGCACACGAGCCCGCTGAACGTTCGTGGTTCGCGCCGCGCGCTATCCGGCGCCGTCGAAGAAGTCGCGCAGGTGGGTGCCGATGAGCGCCGGGGACGTCGCGTGGCAGTAGTGCCCCTGGCCGGGGAGCTCGACGGTGCGTGCACCGGGGAGAACGGCGGCGAGCTCGGGGTCGGCGTCGCGCACCATGCCGCCGAGGCGGCGTCCGGCGTCGATTTACCAAGATCACGGCACGCGAGCACATATGGAGCACACGTGGTCGCCAAACCGCCCCTAAAACAGACACTGGGCGCTCCCGGTGGAACCGAGAACGCCCAGGTCAGGACGGGTGCGCCGCCAGGGACTTGAACCCCGAACCCGCGGATTAAGAGTCCGCTGCTCTGCCAATTGAGCTAGCGGCGCTTGCGACGTCCGTAACTCTAGCAGCCTCCTTGCCCTAGTTGCGAATCGAATGATCCGCTGCCGTCGGCCCAGGTCAGCGGGGTCGGGGGCGGGCCCGCCAGAGGGTGATTGCGGCCGCTCGTGAGCCGACCCTGAGCTTGGCGTAGATGCGGTTCACGTGGTTCTTGACCGTCTTCTCGCTGAGGAACAGTTCCCGGGCGATCTCGCCATTGGAGTGGCCGCCGGCGATCAGGTCCATGACCTCGGCCTCGCGGGCGGACAGGTCGAGGTCGGCGCGATCGGCGTCGCGGAAGACCTGGAGGAGTTCGCGGGCGGTGAACCGATCGGGGGTGAGGTGCGCGCTCGCGCCCTCGCGGAGGGCCGCCGACGCGGCGGTGGGCTCGTTGCAGACCACGAAGACGCGCACTCTGCGACTCAGAGGAGCCGCGTGAGCCGCGAACTCCGGCCCGACGATCACGAGGTCCGGTCTCAGGCGTTCCGCCGCCTCCAGGGCCTCTCCGGGCGCTGTGGGCTCACCGGGCTCGTTCACCACGTCGAGCTCGTCGCTGTCCTGCAGCAGCGAGATCAGGGCCGGGTCGCCGTCGACGACCATGACACGGAGCGGCAGCGGACCGTCGGAACTCATCCTGCCTCCGGGGGACGCGGTCACGGGGGGACGTGAGCCGGGCGGGGTCGGAAGGGAGACGAAGGCCGTGGGGCACCGGAAAAGGCCGACGGCCCCGGCGCGAACGCGCCGGGGCCGTCATCTTGGGGTGAGTGAGGGGACTTGAACCCCCGACACCCAGGACCACAACCTGGTGCTCTGCCAACTGAGCTACACCCACCATGTCCGCACGAGGCGGCGTGATGAAGTGTAGCGGCTTTCGGGACCTCATCGGTCACCGATATTCGCCGCGATGGCGCGGGCCGTCTCGGAGTCCGGTCCCGGCTGGGGAACGAACACGGCCTCGCGGTAGTAGCGGAGCTCGGTGATGCTTTCGGTGATGTCGGCGAGGGCGCGGTGGCCGCCCTTCTTCTCGGGACTGGCGAAGTACGCCCGGGGGTACCAGCGGCGGGCCAGCTCCTTGATCGACGACACGTCGATCATGCGGTAGTGCAGGTGGGCGTCCAGGGCGGGCATGTCGCGAGCGAGGAAGGACCGGTCGGTCGCGATGGAGTTGCCGCACAAGGGGGCCTTCTTGACCCCGGGGACGTGGGAGCGGACGTACTCCAGGACGCGGTTCTCCGCCTCCGCCAGGGTGATGCCGCCGGGCAGCACGTCGAGCAGCCCGGAGGCCGTGTGCATGTCGCGCACGACCTTCGACATCTGCTCCACGGCGTCCTGGGGAGGCTTGATCACCAAGTCGATGCCCACGTCGAGGATGTTGAGCTCACTGTCGGTCACCAGGGCGGCGATCTCGATCAGCGCATCGCGCCGCAGGTCGAGCCCGGTCATTTCACAGTCGATCCAGACCAGCCGGTCGTTCATGACCTTCACCATAAGTCCTGTCAGGACACTTTGAGTGAGGTCAGGAGCAGATCGAGGTCGCCCTGGCGCTTGTGACTGTCCGGAATCGAGACGTAGAACTCCGCCGGCGCCTGGCCGTTCCCGCGGTCGACGAGCACGAGCGCGGCCGTCTCCGTACGGAAGTTCCAGTGCTGTGACCCGGCCTGGGGGAAGGCCAGCCGGACCTTGAGGAGCCAGCCGTCGTGTCCGCCGACGGGGTGGGACTCGGAGGCCAGGTCCTGGCGGGTGTGGGCGGGGTAGGCCGCCGGCTCCAGGGCCGCGAAAACGGTCTTGGCCTTGGTCTGCAGAGGGTCGGTGGAGATGTCGGTGCTGACGCCGCTGTAGACGCTGGCGAGGTACGGCTGGCCGTTCTGGAAGTCGGCCATGACGGTGGCGGTCTCGCCCTGGTCGAAGCCGAGCTTGCCCAGGGTGCCGCTCGGAGTGACGGTCTCGGTCCGCCACGTTCCGCCGAGGCGGGGGTAGGAGATGCCGGCCTGGGCGTCGGTGATGGTCGCGACGACCGGTGACCGGCCGGTCTTGTCGTCGCTCCCGCCGAAGACGTTCGTGGCGAGGAGGACCGCGACGACCGTGATGATGATCATAACGGCGGCGCCGCCGCCGATCAGGAGGGGGAGCCGGCCGCGGCTTCGGCCGGCCTCCGGTCCCGGGTGGGCCCACGGCGGCGGGGCCGCCTGGCCCGGACCCGCTCCCGGCCAGCCCGCCTGCCCCGGACCCGCCTGTCCCGGACCCGCTTCGGGCCAAGCCGCCTGCCCCGGGGCCGCTCCCGGCCAGCCCGCCTGTCCCGGACCTGATCCCGGCCAGGAGGGCTGTCCCGGGCCCGCTCCCGGCCAGGCCGGAGCGCCTCCCGGGCTCACCGGTCCCCAGGCGGGTGGGGCGGCCGCCGTGCCCGGGCCGCCCCACGTCTGCGTCGCCGGCCCACTCCCGCCGGGGCCTTGCCATGCCTGCGCGCCCCCGCCGGGGCCCTCCCAGGCCTGCGTCGCCGGTCCGGCCGCGCCAGGGACTCCCTCTTCGGCCCTCGGAGCGGGACCACTCGCGTCCGAGCTCCCCTCGGCCCGCGCGGCGGATGCGCTCGCGTCCGGACCGTCCTCGGTGCGCGCCGTGGATCCGCTCGGGTCCGGAGCTCCCTCGTCCCCCGCGGCGGGTTCACTCCCGTCCGGGCCTCCGTCGGCCTGCGCCGCGGGATCGCTCGCGTCCGGGCTCTCCTCCGCCCGCGCCGGAGGTCCGGCCGCCTCCGGGTTCCCTTCCGCTCGCGCGGCGGGCTCGCCCGGGCCGGAGGCCGCCCCCTCCTGGGGTGGCGGTCCGCCGCCGGGCGGGGCCCACGCCGGCGCGCCGTCCCAGGGCGCCTGGGGGCCTCCGCCGAACGGTTGCGTCGTCTGGGTCCACTGGTGGCCGTCCCACCAGCGCAGAAGTGCCGGATCACCGTACGGATCGCGGTACCAGCCCGCAGGAGTCATGGGGTCAGGGTATGTGGGTCATATCACTCTTCGGAATACCTGATCCCCGGCCGCAGCCGAGGGTCGGGAACCGGCTCGCCGAGGACCTCCCGGACCGGCAGCACGCCCGCCCAGACGTCCAGCGCGTAGTCCTCCTCCTCGTCCCCGGGCGGGCCCTGGCGGAGCTTCACCGACGCCTCATCGAGCGGCAGGGCGAGGACGGCGGTCGCGGCGAGTTCCTTGCGGGTGGGGAGGCGGGCGACGTCCCAGCGGCCGGGGGTGAGGTTCTCCACCACGGCGCGGAGCCCGGCGAGCTTCTCGTCCGGGTCGGTGACGGGCCGGGGCCGTCCGTAGATCACGGCGCTGCGGTAGTTGAGCGAGTGGTGGAAGAGCGAGCGCGCCAGGACGAGCCCGTCGAGGTGGGTGACCGTGACGCAGATCTCACCCTCCGTCCGCAGGCTGGCGGCGCCCGTCGAACCATGCAGGTAGAGAGTGTCCCCGGCGCGGCCGTACCCCGTCGGCAGGACCCGCGGCGAGCCGTCGACGATCACACCGAGGTGGCAGATGCGCCCGGCGTCGAGGACGTCGTACAGCGCCTGCCGGTCGGTGGCGGCGCGCTCGGAGAGGCGGCGCACCCGGGTGCGCTCGGTGCCGGAGATCGCGGGAGCGGCAGGGGGCGCCTCGGACGGCGGCGGAGTGGTCATGGCCACGACGGTAGGGTCGAAGTGGTCTGACAGGTATGGCCACTTCCGCACCGAAAAAAGGAACCACTTTGTCGCGGGACCACTTCGACCTGCCCCTCGTCGTCGATCGCGAGGCCGGGATGCCGCTCAGCGTCCAGCTCGGCGGGCAGTTGCGCTCGGCGATGGCCGACGGGCGCCTGAAGGCCGGCGAACGGCTCCCCTCGAGCCGGGCTCTGGCGTCCGCCCTGGGCGTCAGCCGCACCGTGGTCACCGAGGCGTACGAGCAACTGTACGCCGAGGGCTGGATCGAGGGCCGGCACGGATCGGGCACGTACGTCGCCGACATCGCGCCGCCGAGCGGCGGGTTCCTCCGCGCGGCCCGGCCGGTGCCCGCCGACCCGTCGCCGGCCGAGGGGGCCGTCATCGACCTGCGACCCGGCATCCCCTGGATCCACGGGCTGGACACGCCCGCGTGGCGGCGCGCCTGGCGGCTGGCGGCGACCGTCACCCCGGCCGGGCGGCCGGACCCGCGCGGCCTGCCCGGGCTGCGCGCCGCGCTCGTCGACTACCTGCGGCGCAGCCGCGGCGTCTCGTGCCCGGTGGACCGGGTCCTGGTCACGCGGGGCGCCACGAACGGCCTGGATCTCCTCGGAGCCGTGGTCCTGCGGCCCGGCGACCGGGTCGGTGTCGAGGAACCGGGCTACACCAAGGCGCGGGCGACGCTGGCGACGCGGGGCGCGGAGGTGGTGCCGTGCCCGGTGGACGAGTCCGGGCTGATCGTCGACGCGCTGCCCGACGGGCTCCGCATCGTCTACACGACGCCGTCGCACCAGTACCCGCTCGGCGGCCGGCTGCCCGTGCCGCGCCGTCAGGCGCTGCTGGCGTGGGCGCGGCGCAACGGCGCGCTGATCGCCGAGGACGACTACGACAGCGAGTTCCGGTACGACGTGGCGCCGCTGCCCGCGCTGTACGGGCTGGATCCGGAGGTGACGGTCTACCTCGGCACCACCTCGAAGACGCTGGCGCCCGACGTCGGCGTCGGCTGGCTGGTGGCGCGCCCGGATCTCGTCGCGGCGATCACGGCCCTGCGGGAGCGCGTCAACGACCGTACGGCGGCGGTCCCCCAGGAGGCCGTGCGCATCCTGATCGAGCGCGGCGACCTGGACCGGCACGTGCGCCGGATGCGGGCGGAGTACGCGCGGCGCCGGGCGGCCGTGGTCGACGCGCTCGGCGACCTTCCGCTCCGGGGGGAGACCGCCGGGCTGCACATCGTCCTCGAACTGCCGCCGGACGCCGCGACCCTGGTCGTCGAGCGCGCGGCGGAGCGCGGTGTCCTGCTCGACACGATGGAACGCCGGTTCGGCGGGCCGCCGGCCGTGCACGGCATCGAGATCGGCTATGGCGCCGCCACGCTCGCGCAGGTCAAGAGCGGCTGTTCGCTGATACGTGCGCTGGTCCGGGAGGCTCTCTCCGGTCCGGCGCGTGCTGCCGCCGGCTGAGCAGCGCGTCGGGGTCGGCCGCGGCGGTCTCCTCACCGGGCGCCACCCGGGGCCGGGGAATCCCCACGGGCGCCTCCGGACCGGTGATCTTCGAGGTGTCGATCCGGCCGGGATCGGAGGAGGACGCCCCGGGCACCTGGGAGGCGCCGAAGTGTCCGCCGCGCGCCCAGGGCCGGCGCCCGCGGACGGCGTCGTACGCCTCCGGCCGGGGCAGCGGCGGGCCGGCGGGCCAGCGGCGCGGCACGTGCCATCCGTCGAGCCACCCGACGATCCTGTCCAGGCCGCTCAGGGGCCCCGCCGTGAACGGCTCGTGGGAGAGCCCGACGACGAGGATCTGGACACAGACGCGGCCCTCGCGGCCCACCTCCCCGGGAAGGAACCTCGCGGCCCGCGTGGCGGGCACCATCTGCACGATCTCGCCGCTGCAGGGGTTCCACACGAGGTGGGCGCTCTGTCCCTGCTGCTCGAGGCGCTGGGCCACCGAGCGGGCGGAGATCCGGCGCGGGTCGTTCTCGCTGGTATGCCAGACCGCACGAGGCGCGCCGCCCTTGAGCGATCCACCGTCATGCGCGGTATGCAGGCGTCCGGCGCCAGGCAGCCATGCGTCGGCCACGGTCTGTTCCCCTCCATCGGGTCGGATCCTTGCCCGGATGGTGTTGCAGCTGATCGGGAAATTCGCCCCACTTAAGGCGCATTTGAGGGTGACGGTCACCTTTCTAGTTCCTGATACCCCAACGGGTCGAATGCCTACCCCTGGTGACTCTTCGTTGCCCCCTCCGGCCGGATCCGGTCGGAGCCGGGCCGGTTGGCGTCCCCGACCCGAGTCGCGTTCTAATAGGCGCTGAGCAGCGCACGACCTGGTGGGCGCTGAGCGGCGCGCGACCGGCCGGCCGTGCGCCGCGGACCGAAGGGGAGGGGCTCATGGACGAAGGAGGTCTCATGGCCGAGCAGGTGGCCGGAGTACCGGGGATCGACGTCCCGCGCCTGTCGTCCTGGCTGGCGGACAACCTGCCCGGCGGCGACGCCCCCGTCACGGGCATCGAGATGCTCGCCGGAGGCCGGTCCAACCTGACCTACCTCCTCCGGCTCGGCGACCGGCGCGTCGTGCTGCGCCGCCCGCCGCTCGGCCACGTGCTGCCCACCGCGCACGACATGCGCCGGGAGCACACCGTGCTGTCCGCGCTGACCGGCAGCGACGTGCCGGTGCCCACCCCGCTGGCGCTGTGCCTGGACGAGGACGTCATCGGCGCGCCCTTCTACGTGATGGAGCACGTCGAGGGCAGGGTGCTGCGCACCGTCGAGGACGCCGCCGACGTCACCCCCGAGCAGGCCCGCGCCCTCAGCGAGCGCCTGGCGGACGCCTTCGCCGCCATCCACCTGCTCGACGTCGACAAGGCCGGGCTCTCCGGCTTCGGCCGCCCGCAGGGGTACATGACCCGTCAGCTCGCGCGCTGGCGCAAGCAGTGGGACGCCTCCTTCCCCGCCGACCCCACCGCCGGCGACGACGTGCGCGCGTCGTACGAGCGGCTCGTCGAGCGGCTCGCCGCCCGCCTGCCGGGCGACGGGATCAGCGGCCTCGTGCACGGCGACTTCCGCCTCGACAACGCGCTCGTGCGCCTGACGCCCGAACCCGAGATCGCCGCGGTCGTCGACTGGGAGATGTCCACGCTGGGCGACCCGCTGTCCGACCTCGGGCTGACGCTGGTCTACTGGACCGATCCCGGCGACGACGAGCGCGGCGCGATCCCCGTCGGCTCCACCGTCACGACCGCGCCCGGCTTCCTGTCGAGCGGGGAGTTCGCCGACCGCTACGCCTCGGCCACCGGGTACGACCTGGCCGACCTGGACTTCTATGTGGCGTTCGGCTGCTTCAAACTGGCCGTGGTGCTGGAGGGCATCCACGTCCGGTACCTCCAGAAGGCGACGGTGGGCGAGGGCTTCGACCAGATCGGCGCGTCCGTGCCGATCCTCCTCGACCGCGCCCACCGCACCCTCGACGAGGGCTGAGTCACCGATCCGCACGGCGGATCGGGGCCGCCGTCACAGGTCAGGGGTCTCGCCGGCGTGGAGCCGCCCGGCGAGGCCGGCCAGCAGGGTGAGCGTCGCGCGCTGCAGGCCGGGCCCGAACGTCACCCGGCGCACCCCCAGCTCGCCGAGCCGGGCGAGGGAGGGCATGCCGGGCCGGTACAGCACGTTGAGCGGCGCGGGGATCCGGTCGGCGAGCTCGGCGATGGCCTTCTCGTCGGAGACCGCGATGACGAAGACGCCGTCGGCTCCGGCGTCGACGTAGGCCCGGGCGCGGCCGGCGGCCTCCTCCAGACGCTCGGCGTCCGACGCGTCGGGCAGCGCCGCCGTGGCGTACACGTCGACCCTGGCGTTGATGAACAGTTCGCCGTCGGCGTCCCGCAGCGCGGCGATCCGCTCGGCCTGCGCGGCCACGTCGGCGAGGACGCGGCCCGCGCCCGGCGCGCCGTGCGCGGTGTCCTCGAGGTTGCAGCCCGCGGCGCCCGCCTCGCGCAGCCGGTCGGCGAGCTCGGCCGGCGGCAGGCCGTACCCCGCCTCGGCGTCGACCGACACCGGCACGTCCACGGCGCGGGTCACGCGGCCCGCCGCGGCGAACATCTCCGCGTACGGCGCCGCCTCCCCGTCGCCGTAGCCCAGGCTCGCGGACACCGCGGCGCTGGCGGTCGCGATCGCGGCGAACCCGGCGTCCACGAGCACGCGGGCGCTGACGGCGTCCCAGGCGTTCGGCAGGATCAGGGGGAGTCCCCGGTCGTCCGGGTGCTTCTCGTGCAGGGCGCGCAGCAGCGCCTTCTTGCCAGGCAGGTCCATGGACCGACCGTACGGTCCCGGCACCGCCACCGGTATGGCCACTCGGCGGCGATGGCCGGGGACCACCCGGCGGCGCCGGCCGGGCACCCGGCGGGTCAGTACCCGCAGCGCCAGCTGATGTAGGCGACGGCGCCCGAGGAGAAGGTGACCGAGCCCTGTCCCCGGCCGCACCGGTCGCCGCGGCTGACGGAGAGAGAGGTGCTCGTGCCCGCGGCGAGGTTCCCGCTGCCGCCGGTGCTGACGCGGTAGGTGTCCACCACCGCCCAGGTCACGGGGCCGCCGTCCGCGTACAGGGTGATCTGGCACGTGTAGCCGTAGCCCATGTTGCACCCCGAGACGACGAGCCTGCCCGGCTGCGATTGCGAGGGGGGTTTCGGGTGCGTCGGCGGGGGACCGGCGGGCGGCCTGGTGTGGTGGGTCGGGGCGGTGGTCCTGGCGTGCTTGGACTTCGTCGGCGTCGGTGTCGGTGTCGCCGAGCTCGGCGTGGCGGAGGGCGTGGGCGTCGGCGTCTCCGACTTGGTGGGCGTGGCGCTCGCCGCGTGCGAGGTCATCGAGCCGTCGTCGGTCGGGGATCCGCCCGGGGTGGAGGCGGCGGCGGCGCTGCCGGCGGGCCGCTCGCCGTTCGAGCCGCCCGACCCGGAGGACACGAGCAGGAACCCGCACAGGAGCAGGACGGCGCAGGCGGCCGCTCCGCCGACGAGCCACACGGGCGTGGCCGTGCGGCGCCGCTTCTCGGGCGCCGGCTCGGCGGGCGGCGGCGGGGGCTCGAAGCGCATCGCGATCGTCGCCCGGGTCGGAGCGTGCTCGGGGGAGAACGCCGTGGCCAGGACGCGCCCGCGCAGGTCCGCGGGGGCGGCGGCGGCCGGCATGGCCCGCAGCAGCCGGTCGGTGGCGACCGCGCCGTTCACGTGCAGGGCGCAGATCGGACAGCCGGCGACGTGTTTGGCCAGCTCACCGCACCGCTCCGCGTCGAGCCGCTCGCCCGGCGGGCCCGCCAGCGCGGGAACGGTCGGGCAGTTGTCGCGGCCGGTCGTCGCGACGACGACCGCGGCGAACGCGGCATCGAGGTCGCCCCGCGCCTGCTCGACGAGCACGGAGGTCTCTTGCGGCGTCGTTCCCAGCACCTCGGACAGCTCGTGCGGGTCCAGCTCATGCCGTATCGCCAGGTCGAGCGCCTCGCGCTGGGCGGGTTCCAGCACCGCGAGCGCGGCGCGGAGGAACTCGAGGGTCGCCGGGTCCAGGCCGTCCGCGCCGCTCTCCGGCGCCCGCCGGCGCTCCGCCGGGAGCTCGCCGTGCGACAGGCGGCGCAGGCAGTCGGCGCGCGTCGTCGCGTACAGCCAGCCCCGGAACAACCGGGGGTCGGGAAGCGCGGCGATACGCTCCCGCACCGCGATCAGCGAGTCGTGTACGGCCTGCGCGGCGCTGTCCTGGTCGCGCAGCAGGACGTGGCAGTAGTCGAACAGCCGTTCCGCGTACGCGGCGTAGAGCTGCGCGATGGCGTTGGTGTCCCCGGCGTCGAGTGCCCGCGCCAGCCGCTGGTCCTCGGCCCTGTCGATACTCGGCCACCCGGCCACGTCACCCTCCCCACTGCTCGATTCATCCCGCAGAGCCCAGATGTCCCAGGCGCACCGTCAGTTCCCGAATACTGCCACTAACACCCGCCTTATGGCTGGCTTCCGCCACGAATGTGTTCACGCCGGCTACGCTTCGCCGCCGGTTGTGGAGCGTGGAGATTCTCGCCGGGTGTGGCCGAAATCCGGTGCGTCGGGGTGCGGAGCCGGCCGGTGTCAGCAGTCCCAGTGCACGTCGGCCGACGAGCCCGGCGAGAAGGACACCGACCCGGTGTTCTCGGTGAAGCACCAGTCCTTGTAGGTGCGCGAGACCGTGACGTACGCGGAGTCTCCGGCGCCCAGGTCGCCGTCGCCGCTGGCCTGGACCGCACCATTGGTGCCGCTCACCGCCCAGTGCACCGGACCGCCCTTGGCGGTCACCCGGACCTTGCAGCGGCCGGAATACCGCATGTCGCATCCGGCCACGGTCAGCGTCCCGGTGGTGGACGACGGCTGTGGGGCGGAGGACGCCGGGGCCGGAGCGGTGGTCCTGGGCCTGCCGAGAGTGTGCATCGGCTTCGGAGTCCTGCTCTTCTTCGGCGTGGGGGTGGGTGTCGGGGTCGGCGTGTGCGGCTTCTCGGACCTGCTCGGTGACGGGCCGGTGGGGGAGGACTCGGACGGATCACCGCTCGGCGAGCCGCTGGACGGTGCGGCGGCGGCCTGGTTGCCTGAGTCGGCCTTACCGCCCGAGCCGGGTAGCACGAGGAAGACCCCGGTGAGGGCCAGCACGGCGCAGGCGGCCGCTCCCAGGGCGACCCACATCCCGGCCCTGCGACGGGTCTCGTCATCGTCGAACTCGTCGGCGTGCGGCGCCGGCCGCGGCGGGTCGAAGCGCCCCGCGACCGCCGCCCGCAGGCCGGCGTGCTCGGGCGTCACGGTGCCGAGCACGCGCGCGCGCAGGCCGGCCGGCACGGCCGCGATCGGCATGGCGTGCAGCAGCCGGGCGGTCGCCACCTTGCGATTCGCGCGCAGGCCGCAGATCGGGCAGTTCCCGATGTGGCGGGCCAGCCGGCCACAGGCCTCGGCGTCCAGCGGCCGATCCGCCGGGCCCGCCAGCGCGGGGACGCTCGGGCAGTCGTCGCGCCCGGTCGCCGCGACGACCACGGCGGCGAAGGCGTCGTCCAGGTCGTTGCGAGCCTGCTCGACGAGCAACGTCACGTCCTGCGGCGTCGTGTTCAGCACCTCGGCGAGCTCGTGCGGGTCGAGCTCGTGACGGAGCGCCAGATCGAGCAACTCGCGCTGGGCGCTGCTCAGCACCATCAGCGCCGCGTGCACCAGCCGGCGGGTCGACTCGTCGATCTCCACGAGACCTTCGGCCTCGCGCGCCTTCCGCCGGTCCTCGGGAATTCCGGTCTCGGCGCGGCGTCGCAGGCACTCGGCGCGCGTCACGGCGTACAGCCAGCCTCGGAACAGCCGGGGATCCGGTAGCACCGAGCCCCGCTCCTGCACGATGATCAGCGAGTCGTGCAGGCCCTGGGCGGCCAGCTCCTGATCGCGGAGCAGTACGTGGCAATAGTCGTACAGCCGTTGCGCGTACGCCTCATAGATCTCGGCCATGGCGGTCGGGTGGCCCGCCCGGAGTGCCTGCGCCAGCCGCTGGTCCTCGGCCCTGTCGATGGTCGGCCACCCGGCCACATGTCCTCCCGTTGCTCACCTGCCACAAGCGACACAGACGCCCCAGGGGCGTCTTCGGTTTACGCATCCTGCCATCGATCAAGGGGTGATAGGTCAGTTTTGGTGGCGAATGCGGCATAGTGGGCAACGCTCTGTGATCACTTTTCGCGTCGTGCAGGAAAACCTGACGCTGAGTGACCGAAACCGTCAGGACCTCAGGTCCGGAAAGTCCTCCTCGCGGTACTCGCCGGCGCGCCGGTCCGCATCCTCCAGCCCGCGCAGCTCGACCCGCCGGATCTTCCCGGAGATCGTCTTCGGCAGCTCGCCGAACTCCAGGCGGCGCACTCGCTTGTACGCGGCCAGCCGCTGCCGGGAGTGGGCCAGGATCGAGCGCGCGGTCTCGGCCGTCGGCTCGTGACCGGCGGCCAGCGAGACGTACGCCTTCGGCACCGCCAGGCGCACCGGGTCGGCGGCGGGCACGACGGCGGCCTCCGCGACCGCCTCGTGCTCCAGCAGCACGCTCTCCAGCTCGAACGGCGAGATCTTGTAGTCCGAGGCCTTGAAGACGTCGTCGGTGCGCCCCACGAACGTGACGTAGCCGTCCGCGTCCACGGAGGCCACGTCACCGGTGTGGTAGTACCCGCCGTCCATCGCCTCGTCCGTCCGCCCGGACGCGTCGCGGTACCCCGCCATCAGCGCGACCGGGCGCTCGGACAGGTCGATGCACACCTCGCCCTCGTCGGCGGGCTCCCCGCTCACCGGGTCGATGAGCGCGATCCGGTACCCCGGCAGCGGACGGCCCATCGACCCGGGCTTCAGCGGCTGCCCCGGGGAGTTGCCGATCTGCGCCGTGGTCTCGGTCTGGCCGTAGCCGTCCCGCACCGTGAGCCCCCACTGCTCGCGGACCTGGTCGATGATCTCCGGGTTGAGCGGCTCGCCCGCCGCGACGGTGATGCGCAGGTTCAGATTCCAGGACCGCAGGTCCTCCTGGATCAGCATCCGCCACACCGTCGGCGGCGCGCAGAACGTCGTCACCTCGCACCGCCGCATGACCTCCAGCAGCGCGGGGGCGCTGAACCGCGCGTAGTTGAGGACCAGCACGCACGCGCCGGCGTTCCACGGCGCGAAGACGTTGCTCCACGCGTGCTTGGCCCAGCCGGGGGAGGAGACGTTCAGGTGGACGTCGCCGGGGCGCAGGCCGATCCAGTACATCGTCGACAGGTGCCCGACCGGGTACGACGCGTACGTGTGCTCGACCAGCTTCGGCCGGGCGGTCGTCCCGGACGTGAAGTACAGCAGGAGCGTGTCGCCGGCGTTCGTCGTCGTCCCGGCCGCGTCGTACGGCTCGTGCCCGTAGGCGTCGCCGTACGCGAGCCAGCCGTCCGCCGTGCCCACGCAGATCCTCGTCCACTCGCCCGTCAGGTCCGCGAACTTCGCCGTGTCGGCCGCCCCGGTCACGACGTGCGAGACGCCGCCGCGGGCGATCCGGTCGCGCAGGTCGTCGGGGGTCAGCAGGGTGGTCGCCGGGACGACGACGGCGCCGAGCTTCATCGCCGCCAGCATCGTCTCCCACAGCTCGACCTGGTTCCCGAGCATCAGCAGGATCCGCTCGCCCCGCCGTACGCCCTGAGCCCGCAGCCAGCCGGCCACCCGGCTCGACCGGTCGGCGAGCTCGGCGAACGTCAGCTTCAGCTCCGAACCGTCCTCCTCGACGATCCACAGCGCGAGACGGTCGGGGGTCTCGGCGGCGAGCACGCCGTCGAACCACTCCAGCGCCCAGTTGAACTCGGCGACCTCGGGCCAGCGGAAGTCACGGTAGGCGGTCTCGTAGTCCTCGGCGTTCGCCAGCAGGAAGTCACGGGCGGATCGGAATGCGGCCACGTCAGGAGTCATGGGCCGCATCCTGACACTCCGGCCGCCCGTTGCGTAAGGACCCGATCACTCCCAGATCGGATTTTCCGTCCGACCTGGGCGTTCAGCAGGTCCAGGACAGCGCGACCGCGCCGCTCGGCGTGAAGCTGACGCTCGCCTGCTCGACCGGCGTCTCCTGCGCGCAGGCGGTGGCCTTGTCGGCCGTGACGCCGAGCGTGACCGACCGTCCCGGCGGGAGCTTGCCGCCGGTGGGACCGTCGATCCTGGCGTACGGTCCGGCGCTCGCCGTCCAGTGGACGACGCCGTTGCGGGCGGTCAGCGTGACGGTCTTCGCGTCGCCTGAGCCCTCGGCGGCCACCACGAGCGTGCCGGGCACGGGCCTCGGCGACCTGCGCCTCCGGGTGTGCGTCGGTGTGGGCGCCGGCCTCCGCGTGGTCGCCGTCGGCGTCGGGGTGGGCGTCCTGCTCGTACGCGTCGGGGTCGGGGTGGGCGTCGTTTCGCTCGGCGTGGGGTCCGGTGAGCCGGAGTCGCCGGTGTCGTCGGCCGGCGGGCTGTCGGAGGGGGAGGCGCCCGTGCCGGCGGCGACCGGACGGCGGGCGCCGCCCGACGGGTGCTGGGCGGACGAGCCGCCCGTGACCAGGAAGACGGCCCCGGCGACGAGGAGGACGCACGCGGCCGCGCACACGGCCGGCCACAGGCGGGGAACGCCGCGCCGGTCGTCGTCGCGGGCCGGCCGTACGTGGTCGAGGCTGGTCGGCCAGCCCCAGGCGTCGAACGGCTCCGCGCGCCGGGCGACGCGCGCACGGGCCTCGGACAGGTCCGGCGCCGCCGACGCCAGGACCACGCCGCGCAGCTCCACGGGGAGCGCGGCCACGGGCATCACCTGCATGAGCCGGTTCGTCGAGACCTTGCGCTTGCGGCGGTCCCGGCAGGTCGGGCACGAGGTGATGTGGCGGACGAGCTTGCGGGACACCTCCGGCGGCAGCGGCCACTCGTGCTCGTCCACCAGCGCGGCGACGCTCGGGCAGTCGCCCCGGCCCGTACGGGCGATGATCGCGGCGGCGAGGGCGTTGTCGAGCTCGTCGCGCGACTCGGCCACCAGCTCCAGGGCCTCCTGGGAGGAGATCCCCAGAACGCCGGCCAGCTCCTCGGCGGCCAGCTCGTGGCGGACGGCGAGGTCCACGGCCTCGCGGTGGCGGCCCGGCAGGCCGGCCAGCGCGCTGTGCACGAGCTTGCGGGTCTCGAGGCGGCGGTTGCGCTCCTCGGCGTCGAGGAACGCGTCGTCGGCCTCCTCGGCGGCGGGGTGCCGCTCCTCGGGCGTCTGCGGGTCGCGCAGCCGCCGCACGCACTCGTTGCGCACGAGGGCGTAGAGCCAGCTGCGGAACCGCTCCGGCTCCCGCAGCCCGTCGATGTGCGCGAGCGCCACGATCAGCGAGTCGCGCAGCGCCTCCGCCGCCAGATTCTCGTCCCGCAGCAGCGCGTGACAGTAGTCGAACAGGCGTGGCGCATAGATGTCGTAGATCTGGGCGAGCGCGGTGGCGTCGCCGGCGCGCAGCTCCTGCGCCAACCGGCGGTCATCGACGCGACCGAGACTGGGCCAACCGGCCACAGCGACCTCCCGGAGGTGTGGTGTCGGACGCGCCCCCGGAGAAAAAAGAAGGAGGCCCGACGCCCCGCTCCCGTCGGGCCTCCGTAAGAGAGACGCAGCGGCGGCCACGGAGGTTCACCGGATTTCAAAGAGATTCCGGATTTTTTTCGGCGGGCTCGGCGCTCCGGGGCGCCGAGCCGGATTCCCGCAGGTCAGTGACACTCGGGCGTGCAGATGCGGCGCGCCACCGTGTCCAGGAAGATGGTCTGGATCTCCTGCGGCTTCATCGCCTGGTACGCCGCGCCGTCGGTCTCCGCGGCGATCTTCTGCATGGCGGCCATGTCGACGTCCGGGCCGTAGCCGATGAAGATGACCTGGACCGGCGCGGCCGGGTCGTTCTCCTTCTTCAGCGTCCGGAGGAGGGCGTTCAGCGAGATGCCGTTCACCTTGTCGTTCTTGCCGTCGGTGAACACGAGGACGGAGTTGTAGTACCCCGGCTTGTAGGTCTTCTTCATCGACCGGAACGCCGCCAGCACCGAGTCGTACAGCCCGGTGTTGCCGTCGGGCTTCGGCCGGAGCCGGCCCAGCGCGCTGAGGATGGCCTGGCGGCGCGTCCCCGACCCGAGCCGGGTGGACAGCGGGCCGATCGGCACCTCGGTCCGGTAGTCCTGGTTCCCCCTGAGGTTCGTGGAGAACGTCCACAGCCCCAGGTCGGTGTCGTCGGGCAGCATCGCGAGACCGCCCTGGGCCACCTGGGCGGTCGCCTCCATCCGCGTGACGCCCTTGCCGACCGGCTGCGCCATCGACCCGGACACGTCGAGCAGCGTCAGCATCCGCGTGCGCAGCGACAGCTTCGTCCAGGCCTGCATGACCCCGGTCACGTCGCTCGACCCCGGCGTCGGAAGCGCGCGGGGGATCCGCGGGCTCACCCCGCTCGCCGCGCCGAACCCGGTGCCGGCCCGTCCGTCCGGAGTGCGGAACCCGAGGGCGCGCACCGCGGCCTGCGCCTGCTCGGTGCTCATCGACTTCTCCAGCAGCTGCGCCGCGCGGACCTTCGTGTCGTCGTCGGTCGTCAGCGTGTACGGGTGGTCGAGGCTGAGCATGCCCTCGCTCGGATAGATGGCGCTGGCCGGCGCGCTCGGCCTCCCCCGGTTGTACTTCCAGACGGCCTGCTCCGGGGCGATGACGACGGGCGCCCGGCCGTGCAGATTGCGGTGGAAGCTGGCGAACAGCGCCTGGGTGTTCGGGGAGAGGCTGTTCTGCACCTTCCGCGCGATCTGAGTGAAGATCGCGTCGGCGTGCGGGTCGCCCTGCAGCAGCATCCGGGTCATGACGACCGCGCCGAGCCCGCCGGCGTTCCGGGTCGGGTCGAGGATCTGCAGGTGGACCGAGTTCGCCGGGAGCATGTCGTTCTTGCTGACCGCGCCGGCGGCGAGGGCGTCGGTGGCCTTGAGCAGCATGTCCCAGGTCGGCCGGATGCCCTGGCCATTGATCTTGTTGGCGAAGGACTTGGTGGTCGCCACGACGAGCGGCGTCTCGGCCACGCTCGTCGGCGTGGTGTCCACGCTCGACGCGCCCTTGGGCGAACTGCGCACGAGGGTGACCCACAGCGAGGAGTCCGGGATCCACACGTCCGGGGTCACGTCACCGGGCACGGTCCCCTGACCGGACAGGATCGTGGTCGTGCCCGCCGGGTCGGCGGCCTTCACCGTCGCCTTCACGCACTTGCCGTCGACGGAGTGCCGCTCGCCGTTGAACGAGTTGGTGATGTCGCTGACCGCCGGCGCGATGTCGGGCGCCGCGACCACCTTCAGGCTGATCGGGGTGCCGCCGCACTTGCTGCCGTCGGCGAGCGCGTAGACCCCCGCGCCGAGCAGGATCGCCAGGCCGATCGCGCCCGCGAGCGGGCCGACCAGCGCGCCGATCGTACGGCGGCGCTGGGCGCGGCGGCGTCCCGTGCCGGGAGCGGAGGACCGTGGGCGGTCGTCGTCGGACCCGCCCGCACCCGCGTCGCCCCGGCCCGATCCTCCGTAGCCCGATCCTCCGTAGCCCGAGCCTCCGGACCCCGTACCCCCGTAGCCCGATCCGCCCGGACCACCGGATCCGGTCCCGCCCGGACCGCGATCCCGGCCGCCCGCGCCCTGGCCCGACCCGTAGCCGGATCCCGCGCCGCCATAGCCGGACCCCGCCCCGCCGTAGCCGGGGCCGGTGCCGTAGCCGGAGCCGCCGCCCGGGCCGGGGAGGCCGCCGCCCTGCCTGCCGAAGAACCCGCCGCCCTGGATGTAGGAGGAGGAGTCGTACGAGCCGGTGCCGTAACGGTCCTCGCCGGCGCCGGATCGGGGACCCGCGCCGGTTCCGCGGCGATCCTGTCCGCCGGGTTCGCCGTAGGAGCCGGTGCCCGTGCCGTAGCGGTCCTGCTCACCGGGGGCGGTGTAAGAGCCGTATCCGCCCGGCCCGCGGGTGCCGTAGCCCGCCGGGCCGCCGCCGTACCCGCTCGGGCCGCCGCCGTCGCCGGGGACGTCCTGCGGGGAACCGCTCGACTCGGGGCGGCGCGGCGCGAAGGGACTCCGGTCGTCGCTCGGCGCCTGGTTCCCCGGGGAGCCGCCGTCTCGGGGCGCTCGATAGGGCTGGCCGTCGCCGGGCATGTCACCCGGGGGCATGTCGTTGCGACGACGTCGGCTCACAGCTGTCCCATCTCGCGGCGTCAGGGATGAGTGTTAGAGCGGAACTGTAGCGGTCTTCGCAATTGGTAACAAAGATGATCATTTACCACGATGCCGCAGGTCACCCGAGTAAAGATCATTTGAATACCCGCCAGTATCGTCCTCCGGTGGCCGGGTCCGGCCCCGCCGACGCCGGTTCTCCGTCCCGCTCACCCAGGTGAACGCGGCCGTCGGCGAACGCCTCCGACCGCCTGGAACGCCGGTCCCCCGGCACCGGAACGCCGACCACTTCACAGCGTGGTCCGCCCGCCGTGGACCCGTGCTGTCAGCACGCCCGTCAATGTTCCGGCCATGCCGCGGGGCACTTTCGGTCCGGCCTTCCACGCGCCTTCGCCTCCCGTCGGTACATGCTCCCCGGCGCCCGCCTCACCGGGCGTCGGCGGCATGCCCGCCGGTGCCCGTGCCGCGCGTCGCCGCCACGCCACCTGGGAGATCGGGCAGAGTGGGGGAGAACGGCATGAGCACGGGGGAGGCGCGCGGATGACGGACTCGCTCACGGCCGCGGTGACCGACCCGCCACGGGCGCGCCGCCGGGGACGGGCGATCGTCGCGCGGTCCCTCGTCGCCTGCTTCGCGCTGTGGGCGCTCGCCCGCCTGTTCGGCGCCGACCGGATCGGCTCTCTCGCGCCGGTCCTCATCCCGGCGATGGCCGCCGTCCCGTACGCCTTCGCGGCGATGGTGGTCCCGCTCACCGTGTCCGCCCTGGTACGGGACCGGCCGGCGTTCGTCGCGGCCGTGATGGTCACCGTGGTGTTCGCGGGGATCGTGCTGCCGCGCGCGGTCGCCGGGGGCACCCCGCGGGCGAGCGGGCCCGAGTTCCGCGTCCTCACCGCGAACCTGCGGTTCGGCCGGGCGGGCGACGCGACCCTCGTCGACCTGGCCCGGCGCACCCGCGCCGACGTCCTCGGCGTCGAGGAGTTCACCCCCGAGGCGGCCGGCCGCCTCGACGCGGCGGGGATCGGGCGTCTCTTCCCGTACCGGATCCTCGACCCGAAGCCCGGCGCGGCGGGCATCGGGCTGTACTCGCGGTACCCGCTCACCCCGTCGCCCGTCCGGCGGCCGACGATCTCCGGCATGCCGAGCGCCACCGTCGCCGTGCCCGGCACCGCACCCGTACGAGTGACGGCCGTACACCCGCCCGCCCCGGTCGGCCCGGACCTCGACGCGTGGCAGCACGACTTCCCCCGGCTGCCCCGCGCCACGCCCGCCGGCCAGGTCGGGATCCTCGCCGGCGACTTCAACGCCACGCTCGACCACGCGCGGCTCCGGCGGCTCATCCACAGCGGGTACGTCGACGCCGCGGACGCGAGAGGGCAGGGCCTGGTGCCGACGTTCCGGCCGTTGCCGCCCATCACCATCGACCACGTGCTGGCCGACCGGCGCTGCGCGGTGCTGCGGGTGAAGATCTACGGGCAGGCGCGCAGCGACCACCGGGCGCTGTTCACCGTCCTGCGCCTGCCCTGACCGGCCCGGGTGCCCGCCCAGCGCCGACGCCGCGGAGGACGCCCGCGATACTGAGGCCATGGCCCGCCTGATCCCCGTCACCGATCCCACCGACCCGAGGCTCGCCGACTACACGCGGCTGCGCGACGTCAACCTGCGCAAGAGCCTGGAGGCCGAGCACGGCCTGTTCGTGGCCGAGGGAGAGAAGGTCATCCGGCGGGCCGTCACCACCGGCTACCCGGTGCGGTCCCTGCTGATGGCGCGGCGGTGGGTGGAGCCGCTGGCCGACGTCCTCGGCGACGCCCCCGTGTACGTGGCCGACGACGACGTGGTCGAGGGGATCACCGGGTTCGCGGTGCACCGCGGGGCCCTGGCCTCGATGGAACGCCTGCCCCTGCCCTCGGTCGCCGCCGTGCTGGCCGGTGCCCGCCCCGCCGGAGACGTCCCGGAAGACGACACCGACCGGGCGCGGCCGCGCCGGATTCTCGTGCTGGAAGACCTGGTCGACCACGGGAACGTCGGGGCCATCTTCCGCTGCGCGGCGGCGCTCGGCGTCGAGGCCGTCATCCTGTCCCCGCGCTGCGCCGATCCGCTGTACCGGCGTTCGGTGAAGGTGTCGATGGGCGCGGTCTTCGCCATCCCGTACGCCCGGATGACCGACTGGCATGACGGCCTCGCCGACCTGCGCGCCGCGGGCTTCACGCTGCTCGCCCTCACGCCGGACCAGTCGGCCGTCCCGCTGCAGAAGGCGCCGATGGGGGAGCGGGTCGCCCTGCTGCTGGGCACGGAGGGCGACGGGCTGTCCTCGCGCTGGCTGCGGGAGGCCGACCACCCCGTCTGCATCCCGATGAGCGCCGGCGCCATGGATCTGGGCGTCGACTCCCTGAACGTGGTGGCCGCCACCGCGATCGCCTGCCACGAGCTGATGCGCCCTCTCTGATCCGGGACGCGGCGCTCGGATCGGCGCGGAGTCGTCAGCCCTGGTCTTCGCGGCGGTCCTCCGGCGTGCGGATCCGGTCGAGCTCCCGCTCGGCCCACGCGGCCCAGTCGCGCTGGACGGCCGCGAAGCGGAGCCCCCACTCGAGGGCCATGAGGCCGTAGACGGACAGCGGGTCGTCGCCCTTCGCGACGACCTCCCGTAGCTCGGCGAGCCCCCGGTGCCGCCGGTCCGCGGCCTCGGCCCGGCCGCGGAGGTAGGCCCGGGCCTCCTCGGCGTCGAGCTCGCCGAGGAAGAAGACGCGCAGGAGCATGTCGCTCCGGTTGAACGGCGTCGGCTCGACCTCGGTCATCCAGTGACGCAGCTCGGCCCGGCCGGCGTCGGTGATCGCGTACTCCTTGCGGCCGCGCGGGCCCTCGGCGGCGACGGTGACGAACCCGGCGTCGGCGAGCCGGCCGAGCTCGGCGTAGAGCTGGCTCTGGGTGGCCGGCCAGACGTTCGCGAGCGAGAGTTCGAAGATCTTCAGCAGGTCATAGCCACTGGCGGGGCCTGAGGACAGCAGTCCGAGTACGGCGTGACGGAGACTCATACTCACGGAGCTTACCTTCCACTATTGACATGTCGCCACTGGAGGTTCTACTTTCGACATGTCACAACAGGAACGTCACTCAAGGAGCCCCCGGTGCTCGGCTACCTCCGCACCTTCCTCCCCTGGATCGCCTTCGCCGTGATCAGCACGCCGCACGACTCGCGGTACGGCGCGCTCGTCGGGGCGGTCCTGGCCGCGCTCCTCATGACGGCCGAACGCCGGCGCGGCAGGCCCTGGGACGCGCTGATCATCGAGGCCACCTCGGTCGTGTTCTTCGGCGCGCTGGCCATCGCGGCGTTCACCGCCGCCAAGGCCCCGCTGGGCGCGTACGGATCGGCCGTGTCCGACGAGTGGCTCGCCCTGATCGCGTGGGGTTCCCTCGCCGTACGCCACCCCTTCACGCTGGGCATCGCCCGTACGATGACGCCCCCGGAGATGCACGACAATCCGCTGTTCTACCGGGTCAACGCCGTGATCACCGCCGTGTGGGCGACGGCGTTCACCGTGACGGGCGCCGTGCTGGCGCTGCTGGCCCACACCGCGCCGCACGCCACGGCCGCGGTCATCATCGTCAAGGTCGCGGCCTTCGCCCTGCCCGCGCTGTTCACCCTCCGCTACCCGAAGGCCGTCGCCGCCCGCCACCAGGCCCTCGCCCGGTGAACGAGCCGACCGCCACCGCCCACCCCTCAGCGAGCGCACCGGCCGGCGAGCCGGCGGACCTGGAGACGACGATGACCCTTCCGGACCACCTCAGCGGGCTCAGGGCCCCGGTCGCCGACGAGACCGACGCCGTCGACCTGCCGGTGACCGGCACGCTGCCCGCCGACCTGACCGGCCGGTACTTCCGCAACGGCCCGAACCCGCTGCCCGGCCGCGACCCGGGGCACTGGTTCACCGGCGACGGCATGCTGCACGGCGTGCGCCTGCGCGACGGCCGCGCCGAGTGGTACCGCAACCGCTGGGTCCGCACCCGCAGACTCGACGGAGCGCCGTTCGCCGGACGGGAGGGGGTCGACCTGACCGCCACGCCGGCCAACACGAGCGTCATCCGGCACGCGGGCCGCATCCTGGCGCTCGTCGAGGTCGGCCTGCCGTACGAGATGACACCCGAGCTGGAGACGGTCGGGCCCTGCGACTTCGGCGGCAGACTGACGACCGCGATGACCGCCCACCCCAAGGAGGACCCGGTCACCGGGGAGCTGCACTTCTTCGGCTACGGATTCACGCCGCCGTACCTCACCTACCACCGGCTCTCCGCGCGCGGCGAACTGGTGGAGAGCCGGGTCGTGGACGTCCCCGGGCCCACGATGATCCACGACTTCGCCGTCACCGAGCGGCACGTGCTCTGGCTCGACCTGCCCGTCGTGTTCGACCTGGAGCTCCTCGGCGCCGGCATGCCGTACCGCTGGGACGAGGCGTACGGCGCGCGGCTCGGCGTGATGCCCCGGGACGGCGGCACCACACGCTGGTACGACATCGACCCGTGTTACGTCTTCCACGTCGGCAACGCCTGCGAGGACGAGCACGGCCGGATCGTCCTGGACGCCGTCCGGTACCCGCGTGCCCGCTTCGCCGCCCTCTGGTCGGGCATCGGCGGCAGCCCCGACCCGGCCGCCTCGGCGGCCGCGAGCGGCGGCGCGCACCTGCACCGCTGGACGCTGGACCCGGCCGTCGGCGCGCTCAAGGAAGAGCCGCTGGACGACCGCGACGTGGAGTTCCCGACCTTCAACGAGAGCCGGCTGGGCCGGTCCAGCCGCTTCCTCTACACGGTGACGAACGACGCCGTCGTCAAGTACGACACCCGCACCGGCGCGTCCCAGGTCCGCGACGTGGGCGGCGCCCCCGGCGAGGCGGTGTACGTTCCCGCGCCCGGCGCGAGCGCCGAGGACGACGGCCGGCTGCTGTCCATCGTCACCGACCACTCCGGCGACGGCTCCGAGCTGCTCGTGCTCGACGCCGCCGACCTCGAGTTCGTCGCCTCCGTACGGCTGCCGCGCCGCGTGCCGATGGGCTTCCACGGCCGCTGGATCGAGGACTGACCCCGCGCGGCGCGGTCGCGCACGGTCACCCGGACGACCGAACGGCTCCGGTCCCGACGTTGGTCGGAACCGGAGCCGTTCGCGTGCTGAGAGCCGTGGGTCAGCCGGCGCGGCGCGTGCCACCGCGAATCTTGCGGTGCGCGCCCTTCGGCTTGGAAACGGCCTTCACGTTGCGGTTGTGCGCCTTGCCGAGCCGCACCTGGGTGAGCAGGAGACCGAACGCCACCAGCAGTGCGGCGAGCCACGCCGCCTGCGTGCTGGCCAGCTTGTCGAACGTCAGCTCGCTCTCCCCGTCGGCGGCGTTCTGCATCGACTGCGAGTTGCCGGCGTTCTCGAGGAGCGGCGCGGTCGTCGGTGCCTGGTTCGTCTGGTTCTGCGCCTGGTTCTGCTGATCGATGTTCGGCAGGCTCGCCCCGGCCTGCGGGGCCGTCTGCGGCGCGGTGTTCGTCCCCGTAGTCCCGGTCCCGGTGTTGGTGCCGGTGCTGTTGTTCACGCTCCCGGACGGAGTCGTCGTCGAACTCGACCCCCCGGTATTCGAACTCGACCCGGACCCGCCGGTGCCACCGGACCCCGACCCGGACCCGTTGGAGTGCGACGACGTCGTCTTCGGCTTCTTCACCGAGAAGGAGAGCTTGGTCTCGGCGGCGTCGGCGTTGTCGGCGTCGGCGTACGCGTGGATGGTGGCCGTACCGTCCTTGGCGTTCGAGAGCACGGTGACGGTGACGGCGACTCGCCGCTTGAGGGTGAGATCGCCGACGTCGTATACGCGCTTGCCGGAGCTGTCGCTCACCACCTTCGAGCGACTGTCTCCGCTGAGGGTGAGGATGACGTTCTTCGCGGTGGCGACAGACGCCGTGACGTAGACATCCATGGAGAAGGTCGAACCAGGACGTCCGGGATTCGGGTACGTTCCCGCGAACCTCACGTCCAGCTTCGCCAGCGGGTCCTTGGTCGTACTAGGCGTCGGGGATGGAGTAGGTGTCGTGCCGGCGGTCTTCGTCGGGGTCGACGATGCCGAGGGCGAGGAGTCCCCGGAGGCCGGGGACGGCGTGCCGTCGGCGGCGAGGGCCGGTGGGGCGTTGCCGACGATCAGGACGATCCCTGCGCCGAGGACCATGACCAGCGGGTTTCGTGCCGATCGTGCGAGCACAGCTCACAACCTCCCAATCGCACCGCAAAGACGCCCACCCCTGCCTACCCAGGGGCGGTGGGTACGAATCATGCGATCACGTCAAAGCCGATCAATCAACCGCGCTAATGAGGTTATATCGCAGCAACCGTTAGATGAGCTCTTGGTGAAGCCCGGTGATCTCGTCCCGAGCGACCCATGCCTGGTAGACGCCGATGTCCACTCGTTCGAGTCCCAGGGCGGATGCAACGGGGGCGCGGCCGCCGCTGTACTCGACGCGGACCCAGCCCTCGTGTTCGCCGATGACGACGAACGGCTCTCCGCGCCAGGTGCAGCGGGTGCGCAGATAGCGCAGGTCATCGACCTCGTCCTCGCGGACGACCCGCAGGAACCGGCCGGGCCCTATCTCGGTGAAGCCCTCCGCCGGGACGGCGGAGTACAGCCGGACCTCACCGTCGACACCGGGCACGGCGTCGTAATCGCCGCCCTGCCAGCGAGCGACGTAGCCGTCTCTGATCACTTCTCGTTCTCCCACACGAGCCGATCCGCGTCGTACCTCGCGACGAAGCGCTCGGACCCGTCACTGCTGATGGCGTACATCTCCGAACCGTGCGGCAGCCTGAAACTTTCAACCTTGAACTCGGGGATGCTGCCCGCGCTGCCGGAGGCGAAGCCGTCTCCGGTGAACGGCGGCGCCTCGACGACCCAGCCGTCCTCGCCCCACTCCTTGAGCGCGTCTTCGGACGTGCCGCCGAACGGCGTGCGGTAGAGACCCGCGCGGTACGCCGGCCACCGGATGATGTGCACCTCGGAGTCCTCGGGGCTGAACGGCGACCCGTCACGGACCAGGCCCAGGCATTCGTACAGCCGGCGGGGCGTGTTGAGGTCGATGACGTCCGGGACGCGGTGCACGAAGCCGGCGACCCGGTCGTACGCCTTCTCCAGATACCAGGCGACCTGGTCGTGGGCCACGACCTTCTGCATGATCGTGAAGCCGCCGTCAGAGGAGGACTGCGCGGTCTCCTGCGCGGCGGGCTGCGCTGGCGGTTGCGGGAGCGGCGCCGGCTCGGCCGATGGCACTTCGGCCGGGGCGGTGGGCGCCTCCACGACCGCCGCGGGCTCCGGCTGCGGCGCGATGGGCGCCTCCGGCCCGACAGGCGCTCCCGGCGTTCCCGGCGCGGCGGGTGCCGGTGGCACGACCGATGCCTGCGGCGCGGCGGGTGCTTCCGGCGCGGCGGGCGCCTGCGGCGCGGCGGGTGTCTGCGGTGCGGCGGGTGCTTCCGGCGTGGTGGGTGTCTGTGGCGTGGTGGGTGTCTGTGGTGACTCGGCCGTCGGGTCCTGGGGAACACCGCCGGGCGCCGCCTCGGGAGGCCGGGTCGCGGGCCGGCCGGCGATCACGCCGATCTCCTCCGCGGACAGCGCGATCTCGATCGGGGTGCCGGGGTTGACCGAGACGTCCCAGCTCGGCTCCGGCCAGGTGGCGATGAGGTCGGCGAACTTCGGCATGACGAAGCCCGTCGTGCCGACCGCCTCCTTCATCCAGTCGAAGGAGGTGAACACGAGCACCGACGTACGGCCACGGACCGGGACCGCCGACCACGGGAACGCCGGGTCGGTCGGCGGGGTCTGCACCGTCGGCGGCGTACGGCTCCACACGGGCAGGAACACGGACGCCTCGAGCAGCACGGTCAGGCGCATGGCCGGGTCGTTCCGGGCCTCGAACAGCCGCCGCTCGGCGTCGTTCTGCGCCGGGAAGTCACCGGTCAGCCGTTGCGCGGCCGCGTCGTCGACCCGCCGCGACAGGGCGGTGATGCGCTCGCCGGGGATCGTCGCGCCGATCGGGGAGCCGTCGTTGAGGACGAGGTCCCACGCCGAGTCGGGCCAGAAGCGCAGGACCTTGGTCAGGTCGGACAGGACGAACGGGTGGCCGCCCATCGCCTCGCGCATCCGGCTCGGCCCGGTGAACAACGGGACGACGGTCCGGCCGTCGGACTCACGGGTGTACCACTCGAAGCCCGGTCGCCCGGGACCCAGCATCAGGTCGCCGCCCTCGACCATGGGCACCCAGATCTGCCGTACGCCCAGCAGCGTCCGGAGGAACTCCTCACGGTCGTCCCGCGCGGCGGCCTCGTACAGCAGGCGCTCTTCCTCGTCGAGCGGAACGAACTCGGCGCCCGCCGTGAAGTGCGGGATCAAGAACACGTCGGAGGACGGCGCGTGAGGGGCCGGCCGGGCGTCCGCGTCCGGGGACGGCGCCGGGCCGAGGTCCGGGGCCGGTGCGGCCTCGGGGGAGGGCGCGGCGGCGGCCTCGCCGGGGCCGGCGGGCATCGGCTCGTCGCCGGAGATGATGGGCTGTGGTGCGGTCTCGGCCAGGTACGGGGTGCCGGGTGCGGGCGGCACCGCGCTCGCCGTGGTGAACGAGGGGTACGCCACCGGCGTACCGCCCCCGGACGGCGGCGCGGTGTCCGGACCGGGCGCCGGCGCGTGACCGGCGGGCGGCGCGGCGGGAGGTCCGGGCTCGGGCGCCTGCGGCGCGGGCGGCGTTCCGCCGTCGGATACCGGCTGCTGATGCACGTCCGGCCAGGAGACCGTCGGAACGTCCCCGGCCGGTACCCGGGCGGGGGGCGGCTCCGTGCCCTGCGGCGCGGCCGGTGGTGCGGGTGCCGGGGCGGGCCCGGCGACGGGAGCGGCCGGCGTCGGGTCGGGCGCCGGCGGGCCGGCGTAGTGGCCGCCCGGCGCGGGCTGCGAGCCGGACACGGGCTGTGAGCCGAGCGCGTCGTACGCGTCGGAGACGGTGTGCACGTCGACGAGCGTCGTCGGCCAGGTCGTCGTCGGCCGGGAACCCGCGTCGTCGCCGCCCGGGGCGCTCTGTGCGCCGGTGGCCGCATCGTTGCCGAACGGAACCGGTTGCGGCCCCGTGCCGCTGTCGTGGCCGCCCGGTGCGGGATGGCCACCGGTGGACGGATCGTTGCCGAACGGAACCGGTTGCGGCCCCGTGCCGCTGTCGTGCCCGCCGGGTGCGGGGTGGCCGCCCGTGAGCGGGTCGTTCCCCGCCGGTGCGGGGAACGGGTGCGGCCCGGTGCCGGTGTCGTGGCCGCCGGGGGTGACGTGGGAAAGCCCGTCGCCGCCCTGCTCGGCCGGAGGCGTGCCCGGCTCAGGGACGGAGGGCGGCTGGGCCGCCGGGGCGGGACCCGCCTCCTGCGCGAGGGGCCGCTGCTCGGCCCTCGCCTGGTCGGCGGTGATCTGGCCGATGAACCAGGCGGGCAGGTAACCCTCGATCGGCAGCCCGGAGTTGACCGCGAGCCACCAGTCGGCGTCCGGCCACGACTGCGCCATCTCCGCCAGCGACATCCGTACGAACTGCTCGTAGGCGGGGCCGAGGTGGCGGTGCGCCGCCTCGACGGACGTGTAGGCGAGCACGTGGGTGCGCCCCTCGTGGACGCTGGTCGGCCACGTGAACGCGGGCTGTCCGGAGGCGACGGGCTCCGTCTGCGTCACCGGGACGAGGAGCTCGGCCACGGCGAGCAGCCTGAAGTAGGCGTTCTGGTCCCCGGCGCGCAGCACCTCGCCAAGCTGCTGCTCGAGTTGGTTAGCGGGCTCCCATGTGTCGGTCATCGGCCACCCCCCGGAAGCTCTTTGCACAAGGTGTCCACCGTACCGGGAGCAAACCGGCGGTGCGCACGAGTACCAGCAGTCCATCGGACCAACCCGGACTAACCGGTCTCATCCGTCACATTTCACCATCGCGAGCATCCGGGCTCGGCGGTCGCCCCCGGGTGTTCGCGGCCCGCCCACCTGCGGCGCGCCGCCGTCGCCGCGCCGCCTCCGGTTCGTCGCGCTTAACGGGACAGATGGCGCAAAGCGGTCAGCAGCCGGTCGATGTGCTCGTCCGTCGTGCCGATGCCGAAGCTCGCCCGCAGCGCGGTGCCGTCGCCGTCGCCGCAGCCGCCCTCTCCCGTGCCGACGAGCCGCCGGACGAACGGGTGCGCGCAGAACTTCCCGTCGCGGACGCCGATCCCGTACTCCTCGGACAGCGCCGTGGCGACGGCGCGGGACCCGCGACCCTCCACGACGAACGACACGATGCCGACGCGCGGGTGCCGGTCGCCCCACAGCGACAGCTCCCGTACGCCGGGGATCGCCGCCAGCCCGGTCCGCAGCCGCCGCAGGAGCCGCTCCTCCTCGGCGACGAGGCCGTCCCAGTCCGTCAGCGCCTCGCAGGCGGCGGCGAGCGCGACGACGCCGAGGACGTTCGGCGTGCCGGCCTCGTGGCGCTGCTGCGGGTCGGCGGACCACGTCACGCGCTCGCCGACGCTCGCGGTGGCGCCGCCGCCCAGCAGGTACGGCTCGGCGGCGCGCAGCCAGTCGGCGCGGCCCACGAGGCACCCGGCCCCGAACGGCGCGTACAGCTTGTGGCCGGAGAAGGCGACGTAGTCCACGTCGAGCGCGCCCATGTCGAACGGCCGGTGCGGGACGAGCTGCGCGGCGTCCACCGCGATGCGGGCGCCGTGCGCGCGGGCGACGGCGGCGAGCTCGGCGACGGGCCACAGCTCCCCGGTGACGTTCGACGCGGCGGTGACGACGAGCAGGCGCGGCCCGGCCGGCGCCGCCGCGAGGGCCTCCCCGGCGGCCGCGACCGCCGCCGTGGGGGAGCCGGGGGCGGGCAGCCGTACGACCCTGCTGCCGCGTCCCCAGGGCAGCAGGCTGGCGTGGTGCTCGGACTCGAAGACGACGACCGTGGTCCCGCGCGGCAGGGCGTGCGCGAGGAGGTTCATCGCGTCAGTGGTGTTCCGCGTGAACACCACCGCGTCCCGGCGCCACGCGCCGACGAACGCGCGCACGACCTCGCGGGCGTGCTCGTACCGGTCCGTCGTCACCTGCGACGCGTAACCCGCCCCGCGGTGCACGCTGCTGTAGTAGGGGAGGGCCGCGTCGAGCGCGTCGCGCACCGCCTCCAGACAGGGCGCGCTCGCCGCGTAGTCGAGGTTCGCGTACGGGACGGTGCCGCCACCGGCGACGGGAACGGGAACGCCCGCGCCGACGACGCGCAGAACAGGACGGGCGACGGCGGGCAGATCGAGCACAGCGGACAACACGCACCTCCAGCGGGGTTGGGACCCCGAGAGGGGTCCGCGCTTGTCCGGCACGGTCGTGCCGGACCTTGTCATCACCCGGGGCACCCCGCCACGGACGGAGGGTTGCCGGCCAGCAAGCCGGGGCTTAGCGCTGGCACTCGTGACCTGATCGCGATTATAAGGCACCGTCCGGCTGCTGCCTATTCGCGATCATGTGACCGGTTCTGTGCGTCTAATACCGGCAGGGAACCATCGAGAGGAGCGGGGCTGATGCGGAGTGGATGGCGGCTGCCGGTCGGGGTCGCGCTGGTGGCGGTGTGCGCGGCCGGCTGCGCCGTCGGGACGAACAAGGGCCGGGTCTGCAAGGACGCCGTCAAGGCGGTCGGGAACTACAACGCGACGCTGAACCGGATCTCACCGGACGACATCACCCAGTGGAAGCAGGCGGCGGCGACCCTCGCCACCCGGTTCGACGCGCTCGGCCGCGAGTCCGACGACCACAAGCTGGGCCGCACGCTGCAGGGCATGGCGACCGAGTGGCGCGGCATCAGCACGAACATGAGCCCGCGCGACATCTCCGCCATGCAGACCGCCGTTCAGCGGCAGCCCGCCGCCCTGGCCAAGGCCTGTCACTGAAGAACCGGTCCGAGCGCCTCAGGAGGCGCTCGGACCGGTTCGGCGAGGACGGTGTCCGGCGAGGACGGGCCGCGGGCGTCCCGTACGGCCGGGCCTACATCGAGTTCGGGTCGCCGCCCTCGTACGCGCGGCCCGTGGGCTGGCCGGTCGGCGGCCCGCCGGTGGGCGGGCCACCCGTCGGCGGGCGCGTCGGGCGGCTCGGCGGCGTCGGGACGGACGGCTGCGACGGCGCGGTCGTCCGGGGCCGCGAGTAGGTGGGCTGCGGCAGCCGCGGCTGGACGGGCGCGTACGTCGGCCACTGCGGCTGGTCGAGGTTCACCGACGGGTCGCCGAACGACTTCACCGGCATGTTCTCGTCGGCCTGGACGAGGTAGTCGTGCCAGATCTTGGCCGGCAGGTCGCCGCCGTACACGGAGTAGCCGGGCAGGCTCAGCGCCTTGTTGTCGGTACGGAAGACGGCGACCGAGGCCGCCAGCTGCGGGATGAACCCGTTGAACCAGACCTGGTGGCCGCTGGAGGTGGTGCCGGTCTTGCCGGCGGCGTTCCGGTCGGGCAGCGCGGCGTTCGTGCCGGTGCCGTTGTCGACGACCTTCTGCATGGCGTACGTCGCGTCGCGGGCGACCTGCTTGGAGAAGACCCGCGTGCCGTCGGTCGGCTCGACGCGCTTCTTGCCGTCCCGGTCGGTCACCCAGCGGATGACGTGCGGGGCGTGGTAGACGCCCTCGGACGCGAACGCGGCGTACGCGGCGGCCTGCTGCTCGACGCTGACGTCGATGACGCCCAGCGGGAACGTGACGGCGGTGTTCGCGCCGTTGGCGGTCAGCTGCGACTCGGGAATGCCGAGCTTCTCCGCCATCTTCGTCACCTTGTCGTTCCCGATCTTCTGGGCGATGTTGATGTAGGCGGTGTTGATGGAGTTCTCGGTCGCGGTGACGAGGTTCACCATGCCGAAGTCCTCGTCGTTGTCGTTATGGATCGTGGTGCCGTCGAAGGTCTGGCCGTTGCTGCCGTCGACGTAGTCGTCCAGCGACATCCCGTCGTTCAGCGCCGCCGCCAGGACGTACGGCTTGAACCCCGACCCCGGCTGCACCTTGGCGTCGAAGGCGGAGTTGAACGCCTGGTCGAGGTAGTTCTTGCCGCCGTAGAACGCGTTGATCTCACCGGTCGACGGGTCGACCGACACCAGGCCCGCCATGACCTTCTTGGAGACGCCCGAGGGCATGGCGTTCTCGACGGCCTTCTTGGCGTCGGCCATCAGGCTCTTGTCGAACGTCGTGCGGACCTTCAGGCCGCCCTTGGCGATCTGGTCGTCGGTGTAGCCCATGCGCTTCAGCTCGGCCTTGACGAGCTCGTACACGTACCCCTTCTGGCCGCCGTAGGTGTCCTTCACCTTCGACTTGACCGGCGTGGGGAAGCGCAACGCGGCCGCCTGCTGCGGCGTGATGCTCTTCATCTGCACCATGCCGTCGACGACGTACTTCCAGCGCGCCTGCATGTACTGCTGGGCGCCGGGCACCGACAGGTCACCGGCGTAGGTCGGCACCTGGATGGCCGCCGCGAGGTACGCGCCCTCGGCCGGCGTGAGGTTCTGGACGTCCTTGCCGAAGTACGCCTGCGCGGCCGACTCGATGCTGTACGCGCCGCGGCCGAAGTAGATGGTGTTGAGGTACTGCTGGAGGATCCAGCTCTTGTCCTTCTCGCGCCCGACCTTGAGCGCGATCATGATCTCTTTCAGCTTCCGCGACGCGGTGCGCTGCTGGCTGAGGCCGCTGTAGTAGTTGCGGACCATCTGCTGGGTGATGGTGGACCCGCCCTGCAGCGACCCGCCGGTCGCGGTGGCCCAGAACGCCCGCGCCGTGCCCTTGAAGGACACGCCGGGGTCGCTGTAGAAGCTGCGGTTCTCCGCCGAGATCACGGCGTCGCGCACCTGCTTCGGCACCTGCGACAGCGGCACCGGCTGCCGGTTGGTGCCCGTACGGAGGAGGACGCTGCCGTCGCTGTAGTAGAAGACGGACGCCTCCTTCACGGCCTGCGGCTGCGCGGAGCTCGGGACGGGCGTCAACAGGTAGGCGACGATGAAGGCGGCGACGGGCAGCAGGATCAGCACGCCGAGGACGTACGTGGCGCGCCGCACCCACTTCGCCCGCCGGCTCCGCTGCTTCTTCGGCTTCTTCTGTTTCTTCGGCGGCTCGGACTTCTCGCCCTCGGGAAGGGCGTGCACGGCGGTCACGGTCGACGGGCTCTCGTCGAACACGACCGGCGGCAGGCTCTCCGTCGTTGGTCGCGCGGGCGGTGGGATGGCGGGTCGAGTGGCGTCATGGCGATCAGCGGCTCCCGACTCGGCGGCTTGCGCCGGTACGGCGGCGCCGTGCGGATCGGCCGCGTCTTCCGGTCCTGCCGTGGCCTCGGGCCCGCCGGCGCCTCCATTGTTGGACGCGCCGGACGGCTCCGAAGTTGGCGCCGACCCTGGCTGCATCGCGAATTCGCCGGCTTCGACACCGGCGTCCTTCTCACTCACTAGTCCCCCGTGACCTGCGTGAACCCTCGAACTTACCGTAGGGTCGCAGCTGCATCGATCGGCATGCCCGGCGTCCGAGGGCTTGACGATCCTAAGCCACGGAGGATAAAGAGCCCGTCAGCCCCTGGTGAGCACCGTGCCGATCAACCGCGCCACCTCACGCGCCACGGCGTCACGCCCTGGCGCCAGATATTTCCGGGTGTCCACAACCGTCGGATGGTCGGCCAGATATGCCCGCATCGCGTCGGTGAAAACCTTGTTGAGGTGTGTGGCGATGTTCACCTTGACGATGCCCGCCCGGACGGCACGTGTCAGGTCGGCGTCGGGCACGCCGGAGGACCCGTGCAGGACGAGCGGCACGGGCACGGCGTCGCGCAGCCGCGCGATGAGGTCGAGGTCCACCGTCGCCGTACGGTCCGTCATCGCGTGGGAGGTGCCGACCGCGACCGCGAGCGCGTCCACGCCGGTCGCCGCGACGAAGCGGGCCGCCTCCTCCGGGTCGGTGCGCGCGCCGGGCGCGTGCACGCCGTCCTTGCCGCCGACCTCGCCGAGCTCGGCCTCGACCCACACGCCGTGGTCGTGGCAGTAGGCGGTCGTCTCGGCGGTCGCGGCGACGTTCGCGTCGTAGTCGAGCGCGGACGCGTCGAACATCACCGAGCCCAGGCCCAGCCCGACCGCCTCCCGTACGAGCTCGGGGGAGGTCGCGTGGTCCAGGTGCACCGCGACGGGGACCTTGGCGGCGCGCGCGGCGGCGAGGCAGGCGACCGCGATCGGCTCGAGCGCCGCGTGGTAGCGCACGGCGTTCTCACTGATCTGCAGGATGACCGGGCGGTTCGCCGCCTCGGCCCCGGCGATCAGCGCCTCGGCGTGTTCGAGCTGGATGACGTTGAACGCGCCGACGCCCTCTCCGGCGACGACGAACTCTCCTGCGGAGACGAGAGGCATCTGCGGAATCCTTCGTAGGCGGCGGGATCGTAGGACCCCGCGACGGGGGAGAGCACGGCCGCGGCCGACAGGGCGGCGGCGTCCTTGAGCAGGTCGGGCCACGGAGCTCCGACGCCGGCGGCGAGCGCGGCGACGACCGAGTCGCCCGCGCCGGTCGGATTGCCGCTGACCACCCGCGGCGGGGGCACGCGGTGGACCTCGTCGCCGGTGACGGCCATGAGACCCTCGGCGCCGAGCGAGACGACGACGGCGCGGGCCCCCAGCGCGCGGGCCCCGGCCACGGGGTCGTCCGTGCCGGTGAGCTCGGCGAGTTCGGCGGCGTTCGGCTTGACGGCCCAGGCGTACGGCGCGGCGTGCCGCAGCGCCTCCCCGGACGTGTCGACGATGACGGGCACGTCGCGGCGGGCGAGCCGGGCGACGGCGTCCGCCGGCACGCCCGGCGGCAGGCTGCCGGAGATGACGACGACGTCAGCGTCGGGGATCCGCGCCTCCAGGGCCGCCCACTCCTCCGGCGCGACGACCGGACCGGGCTCGTTGAGGAGGGTCGCGTCGCCGCCGGCCACGACCGTGACCGTACGGCGGGTCTCCCCGGCGATGGGGACCAGGTCGTGCGCCAGCCCGGCGGCGTCGAGGTCGGCGCGGACGGCGTCGCCCGTCGCCCCGCCGGCCAGGCCGAGGACGAGGACGTCGTGGCCGAGCGACCGCAGCACGCGGGCGACGTTCACGCCCTTGCCGCCCGCGCGGGCGTGCACGGCCTGGACCCGGTGGGCGCCTCCCGGCCGCAGCTCCGGCACCTCGTACGTGACGTCGAGCGCGAGGTTGGGCGTGACCGTGACGATCACGCGGACATCACGTCCTGCACGCGCAGGTCCTCGTCCAGCAGCACCAGGTCGGCGCGGAGCCCGGGGGCGATCGCGCCACGGTCGGTGAGGCCGAGCAGCGCGGCCGGGGTCGTCGCGGAGAGGCGCACGGCCTCCTCCAGCGCGACGCCGGACGCCAGCACCGTCTGGCGGAAGACCGCCGCCGTCGTCGCCGTGCTGCCGGCGATCGAACCGCCCTCGGCCAGGCGGGCCACGCCGTCGCGTACCTCGACGTCGAGCCCGCCGAGGGTGTACTCCCCGTCGGACATGCCCGCCGCCGCGAGGGAGTCGGTGACCAGCGCGGTCCGCGCGCCGCCCGCGACCCGCGCGACGTGCGCCACGATCGCGGGGTGCAGGTGCACGCCGTCGCCGATGACCTCGACGACGATTTCCGGCGCCTCCAGCAGCGCGAGGATCGGCCCCGGCTCGCGGTGGTGCAGCGGGCGCATCCCGTTGAACAGGTGGGTGGCGACCCGCGCGCCCGCCCGCGTCGCCTCGACCGCCACCTCGTACGTCGCGTCGGTGTGCCCCACGGCGGGCAGGGCCCCCGCGTCGCGGACCCGGCGCACCGCGTCCAGACCGCCGTCGAGTTCGGGCGCGAGCGTCATCATGCGGACGTTCGGCACCTTGAGCAGCCGCTCCACGGTCGCGGGGTCGGGGTCGCGCAGCAGCGTCGGATTGTGCGCGCCCTTGCGGGCGGCGGACAGGAACGGCCCCTCGTAGTGGATCCCCGCCACGACGCCGTCGTCGGCGAGCTCCGCCAGTACGGACGCCCGGCGCTCCAGGTCGGCGGGCGACGCGGTCACGAGGCTCGCGACCAGCGTCGTCGTGCCGTGCTCCCGGTGGAACGCCGCCGCCCGTACGCACTCCTCCGGGTCGGCCGAGTCGAACGACGCCCCGCCGCCCCCGTGGCAGTGGATGTCCACGAAGCCGGGGACGATCACGTGGGCGTGCCGGTCGGCGCGCTCCGGGAGACCCTGTTCGACGTGCGTGATCCGGCCGCCCTCGACGCCGACCCATCCGGGTTCGAGGACTCCGCCGGGGGTGACGACCTTGTCCGCGCTCAGCACCGTCATCGTCGCTCCAATAGGTCGCGTGCCCAGAGTCCGGCGCCCACACACCCGGCCTCGTCGCCGAATGACGCGATCGTCAGGCGCGGCTTGCGGTGGAAGGTGAGCCGCCCGGCGAGGTCGTCGGCGAGCGGGCCGAGCAGGAGGTCGCCCGCCCGCGACAGGCCACCGCCGATGACGATCACCTCGGGCGCCAGCAGCGCGGTCGCGGCGGCCAGGGCGGTGCCGAGGAACACGATCGTCTCGTCCCAGATCGCCGCCGCGTCGGCGTCGCCCTCGCTCACCAGCGCCGCGACCTCGCCGGCGGTCGCCTCCCGGCCCGTACGGCGGGCGTAGCGGCGGGCGACCCCCGCGGCGGAGGCGACGGCCTCCAGGCAGCCGGTGCCGCCGCAGACGCACGGCTCGTCCACGCCGACGGACATGTGCCCGATCTCCCCGGCGTAGCCGTTGCCGACGCACAGGTGCCCGTCGATCACCATCGCCGCCGCGATGCCGGTGCCGATCGGGATGATCAGCGAGTTGCGGGTGCCCTGAGCGGCGCCGAGCCGTATCTCGGCGGTGCCCCCGGCGCGTACGTCGTGGCCGACCGCGACCGGCAGGCCGGTGCGCTCGGCGATCAGGTCGCGGAACGGGACGTCGTTCCAGCCGATGTTCTCCGACCAGACGGCGACGCCGCGTTCGTCGTCGACGATGCCCGGCACGGCGAGGCCGACGGCCTGCGCGGTGCCCGCCCGCTCGACCAGCTCGTCGACGGTCTCGAGCACGGCGTCCACCGCGGCCTCGCCCTGCGGCGTGGGCCGGCGGGCGGCGGCGACCCGGTCGAGCCCGGGGGAGAGGACCGCTCCCTTCATCGACGTGCCGCCGACGTCGAGAGCGACGATCACTTCAGCACGACCGAACGGGTCAGCGACCGCGGGCGGTCGGCGTCGAGTCCCTTCGCCTCGGACTGCGCGACCGCCACCCGCTGCGCCACGATCAGGTGCGCGAGCGGATCGAGGTCGCTGGTAACGAACGTCGCGCCGGTCGCGGCGACGTCCTCGGCGAGACCTTCGGGAGCGGTGCCGAACATCCAGGTCAGACGGCCCGGCTGGGCGATGCTGATCGGGCCGTGGCGGTACTCCATCGCCGGGTACGACTCGGTCCACAGCTGCGCGGCCTCGCGGGCCTTCAGCGCCGCCTCGTCCGCCAGGCCGTTCGTCCAGCCGCGGCCGAGGAAGGTGATCTGCTCGGCGGCCAGCCAGGCGGGGTCCAGCGGCTCGGCCAGCGCCCGCTCGGCGTCGTCCGCGGGCACCGCGTCGCCGATGGAGGCGCGCAGCAGCGCCAGCGCGGTCGTGGCGAAGCGCGTCTGCACCACCGACTTCTCGTCGGCGAAGTCGAGCACGATCTGCCGGGTGCCGGCGGCGAACGGAGCGTCATTGATCGCGGTGATCGCCGTGACGTTCGGCAGGCGCTCCACCGCCTCCAGGACCTCGGTGGTCGTGCCGGACCGGCTGATGGCGATATACCGGTCGTAGTCGCGGCCGAAGGGGAGCTCCGAGGCGGGGAAGGCGTCCGTGACGCCCAGGCCCCGGCTCTCGCGCAGCCCCGCGTACGCCCTGGCCATGTACAGGGACGTGCCGCAACCGAACACCGCGACCCGCTCGCCGTCACGGGGTAGGACATCCCGTACGTCGGCCAGCCGGTCGGCCGCCCGCCGCCAGCAGGAAGGCTGACTCTCGATCTCGGCCAGTACGTGTTGCTGCGCCAATCCCGCCTCCGCGTTTGCTCGTTCTTGAGCGTTTCGTGCTTGCATCATGCACTAATGAACACGGAGTCGCCAACAGTCCTGAGCAGATGGAGTTCACGGAAGCGGGGCGCCGGGCCCGGAACCGGCGGCGCGAACGGCCCGACCGCGGGCTCGTGGTGGGCGGCGACGGGGCCGGTCATGGGCTGGCGGATGGGGCGAGCGGATGAGCCGTGGGCCGCAGGGGGCGAGGGGACCGGGCGTCAGCCGCGGGTGGGGGAGCGAAGGGCCGGTCGTGGGCTCGTGGGCGGAGGCGAAGGGGTCAGCCGTGGGCTCGTGGGCGGAGGCGAAGGGGTCAGCCGTGGGCTCGTGGGTGGTGCCGGCTGAGGTTGCGCTCCAGGAGGGCGAGGCAGTCGGCGACGCCGACCGTGCCGTCCGCGACCTGCGGCAACCGGCCGTCCTCCTCCTTCAGGCGGGCCAGCGCCCGGTCCATCGCCGCCTGCGCGGCGAACAGGCACGGCGTGCTGTAGATGGCGACGCCGACGCCCAGGGCCGCCAGGTCGGACAGCGAGAACCGCGGGGACCTGCCCCCGGCGATCTGGTTGAACAGCAGCGGCTTGCCACCGGTCACGGCGTGGACCTTGCGGATCCACGCGGCGCTGCGCACGCCGTCCACGAGGATGACGTCGGCGTCCGTGGCGGCCAGGGCCTCGGCGCGCCGCACGATCTCGCGTTCGTCGGTCGCGTCGGTCCGGGCGACCACGACGAGGTCCCGCCGGGTCCGCAGGACCAGCCGCAGCTTCTCCAGGTACTCCTCGAGCGGCAGGATCCGCTTGCCGTCGACGTGGCCGCAGCGCCGCGGGCGCTCCTGGTCCTCGATGACCACCCCTGAGGCACCGATGGCCTCCAGGTGCTCGACGACGTGGCAGGCCACCTCCGGGTCGACGTAGCCGTCGTCGATGTCGACGAGCAGGTGGTGCCGGGGAAAGGCGAGCCGGAGTCGTTGGACGAAGCCCACCATGTCCGGCCAGGCGATGAAGCCGATGTCGGGAAGACCGTAGTAGGAGGCGGCGAACCCGAATCCGGAGACGAACAACCCGTCGTAGTGCCGGGCCGCCACGGATGCCGAGAACATGTCGAAGACGCCGATGAGCGGGGTGACGGAATCGCCGCCGATGGCGCCGCGAAGACGCTGCCCGGCCTCGTTTCGCGGCGCCGATCGTACGAATCGGTTCTCATGTACGTCCATAGGTCCCCCCGAAGGTCCGTCCGAGCTCAAAGTCCCTGCGTCGTCCGTTCTCGTGCCACGCGCCGCCCACGGTAAAGGCCCGGCAAGGGCGGGGACGCTGGCGGATCGGTAAAGGGTCGCTAACCTCCGGCCGGAGATATCGGGAATCGTCCGGAAAGGCGGCTGAGAAAAGATCGGGAAATCGGCTCCCGGTCGGCCGGACTTCGCGGCGAATGGCGGAATGGTCGATGACGCGGTGGGGACCCCCGCCTTGTCACTTCTGTGAGGAACGAGGCGGCCAAGGTGTGCGATTGTTGCGTAGATCACACAGATACTGGCCAGTAACGTTCCGCTGACCGCGATGTCAGGAGGAGGGTCAGATGACGGAGCAGGCCGTCGTGGCCGACACGAACGCTCCCTGGGGCGAGCGGATGGGCGCCGGCGACCGGGTGATCGTCGGGATCTTCGTGGGGATCCCCTTCGTCGCCGTGATCCTGTCCGTCGCCGTCCTGTGGGGCTGGGGCGTGACATGGCATGACCTGGTGATCGGCGCGGTCATGTACGTCATCGCGGGCCACGGCGTCACGATCGGCTACCACCGGCTGTTCACCCACAAGGCGTTCAAGCCCGCCCGTCCGCTGAAGATCGCGCTCGCCGTCGCCGGCACGATGGCGGTCGAGGGCGACGTGATCACCTGGGCCGCCGACCACCGCCGTCACCACCAGTTCTCGGACCGGCCGGGGGACCCGCACTCGCCCTGGCGGTTCGGGAAGTCCGTGCCGGCCCTCGTCAAGGGGATGATCTGGGCGCACGTCGGATGGACGTTCGCCAACGAGAAGACCAACCAGCGGCGCTACGTCCCCGACCTGCTCGCCGACGCCGACCTGTGCCGGATCGCGCGGTGGCAGCCTCTGATCGTGCTGTTCTCCTTCGCCGGTCCCGCCGTCGCGGGCGGCCTGTGGGGCTCCGGCACGTGGGACGCCGGCGCCGCCTGGTCCGCCTTCTTCTGGGCCGGGCTCGTCCGCATCGGCCTGCTCCACCACGTCACCTGGTCGATCAACTCGATCTGCCACGTCGGCGGCGAGCGGCCCTTCCGGTCCCGCGACCGGTCGGGCAACGTCTGGTGGCTCGCTCCGCTGTCGGGTGGCGAGTCCTGGCACAATCTGCACCACGCCGACCCGACCTGCGCGCGGCACGGCGTCCTGCGCGGCCAGCTCGACTCCAGCGCCCGGCTGATCTGGCTGTTCGAACGCCTCGGCTGGGTCCGCGACGTCCGCTGGCCGGACGAACGCCGGCTCGCCGCCCGGACGAGCGCCGCCCGGACGAGCGCCGCCCGGACGAGCGCCGCCCGGACGAGCGCCGCCCGGACGGGCGGCGCGCGGGCGAGTGGTGACCCGGCGGGCGATGACCGGGCGAGCGGCGACCGGGCGAGCGGCGACCGGGCCGCCACCGGCCGTACCGGCGGTGACCGCTGACCCGAGCCCACCCCCGTTCGTGCACGACTCGGCCGGTGAAGGGTGTGTTGACCGTGGTGAGGAGACAGGACGCCGAATTCCGGCCATGGCCGGCCGTCCCCCGTGGCACGGCCGCCCGGTTGCGCCCTCTCGTCGGGTCGGTGGCGGACGAGGTCATCGCCGAGATCGGAACCCGCGTTCCCGAGTTCGACCGGCCGGAGGACCCCGTCTTCCAGCAGCAGCAACGGCTGGCGGTCGAGGGCGCGCTGCGCCAGTTCGTGGACCTGCTGGAGAACCCGCGCGCCCCCTGGGAGAGCATCGCCTCGGTGTACCGGACGATCGGGGCCTGGGAGGCCGGCCAGGGCCGGAGCCTCGACGGGCTGCAGCGATCCCTGAGAGTGGGCGCCCGGCTGGCCTGGCGCCGCATCGCCGACCACTGCGATTCTCCCGACGTGCTCGGCCCGCTGGCCGAGGCCATCTTCGTCTTCCTCGACGAGATCGCCGCGGCCGCCTCCCAGGGGTACCTCAAGGCGATCGGCCGGGCCGCCGGCGAGGTCGAACGCCGCAGGCGCAGGCTGCTGGGCCTGCTCCTGTCCGACCCGCCGGCCTCGCCGGAGGAGGTCGCGGAGCTCGCCAGGATCGCCGGCTGGGCCCTGCCCCGTACGGTCGCGGGCGTCGCGCTCCACGAGCGCAAACAGGATCAGTTCACCCCGCTGACGCTCCCGCCGGACGTCCTCGTCGACACCGACTGCCCGCAGCCGTACCTGCTGCTGCCCGACCCCGACGGCCCGGGACGCTCCCGGATCCTCGAGGCCATCGACGTCGACTGGATCACCGCCGTGGGCCCGACCGTCCCGCTCCGCGCCGCCGCGAACTCGCTCCGGTGGGCCAGGGAGGCCCTCGCCCTCGCCCGTCGCGGCATCATCCCCCAGGACGGCCTGATCCGCTGCGGCGACCATGAGGCGACACTCGTCATCTTCCGTGACGAGGACTTCATCCGGAACGTCGCCGCCGGCCGGCTCGCGCCTCTGGAGTCCCTCCGTCCCGGGCAGCGGGAACGCCTGGCCGAGACGCTCCTCGCCTGCCTGCAACGCGGGTTCAACGCCAACGAGGCCGCCGAGCGCCTCCACATCCATCCGCAGACCGTGCGGTACCGACTCCGCCAACTCGAGGAGCTGTTCGGGGAGCGCCTGTACGACACCGATCGGCAGCTCGCCCTGGAGATGGCGCTGCACGCCTGGCTGGCGCTCAACCGCGCCGACGACGGCGCCTGACCGCGTACGAGAGCGCCTGACCGCGGACAGAAGCGAGCCGCGTACGAAGGCCGCCGACCGCGTACGAGAGCGCTCGACCGCGCACCTTCGCAAATCCGCACAATCCGGTGGAAGTCACTCTCCGTTTCTGGCCGCCTCCGGACAGGAGGCGTTGTGGCTACTGAAGAGATACGTAGTGTGATAGTCATGTGACGGTGCGCTACAGGTCGGCGTACGCACGTCTCGTCAACGGCAAGCCATGGAGACGGTCATGCTCGTGTTCACCCTCGCTGTAGCCGCGGCCGTCGGAGCCGTGTTCGCGGCCGCCTTCCTGTTCCGGAAGGCGCGCCACGGCGCCGACGACCGGGGTCCGGGCAGCACGACCGCGGGTCACGCGGGCTCGATGCTGTCCTCCCTCTTCCTGCTCGTCTTCGCCATCGCGATCGTCGTCCCATGGACCACGGCCGACTCCGCCCGGCAGAACACCCAGACGGAGAGCCAGGCGATCGTCGACGCCTACTGGGCCGCCGCGGCGCTGCCGTCGCCGGCCGGCGCCCAGATCCAGGCCTCACTGCGCGACTACGTGCGCTTCGTCGTCGACAACGAGTGGCAGGTCATGCAGAAGGGCCGGCTCAGCCAGGAGGGCTGGGCGCGCCTCGACACGCTGCGCGCCCAGGTCACCGGCCTCCAGGTCTCGGGCAACAACGCGGAGACCGCCCGCAGCACGCTCCTCGACCGGATCCGGGACATGTCCGCCGCCCGCGGCCAGCGCGCCGTCGACGCCAAGGCCAGCCCCCCGGCCGGCCTGCTGGCCCTCACGGTCGTCACGGGCGTCCTTGCCGCCGCGTTCCCGTTCCTCGCCGGGGCCCGGCCCCGAGGGACGGCCCTGATCCCGGCGGCCGCGATGGCCGCGATGCTCGCCGTCGGGATCTATCTCGCGTTCGACATCTCGCACGTCTTCAACGGCGCGCTCCGCGTCAAGCCCGACGCCTTCACGTCGGCGCAGCAGGAGTTCCCCCGCATTCCCGAGAGCCGGTGACCCATGCGCGCACGCGGCATCAGCGTCCTGGCCACGGGCTCCCTCATCGGCCTCATGGCGACTCCCGCCCTGGCCGACGACGGGGCCCGGTCCACCAGGACGCGCACCACCGGCCCGATGCGCCGAGTCTCCCCGGCCGAGCCCTCGGACGGCGCTCTCTCCAAGGCTTCGATCGCCGGGGGCCTGCTCGGAGGCCTGCTCTCCGGCGGTTCGGCCTCCCAGGGCTCTTCTCCCGACGGCCCGGCCTCCCAGCGGCCGCCCTCCGGCGGCCCGGCTTCTCGGAGGTCATCCTCCGGCGGCCCGTCCGCCACCGACCCCGCACGCCCGTCGGGCTCGTCGCCGCGAGCCGCCGTCCGGCCTGGCAGTGACGATCCGGCCGACCCGCGTGGACCGCGCCACCACCACCGGCACGATCCGGCAGAGGCTCACGACGCCGATCGCGACCCCGGCCGACCCGGTTACCCTGGACGACCGGCCGATCAGCGGCTCACCGCAACGAGCACCGACCCCGCGGGTCGGCTTCCCGTGACCGGCGGCCCGGGGCGGCTTCCCGCGACCGACGGTTCCGGGCCGTTGTCCGTGACCGGTGCGTCCGGGCGGGTTCCGGCGACCGGTGGATCCGGGTGGGTTCCGGTGACCGGTGGTTCCGGGCTACTCGGGACCGGCGAATCAGGGTCGGTGCCGGTGACCGGCAAGTCGCGGCCGCTTCTCGCCACGGGCGGTTCCGGGCTGCTGCCCGAGAGCGGTGGTTCCGGGCTGCTCCCCGTGACCGTCCGCGACCCCGGCCCCCTCACCGTCGCTGTGGGCGGGCTCCGGCCGATCTCCGTGGCCGCGGGCACTCCCCGGCCGGTCTCTCTCGCGGTGGGCGGGCCGCATCCGCTGCTCGCCGTGACCCTCTCGGTCTGCCTCGACCTCGACCTGCTGCACGCCCTGGACCTCCGCCTCGCCATCGGAGCCTGTGAGCACCCCGCGCCTCCGGCGCCTCCGCCTCCGGCACCACCGGCGCCACCGACTCCGCCGACCTCTCCGCCCGCTCGTCCGCCGTCCAGGGCGCCTCGACCCACGCCGCCGCCGCACACCGCTCCGCCCGCGGCGCCCGTCGCACCGGCCGTTCCGGTGCGACCCGTCGCCGCCCGGCCGGCCGCCCCGCGTCCGGTGGCCCCGCCACCGCGAGCGACTCCGAGCCGCCCGCCAGTGTCGTCGTCCGCCCCGGCGCCGGAGCCCGAGAAGCCCACGGCCGTGCACCTGCCACACCGGAAGAGGCCGCTGGCCACCCTCACGGTCATCGTCGTCCTGGCGGTCATGGTCGCCGTCGGCGCGGGCCTCGCGTTCGTGACCGTGTGACGGCTCTGCGCAGGTCGTTCGTCGCGTCGTTCATGACCGTGTGACGGCTCCGCGCGCGTCGTCGACAGGGTCGCGGAACCGGCCGCGCCGGCGACGAGTCCGCGCTGGGCGCCAGGGGGGCGGCACAACCGTCGGCCCCCTGGCGCGGTCAGTTCACCTTGGCGGCGCGTTCGTCCGGGATGCAGTGCGTCATCTTCAGGCCGTTGACCTCTCGCGGGCCGTTGTGGCCGAGCTTCTCGAGCCGGGCCCGGTCCTCCTCGGTGAGGTCCTGGCTCGCCAGCGGCTCGAGGTGGGCGACGTCGTCAGGGCCGATGCCCAGGCCCTCGCCCACCCGCAGGCCCAGGTCGTCCTCGGCGAGCAGGAAGTGCCAGACCATGCGCTCCTGGATGGGGCGCTCGCACTGCGACAGCATCGTGACCAGGTTGTGCACGAGATCGTCGCGCTCCCAGTCGTGCATGAGCAGGTAGCGCTGGCCCGCCTGCGCATAGTCGTTGGTCCGGGGAATCCGCTTGCGGGTGACCCGGCCGGTGATCGTCGGTCCCTGCTCGTCGTGGGTCGCGTACTGCGCCTCGCGCAGCCCGCCCCTGATCGACGGCTCGTAGTTGACGTGCGGATTCTCGCCGCCTTGGTCGACGTAGTAGGTCATCAGGCCGTCGCGCTGGTTGGTGTGGACCCGGCCGTGCTTCGGCTGGTTGACCGGAAGCTGCAGATAGTTGGGGCCCACCCGATAGCGCTGCGTGTCGCTGTAGGAGAACGTGCGCCCGACCAGCATCTTGTCGTCGCTGAAGTCCAGCCCGTCGACGAGGACTCCGGTGCCGAAGGCGATCTGCTCGTTCTCGGCGAAGTTGTTGCCGACGCACTCGTCGAGCACCATGCGGCCGACCGGACGCGCGGGGAACCGCTCCTCCGGCCAGACCTTGGTGTCGTCGAGCGGGTCGAAATCCAGTTCTGGATGCTCGTCGTCGCTCATCGTCTGCACGAGGAGCTCCCACTCCGGGTACTCGCCGCGCTCGATGGCGTCCCGCAGATCCTTGGTCGCGTGTCCGAGTTCCTGCGCCTGCACGGCGGCGGCGTCGGCGGCGGTCATGCTGCGCACGCCCTGCTTGGGCATCCAGTGGTACTTCACCAGGCAGGTCTCGCCTTGCTCGTTGACCCACTTGTACGTGTTCACGCCGAACCCCTGCATATGCCGGTAGTCGGCGGGGATTCCGCGTGGGCTGAACAGGTTCACCAGCATGTGGACGCTCTCCGGCGTCTGCGACATGAAGTCGAAGATCCGGTTGGGCTCCTGCCGGAACGTCACCGGATCCGGCTTCAGTGAGTGGATCACGTCGGGGAACTTGATGGCATCTCGGATGAAGAACACCGCCAGGTTGTTGCCGACCAGGTCCCAGTTGCCGTCCTCGGTGTAGAACTTCACCGCGAACCCGCGGGGGTCGCGCGCGGACTCGGAGGAGTCCCGTCCGCCGATCACGGTCGAGAACCGCACCGCCACCGGAGTGCGCTTTCCGGCCTCCTGGAAGAGCTTGGCGCGGGTGAAGGCGCTGATCGGCTCATCGCCGAACCGGCCGTACGCCTCGAAATAGCCGAACGCCGTGGTCCCACGCGCGTGTACGACGCGTTCGGGAATGCGCTCGCGGTCGAAGTGGCTGATCTTCTCCAGAAACTGGTAGTTCTCCAACGTCGCCGGGCCGCGGGCGCCGATCGTCCGCTGGTTCTGGTTGTCGTAGACCGGGTGGCCCTGCCGGTTGGTCAGCACCTCGCGGTCGTCCCCCGGCTGGGGGCCCACGCTGGATACGTCCGTCATCGTGACGGCCTCCTCGGTTCATTGTCTCCGTTCCTCGCCCCCTACCCGCTGTCACCGGTTCAAGCGTTCCCGCACCACCGTTTTTGGCCGATTCCACCCCCTCTGATCAGCGAAGATGTCCCGGTTCGCCCTTGAACGGCCTGCCCCCCGTCGATCGCCCTGCTGGTTGACGAAGAGTCACCGGCGAGGTCGCTTCCGGAGGGAAGGGGAGGAGCCCGTGTGCCGCCACCGCGCTCCGACCTCCTCGTCGCTCGGGGGAGGCCCGGGCAGCGGCCTCGTGGGCGTGTCGGCGCGCAGCGCGTCCAGCAGCGGCGTCAGGTAGCGGCGGCGCAGCGCGGCGGTGCGATCGGCGTCGCCGAGCCGGATCGCGGTGATCTGATCGAAGATCATGGGGAGGTCGTTGGCGTCCACGTCCGCCCGTACGGCGCCGGAGGTCTTCGCGCGGTCGAGGATCAGTGCGGCGAGGGTGGACGCCTGCACGGCGAGGCTCCGCAGCTCCGGGGTAGGGGCGAACGTGCCGGCCAGGTGCACGGTCAGGGAGTGCACGTCCGAGTCGATGACCTCGCGTACGAAGGTCTCGAACGCCTCCCACGGATCGTCATGGCGGGCCGGCGCCGACTCCGCGATCGCGATGAACCGGTGCAAGCCGTCCTCGCAGAGCGTCCGCAGGAGCTCCTCCTTGCCGGAATAGCGCCGGTAGAGGGCGCCGACGCCCACGCCCGCCTCCTCGGCGACGGCCGAGATCGGCGCCTCGGGGTCGCGGATGAACACCGTTCGCGCCGCGTCGAGGATCGTCCGGTCGTTGCGCGCGGCCTCGGCCTCGCGTCCTCGCGGGGCGCGCTTCTTGGTCTCCATGCTCCGATTCTATCTTGAACGGAAGGATCCGTTCCGTTAGAGTTTGAACGGAACGATCCGTTCCGAAAACCTACCCTCGGAGGTTCACATGACCGCCACGTCCTGGTCGCTCCTCGAGCAGGCTCACAGCGCGCTCCGCGCGTCCGTCGCCGAGGTCGCCGACGCGGACTGGCCGGCGAAGACGCCCTGCGAGCGGTGGAACGTCGCGCAGGTCCTGCGGCACGCCGCCGGTGACCAGCGCGCGTACGCTGCCGCGCTCACCGGTGAGGGCGGCCCCGAGGAGAACCCGTTCGACCCCGCGGCGGAGGCTCCCGGCGACCCGAAGGACCTCCTCGAGAGCGCCCTGGACGTCTCGGCGCGGGCCTTCGCCGCCGTGACGCCGGACGCGCAGGCCGTCCCGACGCCCCTTCCGCAGGGGGCGCTGCGGGCCGAGCTCGCCGTCGGCGCCGCCGCGCTCGACGCGGCCGTCCACGCCTGGGACATCGCGATGGCCGGCGGCCGTCCCTCACCGCTCCACGCCGACCTGTCCGAGCGCCTGCTGCCGGTGGCCGAGGCGATCGCGGAGCCGCTGCGCGGTTTCGCCTTCGCGCCCGCCCTCGACCCGCGACCGGGCGACGACGCCACCGCCGCACTGCTGCGCCACCTGGGCCGTGACCCGGAGTGGACCCGCTGACCCGACCCGCTGCGGCAGCGCCGCGTGCCCCAGTCCGCGACCCGACACGGATCCGCTGATCCGACCTGCTGCGGCAGTGCTGCGTGCCCCAGTCCGCGACCCGGAGTGGACCCGGGTGATCCGACCCGGCGCGGTCGCCGCCGCGAAGACCCGGCGGCGCGAGGGCCGCCGAGCTCCGGTGGCGGCGCTCGCCCGCGGCACCCGTGCGCCGGGACGGAGCGGATGTGTCAGGCGAGGCCGGCGTCGTGGGCGAGGAGCGCGATCTGGGTGCGGTTGTCCAGGCCGAGCTTGGTGAGGATGCTGGAGACGTGGGCCTTGACCGTCGTGATGCCCATGGCCAGCTCCGCGGCGATGTCCGCGTTCGTCCGGCCCCGTCCGATCGCGACGGCCACCTCGTGCTCGCGCGGGGTGAGGGCGGCCAGTGCGGCGCGGGCCCGCTCGTACGCTCCGGCCTGGACGATGGTGCGCTCCATGAGCCGCCGGGTGATGCGCGGGGACAGGATCGGGTCTCCTGCCGCGACCCGGGTGACCGCCTCCACGATCTGCGGGGGCGAGGTGTCCTTGAGCAGGAACCCGCTGGCGCCCGCGCGCAGCGCGTGCAGGATGTTCTCGTCGGTGTCGAAGGTGGTCAGCACGATCACTTCCGGGGGACGGGCGCGGGACCGCAGCCGTCGGGTGGCGACGATGCCGTCCACACGCGGCATCCGCAGGTCCATGAGGACCACGTCGGGGGCGTGGGCGTCGGTGGCGGTGACGGCCTCCTGGCCGTCGGCGGCCTCGCCGACCACCGTGATCCCGGCGGCTCCGTCGAGCATCATCGCGAGCCCGGCGCGGACCATGGCGTCATCGTCGACCAGCAGCACGCGGATCACGCGGGCCATGGTAGCCAGGCGTGGAGCCGGAACTCCCGGTCGACGATCCGATGATCCAGCCGCCCGCCGGCCAGCCGTACCCGCTCGGTCAACCCGACCAGGCCGAGACCGCTGCCCGGCGCGGCCGGGTCCGAGCCGACCTCCGGCAGCGGGTTGCGGAGCTCGATCAGCAGCCGGGCGCCGGGGCCACCGCCGAACGACACGTCGACCGGCAGGCCGGGCGCGTGCTTGCGGGCGTTCGTCAGCCCCTCCTGCGCGACGCGGTAGGCGGTACGGGCGGCGGCCGCCGGGAGGCCGGTGACGTCGGGAACCTCCTCGCGCAGCCGTACCGGCTGCCCCGCCTCGCGGGCCTCGGCGACCAGGCGGGGCAGGTCGGCCAAGGTGGGCTGGATCTCCAGGTCGTCGTGCGCGTCGTCGTCCTCGCGCAGCAGGGTGATCACCTGGCGTAGCTCCTCCAGCGCCTGGTGTACCCCGGTACGCACCACCCCGGCGGCCCGGGCGAGCTGCTCGGGGGAGGAGTCCGGGCGGTACTCCAGCGCCCCGGCGTAGGTGGCGACCAGCGAAAGCCGGTGAGCCAGCACGTCGTGCATCTCCCGGGCGAGCGTGCGCCGTTCGGTCATGCGGGCCTCGGCGACCAGCCTGCCCTGCTCGGCCTCGGCACGCTCGGCGCGCTCGCACAGCGAGACGAGCAGCGCGCGGCGGGCGCGGGCCAGCGCGCCCCAGCCGAGCAGCGCGCCGTACGCGACGCAGACCAGCAGCAGCCACCAGCCGAGGGAGATCCCGGAGTCGGGCCGCCAGAACCCGCGGAGCACGTGGGCCGCGATGCCCGCCGCCGCCACGGCCACCGCGACGGGGAACCGCCTGCGCTGCGCGACCTGCAGCGCCCCCATCGTCGCCGCCGGCGTGGCGACCGGGCAGGCAACGGCGAGGAGGGTCGCGGCGAGCGCTCCGGGGACCGGCCACCACACCTGGGCGGTCGCGGCGGCCAGGCTCGCCACCGCCGCCGCGACGTCCAGCCACAGCGGGAACCCGCCCGTCCGTCCCCACAGCGACACGGCGGTCAGCACGCCCACCACGAGGACCACGCTCGTCACGGCGACCGCACGGGGAGATCGGCTAAGACTCACCGGCTCACGCTAGCCTCCGGCGCGGCGGGGCCGTCACCTACCAAAGTCGGAGGCGGATCCCACCGGGGCAGGACGAGGCGCGACCGCGCGCCCGATGCGGCCGACCGGCCGGGCGGGCGAGGCTGACCGGCGTGAACACCTCCCTCAGAAGGCTCCTCCTCACCGTGGCCGGCGCACCCGCCGCCGCCCTGGCCGTATGGGCCGTGGCGGTGCCCCTCGCCGGCGCGACGCTGACCGTGCGGACGGGCGGCGGCACGCGTACGGTCGGCCCGGCGTCGGTCGTGGCGGCGAGCCTGCTGGCCGGGCTCGCGGCCTGGGCGCTCCTGGCCGTCCTGGAACGCTCGGCCGCCCGGCCCGGCCGCATCTGGACGATCACCGCCCTGGCCGCGCTCGCGCTGTCCCTCACCGGCCCGCTCGGCAGCGCCACGGGGGTCGCCGCGGCGCTGGTCCTCACCGTGCTGCACCTGGTCACCGGCGCCGTGCTCGTCCTCGGGCTGGTGCGCCGGTGAACGCGCCGTACGGGTACCTGACCACCGTGAGCCTGCTCGCGGTGTGGACCATGGTCTCGCTGGTCGCGCCGCGCCGGCCCCGGCCGGCGGCCATGCTGGCCTTCTACCTCACCGTGGTCCTGGGCGAACTGCCGTTCATGGGGTTCGCCTGGCTCCTGGCCTCCACCGTCCTGGCCCTCGTCCAGGGCGACCTCACCTCGCCCTTCGTCGCGGGAGCGGCGGCGGTGCCCGCGGCGGGCCTGTGCCTGGTGGCCTGGCGCGGCCGCCGGGCGCTGCCCGCCGTACAACAGGCGATGGGAGCGGTGCCCGTCTCCCGCCGTCTGCCGTACGCGCGCATCCTGCTCAGCCCCTTCCTCCGCCGGCGCCACGCCGTCGAACGGATTCCCGGCCTGGCGTACGGCCCGGCCGGCCGGCGCAACCTCCTGGACGTCTACCGCCACCGTTCCCGGCCCACCGGAGCCCCGGTCCTGATCCACTTCCACGGCGGCGCGTATCGGGGAGGCCGGAAGAACAGCCAGTCCCTGCCCCTCCTGTACCGCCTGGCCGACCAGGGCTGGGTGTGCGTCAGCGCGAACTACCGCCTGCGCCCGGACGCGACCTTCCACGACCACCTGGTGGACGCCAAGCGGGTGATCGCCTGGGTACGGGAGCACGGCCCCGCGTACGGCGCCGATCCCGACCGGATCATCCTGGCGGGCAGCTCGGCCGGCGCCCACCTGTCGGCCCTGGCCGCGCTGACCCCGGACGACCCGGCGTTCCAGCCCGGTTTCGAGGGCGTCGACACCTCCGTCACGGCGGTGATCGGCCTCGGCGGCTACTACGGCCGCTACCACGACACGGATCCGCGGACCTCGCCGCTCGCCCACGTACGCCCGGACGCGCCGCCGTTCCTCCTGGCCCACGGGGACCACGACACCCTCGTTCCGGCCGAGGACGCCCGGGAGTTCGCCGACCGCCTGCGCGAAGTGTCGGACCAGCCGGTCGTCTACGCCGAGCTCCCCGGCGGACAGCACGGCTTCGACCTGTTCGACTCCCTGCGCTTCCACGCCGTCATCAACGCCATCGAGGCCTTCACCGCGCGGATCCTGTCCCCGGCCTTCCGTCCGTGAGGCGCCGGCCGACCCGGCCCTGCACCCACGCGCCGCCGCCACCGGCGCCCGACACGGCCTGAACCCTGAACCGCCGGCGGAGGCGGCACGCCCAGGGGCCGCCCACGGGGTGGTGAGACACCGTGATCTACTCCGACCGTAGTGATCCCCCTTGCCCGCTGGAGGTCCCCATGAGCCGAGTTGTCGTCTATGAGACGTTCATGGAGGCCCCGAGGTCCTGGAGGTGCGAGACGTTCCAGAGCCGCACGCCGGGCCGGGCGAGGTGCGCGTCCGCGTGACGGCCGCCAGCCTGAACCCGATGGACTGGAAGGTCTCCTCGAGCCCCGAGACGGCGGCGAGATTCGGCATCACCGTGCCGTCCGGTTTCGGGTGTGACTTCGGCCGAGACCGCGCTCGCGCTCGGCGTACCGCCTGAGCGGATCTCCACGATCGCGTATGCGCAGTCCTGGCAGTGGACTGATACCTCCCGTTCCGTCCCGGAGGCGCTGCGTGTCCTGCGCGCCGGCGGCGCGCTCGCGATTCTGGTGGAACGCCACCGCTTTCGACGTGCCGTGGATCCGTGCCCAGCACGAGCGCATCGCGCACCACCTGCCCGGGATCTACGACCCCACCGATCCGGGGAAGCTGCTGTTCGCGTTCTTCGCGGCGATGGCGGAGACCGAGCCCGGTCCGAACGTCGCCGGCGGCGTGCGCGCGACCGGGGCCTTCTCAGCCCGGCCGGCCGACCTGGAGCGGATCACCGATGAAGGCTCCGGCTGCGGCACCCGACATGCTGTTCCACACGCCGGACGGCATCGGTGACGAGGTGGCGAGCACGCTCCCGGTGGCGGGCCTGACCGCCGCCGCCGCTCTGGAGGCGATCGGCCTGCGGTCCGGCGACACCGTCCTGGTCGGTGGTGCCGCGGGCGGGGTGGGGGGGTCGCCGTGCAGCTCGCGAGGCTCGCCGACGCCAGGGTCATCGGTACCGCCTCGGAGGGCACGTTCGCGTTCCCGCGGCAGCTGGGTGCCGAGCCCGTGGCGTACGGCCCGGGGCTCGGGGACCGCGTACGGGCGCTGGCTCCCGACGGCGTGACCGCCGCGACGGACCTGTTCGGCACCGAGACGCCGGCGTCGTCGACGAGGTAGGAGCCGGCGTCGACGGGTTCGCCGTCGGTGATCGCGTCTACGGAGGCGCGATGGCGAGGGCCGTCGCCGACCACCTGGTGAACGCGATCCGTGCCGGCGAGCTCACCGTGCCGATCGCCGCGACCTTCCCGATCGAGCGGATCCGCGATGCCGTGGCGCTGCAAGCCGGACGCCACGTCCACGGCAAGGTCCTGATCACGCTGTGACCCGTCTCCGCTGAGCGATTGTGCCCCGCCCTGCCCGTCCGCCGGGATCGAGTGCGTGTAACGGGAAGGAGCCTTGACCACGCTCTGCGGTGGTCAAGGCTCCTCGCTGATGAGGAATTACTGGTTTTCGGCGCCCTTGTCGAGCGAAGCCACTTCAACACACGCGCCTTCGCCGCCGTTGCTGTACGTGCTTTTGCGCCAGGTTGCGTGGGAGGAGTCCATGTCGGGCGTGGTTGCTGCCATCCCGCGCCTCCTTTGAGTCGTTCGGTCGGGCTTCAGGCTATCTCGTCCGCGATTCGAGAGATCAGGTGATTTGATTGGGACGTGCCGAGGGCTTCGGCCCGCAGGTGGTCGAAGATCGTGGCGTACTGGCTGATCTCTTCGTCTCGCTCCAGGAACAGGGCACCGGTGAGGTGTTCGACGTAGACGACGGTCGGGTCGCGCGGGTCGGGGAAGTCGAGGATGCGGAAGCCGGTCACCGGGTTGACGTGGGCGGCTGCGGTGAACGGCAGGACCTGCAGCTTGATGTTGGGGCGGTTGGCCTGGTCGGCCAGGTGACGGAGCTGGGCGGCCATGATCGCCGGTGTGCCCACCGCGATCCGTAGCGCGGTCTCGCTGAGGACGAACCAGAGCTGTGGTGGGTTCGGCTGGGTGAGGATCCCTTGGCGCTCGATGCGTAGATCCACCTGCCGGTCGAGGTCTTCGGACCCGTCGCGGTTAGGTGCGGCCTGCAGGACGGCGCGGGCGTAGTCCGGCGTCTGGAGCAGGCCGGGAATGTAGAGCGGCTGGAAGTCGCGGAAGGTGGTGGCTTCGGCTTCGAAGCCCACGTACGCCTCGAACCAGTTCGGCATGGTCAGGCCGTAGGTGTGCCACCAGCCTTTCTTGCGGGCGTCGCGGGCCAGCTTCACCATGGCCGCGGCCTCTTCGCCTTCGATGCCGTAGACGTCCAGGAGCTCGCGGACGTCACCGGGCCCGGCGCTGATGCGGCCGGTCTCGATGCGGCTGATACGAGTGCCGGAGCAGTCGAGCCGTTCGCCGACCTGTTCACAGGTGAGGCCGGCCTGCTCGCGAAGACGGCGTAGCTCAATGCCGAGACGCTTGCGCTTGACAGTCGAATGGGGAATTCCGGCCACGCCTTTCCTCTCTTTCGGGGTCGAGACCTAACCGCAGACATTTCGGCCGAATGGGGACAAGACCACAAGATCATCGGAATGATACGCTGACGTATGTTGCGATCATTAATACTCGTCTGCATTCTGGTCTCGATCGGTTACGCATGATACGCAAACGTATCCTGCAACGACATTCGATGTAGTCACAATGCGTAAGTGAGCCAGGTGACTGGCAGAGACGGGGGTCTCCATGCCGAACCAACCCCGAGCGGGGCGCCCTTATCTCCTTCGAGTACGCGACGGGCTGTCCCGCATCAGGGTGGGGGTCTTGTCGTGACTCCGCACCAGGCGTGCTTCCCCATCCGTCAGCACGAGGCCGTGACCTTGGCGGCCGTCCCCAACGCGGTCTCACTCGCCCGGCGCCTGGTCGCAGAGGTGACCCGCCACTGGTGCCTCCCGGACGAGCTCATCGAGGGTACGGTCCTCATCACGAGCGAACTCGTCACCAACGCCATCAAGGCCACCGATGTCTTCCACCAGGCAACCGGCGTAAGCGAGATCGGCCGCGTCAAGCTACGACTGCGGCTCAACCGGCCCAGCCTGTTCACCGAGGTCTGGGACATCAACCCGGTCCTGCCGACCAAACGCCGAGCCGACGCTCTCGACACCAACGGCCGAGGTCTGGGCATCATCGAGTGCCTGTGCGTCAACTGGTCGGCGGCCCACTGCCGCCAGGGCGGCAAGCTCGTTCGGGCCGAGCAAAGGCTCGCGCTATGAGTGACGGCGTCAAGGCGTTCATCGCCCTCGCCATCGTGTTCGCCCTGTGGGGACTCACCATCTACATCTTCGGCCCGTGTAGCCGGTGCCAGGGCAGCGGCCTCATCGCCAGCCTCGGCCGCCCCTGCCCAAAGTGCCGAGGCACCGGACGCAAGCGCTGCGGCCGGTAGCCCGTCCGACCTCATGGCCGTGCTCGCCGACCACTTCTGTTACCCCGTTCGCAAGCTCCGGGACGGCGGTGACTGCGTTGTCCCGCAGTCGATCCGGCTGCCGTCTCGGCGAGGGGAGGCACTTGTGATCAGGGACACGGAAATGCTTCGCCCAGGAGACGCTCCCCGAAAACGCCGGCGGCCTTAGTCGTAGACGCGTTGATGCAACGGCTGGGACCATCGTCTGGGCGTTGGTCTCTGCCAGATTCAACTGTTGAGAGGCAGCTATACCGCCATTACCACGCTTCCTGATCTGTCGCCGCTCTGGAGCGCCGACCCGCCGTCCGCACGGAGGATCATCATGCACGCTTCACTTCAGCCAGGTCTGACCGCACGGCTGGACTACCTGGTGCCGGCCGAACGCACCGTCCCGCACCTGCTGCCCGAATCCGAGCACTTCGCCGCCCTGCCCCCGGTTCTGGCCACCGGGTACCTGGTTCTGGCCACCGGGTACCTGGTCGGCATCGTGGAGTGGACCTGTATGCGCGCCCTGGACGGGCATCTGGAAGACGGTGAGCAGACCCTGGGCGTGCACGTCGACCTCAGTCATCAGGCACCCACGCCCCCCGGCAGCACCCTGACCGTCCACGCCGAGCTCACCGCCGTCGACGGCGGACGGCTCACCTTCTCCGTCCGGGCCCATGACGAAGCCGCCACCGTCTGCCAGGGGACCCATCACCGCGCCATCATCGATGCCGAACGCTTCCACGCACGAGTCCGGCGCCGTCTGCCGCAGTAGATCCGATGTGCCGCTTCCAGAGGCCGGACCGCAGTTGCGTCTGATTCGATGTGTCCGTGTACGAGACGGTGGAGTGGATCGAAGGGCCTGTAGCTCGCGGCGGTGTCGTCGAGCGATCGTTTCGACTCGGCCGGGCGTTAGACGCGGTTCCGGGCGTACTGTGGCTGCCGTCTTCTCCCGGCTCCACGCCTCCCCTGGTGCTGCTTGGACACGGAGGCGGCGGGCACAAGCGAAGCGAGCGGATCCTCGACCGGGCCCGGTGATTCGCATCCCACGCCGGCATCGCGGCGCTGGCGATCGACGGGCCGTATCACGGAGACCGAGTCCCCGCCCCGATGCCCGCTGTGGAGTATCAGGGCCGGATCGCCGGCAGAGGGGCTCGAGGTCGTCCTCGATCGAATGACGGACGAATGGCGGGCAACCATGGACGCCCTCGGGGCTCTGGGCCTCGTGGACACCTCCCGCCTCGGATATCTGGCAATGTTTCATCTCGCACCACCTGACCGCCCGCGACTGAACGTCGCCCGAAGCGTTCGCGCGTTGTGCTGTTTGACTGCCGCGATCGGCGGTCCCGGGAAACGGTTCGGTGGCTTGCCGCGCAGGAGCACCCCGAGAAGGCCGAAAGGGGTGCTCTCATCGCTGCCGTCTTTCGTGGGGTGGTCAGTTCAGTCGGGGCATGTCGAGGACGATGAGTTCGACGCCGTCGGTGCCGTGGACGGTGTCGGTCTCGCCTCGGGCGCTGTAAAGGCAGGTGATGGCGGGGTGCGGGCGGCCGTCGATGTGCAGGCCGTCGCGGGTGGTCCAGGCGACCTGGGCGCGGTCGGCGGTGAAGGTCCAGGCGGCGTCGCCGGTGAGACGAACGGTTGAGATGCGCAGGTCGGCGTAGGGGCCGGGGTGGTCGTGGAAGCTGCCGAGTGGCTTGACCTCGACGCCCGGTCCTGCCGTGTAGTAGGTGAACGCGGCCGGGTGGATGAGGATCGGGGCTTCATAGCCAGCGGCCGGCACGGTGAAGTCTCCGTCGCTGCGGGCGTCGTAGATGGCCTGGACCGCGTCCCGGCGTCGGGTTTCTCCGGTGGCCGGATCGGTGTCGAGGTATTCCCCGCCGGTGAAGGTGCCGGATTCGCGGAGCTTGCGGAGTTCCTGCTCGGCGTCGTCCTCGCCCGCCCGGCCGTGGCGGTGCAGGAACTCGTCGCCGAACCCGTACTGCAGGAGCAGGGCGATTCCCTGGTCCTTGCGCTGCGGTCCGTAGTAGGCGCCACGCGGGAAGTAGGCGAGGTCGCCCTCCGGTATGTCCTGGCCCGGGGCGTAGTTGACCGAGCCCGACTCGGTCCAGCGCACTTGCTGGAAGGCGTGGTGGTGGCGGGGGCTCTCGAAGGCCAGCTCGCCATCCTGGTACTGACTACGGATGAGCCGAAAGCTCAGGGCGTCGTCCGCGGTCTCGGCCAGCAGGCTCTGGCGCAGGATCGAGCCGGGACGGGCCGCCTTGGCCGGATCCTGGGCGCGGATGGGGACGTCCGCAGCGATGACGGTTTTCATGGTGCCTCCGTGGTCAGGCGTTCGCGCGGGTGCGGAGCGCGGTGAGGATGTCGGCCGTGGTGGCGGTTTCGCCGAGGCGGGGGAAGATCCGCTCGACGCTGTTGCGGTGCGCCTCGGGGTTCAGGTCGGCCACGGCGTCTGTGGCGAGCACGACGTGATAGCCGTGTTCATGGGCGGAGCGGGCGGTGGACTCCACGCCGATGCTGGTGGCGACGCCGGTGATCACGGTCTGGGTGACGCCGCGGTCTTGCAGCTGCTGTTGGAGGCCGGTTCCGATGAAGGCACCCCAGCGTTGCTTGGCGATGCGGATGTCGGTCGGCTGCGCGTCGAGTTCGGGGGCGGGTTCGGCCCAGTCGGCCGGGCGCGGCGGCCGGTTCGCGGCGGTGGTGCCCTGGTGGGCGTCGGTGCGTCCAGGGGCGCTGCCGTCGACGGTGACCAGAACGACCGGCAGACCGCACCGGCGGAACTCGGTCGCGAGGGCGACGGAGTTGTCCAGGGCGTCCTTGATTTCGGGACGTGCGGTCACGCCTTTCTGGAGGTCGACCACGATCAGGGCGCAGGCCGGGTCGAGGGTGCTCAGGGGCATGGGATGGTTCTCCTCGTGTGTCCGATGAGGCAAGGGCGGCAGTGCGATTCGCGGGCCGTCAAGGTGTGTCCGGGGGTGCGGGCGGCTGGTAGCCGGCGAGGCGTTCCAGCAGCTCGCCTGCGGCGCTGAGTTGCTGCTGTTCGTCCTCGTCGAGTAGCGCGTGGATGGCCTGGCCGAGCCAGGAGTCACGCTCGCGCCGACTGCGGGCGACCGTCTCCCGGCCGCCGCTGGTCAAAACGATGCGCACCTTGCGGCCGTCCAGCGGGTCCCGGGCGCGGCTGATCAGGTGCGCCGCTTCCAGCTCGCGTAGAGCCGCGGACACGTTCGGACCCGTCATCGTCAGCCGTTCGGCCAGCTGCCTCGGCTGGGCTTCCTCCGGTGCCCGCGCGACCGCGCCGAGGACACGGGCGGCCGTGAGCGACAGCCCAGTGACGGGCAGCGCCTCTTGGCGTAGTCGGCGCTGGAGCAGCTTGATCCGAGTGCGCAGACGCTCGATCTCATCTTCCCGCATGATTGATATGCTACATAATTATGTCACATAATCAAGTAAGCGGAGGCGTCATGGGCTCCAGGGCGCGAACCGGGCCGGGGAGGCCCCGATGAAGACGACCGACGCGGTGCGCGGAATCGTGCGCACCTACCTCTCCCGGGAGCCGGGCACCACTTACGACTGGCACATCGGCACCGCGGCCGCGATCGTGGTGGGCCTGCCCGCCTGCCTTGGCGTCGTGCTCGACCGGCAGGCCGACGGCATTCTGACCGCGATGGCCGGCTGGCTGGTGATGCGCTCCATCCCGCGGGGTGACACCCGCGACCGCGTCCTCTCCCTTGTGCGGCGCAGTCTTCTGATGGCCGTCGGCGTCGTGCTTGGGATGCTCACCGGCGGCTGGGCCGCACTGCCCGCCGTGGCGCTGGCCGCCTTCGGCGCGCCGTTGCGCGCCCTGGGGCCCTTCCCTGCCCTGTGCGTAGTGGTCGGGGCGCAGTGGTCGGTACGCAGCGTGTGGCTGGACACCGCGCTTTTCCTGGCCGGGGGGCTGTTCGCGACCGCGCTGCTGCTCATCCCGTACTTCGGCGGCAGGCATGACCCGCCGCGCCCGCGCCCGCTGCGGACCCCTGGCGCCGTGGGCGTCCGGACCGCGCTCGTCTCCCTGCGGGCCGCCGCACGCGAGGGCGGCCCCCGCTTCCGGCACGCGGTCCGGCTCGGCCTGAGCGTCACCGCCGCCTACATTCTGGTCACGGCCACGGGACTGCCCGGCGGCCAACTGGTGATCATCGGTATCGTTACCACGCTGCGCCCCAGCTGGGGCCAGACCACCAACCGCATCGTCAAACGCGTCGGCGGCACCGTCCTGGGCTCCCTGCTCGCCGCCGCGCTCCTGGCCTTCGCCGCGGGGCTGTCCCCCTACGTCCTGATGGCCGTGGTCGCCCTCCTCAGCGGACTCGGCCAGCCCCTGCGCCGCATCAACTACGGCTTCTGGCCCGTCTTCTCCGCCCCCGTGGCCCTGCTGCTGACCGACACAGGCGGCACCATCGGATGGCGCGATGCCCTCGAACGCAGCACCTACAACGCCGCCGGCGCACTCCTGGCCGCACTCGCCACCCTGCTCATCTGGCCCGCACACGAACAGCAGCGCATCCCGGACCACCTCGCGGCCGTCCTCCAGGCGCACGCGCGCCTGCTCGACCGCGCCACCCACCTCCTGGCCCTGCCCGCCCCGCCCGAGGAACGCCTGCACACCCGCGCCACCGCGGATGACACGTCCCGCGAGCTCGACCAGGCCCGCAAACGCCTCTCACTCCAGCCCCGCCCACCCCGCGACCTTCTGGAGAAGCTCCAGCAGGTCGCGGAAGACGCCGGCGAACTGCGCTCCGCCGCCCGCACGGCAGTCAAGCGGCCGACGCTTGCCCCGCCGGCGACCCGGGACACCCTCACCCTGCTCGCTGAGCACCTGCGCCACACCGCCGAAAACCTCGAAACCCACCTTCCCGGCGACCTCCCGGCTGCCTCCCGGTCTTACCCCCCGCATGAGCGCATCGCCCAGGCCGCCGCGAAACTCCTCGACGACGCCTCCGCAGTAGCCCGCCTCGCCTTGCGGAAGCGGGCCCCTCAACCTGAAACCACGGGACGCTGACCGGCCCCATACTCCTCAACGTCTCCCCAGCATCTACTGGGCGGGGAAGCTGGTCCCCGGTTCCGGCAGCGAGGTCAAGGAGGACGACTTCGGCCCTGCTCGCGCCTACTTACGACAGGCAGCGGCCGACGCGGTCGAGGCACACGTCCACATCTCGGCCCAGGAGGTTCTCCACTCGGGTACGTGTCACCAGGGGAAAGGGCTCACTGTAGATCGGCGTGTGGTGACGGTCTGGGGCGCCGTCCCGGACAACGGCAACCTTGCATGGACGGGAGCAGGCGGTAGGCACCCGCCGAGGGAAGCCGAGCAGCAGGCTGACGCAGCCGGACGTGCGATCACGGGTGGTCCGCCGAGTACCTGCAGGTCAGCGGCCTGTTCGGGCGGGTCAGAGGGTGGCGCGCCCAGAGGGATTCGAACCCCCGACCGTCGGATTAGAAGTCCGATGCTCTATCCAGCTGAGCTATGGGCGCTCAATCGATCGGCTCTGAGTGTACGGACTTCGCGGCGCTCGTGCGTCACCGGTGAGCACAGGTATGATCAAACGCCTGGTCTCCGGGGTGGCCTGATGCGGCCGACATCTACCGGGCCGTCATTGACACGGACGTTCCACCGCTGTTGACTCCGCGTGTCTTGGAACTCCCTGCCTGCCCCTGAGCGAAAGGTGCCGTCGTGCGCTCACTCTCCCGTGCCCGCCGTCGGCTGCTCCTCTTCGTCGCCGTCGTCCTCGCCGTCGTGGGCGGCGGCGCGGTCACGCTGGCGGCCCGGAACGGGCCGGACACCCCGCAGCCGGCGCACAAGGCGCACACGGTGGCGTACGACCACTACTCGCTGAAGCTCGACGGCGACCGGGTCTACCTGTGGTCGGCGGAGTTCCACTACTGGCGGCTGCCGAGCCCCGACCTGTGGCTGGACGTGCTCCAGAAGTTCAAGGCCGCGGGGTACAACGCGACGTCCATCTACTTCGACTGGGCCTATCACTCCCCGAAGCAGGGTGTCTACGACTTCACCGGCGTACGCGACATCGACCGGCTCCTCGACATCGCGCAGCAGGTGGGCATCTACGTCATCGCGCGCCCGGGGCCGTACATCAACGCCGAGACCGACAGCGGCGGCTTCCCGGGCTGGCTGACGACGCAGAAGGGCCGGGCGCGGTCGAGCGCCCCCGACTACACCGCCGCGTACCAGGAGTGGCTGCGCCACGTCGACCCGATCATCGCCCGGCACCAGGTCACCGACGGTACGGGGCCGGTGATCCTGTACCAGATCGAGAACGAGTACGGCACCCACACCGACAAGGCGTACATGAAGGACCTCAAGAAGCAGGTCCGCGCCGACGGGATCGACGTGCCGTTCACGCACAACCACTGCTGCGGCGCCTCGAAGTGGGCGACCGGCGGCGGGTCGGTCGACCTGCCGGGTCAGGACAGCTACCCGCAGAAGTTCAACTGCTCGACCCCGGACCGGTGGAACGGGCTGAGCACCCTGCCGCGCTTCCGGGACGACGCGCCGATCTTCACTCCGGAGTTCCAGGGCGGGGCGTACGACCCGTGGGGCGGTTCCGGGTACGACAAGTGCCGGAAGCTGACCGGTCCCGACTTCGAGAAGGTCTTCTACGAGAACAACATCGCGACCGGCGTCACGATGCAGAACTTCTACATGACGTACGGCGGGACCTCGTGGGGCTGGCTCGCCGATCCGAGCCACGTCTACACGTCCTACGACTACGGGTCGGCCATCAAGGAGGACCGGGAGCTGACGCCGAAGTACGACGAGGCGAAGCGGCTCGGGTACCTCACGCAGGCGGTGGCGCCGCTGACCAAGACGAAGTCGGTCTCGGCGGACGGGCCGACCAACACCGACGTGCGCCTCACCGCGCGGGCGAACCCGGACGACGGCACGCACTTCTACGTGCTGCGGCATCGGGACGCGACGTCCACCACGACCGAGACCACGCACCTGCCGATCGACCTGAACGCCGGGGGGCAGGGCGGCACGAAGCCCTCCTACCCGTCCGTCCCGCAGGAGCCGGGCACGAGCATCAAGCTCGCGGGCCGGGACTCGAAACTGCTCGTCGCCGGGTACCGGCTCGGCTCACAGGATCTGCGGTACTCCACCTCGGAGATCATGACGCACGGTCGCATCGGTGATCGGGACGTCGCGCTGTTGTACGGGCGCCGGGGCGAGGACGGCGAGACCGTGCTGCACTACGACGCCGAACCCTCGGTCACCGTGCTGTCCGGGAAGGTACGCCACGTCTGGAACGCCGGCCGCGGGGACCTGCGCCTGAACTACACGCACCAGGGACTGGCGCGCGTGCTCGTCACGCCGCGCGGCGGCGTGCCCGTCCTGCTGCTCCTGGCGACGGACCAGGAGGCGGCGCGCTTCTGGCGGCAGGACACCGCCGCCGGGCCCGTCCTCGTCCGGGGGCCCGAGCTCGTACGGTCGGCGGCGGTCCAGGGCTCGGGGCTGGCGCTCACCGGCGACACGTCCGCGCCGACCGACCTGGAGGTCTTCGCCGCGCCGTCCGTACGGACGGTCACGTGGAACGGCGCGCCCGTACGGACGGCCGGGAACGACACCCTCACCGGCCGGCTCGCCGGGCCCCGGCCCGTCACCCTTCCGGCGCTGACCGGCTGGAAGGTGCGCGCGGAGTCGCCCGAGGCGCGGCCGGGCTTCGACGACCACGCCTGGACCGTCGCGGACCACAAGACGACGAACAACCCGACACCGCCCGCCACGTCGCCGGTGCTGTACGCCGACGACTACGGGTTCCATCACGGCGACGTCTGGTACCGCGCGCACTTCACGGCGAAGGGCCGGGAGACCGGGATCACCCTGACCGCCGGGACCGGCAAGGCCGGCGTCTACTCGGCGTGGCTGAACGGCCGGTTCCTCGGCAGCGGCGGGGACGGCCGGCACACGTTCGCCTTCCCCGCGGGCGCGGTCGCGAAGGGCCGGGACAACGTGCTGTCGGTGCTCGTGGAGGACATGGGGCACAACGAGGACTTCGACTCCACCGACACCCACAAGGAGCCCCGCGGCCTGACGAGCGCGAAGCTCCGCGGATCGGCTGCCCCGCTCACCTGGCGCGTTCAGGGCAGTGCGGGCGGGGAGACCCTCCCCGATCCCGCGCGGGGTCCGTTCAACACCGGCGGCCTGTTCGGTGAGCGGAGCGGCTGGTACCTGCCCGGCGGTACGGGCGCCGGCTGGACGGCCACGACCCTGCCGCGCCGCGACAAGAGGCCCGGGATCTCCTGGTACAAGACGACGTTCGACCTGAGCCTGCCGAAGGGCCAGGACGTGCCGCTCGGCGTGACGTTCACCGACGACAAGTCCCGGCACTACCGCGCGCTGCTGTTCGTGAACGGCTGGCAGCTCGGCCGGTACGTCAACGACGTCGGCCCGCAGCGCAGCTTCCCGATTCCGCCGGGGATCCTGCGCACCGACGGCCGGAACACCCTCGCGATCGCGGTCTGGAACGAGGACGGCAGAACCGGCGGCCTCGGCCAGGTCGGCCTGCGGCAGTACGCCGACCTGGCCACGAGCCTGCGGGTCTCGGACGTCACCACCCCACGCTGACCCCGGTCGCCGGACGTCACCGCGCCGGCCCGCCGGGCCGAGCGTCCCGCGCGCCCTGTCCGCCGGGCCCGGCGTCCCGCGTGGGCCCGCTAGCCGGGGGCTGAGCGTCCCGCGCGGGCTCCGCTCGCGGGGCTCAGCGCTCTTCGCGGAACGCGACGTGGCGGCGGGCGATCGGGTCGTACTTGCTGAGCGTGAGCCGGTCGGGGTCGTTGCGGCGGTTCTTGCGGGTCACGTAGGTGTAGCCGGTGCCCGCCGTCGACCGGAGCTTCACGACCGGCCGGAGCTGGTTCCTCGCCACGGTGTCTCCCCTCTGAGACGTGCGGTCCCTCCGCACCGAATACGACAACGAATATCGTTCCCAGATATTCCGCTCCGTCACGCCGTCCCCTTGGGCTGGGACGACAGGTCGTACACCGTCGTGCCGCCGACCGTCTCGGCGGTGAAGTTCCCCTGCACCCAGGACGCGATCTGCTGGGCCACGTCGCTGCCGCCGGAGCCAGTGCCCCGCGACATCCCCATCGCCGACCCGCCGATGAAGTAGTGGATCCGCTTCGCGCGGACGTACTCCTGGAACCGCTGCAGACTCGGCGCCGGGTCGGTGCCGTTGAACCCGCCGACCGCCATCACCGGCTCGCCGGTCGCCAGCTGGTATCCGGCGGCGTTGTTCGACCCGACCGTCGCGGCGACCCAGGCGTAGGAGCCGGCGTCCCGCTCGAGCGCGGAGGTCAGCGCGGCGCTCGGGGTGGTGGCGTTCAGCAGCCCGCCCGGGCCACCGCCCCCACCCGGCCCCCGCATGCCGCCGCCCGGCGACTGCGGCATCCCCCCGTTACCGGTGCGCGGCCCCCCGGGGAACCCACCACCCGGGAACCCGCCACCGGCGAAGCCGCCGCCGGGGAACCCGCCACGGCCGCCGCCCTGCGCGCGGAAGCCGCGCCCCATGCCACCGGCGCGCCGGCCGAACCCCGGCATCCCGCCCCGCCCGGACGACGGCCCCGCCGTCGGGATCGCCCCCGTGTGCGGCGTACCGGCCGTCTCGACCGCGTACGCCGCCGGCCCGGCGACCGACGTCAGCGCGGCCACGACCAGCGCCGTGCCGAGCAGCCGGCGCGGAGCGCGCCCGGCCGAGGCCAGCAGCGCGGCGGCGAGCAGGCCGCCGACCAGCACGACCAGCCGCAGCCAGGGCACGAAGTCCGGCGTGCGGCCGAGCAGGACGTACGACCACCAGGCGGTCAGCGCGACCGTCCCGGCGAGCGTGAAGGACGCGACCGGCCGGCGGCGTTCCCGCCACAGCACCGCCGCGCCCATCCCGGTGAGCGCCGCGACCGCCGGGGCCAGCGCGACCGTGTAGTACCCGTGGAAGATCCCCTGCATGAGGCTGAACACCAGGCCGGTCACCAGCAGCCAGCCGCCCCACAGCGCGAACCCGGCGAACTCGCGGCGGCGCGCCCGGCCGCGCGTCAGCCACAACCCGGCGACGAGCAGGACCAGCGCCGCCGGCAGCAGCCACGCGATCTGTCCGCCGAGTTCGCCGTCGAACATCCGCATCGGCCCGGCGTCCTGATTGAGGTTGCCGAGCCCGCCCGTCTCGTTCCCGTTCAGCCGGCCGAGGCCGTTGTAGCCCAGGGCGAGCTCCAGCACGCTGTCGTGCTGGGAGCCGCCGATGTACGGGCGGGAGCCCGACGGCACCAGGGCGACGATCGCGACCCACCACCCCGCCGCGACGACCAGGGCGACCCCCGCGAGGAGCAGCTGCCCGATCCGCCGCCGTACGGGCGCGGGCGCCAGCAGCAGGTACACCAGCGCGAACGCCGGCACGACGAGGAACGCCTGCAGCATCTTGGCCAGGAACCCCAGCCCCACGCAGGACGCCGCGAACACCAGCCACCGGGTGCTCGCGCCTTCCAGCGCCCGTACGACCCCGTACGCGCCGAGCGCGAGCAGCAGGACGAGCAGCGCGTCCGGGTTGTTGAACCGGAACATCAGCGCGGCCACCGGGGTGGTCGCCAGGACGGCCCCCGCCAGCAGCGCCCCGGCCATCGCGGCACGGTCGCCGCGCCGGCCGAGCGAACGCCGGACCGCCGCGTACACCACCCCGACCGCCGCGACCCCCATGAGGGCCTGCGGCACCAGGATGCTCCAGGCGTTCACCCCGAAGACCCGGGCGGACAGCTCCATCGGCCACAGCGCCATCGGCGTCTTGTCGACGGTGATGAAGTTCGACGCGTCCGAGGATCCGAAGAAGAACGCCTCCCAGCTGCGCGTTCCGGCCTGGACCGCCGCGGAGTAGAAGGCGTTCGCCCAGCCGGAGGCGCCCAGCCCCCACACGTACAGCACCGCGGTGGCGGAGAGGAGGCCGAGCAGCGCGGGACGCGCCCACGCCGGATCGCCGGCGGATCCGCGCAGCACCCGGCGCGCCAGGTGACCGCCGCGGGCGGCCCGTACGCCGCCCTCGGGTTCGGCCTGCCGGGGTGGTCCGGAGGTCATCGATGTCATGGGACCACGGTCGGTGGCGGACGTCAGTGATCCCTGAGCCGACCATTAAAGCCCGGTGAGAATCCTGCCTTCCACTGAGTGGAAGGCAGAAGATCCGCCGATACCGTCCCCGGCGTAGGCTCGCCAACCCCCCGAAACGAAGGGTGTGCCATGGCGCTGCTGGATGAGAAGACCTGGGCCGGCTCGGTGTTCGGCGACGGCTGGTACGAGCCGTCCGGGGGAGACGCCGCCGTCGTCGAGCCCGCCACCGGCGCCGAACTGGGCCGCACCGGCATCGCCGTCGGCGAGGACGTCTCCCGGGCCGCCGCCGAGGCGGCGAAGGCGCAGCGCGGGTGGGCCGCCACGTCGTTCGAGGAACGCGCCGCGGTGCTCCGCCGCGCCGGCCTGCTGTTCGAGCAGCACGCCGCCGAGATCGAGGAGTGGATCGTCCGCGAGACCGGCGCGATCCCGCCCAAGGCGGCCCTGGAGACCCACATCGCCGCCCAGGAGTGCTACGAGGCGGCCGCGCTCGCCTCCCATCCCCTCGGCGACATCCTGCCGACCGCCAAGAAGCGGCTCAGCCTCGCCCGCCGCGTGCCCGCCGGCGTCGTCGGGGTCATCGCCCCGTTCAACTTCCCGCTCATCCTCGGCATCCGGTCGGTCGCCCCGGCCCTCGCCCTCGGGAACGCCGTCGTCTTCAAGCCCGACCCCCGTACGGCGGTGGCCGGCGGCGTCGTCGTGGCCCGCGTGTTCGAGGAGGCCGGGCTGCCCGCCGGGGTCCTGCACATGCTCCCCGGCGACGCCGACGCCGGAGAGGCGCTGGTCGCCGACCCGCACGTTCGCGTCATCTCCTTCACCGGCTCCACCGCCGCGGGCCGCGCGGTGGGCGAGGCCGCCGGACGGCACCTCAAGCGCGCCCACCTGGAACTCGGCGGCAACTCCGCCCTGATCGTCCTCGACGACGCCGACCTCGACCTGGCGGTGTCCGCGGCCGCGTTCGGCTCGTTCATGCACCAGGGGCAGATCTGCATGACGACCGGGCGGCACCTGGTGCACGAGCGGATCGCCGGCGAGTTCGTCGAACGTCTCGCCGCCAAGGCCGACGGCCTGCCCGTCGGAAACCCCGCCACCGAACAGGTCGCCCTCGGCCCGATCATCGACGAGAAGCAGCGCGACCACATCCACGCCCTGGTCACCGCCAGCGTCGACGCGGGCGCCCGCCTGGCCGCCGGCGGCACGTACGACGGGCTGTTCTACCGCCCGACGGTCCTCGCCGGCGTCACCCCGCAGATCCCGGCGTACGCGAACGAGGTCTTCGGCCCGGTCGCACCGGTCAGCGCGTTCGGCTCGGTGGACGAGGCGGTCGCCCTGGCCGCCGGCACCGAGTACGGCCTGTCGCTCGGCATCCTCACGCGGGACGTCATGAAGGCGCTCGACCTGGCCGACCGGATCCCGAGCGGCATCGTGCACATCAACGACCAGACGGTCGACGATGAGGCCGTCGCCCCGTTCGGCGGCGTCGGCGCGTCGGGCACCGGCTCCCGCTTCGGCGGCGCCGCGGCCAACATCGAGGCGTTCACCGAGACCCAGTGGGTGACCATGCAGGGCGACATCGCCCGCTACCCCTTCTGAGCGCCGCCCCGATCACCCAGTGGTCCCCGGACGGGCGTCCGCGCCCGTCCGGAACACCGGCCAGCCGATCTCGGTCCGCCACCGGGACGTGTCCGCGGTGTCCCGCTGCCCGACGAGGTAGTACTCGCGGATCGGGCCGTCGACGGCCAGCGCGTGGCGGGTCACGTAGGCGGCAAGCGTGCCGTAGGCACGGTCGGCCTCCGAGGGCGGCCCCGCATGGGTGATGACCGCGAGTTCGGCCGCGGGCACGACCAGGGAGACGACCCGGCCGAGCGGCCGGAGCGGACCGGCGCACGGAACGAACACCGTCGCACGCCCGCAGTGGTGCGTGAACAGCTCGTCGGCGTAGACGCCGCCGGCCGGTCCGTCGGAGGCCAGGCCCTGCGCGGTGAGGGTCGCGTAGAGCTCGCCGAGCGCTCCCTGCAACCACGACACGGAGTCCTCCGCGCCGACGACCTCGCTGATCGCGGCCGCCGGGGCCGCCGCCACGTCGCGCAGTTCGATGCCGGCCGGCGCGTCGGCCGGGGGAGGGCCCAGGAGGTCCCGCAGTCCGGCGACGGCGCGCTGCGTACGGCCGAGTTCCTCCTCCAGACGGTGCAGGTGAGCGCCGATCCGTTCGTTGCGCGTGCGCAGGTCGGGCGCCGCCAGCACCGCCTGGATCTCCTCCAGCGGCATGCCGAGGTCCCGGAACCGGCGGATGACCTGGGCGGTGGGGATCTGCTCGGCGGTGTAGCGGCGGTAGCCGGTGTACGGGTCCACGGCGGCGGGTTCGAGCAGTCCGATGCGGTGATAGTGACGCAGCGTCTTGACCGTCATATGGGTGGCGCGGGAGAAGTCGCCGATGGACAGGTACCTCGACATGAGGTCATTCTGCGGCCTCCCGCAGGGGGAGAGTTCCGCCGGAATCACGGCTTGACCCTTCCGCCACGGCAGCGGCGAGCGTGGTCGCGACCGGCCACGAGGGCCGGCGGAAGGGGCAGAGAAATGACGGAGATGACCGGATCGACACCGCGCACGTTCGAGCTCGAATCGATCGTCGGCCGCTACGTGGCCGTCTGGAGCGAACCCGACCCCGGGCGGCGGCGCGAGGCCATCGCCGAGTTGTGGGCGTCCGACGGCGTGGAGTTCGTCGAGGGCGCGCGGTTCCAGGGGTACGAGGAACTCCACACAAGGGTCACCGAGGCGTACGAGCAGTTCGTCGTCGGTGCCGGATACGCCGTCACGTCCGCCGGTGACGTGACCGTCCACGACGACATCACCATGTTCACCGTCCGGCTGGTCCCGGACGGTGGCGAGGCCGTCTGGGCCGCGCGCGTCTTCCTCGTCCTCGGCGACGACGGCCGCATCCGGGAGGACTACCACCTGACCGTGAAGCCCCTCCCCTCGCAGTAGCGCGGTCCCACGGGCGGTCCCGTGCGGCGTCACACGCCCCGGGACCGCCCGCCCCCTGGATCAGGGACGTTCCCGGCCGTGTCCCCCATCGCCGTCGCCGCCCTCGTTCAGGCCCTACCCAGGTCGCCGTCCCGGAGCCCCGGCGCGTACGGAAGATCCGGCGCGGGCGGCCCTCCCGCCTACGGCCGGTGGTCCAGGGGGACCGGCGTACACCGACCTCCGGCGGACGGACACCGACCGGCGGATCGGCCCGCTAGCCCAATGGCGCTATCCGTGACGTCCACCGGATCGGCAGGCTCGGCACCATGAAGGACGGAGACGTTCGACAGGTCACGGCCGGGTCCGGTCGACCGCCGCTTCGGCGGCGGGTCGCTCCGGCCATCGCCCTCTTTCTCCTCGCCCCGGCCATCGGCGAACTGCTGCTCGGCAATCTGCGGGTCGAGGAGACGGCGGCCTTCCTGCCCGTCCTCGCCCCGCTGTACGGCGGCGGCGCCCTGCTCATCCGCGAGACGGCGCGGCGGGCCGGGCGTGGACCGGCCACGATGCTGATCCTCGGCGTCGCGTACGGGCTCGTCGAGGAGGGCCTGGCCGACCAGATGCTGTTCAACCGCCACTACGCCGGACACGACGAGATGGGCTCCACCTACATCCCCGCGCTCGGGATGGGCGGCTGGCTGACGATCGGCGTGCTCACCATGCACGCCGTCTGGAGCACCAACGTCGGCATCGCGCTGGTCGAGGCGCTCGTCCCCGAACGATCCGAGACGCCCTGGCTGGGCCGTCGCGGACTGGGTGTCACCGCCGCCGTCTTCGCGTTCGGCACGGTCGTGACCATCTGGGGCACCCATGACGACGAGCACTTCTTCGCCGCACCGCCCCAGTTGCTCGGGACCGCGGCCGCCATCGTCCTGCTCGTCGTGGTCGCCTTCCGACGGCGGCCCGCCGGCCCGCTCCCCGGTGCCGCTCCTCGACCGGTCGTCGTCGGCGGCATCGCCTTCGCCGCCTCGTACGCGTTCCTGTCCACGGCCGACCTGCCCGGCTGGTGGAGCGTCGCCGCGGCGGTCGCGCTGCTCGCCGCCGCGATCATCATCGGCGGCCGGTGGTCCCGGAAACATGGCTGGGGCCGGATGCACCGCCTCGCCCTCACCGCGGGCGCGCTCCTCACCTACGCCTGGACCGGCCTCGGCATGCGCCCCGAGTCAGGCCCGAAGCGCACCGCCGACTACGTCATGAACGCCGTCCTGGCCCTCGGCGCCGTCCTCCTGGTCGCCTGCGCGATCCGTCGCTCCCGCGCCGCCCGGCCCCAGCCCCCGGTCGCGGCTCGCAACTGATCCTTCTCCAACGCCTGCTTGTCGCCGCCCGGATCCCGCTACCATCCGAGCCGAAAAGTGATCGCATAGTCACTTGTAGCGAGTATTGGGAGGTGAAGACGAAATGATCTCGCCGTTTCCGGTCTGTACGCCACAGGGTCGCTACACCGTCGCGGACTGGCTGAACCTTCCGGAGATCACCGGGCAGCGCGTAGAGCTCATCGATGGAAGCTTCGTCGTGAGCCCGCTGCCGTTGTCCGATCACCAGCTCTGCGCGAGTCGGCTGTCCACGACGCTGGCGGCGGCCGCTCCGGAGGCCTTCGAGGTCGTCGGGCCGTGCGGCCTGCGGACGGCGACCGAGGTCCCGGTTCCGGACATCCTGGTCGGCGATGCCGATGCCCTGCTGGCAGAGACGACGGTCCTGTTGCCGCAGCAGACGCTTCTGGTGGCGGAGATCGTCGGTCGGGAAAGTCGGCGCAGGGACTATCACGACAAGCCCCGGATCTATGCGGCTGCGGGCATCCCTACCTTCCTGCGCGTCGAACTCGTCGGCGCGAACCCGCCGTACGTCGAGGTGCTGAGCCTGCGTGACGGCGCCTATGTCAGTGTCGCCCACGTCGATGCCGGGCAACTCGTTAAGCTGGCCGACCCGTTCCCGGTCGAGTTCGACCCCGCGCGGCTGCTCAGCCGGCGTTTCCGCTGAATCGCGTGCTCAGCGGGACGCGGTCGGACTGGACTGGGACGCCAGGTTGCGGAAGGCCGTGTCGAGGGCGTCGATGAGGTGGTCGAAGGTCAGGTCCAGGGACTCCGGGAGGCCGAAGCCGCCGGCCGTTTCGAGCGAGACGAGCCCGTGGCAGACGGTGCGCCACATGCGGATCGCGTGGATCAGGTCCGCGCCCTGGAGCCCGTAGCCGCTGATGGCGGCGGCCGCGACGGCGACGGCCTGGTCGCTCACCATGGTGTACTCCTCGTCGCCGGGGGCCGGGGCCTGCACGCTCGCGGCGTAGCGGCCCGGATGGGCGAGGGCGTAGGCGCGGTAGGCGCGGGACGCCGCCCGCAGGCTGTCCCGGCCCGTCAGCCCGACGGCCGCCCTGGTCACGCTGTCGGTGAGTTCGCGGATGCCCAGCAGCGCCACGTCGCGCTTGACGGCTTCGAGCCCGTCGACGTGCTTGTACAGGCCGGGGAGGGAGACGCGGCACCGCTGGGCGACCGCCGCGAGGGTGAGCCGGTCCAGGCCCACCTCGTCGGCGACGGCCGCGGCTTCCGCGACGATGCGGTCAGGGGTCAGTCCAACGCGGGGCATGGTCACCGACCGTATCGCCCGAGGGTGATGCCGGTGCCGGTGACGAAGGCCAGCAGCAGGATCAGCGCGGGCGCGGCCAGCAGGGCGAGGCTCTGCAGCAGGAACAGGTAGACGACGCCGGAGGCCGCGATGGACACGGCGAGCGCGGCTCCCGCGTAGCGCAGCCGGCGGGGGAGGGCTCCGGAGACGGCCGCCGCCGCGCCGACGACGGCAAGGGCGAGCATCTTCACTCCGTCCAGCCGGTCACCCGCCTGGAACAGCAGGTGCGCGGTGCCGGGCGCGGTCGTCCGGGACAGCGCCGCCCCGAGCACGAACTGGACCAGGGAGATCGTCGCGGCGATCGCACCGGCGATTCCGATGGTCCGGGCGGCGCCGGCCGCTCCGCCGCGGCGTGCGGCCCGGGCCAGCAGAACGGAGACGATCGCGAGGCCGGCCGCCGGAAGACCCTCGGTGAGGGCGAACTGGACCGCCACGACGCCTTCGTGACCCGCGAACGCCGTGACGATCTCGCTTCCGGAGGCGGTGAGTTTCGGGCTGGGTGCTCCGAGGGACAGTCCGGCGACCCAGGAGAGCGCGTACGCCACGCCGGTGACGGCGGGGACGGTGAGCACACGGGGACGGGCGTGCGCGGCGGCCGAGATGGTCATTGCTGCTCCTCGATGCGGCAGAAGTTAATATGACTAACTTGAAGTTAGTCCAATTAACTTTACGCCGCAAGAGGTCTCGGCCGTTCGGGCTGAGGTGTCAGTCCTGTCGGTGCAGGAAGTCGAGAAGAATTCGGTTGTAGGCGTCCGGTCGTTCCAGGCTGGGGTAGTGGGCGGCCCCCTCGACGGTGGCCGTGCCGCCGTGGGCGACGAGTCCGGCCAGTCGTTCGGCCATGCCGATGTGGTCCGGCGAGTCGAGGTCGCCGTTGACGGCCAGGAGGGGTGCGGTGATCCTCGCTGCGCGCGCCCAGGTTTCGGGCACCGGAATGAGCAGGTTCCCCTCGTCGGCGGTGTGCTTGGACATCGTCCGCCGCGCCATCTCCCGAACCCGCCGTAGGACCTCGGGATCGACGTCGTCGAGCGTGCGGTACGGGCCCGCGGCGAAGAGCGCGAACGCGTCGATCGCGCCCTCGAGGTCACCGGCGGCCATCGCGGCGGTCGCGGCCCCGAGTGCCTCGACGGTCCACGGATCGGTGAACTCGGGCTCGCTGGTCCCGGCACCGGTGACGACCAGGGCGCGTACCAGGTCGGGATGCTCCAGGGCGGTGTCGACGGCGGTGCTCGCGCCCATCGACACCCCGGCGAGGACCGCCGGTCCGACGTCGAGGTGGCGCAGCAGCGCGGCGAGGTCGTCGGTGTGCCGGAACGGGCGGCGCGCGTTGGCGGAGGCGCCGTGTCCCCGGGCGTCGGGTGCGATGACGCGGTACCGCGAGGCGAGCACGGGAATCTGGCCGTCCCACATGTGGTGGTCCAGGAAGCCGCCGTGGAGCAGGACCAGCGGGTGCCCGGTGCCGAGCTCGCGGTACGCGAGCCGGCCGTCTTCGGTGTCGAACCAGGAGAGGTCGTCAGTCATGACAACCAAGGTGTCATGTACGGCGAAGTTTGACAACTGTGGTGTCATAATCAGGTGGTGACCGACTCCGATTCGCCGCTCGGACCCGACGAGCTCGCGGGCCGGCTCGCCGAGGTCTTCGACCTGGTCGGGCCGCTGTACCGGCGGGCGCAGCGCAAGGTGGAGCAGTACGCGCCGCGCCAAGGGCTGTCCGTCGGCGTGCGCGCCGTCCTCGCCCTGCTACAGGAACACGGGCCCATGACCGTCCCGCAGATGGGCCGCGCTCAGGCGCTCAGCAGGCAGTTCGTGCAACGAACGGTCAATGAGGCGGCCGCGCGCGGTCTGGTGGAGAGCATCCCCAATCCCGCGCACAAGCGGTCCTCCCTCATCCGGCTGACCGGCGAGGGCGCGGCGGCCATCGCCGCGCTCGTCGCCCGCGAGCGGGAGATGCTGAGTCAGGTCGGCGGTGACCTGACCGACGACGACATCACCGCCTGCCTGCGGGTGCTGACGCGAATGCTCGAATTCCTCGACGACGTCGACGTCGACTGAACCGGCCGTCACGGCCTTCCGGCAGGCTCACGCGATCGCGCCCCAGGTCGTCGATCCGTCAGCCGGGTTCTGGTCTCGGCCCAGCGGGGGAGACCCGCACGCCTGGATTTTTCTTGCAAAGATCTCGAATGAACAGACATGTTCGTTCTTCTGCTGGTGGGGGTGTGCTGATGGAGCCGCTGCAGCCGGGTGATCCGCGCCGGGTTGGGCCGTACCGGCTGACCGGGCGGCTGGGCGCTGGCGGGATGGGGCAGGTGTTCTTGGGGGTTTCCCCCGGCGGCCGGAAGGTCGCGGTGAAGGTGATCCGGGCCGAGCACGTTTCCAGCCCGCAGTTTCGGGCGCGGTTCGCCCGGGAGGTTCAGGCGGCGCAGCGGGTGGGTGGGTTTCATACCGCGCCGGTGGTCGATGCCGACCCCGAGGCCGAGTCGCCGTGGCTGGTGACCGCGTTCATTCCGGGTCCGTCCCTGCACCAGGTCGTCAGCGGGCACGGCTCACTGGAGGCGGGCGCGGTGCGCGGGCTGGGGGCCGGGCTGGCGGAGGGGCTGGCCGCGATCCACGCCTGCGGGGTGGTGCACCGGGATCTGAAGCCGGGCAATGTGATCATGGCTGAGGACGGGCCGCGGATCATCGACTTCGGCATCGCCCGCCCGGCCGACGCCAGCTCCCTGACCTCGGCCGGTGTGGTCATCGGCACGTTCGCCTACATGTCGCCCGAACAGGTGCGCGGAGAGCTGGTCGGACCGGCCGGTGACGTGTTCTCACTCGGATGTGTACTGAGCTTCGCCGCCACCGGGCAGGGGCCGTTCGACGCCCCGACCATTCCCGCGATCGTGTACCGCATCATCAACGAGGAACCCCGCCTGGACGGCGTCCCCGGCGACCTGCGCGAGCTGGTCGGCGCGTGCCTGGCCAAAACCCCCGCCGACCGCCCCGGGGTCAAAGAGATCCTCGACCGGCTCGGCACCCACGCCACCGACCCGACCACGAACGCGCCGACGACGCCACCGACCGCCCCACCGGTCACCGCAGAAAGGCCCGCCACACTCCGGCCCGCCCGGCCACCGCATCGTCAACCGCCGACGGCACCGACGGCCACCCCCACCCGAACGCCGACCGAGGATGGCGGTGCCAGGCCGGTCGACCCCGCGCAGACACCAGCGCCCACACGCAGCACCCTCCCACGACGCGCCCTGGTTCTCGGCGCGCTCGGCACAGCCGGCCTCGCCGCCGTCTCCTATCCGGTGATCCGCTGGCTCGACGCCGATCACCCCATCGCCACCATCGACAGCGACAGCTTCCCCGTGGTGTTCAGTCCCGACGGCCGGACCCTGGCCACCGGCAGCAGCGACGGGCCCCTGCGACTGTGGGACGTGGCCACCCGCCACAACACCACGACCCTCACAGGCCACACTGGCATCGTCGTCTCGGTGGCGTTCAGCCCCGACGGCAAGACCCTGGCCAGCAGCAGCGCCGACCGCACCGTGCGGCTGTGGGACGTGGCCACCAGACGCAACACCGCCACCTTCGGCGACAAACGCGACGCCGAATGGGTGGCGTTCAGCCTCGACGGCAAGACCCTGGCCACCGGCGGCACCGAGGAGACCGTGCGGCTGTGGGACGTGGCGACCGGGAGCACCACCGCCACCCTTACCAGCACCCCCGGCAGCGTCGACTACATCAGCTCGGTGGCGTTCAGTCCCGACGGCCGCACTCTGGCGAGCGGCGACTCGAAGGGGATCGTGCGGCTGTGGGACGTGGCGACCCGCCGCAGCATCGCCACCCTCGACCACGGAAGCGGCGTCAGCTCGGTGGCGTTCAGTCCCGACGGCCGCACTCTGGCGAGCGGCGACTCGAAGGGGATCGTGCGGCTGTGGGACGTGGCGACCCGCCGCAGCATCGCCACCCTCACCAGCCATTCCAGCACCCCCCAGGACGTCGACTCGGTGGCGTTCAGTCCCGACGGCCGCACCCTGGCCACCGGCGTCGGCGGCAACTACAGGACCGTGCGGCTGTGGGATGTGGCGACCCGAAAGAACACCGCCACACTCGGTCACGAAGATGGCGACGTCGTCTCGGTGGCGTTCAGCCCCGACGGCAAGACCTTGGCCAGTAGCTGTCCTGCCGTCAAGAAAGTGCGGCTGTGGAAGGTCCGGTGATTTCGTGGAGACCGGGAGAAACCCTGGGAAGGATGCACCGGCGTCCTCAACGGCGTCGCCATCGGAGAAGGCGGGCGATCTCGGACTGATTCCGGCCAAAAGGGCTGGTCATGTCGAGGACGCGGCCAACGCGGTGGCATTGTTGAGCGAGGTCAGCTCCTACCGGGGCGACCACCGGCGGGCGGCCATGTACGCGCAGCGCGGTCTCGGGCTCCCGGCGAGCGTTACCTTGACGAGGCGGTGCGCTGGAAGGGATCCCGCTCCTTCATGGTCTGTGGCGCGGTGAGAGCGCCCACGCGGCGGTACGCGCGGCCGATCCGAACAGGGGCCCACCAGATACGGGCCATCGCCCGCGTGGGCCTGTTGATCACCTCGTCGCGCCTCGACCAGAAGGTCGATGAGATCCTCGCTCCGTCGTGGGCGCGTACTTGTGCCGAGGATTCGTGTTGTCGCGGCGACGAGAATCCTCGGCGCATCAACTCGGTGCGTACCTGACCCGGTGCGGCCGGAGGCGCTTACCGGTCTTCAGGCCCAGATCCTATCTATCGGCGCGGCCGTGATCCGGTCGCCGAGGTCGTACACCTGTCGTCCTTGCTCAGTCCCGCTCTCATGTAACCGCTGCCACCACTTTGTGCAGGTAGGAGCCGTCCCGCCTGGGGCATCAGAGGCGGGACGGCTCTGAACGCCGCTCAGGTGGGGTGGGGGCGGTGGTCGGTGGCGCCGCAGTCGAGCTGGCCGGCGATGGCCGTCTCGCCGCCGACGGCGGACAGGGCTTCAAAGCGGATGTAGCGGGCGGTCGTGGGGCGGAAGCGGGCGCGCTTCAGGGTGTGGTCGGCGGCCCACGTTCCGGCGGCGACCTCCTTGAAGGTCGTTCCGTCGACGCTGACCGAGATCCGGTACGCCGTGATGTTCCCGGTCGTCACGAACTCGTCGAACGAGTACGGCGTCACCGTGTCCTGCCGTGGCAGGTAGGTGAACGTGTCGAGGCCGGAGTAGCGCCGCCCGAGGTCGAGCGTCACCGCCTGGGGGAGTGGGCCCGTGGACGTCCACAGGGTCTGGTCGGCCTCGCCGTTCCAGCCGTAGTCGCTGTGCCCGTCGATGGCCTTGGCGGCGTCGCCGCTGGTCGCGGTGGCCGCGACGGGGGTGACCGGGTGGCGCAGGACGTCGGGCTGGGCGGGCAGCGGCGGGCGGGACGGGTCCGGCCGCCAGCGCCTTCCGACCTCGCGGAGCGTCGCGACGACGGTGTCGTCGAGCAGGCCGTCGGTGTTGGGCGGGCAGTTGAGGATGAAGGTCGCGTAGCGGGACTCCAGCGGCTTCAGGTGACCGTCCACGAGCTGGTCGGGCGTGAGCAGGTTCGTCGGCGTGGACGGGTGCCAGAACCAGCCGGACGGGGAGATGGTCTGGCCCTGGGACGCGGCGTAGGTGTTGCCGGGCGGGCAGAAGACGCCGCCCTTCGGCTCTTCGAAGAACAGCAGCTCGGAGTGCCAGGGGACGGTGAGCCCGTTGAGGTCCAGGACGAGGCAGTCGGGCTGCAGGGCGGCGACGTGCTCGCGGATCTCGGCGAACGGCAGCGACTGCTGGCCGAACGCCCAGTGCCACGCCCACCCGTCGAAGATCAGCAGCGGGATCCGGCCGTAGTGGGTGAGCAGCTCGGTGAGCTGGTTCTTGACGTACTCGATGTTCGCCCGGGTGATCGGCGGGTCGTCGTCGAACCCCTTCGGGCCGACGCCGTTGGTGCGGTCCCAGATCGAGAAGTACAGGCAGGGCGTGATGCCGCGGGACCGGAAGGCGTCCATGTACTCGCGGACGATGTCCTGCTTGACCGGGCTGCTCGCCACCGAGTACCGCGTGTACTGCGACGGCCAGAGGCAGAAGCCGTCGTGGTGCTTGGCGGTCAGCACGGCGAACCGCATGCCCGCGGCCTTGGCGGCATCGGCCCACTGGCCGCAGTCCAGCTTCGCCGGGTTGAACGAGAGCGGGTCCTGGTCCGGGTCCACCCACTCGGCGTCGTGGAAGGTGCCCATGTTGAAATGCAGGAACATCCCGAAGCGCCAGTCGACGAAGCGGCGCTGCAGGGCGTACCGGTTGCCGCGGTGGGCCGGCGGCGCGGCGGCGGCTCCGCCGGCGGTCAGCGGGAGGGCCGCGGCTCCGGCGGCCGCGGCGGTCGTGGCGAGGAAGGTCCGCCGGCTCGGTGAAGAGGTCATGAGGAAGCCCCTTTCGGCGGGGCCGGGGGGGGGGGGGGGCCGCCCCCCCCCCCCCCGGCCCCGCACGGTTCAGCGGAAGGAGGGGGAGGGGACGTCGGACACGGGCACGCCGCCGCGCTCGTCGTCGAGCGCGACCAGGCTCACCGGCGCGGGCGTCGCGTCGGCGCGGGCGACGATCGCGAGGGCGAGCGTGTTACGGCCGTGCCCGCGCAGCAGGCCGGCGGGCAGCGTGAAGTCGGTCTGCGGGCCGATGTCACCGCCGTACTGGCCGAGGTTCCAGCCGTTGAGGAAGATCTGGACGCGGTAGCCCTGGCCGACGGGCCCGCCGAAGCGGAGCGCGATCGGCACGTCCTGGCCCTGGGGCAGGTCGAGCCGGAACGACGTGCGCTGCCACGTCACGCCGGGCGCGACCGTCGTCGCGACGCCCGCAGTCCAGGAGCCGTCCGGGTACCCGGGCAGGTGCCAGCCCGCCCGCTCGCCGTACAGGCCGCCGTTGTTCAGCGGGCCGCGCGTCGGGTCGGTGAGGTTCTCGCCGCCCCTGGCGCCCTGGATCCGCCAGGAGATCGGGGCGTCGCCCGCCCCGGTGACGGAGACCGCGTACAGGCCGCGCGGCTGCTTGAACCGGTTGTCGTCGGCGGTCCAGTCGTCGTTGTGGCCCTGGTTCTCCACGAGGACGGACAGGACGGCCTGCTGCCCGGCCTTGACCAGGCCCGCCGGGATGGTGAAGTCGCCGCGGCCGGGGTCGGGGTTCACCGGGGCGTCGGCGTCGGCCTCGACGCCGCCCGCCGCCGAGCCGAGGTACCGGCCGTTCAGCCAGACCAGGTAGGAGCCGCGCTTGCCGGTGAAGGCGTTCAGCGACACCGTGGTCTCCGCGCCGGTGGCGGTGAACCGCCCCCGGTACCAGACGTCGCCGTAGTGGTAGCCGTAGTCGTCGGCGTACAGCACCGTCGGCGTCTTCGGCTTCAGCGGGCTCTCGGTCGTGGTCTTGGTCGCGGCCGTCCACGACGAGTCGTCGAAGGCAGGCCGCGCCTCGGGGGACTCGGCCTTCGATCGCCAGCCGGTGAGCGCCGGCAGGTGGACGGCCTTCGGGCCGGGCAGCGTGCCGAGCAGCGATCCGCTCGCGGTCGGCCGCGTCCGTACGGGCGAGCCGTTCACGATGAGGCGGCGGGCGTCGCCGAACACCTCGACGTCCTCGGCCGTGGCCGTGTCGGCGCGGACGTACGCGGTGCCCCCGGCCACGGTGGCGGAGCGGACGAGCGACGTGCCGCGTACGAGCACCGGGCCGGCCTGCCAGAACCTCGCGGCCTCGGCGTCGGTGCCGAGCAGGAGCAGCAGCGGGCGCCGCCCGCCGCCGCTGATCAGCACCCGGGCCAGGCCGGAGTGGGTGTAGTCGAGCCGCAGGTCACCGGAGGGGGAACCGGAAGGTAGGCCGGGGTCGGTCGGTCGGGGAGAATACGACGACTTCACCGACCCGGACAGGACCTGCACGGTCGGCCGTGAGGAGTAGCGCAGGACCGTGGAGCCCTGGGTGCCGTCGGTCCCGTACAGCACGGCGACGTCCCGGCCGTTCGCCTCCACGTGCGTCATCAGTTCGGAGTTCGACCAGACGAGCCGCTGGCCGCCCAGGTCGTAGCCGGCGATGAGGACCTTGGCGTCGCGGCCCTTGACCCGTACGGGCACCTGGTAGCGGCCGTCCGGGGTCGTCCAGTCGAGCGTGGCCGAGTCGTCCGTGGTGGCCGCGTGGTCGCTGTGCCGGACGAGCACGAACTGCGTGCGCGTGTCCGGGTTGGCGCGCGCCACGGTCTCGATCGCCTGGTCCGAGGAGACGGGCGCGGTGACCGGGTCGGTCTTCGCGAGGACGGGGGCGGTCGTGGCGAGGAGGCCGTTCTGCCGCTTGAACTCGTCGTACTTGGCGGTCAGCGTGCGGTTCTCGGTGATGGCCGAGCCGTAGTCATAGGAGGTGTAGACGTCGTTCGGCTGGGCCAGCCAGCCCCAGTTGGTGCCGCCGAAGCCCATGTAGTAGTTGAACGCCGTCGCCCCGGCCTCGATGAGGTTGGACTTGTAGAAGAACTTCATGAACGCCGGGCCGGTGAGCTCACGGCACTTGTCGTACCCGCCGTTGTAGGAGTCGATCGACCCGCCCTGGTACTCCGCCGCGAACACCGGGGAGTCCTCGCGCAGCCGTTCGGTCAGGCCGGCGCCCCACGGACCCCACGTCGTGTCGGCGTTGGGGCAGTCGAAGCTCTGCGGGTAGTCGTCCACGCCGGGGATCTGCACCGCGCCCTGCCCGGACGCCCACGTGGAGGTCCAGGACGCCGCGTCGCAGCAGTCGTTGGTCATCGTCGGCACGTCGATGCCGTCGGCCCGCGCCTTCTTCTGGACGTCCTCCATGTACGCCGCGTCGGTCGCGGCGGCGTACTCGTTCTCGACGTTGTAGAGGATGACCGAGCCGCCACGGGTGATCTGGTGCCGGGCGATGATGGGGTCGATGTGGCCGAGCCAGTCGCGGTACGCGGCCGTGTAGCCGGGGGCGCTGCTGCGGGCCCGGCCCGGCACGTTCTTCAGCCAGGCGGGAAAGCCGCCACCGGTGGTCTCGGCGTTGATGTACGGGCCCGGCCGCGCGATGACGTACAGACCGGCCTGCTGCGCGATCGTGAGCAGGCGGTCCACGTCGCGGACGCCGGTGAAGTCGTACACCCCGGGCTTGGGCGAGTGGTAGGCCCAGTCGAAGTACATCGAGACGGTGTTGAACCCGGCGGCCTTGTACTTCTCCAGCACGTCGCGCCACAGGTCGGGGCTGGGCAGCCGGAAGTAGTGGAACTCCGCCGACCGCAGCAGTACGCGCTGCCCGTCGATCGAGACGGAGTAGTGGTCGTACGTCACCCGGTGCCGGGGAGCGGCGACGGCGGTGGTCGGCGGGGACAGAGGGGACACCGTGAGCGCCAGCGATGCGGTCACGGCGGCGAGAAGGGCGAGAAGCCTGAGTTTCAGGCGGCGGACGGGTCTGACGTTCACGAGCCGGGCCTCCGATGGCGGTCGTGGAGTCGGAACGGTCGATCCCCCGATCGGTGAAATCCCCCGATTGATCGGGGCGCCTCGCCTGTGGCGTCCTGGGGCATGGACGAGGCGCCCCTGCTCGTGGGCGGCCGCCGCCCGGTCGGAGCGGCGGCCGGTCCCGCTACTTCAGCGAGAAGGTGCTGATCCGCACGTCCCCGTGGAACACCAGGTAGACGTCGTGGCGGCCCTTCGCGCCCTGCAGAGCGGCGGTCGTGGTCGCGTACTTGTAGACGTCGCCGGTGCTCGACACCGTCGCCGTGCCCGCGAGCGGGCCGGTCGGGGAGTCGAGACGGACCTCGATCGAGCCGTCGCCCGCGCTCGCCTTGGCGGCCGAGGCGGTGAAGGTCGCCGCGCCGGAGCCGAGCGACGCGTCGGCGAACTCGATCCAGTTCCCGTCGGCCGCGCCGACCGCGTCACCGCGCACCTTGGTCTCGTCGACGAGGCGTACGCCCTGGTAGTCGTCGAAGTCGACCGCGCGGGTCGGGGCGGCGAGGTTCCGCGGTGGAATGGTCTCGCCGTGGACCCGCAGGGCGGCGCGCTGCCGGATGTCGGCCGAGGACGCGCCCACCTGCACATCGTACGTGCCGGTCTCCACGACGTTCTTGTCGCGGGTGACGTCCCAGTGCGCCAGGTCGGACACGTTGAACGTCAGGTGCACGGTCTTGGTCTGACCGGCCGCCAGGTGCACCCGCTGGAACGCGCGCAGCTGCTTGACCGGCTGCTTGTCGCGCGAGGTCCGCTGGTGGGTGTAGAGCTGGACGACCTCGTCACCCGCGCGCTTGCCGGTGTTGGTCACGTGGACGGTCGCGGTGACCTTGTGGCCCGACTGGCCGACGTTCAGGTGGTCATAGCGGAAGCTCGTGTACGACAGGCCGTAGCCGAACGGGTAGAGCGTCTGCCCCTGGTAGTACAGGTACGTGCGGTTCGACTTGATGATGTCGTAGTCGAGGATGTCGGGCAGGTCGCCGTCCGAGCGGTACCAGGTCTGGGTGAGCCGCCCGGCCGGGTCGCTGTCGCCGAACAGCGTGTCGGCGAGGGCGTGCCCGGTCTCCGCGCCGGCGTGCGTCGTCCACAGGATCGCCGGGACGTTCGCCTGCTCCCAGTTGAGCGTGGTCGGGTAGCTGTTCTCCACGACCACGATCGTGTTGGGGTTGGCCGCCTGGACCGCCTTGATCAGGTTCTCCTGGCTCTCGGCGAGGGCCATCGTCGTACGGTCGTGGGCCTCACGGCCGTTGATGAACGGCATGCTGCCGACGACCACGACCGCCGCGTCCGCGCCCTTGGCGGCCTTGACCGCCTCGTCCGCGCCGCTGCTGATGACGTCCTTGCTGAAGTGGGACGCCCCGGACTTGGCGGTGAGCGTCAGCGTGCCGTCGGAGCCGGCCTTGAGGTACTTGGCGTCGCCGTACCAGGACTCGTCGGTCTCGTAGCCGGAGTACCGCAGCAGGTAGCTGCCGTCGCTCTGCTGCTCCAGCGAGAACATCTGCTGCACGAACCAGCCGTTCGGCTGGTCCTGGTCGTTGACGACCGTGCTGCCCCAGTTGTACCGGCCGACGTACTTGCCGTTGGCGACGCTGCGCAGGGTGAGCTTGCCCTGGCCCCAGTCGAACGCGTCGAACTGGGTCGTCGCGTCGGCGCTGGTGGCGCTCTCCTTCAGCGCCGCCCCGGACGCCCCGGTCCCGGCGGTGACGTACTTGCCGGTCGTGACGTCCTTGAGGGCGATCCGGTCGGCGCCCTCGCTGTCGGACACGGTGCCGCCGCTGCCGAGCTTCTCCTTGAGGCCGTCCAGCGGGGTCACCTTGTACGGCAGGGAGCCGGAGTACCAGTCGGTGTAGAGGGTCTTCTCCAGCGGGCCGACGACCGCGAGCTTCTTCGTCTTCGCGGCGTTCAGGGGGAGGGCGTTGCCGGAGTTCTTCAGCAGCACGGTCGCCTGGTCGGCGGTCTGCCGGGCCAGGGCCTGGTGGGCCGGGCTGTTGATGACCGACTTGTCGATCTTGGCGTACGGGCCGCCGTCCGGGTCGAAGTCGCCGAGCCGGACCCGCAGGCTGAGGATGTGCGAGACCGCGGTGTCCAGGTCGGACTGCTTCAGCAGGCCCTGGTCCAGCGCCGACTTGACTGCGGCGGTGGTCGGACCGCCGTTGGTGTCGTCGACCGTGAGGCTGTCCAGGCCGGCCTTGATGAGGGCGGCGTCGGCCTCCGGCTGGGTGGCGTAGTAGTGCTCGCTGCCGGTCAGGTTGTTCGGCGCGCCGGCGTCGGTGACGTTGACCAGGTCACGCTTGGTCCACGAGCGCACGACGTCGTTCAGGTCGGGATTGACCGTGTTCGGCCGCCCGTTGACCAGGTTGTACGACGCCATCACGCCGGTGGCGGCGTCGGCGGAGATGGCCGGCGAGAACGCCTTCTCGTCGTACTCCTTCTTGACGCGCGGCCGCAGGTCCGACGAGGTGGTGTCGCGGTTCACCTCGTTGTTGTTGGCCAAGTAGTGCTTGAGGACGGGCGCGGCCCTGAGGTGGTCCTTGTCGGGTCCCTCGATGCCGGAGCCGTACGCCGTGGAGATGGTGCCGGTGAGGTACGGGTCCTCGGAGTAGCCCTCCTCGTTGCGGCCCCAGCGCGGGTCGCGCAGCAGGTTGACGACGGGCGCCCAGAGCTGCAGGCCCCACACGTCCGGGTTCTCGGAGTTGAAGCCGCGCGCCTCGTCGCCGACGGCGGAGCCGACCTTCTTGATCAGGTCCGGGTTCCAGGTGGAGGCGAGGCCGACCGCCTGCGGGAACACGGTGCCGTTCGCGGTCACGACGGCGCCGCCGTTGTGGATGTCGGTGGACCAGGCGATGCCGTGCAGCGCCTCGGTGCCGGTCTTGAAGGGTTTGATCCCGAGCCGGGGGATGGCCGGCTCGTACTGGTGGAGGAGGGAGATCTTCTCGTCGACGGTCAGCCGGCCGAGCAGATCGTTCACGCGGGTCTGGAGGGAGAGATGAGGGTTCTGGAAGGGGTAGGTCTCTTTGGCGTGGGCCGGACCGCTCAGCCCGAGCGTGGCCAGTACGGCCACGCCGAGCGTCGCGGCGATCCGGGGTCTCATCTTCACTAGCTACGACCTCCTAGTCAGTCGAAGCGCTTCGACGTGTTGCCCCCGAGAACTTGGGTCCCTGCGGGAATCGCGCGACGATGTCCTGGTACCAGTGCGCGCTGTCCTTCCAGGTGCGCTTCTGGGTCGCGTAATCCACGTGGACGATGCCGAACCGCCTCGAGTAGCCGTACGCCCACTCGAAGTTGTCCAGCAGTGACCAGACGAAGTAGCCGCGCACGTCCGCGCCCGCCTCGCGCGCCCGCTCGACCGCCGACAGGTGGTCGCGCAGGTACTCGATGCGGCTCTGGTCGCGCACCCGGCCGTCCGGGTCGATCCGGTCGTCGAACGCCGCGCCGTTCTCCGTGATGACGAGCGGGACGCCCGGGTACTCCCGATGCAGGCGCAGCAGCAGCTCGGTCAGGCCGGTCGCGTCGATCGGCCACCCCATCGCGGTGTACGGGCCCGGCTGTTTGACGAACTCGATGTCGTCGCAGCCCACCCAGGGCGACGCCGTGCTGTTCCCGTGCCCGTCCGCGGTGGCGCGCGGCGACACGCCGTCCCAACGCCGGACGAGCGTCGGGGCGTAGTAGTTCACCCCGAGCACCTCCAGCGGCGCCTTGCAGGTCGCCTCGTCGCCGTCCCGGACGAACGACCAGTCGGTGATGCCCCGCGTGTCGTCGAGCAGGTCGGCGGGGTAGGCGCCCTCCAGCATCGGCCCGAGGAAGATCCGGTTGGCGACCGCGTCGACCTGGCGCACCGCGTCGGCGTCGTCGCCGCGTACGTGGTGAAGGTTGAGCGTGACCGAGACCGGGCCGGGGAGCGCGCGGGCGGCCAGGCCGTGCGCGAGGTTGAGATGGTGCGCGGCGGTCAGCGCGGCGACCGGATCGGTGCGGCCGGGCGCGTGCACGCCCGAGCCGTAGCCGAGGAACGCCGAGCACCACGGCTCGTTCAGCGTCGACCACAGGTGGACGCGGTCGCCGAGCGCCACGCCGATCCGCTCGGCGTACTCGGCGAACCGGTAGGCCGTGTCACGGGCCGTCCACCCGCCCGCGTCCTCCAGTTCCTGCGGCAGGTCCCAGTGGTAGAGCGTCGCGACCGGCTTGATGTCGTGCTCCAGCAGCGCGTCGACGAGCCGGGAGTAGAAGTCGATCCCGCGCTGGTCGTACACGCGCGGCCAGGAGATCGAGAAGCGGTAGGCCCCCAGGCCCAGCTCCCGCATGATCTCGATGTCCTCCGGCCACCGGTGGTAGTGGTCGGCGGCCACGTCGCCCGTGTCGCCGTTCAGCACCAGGCCGGGCGTGTGGCTGTAGGTGTCCCAGATCGACGGCACCCGGCCGTCCTCACGGGCCGCACCTTCGATCTGGTACGCGGCGGTCGCGGCACCCCACACAAAATCGTTCATGCCTGTGAAACCCCTCGGATCGTGACGGTCGGACCGGCGGCCTCGACGAGGAGGCCTTGATCGTTCGGCACGATCGTGCCACCGTCCGCCTCGCCGGACCCCACGCCGACGAGCAGCACGCGCCAGTTCGCGGCGTTCTCCGCGGTCACCGTGACCACGTCGCCGTCGCGCGCCGTCGTGAACGTCGCCGCGACCTCGCCCGAGGTGTCCGGGATCTCGGTGGTGACCCGCGCGCCGTCGGCCGGCGCGTACACGTGCAGGGTGACGCCGTCCGCGTAGTCGTAGTCGGGCCGTTCCTCGACCGCACCCATCGGAATGACCGAGCCGGGCCGGGCCAGCAGCGGGACGCTGAGGAAGTCGTGCCGCTCCCGCACCCAGCGCCCGCCCTCCACCGGCTCGCCGGTCAGCACGTGCGTCCAGGTGCCCTCGGGCACGTAGTACGCGGTGTCGCCGTCGGCCGAGAAGACCGGCGCGACCAGCAGGTCCCCGCCGAGCATGTACTGCCGGTCCAGGTGGCTGACGGCCGGGTCGTCGGGGAACTCCACGACCATCGAGCGCATCATCGGGATGCCCTCGCCATACGTCTCCCGCGCCGCGCCCAGGATGTACGGCATGAGCCGCGCCTTCAGCCGCGTGAAGAGGCGCAGGACGTCGACGGCCTCCTCGTCGAACAGCCACGGCACCCGGTAGGAGTGGCTGCCGTGCAGCCGGCTGTGCGAGGACAGCAGGCCGAACGCGATCCACCGCTTGAACAGCGCCGGGTCCGGCGTGCCCTCGAAGCCGCCGATGTCATGGCTCCAGTACCCGAACCCGGACATGCTCAGCGACAGCCCGCCGCGCAGGTCCTCGGCCATCGCCTCGAACGTCGACTCGCAGTCGCCGCCCCAGTGCACCGGGAACGCCTGCGACCCCGCCGTGGCCGACCGGGCGAACACCACGGCCTCGCCCTCGCCGCGGCGCTTGCGCAGCAGCTCGAAGACGGTCTCGTTGTACAGGTACGTGTAGTAGTTGTGCATCCGCTCGGGGTCGGAGCCGTCGAAGTAGACGACGTCCGTCGGGATGCGCTCGCCGAAGTCGGTCTTGAAGCAGTCCACGCCCATGTCGAGCAGCGCGTCCAGCTTCGCGGCGTACCACTCGCGGGCCTCCGGGTTGGTGAAGTCCACCAGGCCCATGCCGGGCTGCCACTTGTCCCACTGCCAGACGTCGCCGTTCGGCTTCTTGACCAGGAAGCCGCGCTCCTTACCCTCCTCGAACAGCTTCGAGCGCTGCGCGATGTACGGGTTGATCCACAGGCAGATCTTCAGGCCGCGCGCCTTGAGGCGGCGCAGCATGCCCTCCGGGTCGGGGAACGTGCGCGGGTCCCACTCGAAGTCGCACCAGTGGAACTCGCGCATCCAGAAGCAGTCGAAGTGGAACACCGACAGCGGCAGGTCCCGCTCGGCCATCCCGTCGATGAAGCTCGACACCGTCTCCTCGTCGTAGGAGGTGGTGAACGAGGTGGACAGCCACAGACCGTACGACCAGGCGGGCACCCGGGCCGGGCGGCCGGTCAGCGCGGTGTACTTGCGCAGGATGTCCTTCGGCGTCGGGCCGTAGATGACGAAGTAGCGCAGCGACTGGCCCTGGACGCTGAACTGCGTGCGCGTGACGACCTCGGAGGCCACCTCGTACGACACGTGCCCGGGGTGGTCGACGAACACGCCGTAGCCCGCGTCGGTCAGGTAGAACGGGACGTTCTTGTACGCCTGCTCGCTGGCGGTGCCGCCGTCGGCGTTCCAGATGTCGACGGTCTGGCCGTTCTTGACCAGCGGGCCGAACCGCTCGCCGAGCCCGTACACGTGGTGGCCGACGCCGAGGTCGAGCTGCTCGCGGATGTAGTGCTTCCCGTCGCCGGTCTCCATGATGGCGGTGGTCTTCGCGCCGCCGCCGGTGATGACCCGGCCGCCGGCGGAGAAGTCGACGCGCCACGGGCCCTGGCGCGCGACCCGTACGGACAGCGCGCCCGAGGTGAGGACGGCGGCCTCGTCGTCCACGGTGACCTCGACGCCGCCGCGCTCCTCGGCCAGCCGGAACCGCGGGTCGCGGGGGACCTCACCGTCGAAGTGGGTGACCGTCACGCCGATGACGTCCGGCATCGGGGAGGTGTAGGTCAGGGTGAGCTGCGGGCCCTTGAGCAGGTCGCCCCGGTGCCGGATGTGCTGGGTCGGCGCGTAGACGCTGAGCGAGTCGGGGCCGGCCTGCACGTCGAGCACCTCGACGGGGTACGAGGCCCGCACGCCGTCCTGCAGCATCCAGTAGCCGTCGGTGAATCGCAAAGAAGTGAGTCCTTGTCCTACTTGACCGCACCCACGGTGATGCCGCGGGTGAGGGTGCGCTGGAAGATCAGGAAGAAGACGACCGCCGGGATGATGCCGAGCAGGGCCGAGGCGCTGGTCATGGTCGCGTCCATCATCTTCTGGCCCTGCAGGACGCCGAGCGCGACCGGCACCGTCTGGTTCTCGTTGGAGATCAGGAAGATCATCGGGAGGAAGAACTCGTTCCACGTCCAGATGAAGAAGAAGACGAACAGCACCCCGAGGGTCGGCCGGCTGATCGGCACGACGACGCGCCACAGGATGCGGAACCGTCCCGCGCCGTCCATCCGCGCCGCCTCGAGGATCTCCCGGGGGAACGTCGACAGCACCGACGACAGCAGGTACGTGCCGAACGCCGTCTGGATCGCGGTGAAGATGATGATCACGCTGAGCCGCGTGTCGTACAGGTCGACCTTCTTCGACAGGAAGTACAGCGGGTAGACCAGCACCTCCTGCGGCATCGTGTTGGCCAGCAGGAACAGCACGAGGATCCACACCCGGCCCTTGATCCGGCCGATGCCGAGCGCGTAGGAGTTCAGCACCGACAGGATCACCGCGAGGACCGCGACCGAGCCGCTGATGATCAGGCTGTTGACGAGCTTGGCGCCGAAGTCGACGCGCTCCCAGAAGTCCTTGATGCCCTGCAGGTAGAAGCCCTTCGGCACCGCGAGCGGCCCGTGGCTGGAGTACTCCGCCGGGGTCTTGAACGCGTTGAACGTGATGATGACGAACGGCAGCAGCATCACGACCGCGAGCACGGCGAGCGCCAGGAGCACCGCCCACGCTCCCGGAGTGCGCCGGTGCGCGGCGGACGTCCCGCGTTTGACGCTGATGGAGCTCATGAGGCCTCCTTCGTCGGCCTCATGAGCAAGCTGCTGTTCCTCTTGATGCCCTCGCTGCGCTCGGTCATGAGTCCGCCTCCTCGGCCTTGTTCTGGCGGTTGATCAGCACCGCCATGACCACGACGATGATGAGCGTCAGCACGGTCGCGATCGCGGCGCCGTAGCCGACCTGGGTCTTCTCGAAGAAGTTCTGGTACGAGTAGTAGGCGGGCACGTTGGTCGCCCCGCCGGGGCCGCCACGGGTCAGGATGAAGACCTTGTCGAAGCTCCTGATGGCGGCGACCGTGCAGGTCAGCAGCACCACGTAGATCTCCGGGCGGATCTGCGGGATCGTGATGTACCAGAACTTCCGCCACCACGACGCGCCGTCGATGTCGGCGGCCTCGTACAGGGACGGGTCGACCCGCTGCAGGCCCGCCATGAAGACGACGAGCGGGAAGCCGATCTGCACCCAGACCAGCACGCCCATCACGGTGTAGAGCGCGAGCTTCGGGTCGCCCAGCCAGTCCTCCTGGAGCGACTTCAGGCCGATCGCCTTGAGGACCGCGTTGAGCGCGCCGTTGTCCGGGGCGAGGATCCAGGCCCAGACGATGCCGGCCACCGCGAACGGCAGCACCTGCGGCAGGTAGATGCAGGCCCGCAGGACCGCGGTCGTGCGCGGGCCGAACCGCTTGGCGATGACGTCGAACAGCACGGACGCCAGGACGAGCCCGACCATCAACGGGATGATCGCCATGGCGATGACGAGCGCGACGTTGTGCCCGAAGGAGGACCAGAAGGCCCCGTCGGACAGTAGCTTGGTGTAGTTGTCCAGCCCGACCCACTTCGGCGAGCCGATGCCGTCCCACGTGGTCAGGCTGAAGCCGATGTTCATGACGAACGGCACCAGGATGACCCCGATGAACAGGACCGTGCTGGGGATCAGGTAGACGGCGTAGGACAGGCCGTCACGTGGCCGGCCGGCGGGCTTGGAGACGGCCTTCGCGGGCGGCGCGCTCAGGGTTTGAGTCATCGTGTCTCTCCGGTACGGGGAGCGGGGCGGCCGGAGCCGCCCCGCTCCCCGCGGTCGGCGGTGTCTCAGTGGCCGATGTTCGAGAGGTTCTCGTTGTACGCCTTGGCGAAGCCGTCGAGGACCGAGCTCGGGGGCGCCGAGCCGGTGATCAGCTTCTGCGTCCCGGCCACGAGCACGTCGTAGAAGGCCGGCGCCGGCCAGTCCGGGTAGAAGCCCAGCGCGTCGTTGTTCGCCAGGGTCTGGTAGTTCTCGATGAGCTTCTTGTTCTTCGGGTCCTTCACGCCGGCGGGGTCGCCGGCGACCGGCACGCCGCCGTTGTCGGCGAGGAGGTTCTGGATCTCCTTCTTCATCGTGATGTTGATGAAGTCATAGGCGAGGTCCTTGTTCTTGGACCCCTTCGGGACGACCCAGAGGTTGCCGCTCGACCCGAGCGTGAGCTTGGTGTCCGGCCAGAGGAAGGTGTCCCACTGGAAGTTCTTGATCTCCTTCTCGTAGCGGCCGTACCACCAGCTGCCGGAGAAGAACATCGGGAACTTGCCGGCGATGAAGGCCGTGCCGGCGTCCTCGGCCTTGAGGCCCGAGGAGTTCTTGGCGATGTAGCCCTTCTTCACCCAGTCGTTGAAGGTGTTCGCGGCGTACGTCCACGCCGGGTCGTGGAAGTCGACCTTGCCGGTGTAACGCTCGTACCGGTCGACCCAGGGCTTGTCCGCCTTGCTCAGCGCGAGCTGGTAGAGGTACTGCTGCGCCGGGTACTCCGCGCCCGCGTTGGACAGCGGCGTGACGCCCTTCTGCACGAACGTGTCCATCGCCTTGGTGAACTCGTCGAAGGTCGTCGGCACCTTGACGCCGTATTTGTCGAACAGCGACTTGTTGTAATAGACCTGCAGGTACTCGGCGTAGTTCGGGACGCCGTACCACTTGTCGCCGCCCATGACGCCCTTGGCGTCGTACTTCGCCGTCTCGGCGACGCTCGGCGGGAGCAGTTTGTCCCAGCCGCGCTTGGTGACCTCGGCGGTCATGTCGGTGAGCAGGCCCTGTTTGGCCAGCAGGCCGGCGGTCGCGTTGCCCTTGTTGTACTCCATGATGTCCGGCGCATCCTTGGAGTTCAGGATCATCGGCGCCGTCTTCTGCATCTGTTCGAAGCTCTTCTCTTCGAACTTCACCTTGACGCCCGGGTGCGCGGCCTCGAACTCCTTGATCGCCTGGTTCCACGCCACCCCCATGGCGCTGTCCTGGGTCTCGTAGTGCCACAGCTTCAGCTCTTTGGACGAAGAGCCGCCGCCTCCGCCGCCGCACGCGGAAAGAGCCAGCGCCCCCGCGGCCAGGGCCGCGAGCGCCTTTGTCGCCTTCAACATCGGGGGTTCCTCCAGTGGGGGTGAAAAACTGTCGAAGCGCTTCGACGAGTGCCGAAAAGAAGAGTCGGTGGGTTCGTCAGGCCGCCGGTGTGCTGGACCGGACGACGAGGCGGGAGGGGAGCAGGGTGGCGCCGGGCGGCTGGTGGCCGTCCAGCTTCTCCATGAGCAGGGCGACCGCCTGGCGGCCGAGTTCCTCGGCGGGAATGGAGATCGAGGTGAGGTCGAGCCGCTCCGCGAGGTCGTCGGGAGCGATCGCGATGAAGGACAGGTCGTCGGGGATGCGGCGCCCGGTCGCGCGGAACGCCGAGAGCAGCGGTTCGACCGCCGGCTCGTTGTGGACGGCGATGCCGGTCAGGCCGGGGTGGTCGCGCAGGAGGTCGTCGGCGGCCTCCCGCGCGTGGTCCGGGTCGCAGGGCCGGACGACCGCGATCACGCCGCGTTCGGCGGCGGCCCGCTGGAAGCCGGCCTTCGTGCGCTCGGCGAAGCCGGTGCCGCGTTCGTACACCGCGGGCGGCGCGCCGATCAGCGCGATCTCGCGGTGCCCGAGATCGGCCAGGTAGTCGGCGCAGGCCGCGCCGGCCGCCTCGAAGTCCCAGTCGATGCAGGTCAGCCCGCTCGGCTCCGCGGGGAAACCGATCAGCACCGACGGCCGGTCCAGCGAGCGCAGCACCGGCAGCCGTACGTCGTGCATCTCGACGTCCATCACGATGATCGCGTCGACGAGGGACGAGCCGGCGACCCGCTCGAGGCCGCCGATGCCCTCGTCCTGGGTCAGCAGCAGGACGTCGTGGTCGTACGTGCGGGCGCTGGTGACGGCCGCGATGACCATCTGCATCACGATGGGCACGTGGATGCCCGAGCGGAGGGGGACGACGAGCGCGATGACGTTGGAGCGGTTGCTGGCCAGGGCACGGGCACCCGCGTGCGGGCGGTAGCCCAGGGCCCGGATACTGTCCATGACCCGGCGGCGCGTCTGGTCGGAGATCGACCGCTTCCCGCTCAGCACGTACGACACCGTGCTGGGGGAGACGCCTGCGTGGCGGGCCACGTCAGAGATCTTTACCAAGGTCTCGCTCCTGTCGAAGCGCTTCGATTGCCGGAATGTTAAGCCCGTCACTCCGGTGGCGCAATGGGCCGTTACGAGAAAGCAATCGTTCGTTGGGAGCGCTCCCATGGACGTTTCGCTGTCGATCGAATCGAAGCGGCAGGTCAGCGGAGGGCGGCGGTCGGCGGCGTCTCCGCGTGGTTGGCGAGAACCCGTTGAAAGCTGTCACTCACGCCACTGGGAGCCGCGCCGCCGTCCGCGTACCCATGGAGCATGGAGTTTCTGCCCTACATCGCGCCGGTCGGCATCGGCATCGTCTACGCGCTGCTGATGTCCGTCATCCGGGGGCCGCATCGGCGGACCGTCAACGCCCTCATGATCGCCGGAGCCGGTGCCGCCTACCTCAGCGGCGGCGGCATGGGCGGCTTCGAGTTCGCCTTCACCGCGCTGCTCGTCTACGTCGCCTTCCGCGGCCTGAACTCGTGGGGCTGGATCGGCGTCGGCTGGCTGCTGCACACCGCGTGGGACGTGGTCCACCACCTCAAGGGCCACCCCATCGTCCCGTTCGAGCACGGCTCGTCCATGGGCTGCGCGATCTGCGATCCGGTCATCGCCCTGTGGTGCTTCGCCGGTGGCCGGTCGCCGCGTGAGCTGTTCCGCCGGCCGCGGCGCCCGGCGCCGGTCCGGGAGCAGGCCGCCTGACGCGCGGGCGCCCGGGACGCCGTGCGTCCCGGGCGCCCGGTACGGGTCAGCGCCAGCTGTCGTTGATGGTGGCGGCCCCGCCGGATCCGGTGGTGTACGACCGGTTCGGGTCGGACTCCCAGGTGACCGAGCCGTCCGGGTTCTTCTTGAGGTACTTGTACTGGAAGGTGGTGTTCGCCGGCAGGGACACGGTGACGGACCAGGTCGGGTAGCCCGCCGACGACAGCGCGACGGCGCTGCCCGGAGCCCAGGTGCCCAGCGCCGGGATCGAGCCGACCACGAAGACGTTCTGCCCGTAGTACGTCGTCGCGTACTCGTTGAACGTCACCTGCACGACGCCGGTGCCGCCGCCCCCGCCGCCGGTCCCGGTGGCCGCGACGTCGATCGCCACGGCGCTCCCCGGGCCGACGGAGAAGGTCGCGTTGCCGGAGCCGTCCACCGTGACGGCCGTGCCGGTGCACTTCCCGGAGGAGACGCCGCCGCCGATGACGTCGCAGTACGTTCCGGCGGGCAGGCCGGTGGCGAACGTGCGGCTCAGCGTGCTGCCGGAGTTGTTGATGGCGACGTAGCCCTTGGCGCCGCGGCCGAAGGCGATCTGGTTCGAGCCGTCGGACCACCAGTTCGTGACGGACGTGCCCTTCACCGCGTTGTGCCAGCCGACCATGCCGCCGAGCACGCGGTCGAGGCAGCCCTGCCAGCCGCTCGCGCAGGTGGTGGCGGTCACGTACCCGTTGCCGTCCGCGGGCGGGGAGTCGTCGGTGCCGGTGAAGTCGAAGCCGGAGTAGACCTGCGGGGTACCGAAGTTCCAGGCCAGCGAGAAGATCGTGGCCAGCCGGTACTTCGCGCCGTCCTTGTAGGACAGCGTGCTGCCGTTGCGCTCGGTGTCGTGGTTGGCGACGAAGACGACGGACTTGTTGCTCGGCTCCATGCCCCAGGACTGCCCGAAGCTCTGCAGGTTGGCGATGCCGCCGTTGAACTGGTCCTTGAGCTTCTGGCCGTAGACGAACTCCAGCAGGTCACCGGTGCCCTCGAAGGCGCTCGGCGCGAGGCTGCCGCTGCTGCCGGGCATGACCTCCTGGTAGATGTACGCGGACCTGGTCAGCTTCCCCTCGATGGCGGCCAGGTCGGTGGCGCCGATGTGCTTCGCGGCGTCCACGCGGAAGCCGTCAACGCCCAGGGAGAGCAGGTCGTTGAGGTAGCCGGCGATCTTCCCGCGCACGTAGTCGGACTCGGTGCGCAGGTCCGACAGGCTGCTCAGCTCGCACTTGGTGACCTCGGTGTAGTCGTTCCAGTTGTGGATCTGGTCGTCGGACTCCGGGCAGTCCGACGGGTAGTTGTGGAAGTCGGCCGAGGAGTAGATGCCGGGGTAGTTGTACTTGGAGAAGGTCTTGCCGCCGTAGCTCGTGCTGCCCTGGCCGGTCATGTGGTTGATCACCGCGTCGGCGTACACCTTCACGCCCGCGGCGTGACAGGCCGACACCATGGCGGCGAACTGCGACCGGGTGCCCATGCGGCTGTTCACGTCGTAGTCGGCGGGCTGGTAGACCTCCCACCACGGGTGGCCGCTGCGGGTGAGGGAGTCCTCGGGCGGGGCGACCTGGACGGCGCCGTAGCCGTCGGGGCCGAGCACGTTCGTGCACTCGGAGGCGACGGAGTTCCAGTTCCACTCGAAGAGGTTGGCGATGACGTCGTGGTCGCCGGTGGGCGACGCCGTGGCGGGGCCGGCGCCGGCCACCGGCGAGATCGTGGCCGCCAGCGCGACGGCCAGCGCGGGCAGCAGGCGTTTCAGCATGCGGGGCCTCCTGGGGTGAGGAGAGTGGGCGGGGTCCCCCGAGGGTCTGGCGACCGCTGTGTGTTTCCGCTGTGTCGCCGTGACGGTAACCCGCTCGTAGGTTGTTATCAATACTTTTCTGCAAGGTTGCGAAAGATTGCAGCGGTGACGTCAGCGCCGGTCATCGCGTCCGGCGGTACATTCGTGCATGTGAGCATGCGCCTGGCGGACATCGCCGCCCAAGCCGGAGTGAGCGAGGCCACCGTGAGCCGGGTGCTCAACGGCAGGCAGGGCGTGGCGCCGGCGACGCGGCAGGCGGTCATCGACGCGCTCGACGTGCTCGGGTACGAACGGCCCACCCGCCTCCGGCCGCCGCGCAGCGGGCTCATCGGCCTGATCGTCGCCGAGCTGGACAACCCCATCTTCCCGGCGTTCGCCCAGGTCATCGAGAACACCCTGGCCGTGCACGGCTACACCGCGGTGCTCGGCGCGCTCGCGCCCGGCGGCATCAACGAGGACGACTACACCGACCTCCTCCTCGAACGCGGGGTCTCCGGGATCGTCTTCGTCTCCGGCCTGCACGCCGACTCCCAGGCCGATCACGGCCGCTACAAGCGGCTCACGGACCGCGGGCTGCCGATCGTGCTGATCAACGGCTATGCCGAGGGGGTCGACGCCACCTTCGTCTCCAGCGACGAGGTCGGCGCGATGGAGCTGGCGGTGGCCCACCTGGCGCACCTGGGACACCGCCGCATCGGGCTGGCCGTCGGCCAGGAGCGGTTCGTGCCGGTCATCCGGAAGACCGAGGGATACCGCCGGGGGATGGCCGAGCACCTCGGGATCACCGAGGTCGGCGACCAGGTCGTCAACACCATCTTCACCGTCGAGGGCGGCGAGGCCGCGGCGAAGCGGCTGCTCGACCAGGGCTGCACCGCGATCTGCTGCGGCAGCGACATGATGGCGATCGGGGCGATCCGCGCCGCCCGGCAACGCGGCCTGCGGGTGCCCGAGGACGTGTCCGTCATCGGCTTCGACGACTCCCCGCTGATGGCCTACGTCGATCCGCCGCTCACCACGGTCCGCCAGCCTGTACGCGAGATGGCCCTCGTCGCGGTGCGCAGCCTGCTCGACGAGATCCAGGGCGTCGGCGCGCCGCACACCGAGCTGGTCTTCCGGCCCGAGCTGGTCGTCCGCAGCTCCACCGGCCCGCTCGGCTCCGCCGACCAGTAGTTGCGGCGACTTCCTGCAAGACGGTGCCGGGCGGTCAGCCGAGGCCCTGTTCCAGCGCGTAGCGCACGAGCTGCGCCTTGTTGTGCAGCTGCAGCTTGGTCAGGGTGTTCTGCACGTGGTTCTGGACCGTACGGTGCGACAGGACGAGGCGTTCGGCGATCTCGCGGTAGGTCAGGCCCTTGGCGACGAGCCGCAGCACCTCGGTCTCCCGGTTCGTCAGCCGGGGCGTCTCCTTCTCCGGCGCCGCGACCAGCCGGCGGTACTCCCCGAGGACCAGCCCGGCCAGCCCGGGCGTGAACACCGCCTCCCCGGCCGCCGCGGAGCGCACCGCCGCGACGACCTCCTCCAGGGACGCCGACTTGGTCAGGTAGCCGGTGGCGCCCGCCGTCACGGCGTCGAGGACGTCCTGGCGCTCCCCGCTCGCCGACAGGACCAGCACGCGGACGGACGGATCCGCGGCCAGCAGCCGCCGCGTCACCTCGGCGCCGCCGAGGTCCGGCAGGTGCAGGTCGAGGAGGACGACCTGCGGCCGGGTGGCCCGGGCCACCCGCAGGGCCTGTGCCCCGTCGCCGGCCGTGCCCACGACCGGGAGGCCGGCCGCCGCCAGCCGGTCCGCGATGCCGTCGCGCCAGATCGGGTGGTCGTCCACGACCAGCAGGCGGGGCGGACCGCCGTCGTCCACGGTCGCGGGCCTCGTCTCGCCGGAGCTTGCGCCGGCGTTCACGGGGCCGGACCTCGTCTCTCCGGAGCGAGCGTCAACGTCCATGATCTCGGGCCTCGTCTCTCCGGAGCGAGCGTCAACGTCCATGGTGTCCGACCTCGTTCCTCGGAATCCGTAGTTCGACCTCGGTGCCCCTGCCGGGCGCCGACGTGACGGCGGCCTCCCCGCCGAGCTCGGCGATCCGGCCGACGATGGACTGCGCGACGCCGAGACGGCCGGCCTCGGCCGCCTCGGCCAGCCGGCCGGCGGCGAACCCCACTCCGTCGTCCCGGACGCTCACCGCGACGGCCTCGCCCTCGTCGTCGAGCAGCACCCAGGCGCGCGCGTCCGGGCCCGCGTGGCGGCGGGCGTTGTCGAGCGCCTCGCCGGTCGCGGCGGCCAGGGCCCGGGCCGCCGCCTCGGGCAGGAGCACCTCCTGGGCGGGGCAGGAGACGGTGACCCGGTCGGCGGCCAGGGGTTCGAGCAGCGTCCGTACGTCGAGCCGGCCGTCCGGGGCCGGGGCCGGCGGGAGCGCGATCAGCGTTCGCAGCGCCGTCTCCTGCTCCCCGGCGAGCCGGCCCAGCTCGGCCGCCTCGCCACCGAGCTCCCGGCCGCGCGCGCTGACCAGTGCGAGGACCTGCAGGACCGAGTCGTGGATGTCGCGCGCGATGCGCTGCCGCTCGGCCGTCGCCGCCTCCCGCCGGGCCGCGCGGTCGAGGGCGGCCTCCGCGCGGAGCACGAGCCGTACGACGTGACCGCCGACCGTCCCCGCGATCAGCAGCAGCACGATGCCGTTGAACGTGTTGCGCGGCAGCGCCTGGCGTTCCAGCAGGTCGGCGGCCGACAGGACCGTCGCGCCCGCGAACCCCGCCCACGGGCCGCCGGCGACGGCGCAGGCCAGCACCGGCGCGGCCGCCCAGCACAGGGGCAGCGTCCCCGCGCCGTGGTCGATGCGGGCGGCCGTGTCGACCAGCCAGGTGGCGAGGATCAGGGCCGCCGCGACCGCGACGTCCGCCCCGGCCACCCAGGGCCGACGCGCCGACGCCCGCGCGTACGCCGCCGTGACCAGCGCCGACCATGCCGCCATCACGGCGAGCGCCACGAGGCCGCCGCCGGGGTGCGCGTACCGGTGGTGGTCGCGGACGATGACGACCGCCGCGTACACGAGGGCGATCAGCCGGTAGACCCCGACCGCCCGCCACATCTGCTCGACCACGACTGCGACATTACGGGCTGAGGGCACGAATCGCCCCCGACTGGACTCTCCCTCTGCGGGAGACCCCATGCTGATCCCCGTGAACGAGGGATACCTGCCGATCGGGCGGTTCGCCCGGCTGTGCCGGCTGAGCGTCAAGCAGCTCCGGAACTACGACGACCTGGGGCTGCTGGTCCCGGCGCACGTCGACCCGGACACCGGATACCGGTACTACCGGCCCGACCAGTCCCGTGACGCCCTCGTCATCGGCCTGCTGCGCTCTCTCGACGTGCCGCTCCCGGCGATCGGCCGGGTGCTGGCCGACGGGACCGGCGCGCTCGGCGGCGTACGGGACGCGATGGAGGCCGACCTGGCCCGCAGGCGGCGCAACCTCGCGGCGCTGGAGCGCATCCTCGCCGACGGGCTGCCCCGTCCCGAGGTGAGCCTGGTCCGCGAACCGGCCCGCCGCGTCGCCGCCGTGCGCGACATCGCCCCGCCGGACGGGATCGGCGCGGTCACGTCGGCGTGCGTGGCACGCCTCATGGGCGCGCTCGCCGCGACGGGGCTGGTCGTGGCGCCGATCGGGCTGTTCTCGCTGGACCTGGCCGCGGAGGTCCCGGTCACGATCGCCGCCGAGACGGACGCGGCCGTTCCGGGCACGACGCCGGACGTGCTGCGCGGCGGGCTGTTCGCGTCGGCGACCCACGTCGGCCCGTACGACCAGATCGGCCTGACCGCGCACGCGCTGCTGGCCTGGGCGGGCGACCGGGGGCACACGCCCGCCGGGCCGCTGCGGGAGGTCTACGTCTCCGACCCGGCGAACACGCCGCCAGAGCGGCTCGTCACCCACCTCATGATCGAACTCAAGGAGTCCGAATGAACCCCTACTCCGCCGCCGACGAGCCCGAACTCGTCGAGTTCGGCCCCGCCCGCGGCCTGTCCGTCTCCGGACAGGGAGAGCCGGGCGGCGCCACGTACAACACGTGTTTCGCAGCGCTCTACGCCGTCGCGGGCGGCCTGCGCGACGTGGCCGCGCGGAACGGAGGAGCGTTCGACCTGCCGCCGCTCGAGGGGCGGTGGTGGGTCGAGGACGAGCGGTCGCCGTTCGACATGCCGCGGGAGGAGTGGCACTGGCACCTGTTCCTCCGGCTCCCGGACACGGTGGAGGACCGCTGGTACGACGAGGCGCGCGAGGCCGCGCCGCACCCGGCCGCTCCGCGCGTGCAACTGGTCACCTACACCGAGGGGCGCTGCGTCCAGGTGCTGCACCGGGGGCCGTACGCCGACGAGCCGCGCACGCTCGCGCGGATGGACGCCCATCTGAAGGAGACGGGGATGGTCGCGAACGGCCTGCACCACGAGGTGTACCTGTCCGACCTCTACGAGACCGACCCGGAGAAGATGCGCACGATCCTGCGGCTGCCCGTCCGCCCGGCGGTCTAGTCTCGCCCGTGTGACGCACACTCCGGCCGAGCCCCGGCGGTACCGGCTCGACGCGATGCTGTCCCGGCCGCCGGTGCCGGCCGACGAGTCCTTCCGTACGCCGACCCGGGCGGACCTGCCGCTCCTCGGCGCGCTCATGTGGGACGCCTACCGCGGCACCCCCGACGAGCGGGACGCCGGCGACGGCGTCGCGTCGGCCACCGAGGAGATCCGGCTGACCTTCGACGGGGAGCACGGCCCGTTCGTCCCGGAGGCGTCCTTCGTCGCCGAGGAGGACGGCCGCCTCGTCGCGGCCGCCCTGGTGACGGTGTGGCGGGGCACGCCGCTGCTGGCGTTCGTGTTCACCGCCTCATCGCACACCGGCCGCGGCCTGGCCCGCCGGCTCATCCGCGCGGCGATGGGGGCGCTGGCGGAGCTCGGGTACGACCGGCTCTCCCTCGCCGTGACCGAGGACAACGCGCGCGCCCGCACGCTGTACGAGTCGATGGGGTTCGCGCCCGTCTGAGAACGGCGGGTGCGGCCTCCGGTCCGGAGGCCCCACGCCGGTCAGTCGCACGCCGGTCAGTCGCGTGCCTGGTAGACGGCGCCGGCGAAGGGCAGCGCGCCGCCCGTCTCGCGCTCGTCGGGCGGCGTGAGCCCGGCCGCCGCCGCCCACGCGTCGACGAGGCCGGCCGGCCAGGACGACCGTTCCCCGGGGAGGACGACGACCACGCCGCCGGGGGCCAGGGCCCGGCCCAGTTCGCGGACGGTGTGCCGGGGGAACGCGAAGGTCTTCGGGTCGAGGCGGCAGACCATCACGGGAACGCTCGCGGCGGAAAGGGGCAGGTCGATGTCGACCTCGCCGACGTCGACCGGCGGGACGTTCCCGCCCGCCCGCCGTACCGCGCGCCGCAGCGCGCGAACGTCGCGCCGATGCGGCACGGACGCCTCGACCGGCACGCCGTCGGCGATCAGCCGGGCGGCCAGGTCGTGCAGGTCCGGTCCGACCAGCCGTACGGGCGCGGCGCGCCGGGCGGCCGCGCCGGCGAGGAGCGCGCCCAGGGTCGCGTCGTCGAGGAGGGGACAGCCGTGCGCGGCGAAGGCCGGTGTGCTCATCGGCGCGCCGTTCGGCCGGTGCCCGCGACGGGGGTCGCGGTGGGGCGGGGCTGGGTCACCGGAGTCCTCCCACGGTTTATCTGTATTCTGCAATTATCCTAACGTACGGCTCTAACCAGGCATTATTCAGGGCATGAACGACATCGACGTAGCGATCGTGGGGCTCGGACTGGCCGGATCGGCCACCGCGTGGGCGCTGAGCCGGCGGGGCCGGAGCGTGGCCGCCTTCGAGGCGTACGGGCCGGGCCACCGGCGCGGCAGTTCGCACGGCCACGCCCGGATCTTCCGCCGCGCCTACCTGGACCCGCTGTACGTCGAACTGACCGGCCGGGCCGGACGGCTCTGGGACGAGCTGAGCGAGTCGGCGGGGGAGCCGCTGCTGACCCGTACCGGCGGTGTCGACCACGGGCCCGGCCGGGAGCCCGCGCGCATGGCCGCCCTCCTGCGCGACCACGGCGTCGCCGCCGAACTGCTCGACCCCGCCGAGGCGGCCCGCCGCTGGTCCGGCATCCGGTTCACGGGTCCCGTCGTCTTCGACCCGGAGGGCGGCGTCCTCGACCCGGAGGCGTCGATGGCCGCCCTGGTCCGGCTCGCCGCCGCGGCCGGCGCGCACGTCGCGTACGACACGCCGATCCGGGCCCTGGAACCGGACTCCACCGGCGTCCTCCTGCACACCGACCGGGACACCTGGCACGCCCGCACGGTCGTGGTCGCGGCGGGCGGCTGGACCGCTCCGCTGCTCGACGGCCTGGTCCCGCTGCCGCCGCTGACCGTCACCCAGCAGCAGGTCTTCTTCTTCGACACGAAGGACCCCGGCCCGTGGCCGACCATCGTGCACGGCGAGACGACCCTCGACGTGTACGCGCTGCCGGAGGGCCCGTACCTGAAGTTCGGCGCGCACGTGGGCGGCACGGTGACGACCGCGGACGACCGGAACTTCGTCGTCGATCCGGCCGCCCGCGAGAGTGCCGTCGAGTACGCCCGGACCTGGCTGCCGGGCGTGGACCCCGAGCCGCGCTCGGAGGTGACCTGCCTCTACACCACGACGCCCGACGAGGACTTCGTGCTGGACCGCCGGGGGCCGTTCGTGGTCTGCTCCGCCTGCTCCGGGCACGGCGCGAAGTTCACCCCGCTGATCGGCGAACTCGCCGCCGACCTGGTCGACGGCCGCCCTCCGGTCGACCGGTTCGCCCTGCGCTGAGCACGGCCGCCGGCGCCTTCGCCGTGCGAAGATCGGAGGAACCCCATCCCGGACCGGAGTCCCTCCCATGACGACGATCGACACGGCCGAGGCCACCCGGATCTTCGACGAGCACCGGGACCGTCTGCACGCGATCGCCTACCGCCTGCTCGGCCGGACCGGTGACGCCGAGGACGTGGTGCAGGACTCCTGGCTGCGCTGGTCGGACGTCGACGTCGCCGAGGTGACCGATCCGGAGGCGTACCTCGTGCGGGTGGTGACGCGCCTGGCGATCGACCGGCTCCGCAGCGCCCAGGCACGGCACGAGCGGTACACCGGCTCCTGGCTGCCGGAGCCCCTGGTCACCGGCCCCGACGTCGCGGACGAGGTGGCCCTGGCCGCCACCGTCTCGACCGCCATGCTCGTGCTGCTGGAGTCGCTGTCCCCCCTGGAACGGGCGGTCTTCGTGCTGCGCGAGGCGTTCGGCTACTCCTACGCCGAGATCGCCGCGATGGTGGAGCGCAGCGAGGCGTCGGTGCGCCAGACCGCCCGCCGGGCGCGCGAGCACGTGGAGCGACGCCGCGTCCGCTACGACACCGACCGCGCCACCCGGGCCGAGGTGACCGAACGGTTCCTCGCCGCGGCGGCGGGCGGCGCCCTCGCCGAGCTCATGGAGGTGCTCGCGCCGGACGTGACGCTGGTCAGCGACGGCGGCGGCAAGGCGCCCGCGCCGCGCAGGCCCATCCTGGGGGCCGAAGCGGTGGCGCGGGCGCTCGTGACGTTCGCCGGGCGCATGCCTCCCGAGCCGCGCGTCGAGATCGCGGAGGTGAACGGCGGCCCCGGCATCGTCGTCTACTCCGGCGAAACCCCCGCCGTCGTTCTCACGCTGCATCTCAGCGACGGCGCGGTACACCTCATCCATCTGGTCAGCGCCCCGGACAAGCTCACCGGGCTGCGTCCGGCCGGCCGGCACGCCCACCCGCGCGGGCGAGGAATCGGGCGGGGATGACGACCCGCCGCGAGAGGCGGTACATCTTGGGCGGGCTGCCGGTGACCACCGCCTTGTACGCCACCGCGGCCCGGCCCCTCAGGCAGAACCGGCCCGGCGAGTCGTCCGGCCGGGTGAACTGAATGACCGCGTCGCGCCGGCCGAGGCTGACCGGCTGGTGGATGTAGCCGAACCGGAACGGCCCGGGCCGCCTGCCCCGCAGGCGCCGGGCGATGGCGTCGGCGGCGTGCGCGGCGGACGGAATGCCACTCTGGCACGTGCCGTGAATCTCGCCCCACGCCTGCCGCACGGCCGCGGCGTCACCGACCGCGTACACCGACGGGTGGGAGACCGACGCGAGCGTCGCGTCCACCACGACCCGGCCCTTCCCGTCCACCCTCAGCCCGGCCTCCCGGGCGAGCGGCGCGGCGACGACCCCGGCCGTCCACAGGCAGGCGTCCACCGGCAGCACCTCGCCACCGGCCAGTTCGACCGCGTCGGGCAGCACCTTGGTCACCTCGACCCCGGTGCGCACCTCGACGCCCAGCCGGTCCAGCGCGCGGCGCAGGTGGCGGCGGGCCCTGTCACCCATCATCGAACCCGGTTCGCCGTGGCCGAGCAGAATCACCCGCACCGCCGGGTGGCTCTCGGCGATCTCGGCGGCCGCCTCCACACCGGTGAGGCCGGAACCGACCACGGCGACCGTGCCGCCGCCCCGGCGTCCGAGACCGGCCAGCCGTTCCGCGAGGCGGCCCGCCTGCGCCGGACCGTCCAGCGTGTACGCGTGCGCGCCGACCCCCGGCACGCGGGTGTCGGTGACACCGCCGATCGCGTACACCAGGTGGTCGTAGGCCAGCGTCCGCTCACCGTCATCACCGGCCACGCGGATCTCGCGCCGCACCGGGTCGATGCTCGTGGCCAGGCCGCGTACGAACGCGACGCCGGTGCCCTCCAGCATCTCCGGGATGCGGTGGTCGGCGAGGGACTGCCCGGCGGCCGTCTGATGCAGCCGCAGCCGTTCGGTGAACCGGTCGGACGGATTGACCAGGACCAGCCGGACGTCGGCCCGCCGCGTGCGGCGGGCCAGCCGGACCGCGCTCATGACGCCGGTGTAGCCGCCGCCCAGCACGACGATCGTGGTTGTCATGACGTTCTCCTCTGGCGCCGGTGCCCTGGTCGGGCACCTTCGCCCCAAGGACGAGATGACCGGGCACCGCGTGAGCCGGCGCGGATGTGATCCAGGGCACATGGAAGGCGGCGGACTCCCCTCATCCCGGAGCGAGGAGGAGAACTCTCGGTACGCTTTGGCCGATCCGGGGCCGGGAACCGGCCGACGGAGGAATGCCGGAAAGCGACGATCGCAAGGAGAAGTGTTCGTCCGATGAGCACGTCGACGCAACAAGAGAGGTTCGGTTTCCAGGCCGAGGTTGTCCAGCTTCTCGACCTGATGATTCACTCGCTTTACAGCAACAAGGAGATCTTCCTGCGGGAGCTGATCTCCAACGCCTCGGACGCCATCGACCGCCTGCGGTTCGCCAAGCTCACCGACCCCGGCCTCGATGAGCCCGACGAGCCGCTGCAGATCCGGGTCTCCTACGACAAGGACGCTCGCACGATCACCATTTCCGACAACGGCATCGGAATGAGCCGGCAGGAGGCGATGGACAACATCGGCACCATCGCCAAGTCCGGCACCCGCGAATTCCTCCAGGCTCTCACCGGGGACCAGCGGAAGGACGCGACGCTCATCGGGCAGTTCGGCGTCGGTTTCTACTCGGCGTTCATCGTCGCCGACCGGGTGACGCTGACGACGCGCCGGGCCGGCCTGCCCGCGGCGGAAGGCGTCCGGTGGGAGTCCGACGGCCGCGGTGAGTACACCCTGGAGACGATCGAGCACCCCGCACGGGGCACCGAGATCGTGCTGCACCTCCGCGAGGGTGAGGACGAGCTCCTGGGCGGCCACCGGCTGCGTACGATCATCCGCAAGTACTCCGACCACATCAGCCTGCCGATCCTCATGCCGGACGAGGACGCCGGGTCCGGCGACGCTCCGGCCGAGACGGTCGTCAACCGGGCGTCCGCGCTGTGGGCCCGCCCGAAGAGCGAGATCAGCGAGCAGGAGTACAACGAGTTCTACAAGCACGTCGCGCACGACTACGCCGACCCCCTCGCCCATCTGCACGCCAAGATGGAGGGGACCTACGAGTACACGCTGCTGCTGTTCGTTCCGGCGCACGCGCCGTTCGACCTGTGGATGCCCGAGTCCCGCCACGGCGTCAAGCTGCACGTCCAGCGGGTCTTCATCATGGACGACACCGGGCAGCTCATGCCGAACTACCTGCGCTTCGTCCGCGGCGTGATCGACTCCAGCGACCTGCCGCTGAATGTCTCCCGGGAGATCCTGCAGAGCAGCCGCGTCGTCGACTCGATCCGGTCCAGCGCGGTCAAGCGGGTGCTGAAGCTCCTGAAGGACCTGGCCGAGAAGGAACCGGAGAAGTACGCCACCTTCTGGGGCGAGTTCGGCGCCGTCCTCAAGGAGGGGGTCGCCGAGGACTACTCCAACCGGGACGACATCGCCGGTCTGCTGCGCTTCACCACGACCGCGTCGAGCACCGACACGCCGGACACCTCCCTCGCCGACTACGTGGCCCGCATGAAGGAAGGCCAGGAGAAGATCTACTACCTGGTCGCCCCCACGCTCGCCGCCGCCAAGTCCAGCCCGCACCTGGAGATCTTCCGTGAGAAGGGCATCGAGGTGCTGCTGCTGAGCGACCCCGTCGACAACTGGGTGGTGACCAGCCTGCCCGACTTCGACGGCAGGCGCCTGCAGTCCGTCGCGCAGGGCGCGGCCGACCTCGGCGCGCTGGAGGACGCCGCCGAGAAGGAGGCGAACGAGAAGGCCGGCACGCAGTTCGCCGCCCTGGTGGAGCGCCTCAAGAAGGCCCTCGGCGACCGCGTACGGGACGTGCGGACCACCAACCGCCTCACCACGTCGCCGGCCTGCATCGTCGCGGGCGAGGCGGAGATCGAGATGAACCTCATCCGCCGGATGCAGGGCTCGGGGATGCCGAGCGAGCCCATCCTGGAGATCAACCCCGAGCACCCGCTCATCCGGCGGCTCGACGCCGAACCCGACGAGCGCCTGGCCGACTGGGCGCACGTCCTCTACGGCCAGTCCGTCCTCACCCTCGGCGCCCGCGTCGACGAACCGGCCGAATTCGCCGCCCGCCTCAACGACCTGCTCGTCACGCTGACCGGCGAGCGGGAAACCACGGACGGCGACGACTCCTGACGGCGCCCGATCCGCAGCTCTGCGCCGCTCATGGCACCGACGCGCGTTCGGGAATCTCAGCGGCTGGGAAACCGGTTGCGCGGCGACCGGCGCGGTTGGGTAGTGTCCGGGGCCATGTCGAGCCCTGAGGCATCCAAGGTGGGGGCTTTCGGTCACGCCGTCAGCCCCCTGAACCACTGAGCTCCTAGTTCCCCTCCCGGCGGCGTTCGCCGCTCGGGACGGACACCCGCGCTCATGGGGCGCTGGCCGCGGTGACGAGACGTCTCCTCTGTCGTTCTCTCCTCACCTCGGAGTCCTCGGTGCCTCTTCCGCTGTACCTGCTCGCCGTGGCGGTCTTCGCCATGGGAACCTCGGAGTTCATGCTCGCCGGCCTGCTGCCGGACATCGCCGCAAGCCTCGACGTGCCGGTCGGCACCGCCGGGCTGCTGACCTCGGCCTTCGCGGTCGGGATGATCGCCGGCGCCCCGCTGATGGCCGGGCTCGCTCGCCGGTGGCCGGCCCGGAGCAGCCTGCTCGCGTTCGTGCTGGTGTTCGCGGGGGCCCACGCCGTGAGCGCTCTGACGACGGGCTTCGTCGTTCTGCTCGTCGCCCGCATGGCCGCCGCCCTGGCGAACGCGGGCTTCCTGGCCGTGGCCCTGACCACCGCGGCCACTCTCGTCGCGGCCGAGCAGAAGGGACGCGCGCTGTCGGTGCTGCTGGCGGGCACGACGGTGGCCACCATCGTCGGAGTTCCCGGCGGCGCGGTGCTCGGCGCACTGCTCGGCTGGCGGGCGGCCTTCTGGGCGATCGCGCTTCTCTGCCTTCCGGCGGCCGCCGGCGTCGTCAAGGGCATTCCGGCCCGTACCGTCGAGGACGCGCAGGCCGGTCCGGCCGGCCCGGGACTTCGCACCGAGATCGGCCGGCTCGCGAGGCCGCGGTTGCTCCTGGTGATGCTGCTCGGAGCACTCGTCAACGGCGCCACCTTCGGCACCTTCACCTTTCTGGCGCCGATCGTGACCGACACCGCCGGCCTGGCCGCGCCGTGGGTCTCGGTCGTCCTGGTGCTCTTCGGCCTCGGGTCCTTCCTCGGCGTCACCCTCGCGGGGCGCCTGTCGGACCATCGTCCCGGCCTGGTGATCGCCGTCGGCGGTCCGCTGCTGTTGCTCGGCTGGATCGCGCTGGCGACGCTGGCCGCCCATCCGGGCGCGCTGTTCGTCCTCGTGTTCGCGCAGGGCGCGCTCTCGTTCGCGCTGGGCGGCACCCTGATCGCCAGGGTGCTCTACGAGGCGGCGGGCGCCCCGACCATGGGCGGCTCGTACGCGACCGCGGCCCTCAACATCGGCGCCGCCGGTGGCCCCGTCCTCGCGGCGGCCACCCTCGGCCCAGGCCGGGGCGCCCTGGGCCCGGTCTGGGCCAGCGGCTTCCTGATCGCGATCGCATTGATCCTCGCCCTACCGCTCCTGCGGACCACCACGCCCGGCGCCGACGTCTGAACCCGAGCAACAGCGGACAACGTTCGGAAGTCCCCATGGCCCCCGGCAACCGGGGTGGCACCGGGTGGGGGTCACCGGGCGGCTTGCGCCGAGGGGTTTCGTCGTCTAGGCGACACGGATCCTCGGCGCTGAGCGCCGATCGTGGCGACGACAGCGGCAACGTGGACCATCACGGCGGCGGAGTTCCGCCGGGTACGACGCGCGACCTCCACGGATCGATCGCTGGTGTCCGCTGGGCTCTAACGGCAGCGGACACCAGCCGAAGCGCTCGGGAGGCTCAGCGGGCGCCGGTGAACGGCGTCGCCAGGGCGCCGGTGACGCCCGGGTCGACGCGGAAGATCCGGCCGGCGTCCGGCTCGGCCTCCCGCTGCTCCGGAGACAGGCCCTGCTGCGACGTCGTGATGAACAGCGTCGAACGGTCGGTGCCGCCGAAGCAGCAGCTCGAGACGTTCGTCACCGGGAGGCGGACCGTCCCCACGAGTTCCCCGGACGGGGCGTAGCGGTGGACCACGCCGCCGCCCCACACGGCCTGCCACAGGAAGCCCTCGTCGTCGACCGTCATGCCGTCGGGGTGACCACCCTCGACGGTGACGAACGGCCGCCGGTTCGTGACCTCACCGGTGTCCAGGTCGTAGTCGAAGACGTCGATCCGCCGGGTCGGCGTGTCGGCGTAGTACATCGTGCGGTGGTCGGGGCTCCAGGCGGGGCCGTTGGAGATGGTCACGTCGTCCAGCACGGTGCGGATCGAGCCGTCGAAGACGAACAGCGAGCCCGCCCCCTCCGTCTCGTCGAACGCCATCGTGCCGGCCCAGAACCGCCCCGCCGGGTCGCACTTGCCGTCGTTCATCCGGATGATGGAGGCGTCGGCCAGGTCGCCGGTCAGCGCCGTCGCCCTGCCGTCCTCGTCCAGTTCCATGAAGCAGGTGCCGGCGGCGATGATCCATCCGCCCAGCACCCGGGGCACGGCGGCGCCGATCGGCCGGTCCACCTGGAGCGAACGCGGGTCGGTCAGCGTCTTGCCGTCGTAGCCGGCCAGCCACAGCCTCCCGGCCATGATGTCGACCCAGCCGAGCCGGTCTCCGTACCAGAACGGCCCCTCGGCGTGCTCCACCTTGACCGGCGAACAGGGTTCCGCGGTGAGTTCCATGCTTCGGCTCCAACCGTGTCGCGATGATCAGCGTCATCCTTCCACTACCCGCTCACACCGCGACCAGCCGAGACCCGGGGACCGCATCCGCTGGGGCGGTACCGAAGGGGGGCCGCGGGCCCTCGTTCCGGACGAGGGCCCGCACTCGTCATCCCACGGCGAGGTGGCCGCGGTGGTGGCGTGGCGTCTCGGCCTCGTCGAGCAGGGCGAGGGCGAAGTCGGCGTAGGAGATACGGGCCGCGGCGTCGCCGTGTTCGCGGATGTCGTAGCCGCCGGTGCGCCCGCCCTCGTGGTCGAAGTCCCCGGCCGGGCTGACGTACACCCAGTCCAGCGTGCCGCCTTCGGCACGGAGCACCTCCAGACCGGCGGCGTGAGCCAGGCAGAAGGGCCGGGCCTCGGCGGGAAAACCGGGCGCGTCCAGCAGCCGGGTCCCGTCGGGGCCGGGCAGCAGCACCGACAGCCCGACCGCGACGAGCCTGTCCACACCGGCCTGCGGCAGGCCCTTGACCAGGGCGCGTGCGGCGGCGGGGAAGAAGGCGTCCGGGTCGGTGCCCGCGCCGTACACCGCGGCCGCGTTGATCGCGGCGTCGTGCCCGGCCGCGAGGGTGGCGACGTCCGTCACGTCGGTGACGTCGCCGGCGGCGACCCGGACGCCGTCATCGGTCAGGCCGCCGTGGCCGGCGGGGTCGCGCACCACCGCGGTCACCTCGTGCCCACGCCGGCGCGCTTCGGCGACGGCCTGCCGGCCGGCCCTGCCCCCTGCTCCGAAGATCACGATCCTGCCCATTCGGAATACCTCCCGTTGCGTCGATGCTCGGGAAGGTATCCAGGAGGGCGGTTACCTCCCGGATACCGAGACCGGATCCCGACCCCGGCCGAAGGGCAGGAGACCGCCATGGCGCACCGGCAGCCGCTGCCTCCCGACATGTTCGACGAACTGTGCCCCTCCTCGCTGGTGCCGTTCCGCTTCGGCGACAAGTGGGCGGCCCTGATCATTCGTTGCCTGGAAGGCGGCCCGCGCCGGTTCTCCGAACTCCGCGTGCCCCTGAGTCGCGTCACCCCCAAGGTGCTCACCCAGTCGCTACGCCGCCTGGAGCGGGACGGGCTCGTCTCACGCACGGTGCACGCCGACCCGACTGCGGGAGTGGAGTACGCGCTGACGCCGCTGGGCCGCAGCATGGTGGGGCCACTGGACGCCGCCTGCGCGTGGGCGGCGGAGCACTGGGACGAGCTGCTGGACGCACACGAGTGAATGCGCATGGCCGGAGAGGACCTGCGGCGAGTCCCGGGTGATCGGGCGGCCCTATCGTCTTGGTCCGTGACGACGGACAAGGGACTGTTGGCGGGGCTGCTGCTGGACGCGCTGGCCGGGGACCCGCGGCGAGGGCATCCGGTGGCGGCGTTCGGGCGGGCCGCGAGCGCGCTGGAGCGGCGCCTGTACCGGGACTCGGTGGGGCGGGGGGCGCTGTTCACGGCCGCGTGCGTGGCCGGGGCGGCCGGCGCCGGTCTCGTCGTGGACGCCGTCGGCCGTCGTACGGCGGGGCGTACGGCGCTCACCGCCGCCGCCACGTGGGCGGTGCTCGGCGGGACGTCCCTCGGGCGGGAGGGGCTGGCGATGGCGACCGCGCTGGAGGCCGGGGACATCGAGGCGGCGCGGCGGCGGCTGCCGCACCTGTGCGGGCGTGATCCGAGCGCGCTCGACGCCAAGGAACTCGCGCGGGCGACGGTCGAGTCGGTCGCCGAGAACACCTCCGACGCCGCGGTGGCGCCCCTGTTCTGGGGCGCCGTCCTGGGCGTGCCGGGGCTCCTCGCGTACCGGGCGGTCAACACGCTGGACGCGATGGTCGGGCACCGCGGCCCGCGGTACCTCAGGTTCGGGCGGGTCGCGGCGCGCCTGGACGACGCGGCGAACTGGGTACCCGCCCGGCTGACCGGGCTGCTCACGGTGGCCTGCGCGCCGCTCGTCGGCGGCTCGCCGCGCGACGCGTACGCGATCCTGCGCCGCGACGGCGCGGCGCACCCGAGCCCGAACGCCGGGCGGTGCGAGGCGGCCTTCGCCGGGGCGCTCGGGGTCCGGCTCGGCGGCGTCAACGTGTACGGGAACCGCGTCGAGCACCGGCCGGAGCTCGGTGACGGCCGTGCCGCCGAGCCGCGGGACGTCCGGCGGGCCGTCCGCCTGTCCCGTACGGTCACGGTGGCCTCGGCCGCCGTCGTGATCGGCGCCCGCGCCGCCGTCAGGGCCTGGGCGCGGAGCCGGCGCCGCTGAACGGGGCGAGCCGCGCGGGTGTTGCTCCGCGCACATCCCTACGATGCGCCCCCGCGGCGTACGGCCGTCGGCGACCGGACGGCCGGTGCGGTCCTGGACGCGGCGGCGGGCCTTCCCGCGGGCCGGGTCCGCCGCCGTCCTCGCACCGGCGCACCGCGGGCTCGCCGCCTCCTGACCGACCGCAGCCGGCGGCGCGGCTGCTAACTTCGGCGTCCGTGAGCACACGGAGCGGGATGCTGCTGGTCGCCGGTACGACCTCGGATGCGGGCAAGAGCATCCTCACGGCGGGGATCTGCCGGTGGCTCGCCCGCCAGGGCGTCAAGGTCGCGCCGTTCAAGGCGCAGAACATGTCGCTCAACTCGATGGTCACCGCCGACGGCGCGGAGATCGGACGGGCGCAGGCGATGCAGGCCGCCGCCGCGCGGATCGAGCCGACCGCGCACATGAACCCGGTCCTCCTCAAGCCCGGCAGCGACCGGCGCAGCCAGGTCGTCGTCCTCGGCCACCCGGTCGCCGAGGTCGACGCGATGGGGTACGCCGCGCACAAGGAGCGCCTGCGCCAGGTCGTCCTCGGCAGCCTCGCCGAGCTACGAGCCCAGTACGACGTCGTCGTCTGCGAGGGCGCGGGCAGCCCCGCCGAGATCAACCTGCGCGCCGGCGACCTGGCGAACATGGGCCTGGCGCGCGCCGCCGGCGGCCCGGACGGGCCCGGCATGCCGGTGATCGTCGTCGGCGACATCGACCGGGGCGGGGTGTTCGCCGCGCTGTACGGGACGGTGGGCCTGCTGGAGCCCGCGGACCAGCGGCTCATCGCCGGCTTCGTCATCAACAAGTTCCGGGGCGCGCCGGAGCTGCTGGCCCCGGGGCTGGCGCAGATCACCGCGCTGACCGGCCGGCCGGTGTACGGCGTGCTGCCCTGGCTCGGCGGGCTCTGGCTGGACGTCGAGGACTCCCTCGCCCTGGACGCGCGCCCCGCGACGCGCCCGGCGGTCGCGGGGGAGACGCTGCGGGTCGCGGTCGCCCGGCTGCCCCGGATCTCCAACTTCACCGACCTCGACGCCCTGGCCGCCGAGCCCGGCGTGAGCGTGCGGTTCGCGACCACGCCCGGCGAACTGGCCGACGCCGACCTGGTCGTGCTGCCCGGCTCCCGTGCCACCGTCGCCGACCTGGCCTGGCTGCACGAGCACGGACTGGCCGCCGAGGTCGTGCGGCGCGCGCGGGCGGGCCGGCCGGTGCTCGGCATCTGCGGCGGCTACCAGATGCTGGCCCGCGAGATCCTCGACGACATCGAGTCCATGGCCGGGCCCGTGCCGGGCCTCGGGCTGCTGCCGGCACGGGTGGAGTTCGGGCCGGACAAGATCCTCGGCCGGCCGAGCGGCACGGCGTACGGCGAGCCGGTGCGCGCGTACGAGATCCACCACGGCGTGACGGCGGTGGAAGGCGGCGAGCCGTTCCTCGACGGGTGCCGCGAGGGGGCGGTCTGGGGGACGACCTGGCACGGCGCGCTGGAGAACGACGGCTTCCGCCGCGCCTTCCTCGCCGAGGTCGCCCGGGTCGCGGGCCGCGACTTCACCCCCGCGCCGGACACCGACTTCGCCGCGCTGCGGGAGGCCCAGCTCGACGCTCTGGGCGACCTGGTCGAACACCACCTCGACACCGACGCCCTGTGGCGCCTCATCGAGACCGGCCCACCGGCGGACCTGCCCGTGGTCCCCCCGGGCGGGGCCCTCGTATGAGCGCGGCACCTCTGGCCGCTCCTCCGGGGAAGGAGGGCGCATGAGCGGTTTCACACCGGGCGAGGACCGCTGGCGGTCGCGGCTCGGGACGCTGCGGCAGGTCGTCCGCCAGGAGCTCGTCACCAGACAGCTCGCCCACCACCTCCCGGACGCCGAGCCGGGTGACGTCCTGGACCTCGGCTGCGGTCAGGGCACCCAGGTGCTGGCGCTCGCCCGCCGGGGCCACCGGGTGACGGGCCTGGACGCCTCGCCCGCGCTGCTCGGCGACCTGCGGGCCGCGCTGGAGACCGAGCCGCCGGAGGTACGCGAGCACGTCCGCCTCGTCGAAGGCGACGTGCGGGAGGCCGCACGGCTCCTGGCGCCGTCGCGGTTCGGCGTCGTGCTGTGCCACGGCGTCCTCATGTACTTCGCCGATCCCGGCCCGGTCCTCGACGCCGTCGCCGGGGTCACCGCGCCCGGCGGACTCGTGTCCCTCCTCGTACGGAACGGCGACGCCCTCGCCATGCGGCCGGGACTGAAGGGCGACTGGGCGGCCGCCGCCGACGCCTTCGACGGCACCGCCTACCGCAACCGGATCGGCGTCGACGCCCGCGCCGACCGGCTCGCCGATCTGACGGCGTCGCTGGCCGAGCGCGGCCTGGCCCGGATCGCCTGGTACGGCGTCCGCGTCTTCACCGACACCGCCGCCGACGACGCGCCCGTGCCCGGCCCCGAACGGCTCGACGCGCTCCTGGCCTGCGAGGAGCGCGCCGGGCGCACCGACCCGTACCGGGGCGTGGCCGCGCTCCTCCACGTCATCGCCCGGCGGACGGGCTAGCGGGAGCTCCGCTAGGAAGAGCTCCGCTAGGAAGAGCTCCGCGCCGCGGTCTCGATGACCTCCAGGCCGGCGATCGCGTCCTCCAGCGTCACCGGCGGTGGGCCGTCGCCGCGGACCGCCGCCGCGACGGCCGGGTAGAAGTCCCGGTAGCGGCCCGGGTCGGTCGGTTCCGTGCGGGTGTCGCCGGGCGTGCCGACCTCGCCGTACGCCTCGGGCGGGGTCACGCCGAACTCCGTGTCCTCCGGAGTGCGGCCCGCGCGGAGCTGGTCCTCCTGGACGTCGAGCCCGTACGTGACGTACGCGGCGCGGTCGCCCAGCACGCGGAATCGCGGTCCGAGGTCCGCGCTGATCGCGCTCATCCACAGGTGGGACCGGACGCCGTTCGCGTGGGTCAGGGCGACGAACGCGTCGTCGACCGCCTCGGCGTCCGGCCGCCGTACGTCCAGTTCGGCGTGGACGGCGACGGGCGGGCCGAACAACGTGATCGCCTGGTCGATCAGGTGCGCGCCGAGGTCGTACAGGACGCCGCCCGCGGCGTCCGGGTCGGCCGTCTCCTTCCAGCCCGGCTTGATCTGCGGGCGCCAGCGCGTGAACCGCGACTCGAACCGCAGCACCCGCCCGAGTGTTCCGTCGCCGATGAGCCGGGCGGCGGTCCGGAAGTCCCCGTCCCAGCGGCGGTTGTGGAACGGCACGACCAGCGGGCCGCCGGCCAGCGACCGGGCCTCGGCGGCGGTCACCGCGACCGGCTTGTCGACGACGACGGGAAGCCCGGCGTCGAGCGCCGCGCGGGCGAGGGGCGCGTGCGTGCGGTTCGGCGTGGTCACGACGACCAGGTCGTATCCGCCGGACCGGACGTCGCCGGGTGCGTCGAGCAGTTCGGCGCCGGGGTACCGGTCACGGACGGCCGCCCGCCGCGCCGGGTCGCGGGTCACGACGGCGGCGAGTTCCAGGCCGGGGGCGGCCGAGATGAGCGGTGCGTGAAAGACCGCGCCTCCGGTTCCATACCCGATCAAAGCAACGCGCAGGTTGTCCACAGATGGCCTCCTTCAAGGCCATTTGATCACGCTGCGGGTCTGTCCCGGCACGGTGGATCGGCCTAGTCTCCCAGGGGGGTCTTCGATCGGTGAAGGAGCACGCATGCCCGACCCGTCGCCAGACGCGAATCTGGCCGAGTCGCTGAGCCGATGGACGCTCGCGTTCGGCTGGCGTGACCGGGCGGCGTTCCTGTGCGGTGACGACGTCTTCACGCACGGGGAGGTCCATCGGGGGGCCGGGCGCGCGGCGGGGTTCCTGCGGGCGCACGGCGTACGGCCGGGCGACCGGGTGGTGATCGCGCTTCCGGGGGCGATGGAGTTCGTGTGGGCGTTCCTCGGCGCCGTGCGGATCGGGGCGCTCGCGCTGATCGCCGACCCCGAGGCGTCGATGCTCCCGCCGGGAGAGGTCGCGGTCTGCGCGCCCGGCCGGCACCGGAACGTCATCACCCCCGGCGAGCTCGTCACCGGCATGGCGCGGGCCACCGTGCCGCCGGCGCACCCCGTGCACTCCTGGACACCGGCGTTCACGCAGTACGGCGAGCTGTACGCGCACGGCGACCCGGAGGCCTCGTTCCTGGCAATGGAGCCGTTCGGGCTGCGGGAGAACGACGTGCTGTTCTCCGTTCCCAAGACCCACGATCCGGTGGGGCTGCGCAACACCGTCTTCCTGCCGCTGTACTCGGGAGCCAGCGCGGTGCTGGACTCCGGCCGGCGGTCGATCGCCGCGGTCGCCGAGCGGGTGCGCCGGCACCGGGCGAGCGTCCTGCTGTCGACGTCCGCGTTCCTGACGAGGCTGGCGGCGGAGGCACCCCGCGAGCCGTTCTGGCCGCTGCGCATCGCGGTCTCGCAGGGCGCCCCGCCGCCGGTCCACGCCGAGGACCGGCTCGGCTGCCCGGTTCTGGCCCCGGTTCAGGACCCGGCGCCGGCGTAGGTGCCGAAGCTCCAGAACACCCCCTCGGGGTCCCGCACGGTGAATCCCCGTGAGCCGTAGTCCTCGTCGGTGAGTCCCTGGACGACGGTCGCGCCCGCCGCCACGGCCCGCGCGTACACCGCGTCGGGCGCGTCGGTGACGACGTACACCGCTCCGGCGCCCGGCGGCAGACCGGCGATCGCGCTGTCGGCACGGTCGGCGTCGCCCAGCATGACGCCGCCGCCTCCGGGCGCGCGCAGCTCGGCGTGGGCCACCCGGCCGTCGTCCTCGTACACCGCGACCTCCTCGAACCCGAAGGCGTCGGCGAGGAACCGGATCGCGGCGTGGGCGTCCTTGTAACGGAGTGCGGGCCAGACTCTGGTTTCGCTCATGGCCTCATCGTCGGCCGGCGGCGTCCTCGCCGTCTTGGACGAAAGGGAGCTCCTCGCCGGCCAGCCACGCGGACGGGGGACACCCGGCGAGGTCGTTCCACTCGCGGGCGAGGTGCGCCTGGTCGTAGTACCCGCACACCGCCGCCACGCTCGCCAGCGGCGGCCGTCCGGGCTCCTTGAGCAGCCGCTTGGACCGCTCGAACCGCATGACGCGGGCCGCCTCCTTCGGCCGCAGCCCGTACTCGGCCGCGAACCGCTCGCTCAGGTGCCGGCGGCTCCAGCCGACCTCGCGCGCCAGGTCGCCGATCCGCACGGCGCCGTCCGTGTCGGCGAGACGCCGCCAGGCGTACCCGACCTCGGGCGGCGGACCGGGCCGCCGGTCCATGCCGCGGGAGAGCACGTCCTCGACGACGGCGAAGCGCGCCGGCCAGGCCGATGCCCCGGCCAGGCGCTCGACGAGCTCCCCGGTCCGGGCGCCGATCAGGTCGCCGAGGGACAGGACGGCCGAGCCCAGCTCGGCGGCGGGCAGCCCGAACAGCGACCGTGCCCCCTCCGGCGTGAGGTCGAGCTGAATCCCGGCGAGGTCGCCGTCATGGGAGATCCGCACCGGCCGGGTGTGCAGGCCCCCGGCCAGCGCCGTGAGAGCGGCCGATCCGTACGGCCCGCTCGTGCGGGTCGGGGCGCCCAGGCTGAGGACCACGGTCAGGTGCCGGGACGGCAGTCCGAGATGCGTGCCCGCCGGAAAGCCCTCGTACCGGTACCCGACGCAGCGCGCCACCGCCGACGTGAGCCGCCCCGACGGCCGCCAACGAACACTCTGACTGATCCGCCGCGAGCCGCCCACAGGCTTTACGATATCCCGCTCCTCGCGAACCTGTATCAAAGTATTACCAGCTCGGGTCGACCTGGTAATACTTTGATACATGGCCACCACCTCGTCCGTGTCTCTCCTCCGTCTGGAGCGCTTGCCCGCGACCTTCCTGACCCGCACGGCGCGAGAGATCGGTATCGCGCCACACGATCTCTATCGGTTGCGGGACGAAGGAGTGATTCACGAGCTGAGCAGAGGGGTCTTCCGGAAGGCGACCGCCCCTGAGGGGCAGGTCGACCTGCTGGCGGTGGCACTACGGGCACCATTGGCTGTCGTATGTCTGGAATCGGCGTTGGCGCTGCACGGACTAATCGATGAAATCCCCGCGAAGCTGCATATAGCGGTCCCTAGGGGAACTACACCTCCTAAGATGGATTTTCCGCCGCTGGCGGTTCATCGATTCCATGCCGACACATTTGAGATGGGTGTTCAGATGTATGAAGCGGCCCCATCTGAGGGTGTCCGCATATATAGTGCCGCCAGGAGTGTCGTGGACGCGATGCGGCTTCGGCACCTCGTTGGGGATGTTCTCGCATTCCACGCACTTCGAACCTCGCTGGAGAACGGCGCGGCACGCCCCGGCGAATTGGTCGATCTTGCGCGGACGCTCGGGGTGGACGGCCCTGTGCTCCAGGCGATAGAGGTGGTGCTCTCCTGATGGCTCCGAACCCGCGACGGGACACGCCGGCAGGCCGGGCTTACAACGACCTGCGTAACAAGGCCCGGAGGGAAGGCCGCCCGACAGACGAGCTGCTGACCTTATTCGTCCTCGAACGCTTCTTGTATCGACTGAGCCGATCGGATGTGTCCGATCGGTTCGCTCTCAAGGGCGGCATGTTGCTGAGCGCCTATCACGCACGCCGTACGACTCGGGATGCGGATTTGTCCGGCATCGGGATATCGGTGACGGGAGACGACGCCGTAGCGGTGATGGGTCGGGTCGCCGGTATGGCGGTCGACGATGGCGTCGAGTTCCTCGTCGGTCAGATCCGGAGCCGGGCGATTCGTGAGGATGGGCCCTATGGCGGAACGCGAGTGGTCATCCCCGCTCAGGTTGCACGATTTCGAACCAGCGTCCAGATCGACGTCAGCGCCGGCGATCCGATCGTGCCGGGAGCGCAGCGTATCGACTTCCCGCAACAACTCGGGGACTCCTCATTCGAAGTGCTCGCGTATCCCATTGAGACGGTCCTCGCGGAGAAGGTCCTCACGGCGCTCGAGAGAAGTGACGCGAACACGCGGGTGCGCGACTACGCCGACATCTGGCGGCTCATCGCGGCCAACGCCTTCGCCGGTGCGGTCCTGCTCGAGGCGGTGGCCAAGACGGCGGACCATCGAGGGCTGAAACCAGGGCCGCTGTCCGAACGGATCACGTCGCTCGTCGACCTCCGCAGCCGCACCTACCGCGAGTGGCGTACGAGGCTGGGCCCGGACGGTGAGGCGTATCCGGAGGATTTCGCCAAGGTGGTCGCCAAGGTGGTCGCCGCGGTGGTCGCGTTCGCCGATCCGCTGCTCGTCGGTGAGGTCGTGGGTGCGAAGTGGGATCCGGGCGCCCGGTCCTGGCGGCAACGGCCCTCCGCCGAGGGGCCACGGTGGGCGGTCAGGTGGTCGGGGTGAGGTTGGGGAGGGTCTCCAGGGCGCTGACCAATGGGGCGAGTTCGGGAAGGGCGGCGGCGTCGGCGAGGGCCGTTTCCAGGGCCGCGTTGTGGGTCGGGGTCGCCTTGGCGAGAAGTGCCCCGCCCTCCTCGGTGACCTCGGTGTAGATGCCGCGCCGGTCGTCCTCGCACAGGTAGCGGCGGAGCAGGCCGCGCTTCTCCAGGCGGGTGACGAGACGGGTCGTGGCGCTCTGGCTCAGGACCATGGCGTTCGCGAGCTGCTGCATCCGCATGTGCCAGTCGTCCTGTCGGGACAGCAGGTGGAGGGCGCAGTACTCGTTGACGCTCAGGTCGTGCTCGGCCTGCAGGGCCCGCTCGACCTTGTCCTCGATCCGGGCGTGCAGGGCGGCGAGGGTACGCCAGCCCTGGGCGCGGGCCTCGGCCGCGTCATCGGGCAGTGACATGGGTCACCCCTCCTTGCGTTTGGCATCTCACTGATTGCGTGGTGAGATAGTCGGCGTCTGCAAGTAACAGGCGTGTGCAACTAATTCGTGCGCTGGTTATTGCTCACGCCCCTCAGTCTACGCGGAGGAGACCTCATGCCCATCGCGCTGCTCGCCCTGGCGATCGGCGGCTTCGGCATCGGAACGACCGAGTTCGTCATCAGTGGCCTGCTGCCGGACCTGTCCGCCGACCTGCACGTCTCCATCCCCACCGCCGGGCTCCTGGTGTCCGGGTACGCGTTCGGCGTCGTCGTCGGAGCGCCGTTGCTGACCGCGCTCGGGTCCAGGATCTCCCGCAAGACCATGCTGGTGTCCCTGATGGCGCTGTTCACCGTGGGCAACCTCCTGTGCGCGGTCGCGCCCACGTACGGCGTGCTCATGGTGGCCCGGCTCGTGACGGCGTTCGCCCACGGCGCCTACTTCGGCATCGGCTCCGTCGTCGCCGCCGACCTCGTACGGCCCGAGAAGCGTGCCGGGGCCATCGCGATGATGTTCACCGGCCTGACCGTGGCCAACGTGCTCGGCGTTCCGGGCGGCACCGCGCTGGGGCAGGCCCTCGGCTGGCGGTCCACGTTCTGGGTCGTCGCCGCGATCGGCCTGGTCGCCCTCGCGGGCATCGCCACCCTCGTCCCGGCTCGGCCGCGGCCGTCCGCCGACACCGGCCTCCGCGGCGAACTGTCGGTCTTCCGGCACGGCCAGGTCTGGCTCGCCCTCGCCATGACCGCCCTCGGCTGGGCCCCGGTCTTCACCGTCATCACCTACGTCGCGCCGCTCGCCACCCGCGTCACCGGGTTCTCCTCCGGGGCGGTGCCGATCCTCATGGTGCTGTTCGGCGTCGGCATGGTGGCCGGCAACGCGCTGGGCGGCAGGCTCGCCGACCGCGCGCTCATGCCCAGCCTGTACGGGATCCTCGCCGCCGTCATCGCGGTGTCGCTTCTCCTCTTCTTCGTCGTGCACGGCAAGGTCGCGGTGGTCGTCGTGATGCTGCTGCTCGGAGTGGTCGGCAGCGCGACGATCGCGCCGCTGCAGACCCGGGTGCTGGACAAGGCGGCGGGCGCGCCGACGATGGCGTCCGCGGCCAACATCGCGGCGTTCAACCTCGGCAACACGGTCGGGCCGTTCCTCGGCGGGCTGGCCATCGACGCCGGTCTGGGCTACGCCTCGACGACCTGGATCGCCGCGCTCATCGGCGCCGCCGGCCTGGCGGTCGCGCTGGTCTCCGGTGCCCTCGACCGGCGCGCCCCCGAGCGGGCCGTCGGCGCGTACGCCGGCATCACCGCCGAGGGTCTTCGTCCCTCCGAGCTCGAACATCCTCGGCGCTGACGCCTCGCGCGCCGCGGCGGTGCGCCCGCCGGGGCGCGCTCGTAGACTGATCGCTCGACGGCGAGGGAAGGAACCCGGTGCGAGTCCGGGGCTGTCCCGCAACTGTGACCAGGTAGCGAGCCCGCACGTACGGCCACGGCGATGAGCTGGAAGGCCGCGGGGGAGCGGTGACCTGGAAGTCAGGAGACTTCCCGCCGTCGCCGACCTTTCACCCGAGCCGGGGCGAGGACCCCCGAGGGAAGGAACGACACGTGCGTGTCCTGCTGCTCTCCACCGCCGACACCGAACTCCTGTCCGCGCGCTCGGCGGACGCCGGTTACGTGACGGGCAACCCGTCGCGTCTCGACGTCGCCGACCTGGACGCGCTGTGCGCGGGCGTCGACGCCGTCGTGGTCCGGCTGCTCGGCGGCCTGAAGACCTGGCGGGAGGGGATCGAGGACCTGCGCGGCCGGGACGTGCCGCTCATCGCGCTCGGCGGGGAGGCCGCCCCGGACGCGGAGCTGATGGCGCTGTCGACGGTGCCCGCCGGCGTCGCCGCCGAGGCGCTGGCGTACCTCCGCGAGGGCGGCGTGGACAACCTGCGGGAGCTGGCCCGCTTCCTGTCCGACACCCTGCTGCTGACCGGCGAGGGGTTCGAGGCGCCGCGGGAGATGCCCGCGTACGGCCTGCACCGGACCGGGGAGCCGAAGGACGGTCGGCCGACCGTCGGCGTCGTCTTCTACCGGGCGCACGAGCTGTCCGGGAACACCGCGTTCGTCGACACGCTGTGCGAACGGATCGAAGAGCTCGGCGCGAACGCGCTGCCCGTCTTCTGCGGCTCGCTGCGCTCCGCCGACGAAGGGCTGATGGAGCTGCTGGGGCGGGCCGATTCGCTGGTCGTGACCGTCCTCGCCGCCGGGGGAGCGGCGAGCCGACGAGCGAGCGGAGTGGTCGGCGAGGAACGAGCCGGCCGCGGAGCGAGTGAGGAGGGGAGCCCGACCCGGAAGCACCTCGCGGTGGCGGCGGACGCCTCGGCGGGGGGTGACGAGGACGCCTGGGACGCCGGGGCGCTCGCCGCGCTCGACGTGCCGGTCGTCCAGGGGCTGTGCCTGACGACGTCCCGCGCGACCTGGGAGGCGTCGGACGCCGCGCTGTCCCCGATGGACGCCGCGATGCAGGTCGCGATCCCCGAGTTCGACGGCCGGCTGATCTCGGTGCCGTTCTCCTTCAAGGAGGACGGGCCGGACGGCATCCCCGTGTACGCCGCCGACCCGGAGCGGGCCGCGCGGGTCGCCGGGATCGCCGTGCGCCAGGCCCGGCTCCGGCACACGCCGGTCGCCGAGCGCCGGCTCGCGGTCGTGCTGTCGTCGTACCCGACCAAGCACTCCCGTGTCGGCAACGCCGTCGGGCTGGACACGCCCGCCTCGGCGGTCCGCCTGCTCGGGGCGCTGCGCGAGGCGGGCTACGACGTCGGCGAGTACCCCGAGGACGGCGACGAGCTCATCCACGCGCTGATCGCGGCGGGTGGGCACGACGTCGAGTGGCTGACCGAGGATCAGCTCCGCGCCGCGCCCGCGCGGGTGACGCTGAAGGACTACGAGCGGTGGTTCACCGCGCTGCCGGAGCCGCTGCGCGAGCGGATGCGGGAGCACTGGGGCGAGCCGCCCGGCGAGCTGTACACCGATGGCGACGACATCGTTCTCGCGTCGCTGCGGTTCGGGAACGTCGTGCTGATGATCCAGCCGCCGCGCGGGTTCGGGGAGAACCCGGTGGCGATCTACCACGACCCCGACCTGCCGCCCTCCCACCACTATCTGGCGGCGTACCGCTGGCTGGACGAGGTGTTCGGCGCGGACGCCGTGGTCCACCTCGGCAAGCACGGCACGCTCGAGTGGCTGCCCGGCAAGGGCCTCGGCCTCTCCGCCGAGTGCGCCCCGGACGCGGTCCTCGGCGACCTGCCGCTGGTCTACCCGTTCATCGTCAACGACCCGGGCGAGGGCACGCAGGCCAAGCGGCGCGGCCACGCCGTCATCGTCGATCACCTGGTGCCGCCGATGGCGCGCGCGGAGACGTACGGCGACCTGGCCAAGCTCGAACAGCTCCTCGACGAGTACGCCACCGTGCAGGCGCTCGACCCGGCGAAGCTGCCGACCGTGCGCGCCCAGATCTGGACGCTCGTGCAGGCCGCCCAGCTCCACCACGACCTGCACGTCACCGACGAGCCGGGCGAGGCCGACTTCGACGACTTCGTCCTGCACATCGACGGGTACCTCTGCGAGGTCAAGGACGTGCAGATCCGCGACGGCCTGCACATCCTCGGGCAGGCGCCGGAGGCCGGGCAGCGGGTGAACCTCGTGCTCGCCGTGCTGCGCGCCGCGCAGGTGTGGGCGGGCCGGGCCGGGGCGCTGCCCGGGCTGCGCGCCGCGATCGCGGCGGCGTACGGGCTGGACGAGCGGGAGCTGCTCGCCGTCCCCGGCGCGCGGGTCGAGGCCACGGCGCTGACCGAGGTCGTCGACGGCCCCGCCCGTACGGCATCGGACGTCGTGGACCTGCTGGAGGCGGTCGCGCGCCGGCTCGTCGTCGGCATGGAGACGCTCGGCTGGGACGCCTCCCGCGCGGCGGCGGTCTGCGCCGAGGTGCTCGGCCGCGAGGTGCCCGAGGTCGTGACGCTGCTGGAGTTCGGCGCGCGGGAGGTCGTGCCGCGGCTGGACGCGACGTCGGGGGAGCTCGACGCGGTCCTGCACGCGCTCGGCGGCGGGTACGTCCCCGCCGGGCCGTCCGGGTCGCCGACCCGCGGGCTGGTCAACGTGCTGCCGACCGGCCGCAACTTCTACTCCGTCGACCCGAAGGCCATCCCGTCGCGTACGTCGTGGGACGTCGGGGTGTCCCTCGCCGAGTCGCTGATCCGGCGGCACCTGGACGACACCGGCGAGTACCCGCGCAGCGTCGGCCTCACGGTGTGGGGCACCTCCGCGATGCGCACGCAGGGCGACGACATCGCCGAGGTGCTCGCGCTGATTGGCGTCCGCCCGGTCTGGGACGAGGCGTCCCGCCGCGTCACGGGGTTCGAGATCATCCCGCGCGAGGAGCTGGGCCGGCCGCGCGTCGACGTCACGCTGCGGATCTCCGGCTTCTTCCGGGACGCGTTCCCGCACGTCATCGCGCTGGTGGACGACGCGATCGGCGCGGTCGCGGAACTCGACGAGGCCGGCAACCACGTACGCGCGCACGCGCTGGAGGACCTGGCCGGGCACGGCGACTGGCGGCGCGCGACGAGCCGCATCTTCGGGTCCAAGCCCGGGGCGTACGGCGCGGGCCTGCTGCCGCTGATCGACGCCCGCAACTGGCGGGACGACCGGGACCTCGCCGAGGTGTACGCCGTGTGGGGCGGCTACGCGTACGGGCGCGGCCTGGACGGGCGGGAGGCGCGGACCGACATGGAGGCGGCGTTCCGCCGGATCTCGGTCGCGGCCAAGAACCAGGACACCCGTGAGCACGACATCATGGACTCCGACGACTACTTCCAGTACCACGGCGGCATGGTCGCCATGGTCCGGTCGCTGACGGGGCGCAACCCCGCGGCGTACGTCGGCGACTCGGCGCTGCCGGACCAGGTCAGGACGCGGACGCTCGGGGAGGAGACGCACCGGGTGTTCCGCGCCCGCGTCGTGAACCCGCGCTGGATCGCCGCGATGCGCCGACACGGCTACAAGGGCGCGTTCGAGCTCGCCGCCACCGTCGACTACCTGTTCGGGTACGACGCGACGGCCGGGGTCGTGGACGACTGGATGTACGAGAAGCTCGCCCAGGAGTACGTCTTCGACGCGGAGAACCGCGCGTTCATGGAGCAGTCCAACCCCTGGGCGCTGCGCGGCATCACCGAACGCCTCCTGGAGGCCGCCGACCGCCGCCTGTGGGCCGAACCCGACCCGCAGACGCTGGACCGGCTGCGCCGGACCTACCTCGACCTGGAGGGCGACCTGGAGGGCGGCGAGTAGGCGAGGCCGGCGGCCGGCGCGGCCGGCGCGGCCGGCGGCGGCGGCGGCCGATCAGGCCAGGACGGCGGGCTTGAGCACCTCCTCGCACCACTGACGGAAACCGGTCGGGGCGGGTGAGGTCACGGCCCGCTGTTCGGCGTCGTAGATGCCGTCGCTCTGGGCGATGGCCATGTCGACCAGGCCCTGCGCCCAGGCGTCGCTCATCCCGTACCGCGTCATCGTCGCCTTGTACGCCTCGGGGTCGGCCTGCTGGAAGCGGACCGGGCGCTCCAGGACCTCGGTCAGGATCTGGGCCATGGCGTCGGGGGACAGCGAATCGGGGCCGATCACCGGGACGGTGTCCTGCCCGGACCAGGAGTCGTCGGCCAGGAGGCGGGCCGCGGTCGCGGCGATGTCGCGGGTGGCGACGGTCGCCAGCGGGCGGTCCGCCTGGTTCGGCATGGAGAAGATCCCCTGCGTCCTGATCGCTTCGACTTGGTGGAGGAGGTTCTCCATGAAGAACGGCATGGCGAGGGCCCGGTAGCCGACCCCGGTGCTCTCGATCAGGTCGTCCATCGCGAACGCGGGCGACAGCAGCCCGGCGTGCCTGCCGTAGCCGCGGCCCAGGCTGGTGACTCCCACGACGCGCTCGACGCCCTGAGCCTTGATGGCGTCACAGGCCGGGCGGGTGAAACCGAGGTAGTGCTCCCGGATGTCATCGGCGCGCGAGTTCGGGGGGACGAGCCACAGGACGCTGTCGGCGCCCTTGAACGCTTCGGCGAGCACCTCGCGGTCGCTGTGGGAGCCCTGGACGACCTCGGCGCGGTCACGGGTGCGCGGGGCGATCCGGCCGGGATCGCGGGCGATCACCCGGACGGGCCGGCCGCCGTCGAGCAGCGTGTCGAGGACCTGACGGCAGATCTCGCCGGTGGGAGCGGTAATGACGATCACGGGAACCTCCGGGAGCGATGGCGATCCGGCGCGGTGTGCCGACGGGGTCTCCCGTCGTCGGACGCACCGTTTCCGATGTTAATGCGTTCACCATATCAGTGATTCCAGCAGTGCTAACACTGACTCGTTATCGGTGGAAACCGTTCGTCCTGTGCACCGCCGTCGCTCGGGCGCCGGCGTCTCGCCGCGCCGGAGGGGGCCGCGTCCGCAGAGGTCTCGGCGGGCTGTGACCGTCGATGATCGACCACTGTTCGGTTGCGGCAATGTGACGGTGTTATTCGCAGAACGCCTTGAAGACGTGATTGATTCTGATCTAAAGTCCCATGCACTGCTCGCAAACGAGCATCGATTCTGACTGAAGCGCACGCGCGGGCGGCCCAACCAGGGAGTTATCTATGACGCGCGCAAGATCACGTCTGCTCGGCCGTACGGCCGGTACGCGACTCATGGCCATGGCCACCACGCTCGCTCTCGGGGCCGTGGCGGCCTGCTCCGGAGGAGGATCCGGATCCTCACACGGCGCGACGATCTTTTGGCACGGCTACACGGGGCAGGAGGCGAAGGAGATCGCCGCGCTCGGCCAGGAGTGGAACCAGGCCCACCCCGGCCAGAAGGTGAACGTCACCTTCGCCGGCAGCAACGACGACGCACTGAAGAAGACGCTCGGCGCGTTCGTGTCCGGCAAGGCGCCGGGCGTGGCGTACGAGTTCGGCTCGTCGATCACGACACTGGCCAAGCGGCCCCAGACCCAGGACCTCACGTCGCTGGTGAAGAGCGCCCCCGAGTTCAAGTGGGACGACTTCTTCCCGGCCGCCCGGCAGGCGGCCACGACGCCGGACGGCAAGGTCTACGGCGTTCCGGCGCTGGTGGACAACCTGGCGCTGGTCTACAACAAGAAGATGTTCGACGCGGCCGGGCTGTCGTACCCGACGCCGTCCTGGACCTGGACCGACTTCCAGAACGCCGCGCGCCGGCTGACCGACGCCGGTAAGAAGCAGTACGGCTGGGCCTACGTCAACGACGGCACCGAGGACACCGTCTGGCGGTTCCTCGCGCTGCTGTGGCAGGCGGGCGGCGACCTGCTCACCCCGGACGGCAAGAAGGCCGCGTTCGACTCGCCGGCCGGCCTGGCCGCCATGCAGCTCCTGCACGACATGTCCGTGACCGACCACTCGGTCTACCTCGACGGCGGCGACCAGCAGTACCTCAACCTCTTCAACTCCGGGAAGATCGGGATGATGTGGACGGGGCCCTGGGACCTGTCCTCCATCACCAAGGACGTGCCGTACGGCGTCCAGATCCTGCCCGGCAAGGTCACCCACGCGACGATCGCCGGCCCGGACGTCTACATGCTGTTCAACAAGTCCGACCGCGCGACCGCCTGGGCCTTCCTGCAGTGGCTGACCTCCCCGGAGGTCCACCTGCGCTTCGCCACCGCCACCGGCGACCTGCCGCTGCGGCAGTCGGAGACCCAGCTCCCGGGCTACCAGCAGTTCCTGAAGAAGTACCCCGGGGACAAGGTGTTCGTCGACAACCTGGCGAAGAACGCCACGAAGTCGCGGCCGAACATCCCGGAGTACTCCAAGATCTCCCAGGCCCTCGGCCTGGCGGTGCAGGCGGTGCTGCTCGGCAAGGCACAGCCCCAAGCCGCCCTGGACCAGGCGCGTGACGAGGTCAACAGCGTCATGGCGGGCGCGTAATGGCGGTCGTGGCGGCCGACCGGGCCGCGTCCGAACGCCGGCGCGGCCACCGGACCCACCGGCCCGGCCCCCGGATGCGCCGGGCCGACCACGTCGCCGGCTGGGCCTTCGTGTCCCCGGCCGTGCTCCTCATCGGGCTGTTCGGCCTGGTCCCGGTCGTCTGGTCGCTGCTGCTCTCCTTCCAGCAGACCGACCTCACGTCGCCGGGCACGTGGACCGGCGCCTCGAACTACCAGAAGATGGTGCACGATCCGGTCTTCTGGCAGGCGGCCCGGCAGACCCTGGTCTACTGCGTGCTGTTCGTGCCGATCACGATGCTGCTGGCCATCCCCATCGCCGTGCTGCTCAACCAGAAGGTGCGCGGCATGCTGTTCTACCGGATGGCGGTCTACGTCCCGCTGGTGACCTCGACGGTCGCCACCGGCGTGATCTTCAGCTGGCTCCTCAACCCGCAGTTCGGCCTGGTGAACGCCGCGCTGGGCAAGGTCGGCCTGCCGCAGCAGGGGTTCTTCCAGAGCACGGGCGAGGCGCTGCCCGCGGTCGTGATGATGACCGTCTGGGGCTGGCTCGGCTTCGCCGTGATCATCTATCTGTCGGCCCTGCAGAACGTCCCGCGCGAGCTCATGGAGGCCGCGGCCCTGGACGGCTGCGGCCGGGTGAAGGCGTTCTGGAAGGTCGAGTTGCCGCTCCTCGCGCCGGCCTCGTCCTTCCTCCTCGTCTGGCTGACGATCAACGCGCTCCAGCTGTTCGACGAGGTCTACGTGACCACGAAGGGCGGCCCCCTGCACGCCAGCACGGTCCTCGTCTACTACCTGTACCAGCAGGCGTTCGTGAACTTCGACGGCGGCTACGCCGCCGCGATCGGCAGCGCGCTGTTCCTGGTGATCCTGGCCGTGACCATGGTCCAGCTCTGGCTGAGCCGCCGGGCCTCCCACTACGAGGTGAACTGACATGGCCGACACGGCGCTCACGCGGTCGATGGGACGCGCCCGTACGGCGGAGCGGGAGCGCCCGCCGCACCGGCGGTCCCGCCGGCCCAGCCCCCTGCACCTGATCCTCATCCCGCTGTCGGCGGTGATGCTCGCCCCGCTCATCTGGATGGTGCTGCTGTCGATCTCCACCGAGGCGGAGACGCGGCGGTTCCCGCCGGGGCTGCCGCACGGGATCCACTGGCAGAACTACACCGACGCCTGGAGCCAGGGGCCGTTCGGGCACTGGCTGCTGAACAGCGCGATCGTGTCGGTCGCCTGCGTCGTCGGCAATCTGGTGCTGTGCTCACTGGCCGGCTACGCCTTCGCCCGGATCCCGTTCCTCGGCAACCGGGTGCTGTTCGTCGTGGTCCTCGCCACGCTGATGGTGCCGTTCCAGATCGTCATGCTGCCCACCCTCATCGTGATGCAGCACCTGCACCTGACCGACACGCTCGGGGCGCTGATCGCGCCGAACCTCGCCACGCCCTTCGGGGTGTTCCTGATGCGGCAGTTCTTCACCACCGTGCCGAAGGAACTGGAGGAGGCCGCCCGCATCGACGGCGCCGGACGGCTGCGGACGCTCGCGAGCGTCCTGCTCCCGCTCATGGGCCCGACGCTCGCCACGCTCTCGGTGCTGACGTTCCTCAACGTCTGGAACGACTTCCTGTGGCCGCTCATCGCCGTGCAGAGCCCGGGGAACATGACGATCCAGCTCGGCCTGCAGAACTTCCAGGGCCAGCACTTCACGAACTGGCCCGTGCTGATGGCCGGCACCGTCACCAGTCAGATCCCGGTGCTCGTCCTGTTCGTCATCGCGCAGCGCTTCTTCGTCCGCTCCATCGCCTCGTCCGGGCTCAAGTGACCCGGTGCGCCGTGGCCCCGGCCGGAACGCCGGCCGGGGCCACGGCGTCCGGTGTCAGCGGATGGCGACCTCCGGCCGGCTGAAGGCGGTGGCCTTCGTCCGGCGTCAGACGATGGTGACCTCGACGCCCGCCGCGCGGAGCCGGTCCAGCTCGGCCGCGTCGGCGCCGGAGTCGGTGACCAGCATGGTGATCTCGTCGATGCCCGCGATGCGGGAGAAGGCGCGCTTGCCGACCTTCGAGCCGTCGGTCAGCACGACGACCTGATCCGCGGTGCGCAGGAAGCTGCGATCGGTCTGCGCCTCGACGTCGTCGTGGGTGCTGATGCCCCGGCTCGCCTCGATGCCGTCCACGCCGATGAAGGCGATGTCCAGGTTGATCCCGGCCAGGGCCTGCTCGGCGAGCGGGCCGACCAGCTCGTACGACGCCGAGCGCACGCTGCCGCCGGTCACCACGAGGTCGACGGCGGGGCGTACGGACAGCTCCCCGGCGATGTTCAGCGCGTTCGTGATCACCTTGAGCGGACGGGCCGACGCGCCGAGGATCCGCGCCAGCTCCGTCGTCGTCGTGCCGCCGCCCAGGCCGACCGAGTGCACCGCGTCGGTCACCAGCCGCGCCGCGGCCTGCGCGATGCGCAGTTTCTCCTCGTGGTGGCGGCCCGAGCGGTAGCGGATCGGCAGCTCGTACAGGACCTCGGCCGAGACCGCGCCGCCGTGGGTGCGCTTGAGCAGTTGCTGCTCTTCGAGAACGCGCAGGTCCCGGCGGACGGAGGCGGGGGACGCGCCCAGCTCGCCGGTGAGGTCGGCCACGGAGACGGAGCCGTCGCGGGCCAGCCGGTCGAGGATCAGACCGAGACGCTCCTCTTGACGCATTCGATCACTATAAGGCGATCGCGGCCGCGCGGGAACGATTAATTCCGGGGGTTATCGCTCACGGTGTTGCTCGGTTGGCCCCGCCTCCGTGCAGCCGTCACCGAGAGCCGGGGGAGAGCCGTCCTCGCAGGGCCGGGGGCAGGGCGTCGCCGTGCGCGGCCACCATCGCGTCGCACAGCTCCCAGATCTGGTCGACGGTGAGCGCGGCCGCGGTGGCCGGGTCGGACATCGCCGCGTGCCGGATGTGCCGCGGGTCGCCCTCGACGGCGGCGGCGACGACCAGCTCGACGACGTTGAGGAAGCTCCGGTTCAGCGCGGCCAGCTGCGGCGGCAGCGCCCCCACCGCGTGCGGATGGACGCCGAGCCGGTCGACGGTCGCCGGGACCTCCACGCCCGCGCCCGCCGGCAGGTTGGTGATCAGGCCGGTGTTGGCGGTGGTGACCTGGATCGAGCGCAGGGCGCCGGTGACGAGGCTGTGGATCACCTGCGGGGCGTACTCGGTCGCGTCCTCCTCCTCGCGGGGCTCCGGGTCCAGCCCGGCCGCCAGGCTCTCCCGGATCGACTCGTACTCGGCGACGTTGCCCGCGCTGATCCCGAGGTAGTCGCCGACCGGGATGCGCAGCCGCTCGATCTCGGCGGGATGCCGCAGGTAGAAGGGGACGTACTCGGAAGAGTGCTCGCTGGTCTCGGTCGGGTAGTAGCCGAGCCGCCGGTACATGTCCACGCGCACCCGGCGGCGCAGCTCCGGGTCGCGCTCGATCGCCGCGTCCAGCGCCGGGTACAGGTCGCGGCCCTGGTGCTGCCAGCGCAGGATCCACGCCTGGTGGTTGACCCCGGCGGAGAGGAAGTCGACCTCCTCGTGCGGCACGCCGACGATGTCGGACAGCCCGCGGACGGTCCAGTAGACGGAGTGGCAGAGACCGGCGGCCTTGAGCCGCGGCGCCACCGTGGCCAGGTACTGCAGGTTCATGGCCATCGGATTGGTGTAGTTCAGCAGCCACGCGTCGGGGCACACGGCGGCCATGTCGGCGGCCAGCCCCTCCAGCAGCGGGAACGTCCGCAGGGCGCGGAAGATCCCGCCGATGCCCAGCGTGTCGCCGATCGTCTGCCGGAGCCCGAAGCGTTCCGGGACCTCGAAGTCGATCGTCGTGGCGCGGTGACCGCCGACCGCGACCATGTTCACCACGACGTCGCTGCCGTCCAGGGCCGCCCTGCGGTCGAGCTCCGCGACGATCTCCGGCTTGGCGCCGAACCGCTCCGCGGTGCGCCGGGCGAGCGCCTCGGCGACCGACAGCCGCTCGGGGTCGATGTCGTGCAGCGCGAGTCGTACGTCCGCGAGCTCGGGGAAGGACAGGATGTCGCGCAGGAGCTGCTGGGTGAACTCGACGGAACCGGCGCCGATGAAAGCGATACGGATGGACGGGGACATACAGGGTGAACCTTCCACTTACGGGGGTGGCCGGCGGCGGCCCCGCACCTCGTGACCGCCGCCGGCCGGTACAGCCGGATGAACAGGGTGGGTCAGACGCCCCGGCAGGGGACGCGGTAGGCGGTGAGGTCGAGGTCCTTCTTCAGTGAGTTGAAGTTCTGCGCGTTGGCCTTGCTGCAGAACTTCGACGTGGCCAGGGAGTACTCCACGTTGAACACGGCCTTGCCGGCGGCCACGTACTTGTCATAGCCGTAGCCGGTCTGCGCGGTCGTGCACTCGTTGTTCGCCCAGCACTCCTCGTTCAGCGCCCAGTCGAAGTACGGCTGGAGCGTCTTGAGCTGGGGGATGTCGTTCTTCAGGCCGGCGGAGAGCCCGCGCTTGTGCGCCTCGTTCGCCAGCCAGGTGTTGAAGTTCAGCTGGTCGTTGGCGGTCATCGGGAAGCCGGGGTCGTTGTCGTACCCGTCGACGTTGTCGAACTCGATCGCGTCGAAGCCCTTCGCCTTGCACATGTCCATGCGCTTGGTCAGGATCGTGCCGAGCTTCCCGGTGTACTGCCGGACGTCCAGCCAGCGCTCACCGGCCCAGCCGTCGACGTCGTTGCCGAGCACGCTGCTCGGGAAGTCGCCGGCGTCGGGCCGCCAGTTCTCGTACGTGCCGGCGCTGATGTAGCAGACGACCTTCCGGCCGGACTTGGTCGAGTGGAGGTTCGACACGTCGGCGGCGGTGGCCTCGAACCCGTCGATGTCGTACATCGCGACGTCCAGGTACGGCGCGGACGGGACGGTCTTCAGCTGCCACTGCCAGCTGGTGTTCAGGGCGGGCTTCCAGCAGCCGCTGCAGGAGACGGGGTCGGGCAGGGTCGCCGCGCCGGCCGGGACGGCCAGGCCGAGGCAGGCGACGAGTGCCGCGCTGAGGGCGGCGACGACGAGACGTGCTCTTTCGCGCATGGGCGCTCCTCGTGAGTTCGAAGAAACACGGGGCGGCATGCGTGCTGTTCCGCACTCCCCGTACGCGCCGGCCCCGGAGTCTCCGCGGCGGCCGGGGTGGCGTCGCCCATAGGGATCGGCAGGACTGACGCCAGCACGCGAAAGAGCTCTCCTTCCGTCGGCCAGGACCGAGGATTGCTCATTCGTGCTCTCTTTGCAAGGCTTCGGTGCAGAAACGAGCAGATTCCTGGTGGTATGAGCTTTCGTGAGGGGTTCGGCCGTGGCGCGTGCCGGAGCGCGGCCCTACGCTGTCCCGCCATGGGACAGGATGTGCTCGGGGTGGACTATGAGGCGATCCGGCTGACGCTGGACGACGACGCGGAGGGCGAGGTGGTCGCCACGCTCGTCCGGCGGCCCTGTCCCGGCAGCCGGAAGGCCGTGCTCTACATCCACGGGTTCACCGACTACTTCTTCCAGACGCACCTCGCCGACTTCTACGTCGAGCGGGGGTACTCCTTCCACGCCCTGGACCTGCGCAAGTACGGCCGCTCACTGCTGGACCACCAGACGCCGAACTTCGCCCACAGCATGTCCGACTACTTTCCGGAGATCGACGAGGCGGTCCGCCTCATCCGCGAGGACCATGACACGCTGCTGGTGAACGGCCACTCGACGGGCGGGCTGGTCTCCGCCCTGTGGGCCGATCGCGTCCGCGGCCGTGGACTGGTCGACGGCCTGTTCCTCAACAGCCCGTTCCTGGAGCTGAACGTCCCCGCCGGGCTCCGCCGTACGCTCACGCCCGTCGTCCGCGTCCTGGCGAAGGGCCGCCCGAAGATGGCCATCCCGGCGGGCGTCAGCCGGTCCTACGTTCACAGCATCCACCGCGACCACGACGGGGAGTGGGACTTCGACCTGACCTGGAAGCCCGCCGAGGGCTTCGGCGTGCGGGCCGGCTGGCTGTCGGCGATCATCAAGGCGCAGCGGCAGGTCAAGGCGGGGCTCGCCATCGACGTGCCGGTCCTCGTGATGGCCTCCACGACGACCGTACGCGGCAGGAACGGCGACTTCTCCACCGGCGACGGCGTGCTGAACGCCGACGACATCGCCCGCTGGTCGACGCGCCTCGGGCGGCACGTCACGTGCGTGCGCGTCGAGAGCGGGCTGCACGACCTGGTGCTGTCCGCCGCGCCCGTACGGGCGAAGGTCTTCGAGGAGCTCGACCGCTGGCTGACGGCCTACCTTTGACCGGCCACGGTGGACGGGCCGGGATCTTCAGAACCGGTCGCACCCGCCCGCCTGGCTGACGGAGAACACGTGGCGCGTCGCGGCGCAGACGGTCTCCAGCACGTGGATCGGCGTGTCCTCGGTGGAGTAGGAGGCACGGAGGACCTGCACGACCCAGTCGCCCGGATCGAGGCGGAGCAGGTCGGTCTCCGGCCCCGTCGCCGGCCGGGCCATCAGCGTCTCCTCCGCGTGCCCGAACGCGTGACCGTGGGCGGTGATCGCCTCGTGCAGGGTGGGCGCGAGCAGCTCGGGCTCCATGACGGGGGTCTCCGCGAACAGGTCGACGCGGAGGTACGAGACGGCGACCCGGACGGGGACGTCGTCGGCGAGCACCAGGCGGCGGCGCGCGATGACGTCCTCGCCGGGCCGTACGCGCAGGCAGGTCGCGATGTGCTCGCGGGCGGGCTCCCGGCCGACGTCGAGGAGGCGCAGTTCGGAGCGGATGTCCTCCCGCTCGGCCGTGCTGACGAACCTCCACCCGGCCCCGTACGGCGACGGCTCCGTCGGCAGCTCCCGCCGCACCACGAGCGGAGGCATCCGCTCGCCGAACGGGGGAACCCGCTCGGCGGGCGGCTCGGGCACCGGCGCGGTGGTGCCCCTGCGCATCTGCGAGATCCGGCCGGGGGAGACTCCGAGCGTGCTGGCGATCTCCTCGAGGCGATGGCCGCTCTCCCGCGCCTCGGCGATCGCCTGTCGGCGCATCCGGGCCGCCTCCTCGACCAGCGCCTGCTGCTCCGCCATGACCGCGCCGAGGACGCGGGCGCGCTGGATCGGATCGGCCAGCGCGGCGATCTCTCGTAGTCTGCTGCTGATCACGGCGTCGCGGCTCCGCTCTTTCCGAGGAGCTTCCACCTCGCTATTGCGCGATTACGCAAAGTGGCCGTAAGCTCACACTCTATCTCGTTTAGGCCCCCTAAAGGCCGCCGCTGAGAGGGCTCCGATCCATGCGCGTTCGTCTCGATCACCCTGCCCATCTTGCTACAGGGGAGGCCCGCCATGGTGGCGATACCGGCAAGTTCGCCACATTCCGTCACGCTCCGGTGACACCCTGATGGGCCGGTCGGTACTCGGGGCGATCACCGTCCCCGGCCGTCCGGGGGAGGTGGCGACGGCGCGGCGTTTCGTCGCCAAGGCGCTCTCCGGCCGTCCGGACGCGGACACCGCCGTGCTGCTGACCAGCGAGGCCGTCACCAACTCCGTGGTCCACACCGACAGCACCATGGTGACCGTGGTCGTGTTCGAGACGTCCACCGGCGTGCGGATCGAGGTCACCGACGAGGGCGGTGACACCCTCCCGACGATGTACGACGGCTACGAGCTGCGCGAGGGCAGGCGCGGCGTCTTCCTCATCGAGGAGCTGTCCGCGGACTACGGCATCCGCAGGCACGAGGACGGCCTGACCTTCTGGTTCGAGCTCTGACCGTCGCGCGTCAGCGGATCGCCGACAGGCCGAAGTCGTCGAACAGCACCTGGACGTCCCCGGCGCTTCCACCGTTCTCCTGCACGGCGACCAGGCCGGACGTGCCGTTGGCCAGCGGGCCGTCATGGTCGGACGTGTCGGCGGCGAGGGTGCCGTTCAGCCACAGGCGCAGCCGGATCCCGCCGTCCCGCTCCTCGCACGCGGCCTGGACGCGGTTCCGCCTCCCCTTCACCCGGCGGGCGGACTCGACCTCCCGCCGGAACCGGTCCCGGAACATCTCGTCGTCGGCCAGGTCCGGGCTGATGACCTTCACCGCGACGCGCTCTCCGCGCGCGCTCTCGCCGAGGTGGACGATGCCCATGCCGCCCCGGCCGATCCGGCCGACGATCCGGTAGTCGCCGAGCCGGGGCGGGTCCTCGGGCCGCAGCCGGTCGATCGCGCTCGTTCCCGTCACGACGGCCCGCCCCTCCTGTCGCTCGATGAGCGATAAGACTAACGGGCGGACCGTGCGGTTCCGGATCTACGGGACGAGCGGCGCTCGCCGGTCGTGTCCGCGGTGGAAGCGGCTCGCCGGCCGTGTCTACGGGATGAGCAGCAGCTTGCCGGTCGTGCGGCGCGCCTCGAGGTCCTCGTGGGCCCGGCCGGTGTCGGCGAGGGGGTACCGCCCGCCGACGTGGACCGACAGCTCCCCGGAGGCGATCCAGCCGAACAGGTCGTCGGCCCGCCACAGGAGCTCCTCGCGGGTGGCGACGTAGTCCCCCAGCGTCGGCCGCGTCAGGAAGAGCGAACCGCCCGAATTCAGCCGCTGCGGGTCGAGCGGGGGCACCGGCCCGCTGGCGGCGCCGTACAGCGCGAGCAGGCCGCGCCGCCGCAGGGAGGCGAGGCTGCCGTCGAAGGTGGTCTTGCCGACGCCGTCGTACACGACCGGCACGCCGCCGGTGCGCCGGCGGACCTCGTCGGCGAAGCCGTCGTAGCGGAGCACCTCGTCGGCGCCGGCGTCACGGGCGAGCTTCTCCTTCTCGTCGGTGGAGACGGTGCCGATGACCCGGCCGCCGCGCAGCTTGATCATCTGGGTGAGCAGCAGCCCCATGCCGCCGGCGGCGGCGTGCACGAGCGCGGTGTCCCCGGGCTTGATCTCGTACGTCGAGTGCGTCAGGTAGTGGGCGGTCAGGCCCTGCAGCAGCACCGCGGCGGCCAGGTCGGGCGCCACGCCGTCGGGCACCGGGACGACCCGGTCGGCCGGCGCGACCGCGCGTTCGGCGTACGCTCCCCTGAACTCGGCACTGGCCACGACGTCGCCGACCCGCACGTCGGTCACCCCGTCGCCGACCGCCGTGACGCGGCCCGCGCCCTCGGCGCCGGGAACGGCGGGGAGCTCCTTCGGATAGACGCCCTGACGCTCGTAGACGTCGCGGAAGTTGACGCCGGCGGCGGCGAGTTCGACGGCGACCTCGCCCGGGCCCGGCTGCGGGTCCGGCGCGTCGGTGAGCCGCAGGACGTCCGGCCCGCCGTGCTCGGTCATTTGGATCGCGCGCATGGTGACCTCCCTAAGGTTCGATTCTCGTCGAACACTAGCGCGCCCGCCGGGACACGGAAAAACAGGCTGAGGCGAGCGCGCTCACGTACTAAGTTCGGAACTTCGCGCTTCCCGACGACCGAAAGGCCTTTGTCATGCCCACACGAGAGGCGGAGGACACCGAACCCGAGATATCCGCCGAACGCGCGCATCTCGCCCACTCCCGCGAAGCCCTGCGCCGGATGCGGGAGAACGTCCTGTCCCTGGACGCCTCGGCCGCCGGCGACTGGGTCTCGGCCAAAGTGCTCGGCGCCGACCTCGCCAAGCGCGCCGAGGCCCTGCGGGACGACCCGACGACGGCCCTGTTCTTCGGGCGCCTCGACCATCCGGACGAACGGCTGTACGTCGGCCGGCGCCACGTCCACGACGACGGCGGCCGGGCCCTGGTCATCGACTGGCGGGCGCCGATGGCGCGGCCCTTCTACAAGGCGAGCACCGCCGACCCGATGGGCCTCGTCCTGCGCCGCCGCTTCGGGTACTCCGGCGGCGAGCTGACCGCGTTCGAGGACGAGGACTTCTCCGCGCCCGTGGAGTCGCGGCTGCTGATCGAGGAGATCGAGCGGCCCCGCGTCGGCCCGATGCGCGATATCGTCGCCACGATCCAGCCCGAACAGGACGACATCGTCCGCGCCGACGCCGACCACACGCTGTGCGTCCAGGGCGCGCCGGGCACCGGAAAGACCGCCGTCGGCCTGCACCGGGTCGCCTACCTGCTGTACGCCCACCGCGAGCGGATGCGCCGGGGCGGCGTCCTCGTCATCGGCCCGAGCGCGTCCTTCCTCGACTACATCCGCGGCGTGCTGCCGGCCCTCGGCGAGGTGAACGTCGAGCAGCGCACCCTCGACCAGGTGGTGGCCACCGTGCCGGTGACGGCCCGCGACGAGCCCGCGGCCGGGCGGATCAAGGGCGACGCCCGGATGGCGGAGGTGCTGCGCCGCGCGGTCTGGAGTCACCTGCGCGAGCCGTCCGAGGCGCTCGTCGTGCCGCGCGGAACTCGCCGCTGGCGCATCCCGGCGTACGAGATCACCGAGCTGGCCGAGGCCCTCCGCGACCGCGGCGTCCGGTACGGCGCCGGCCGCGACCTCCTCGGGCACCGGATCGCGCACGCCGTCCTGCTGCGGATGGAGACGGCGGGGGAGGCGTGCGACGACCGGACCCACGAGGCGGTCCGCCGGACCCGCCCGGTCAAGGCGGTGGTCGACCACGTCTGGCCGGCCCTGGACCCGGTGCGCGTCGTGATGCGCCTGCTGTCCGACGCCGAGTTCCTCGCCCAGGCCGCCGACGGCCTCCTCGACCCGGCCGAGCAGGCGGCGCTGCTGTGGGACCGGCCGCCGAGGGGCCCGAAGTCGGCCCGCTGGACGCCCTCCGACGCCGTCCTCGTCGACGAGGCCGCCGACCTGATCAGCCGTACCTCGAGCCTCAGTCACGTCGTCCTCGACGAGGCCCAGGACCTGTCGGCCATGCAGTGCCGCGCGGTCGGCCGGCGCTGCGAGACGGGATCGGTCACGGTGCTCGGGGACATCGCCCAGGGGACCACGCCGTGGGCGGTCGGCGACTGGTCGGCGCTCCTGCGGCACCTCGGCAAGCCGGACGCGGACCTGACCGTGCTCGACCGCGGCTACCGCGTACCACGTCAGATCATCGACTTCGCGAGCCGGCTGCTCCCGCACATCGCGCCGGAGCTGACGCCGCCGACGTCCGTACGCTCCGCGCCGGGTTCCCTGCGGGTCACCCCGGTCGCCGACCTGTTCGCCGCGGTGGAGGACGCCTGCCGCGAGGCGCTGACCGGCGAGGGGTCGGTCGGCCTGATCGCCGCCGAGGCCGCCGTGGCGGGGCTGGGCGAGCACCTGACCGCACGCGGGCTGGAGCACGTGCGGCTCGCGGACGGCATGGCGGGGGCGCGGCTCGTCCTCACTCCGGCGACGCAGGCCAAGGGCCTGGAGTTCGACCAGGTCATCGTCGTCGAGCCGGCGGCGATCGTCGGGGCCGAGCCGGACGGCGAGCGCTCACCCGGGCTGCGCCGGCTGTACGTCGTCCTCACCCGCGCGGTCTCCCGGCTGACCGTCCTGCACGCCCGCGACCTGCCCGACCCGCTGCGCTGACCGGCGACCGGCCCGGACCGGTCGCGCCGTGCCGGGCACGGCGGGCCGGCCCGGGACCGGTCCGAACCGTCGCGCCGACCGGTGACCGGCGCGGGCCGTTGCGGTGACCGGCGACCTGTCCGGGCCGTCGCGCTGATCGGAGAGGGCGGTCAGGCGGCGGACCAGGCGCCGGGGAGCGTCTCGGCGGCGACGGCGAAGACCTCCTCGATGCGCGAGGCGACCTCGTCCGGCTGGAACAGCCCCTCGTGCGCGCACCCCTCGAACCCGAGCCGCATCACGGTCAGGAACGTCGCGGCGATCAGGGTCGGGCGCAGGTCGGTCGCGAGGTCGACGTTCATCCGCCGGGCGAGGATCGTGGCCAGCTCGTGCTCCAGCTCGCTGAAGTAACGCAGCTGCGCCACCTCCAGCGCGGGACTGTGCTCGATCACGTCGCGGATCTTGGCGAACCGGCCCGTGTGCTCCTCGTCGGCGGACCGCACGGAGTCCAGGACGTGGTGGATCGCGGCGGCGAGCGCGGTGATCGGAGGCTCGTCGCCGGGCCGGTCGATCAGGGTCGCCAGGAAGACCTGGTCGTACTCCTTCATGATCGCCAGGACCACGTCCTCCTTGCCGGCGAAGTACCTGAAGAATGTGCGTTGCGACACGTCGACCGCCGCCACGATCTCGTCGATGGTCGTCGCCTCGTACCCCTTGGCGAGGAACAGGTCCAGCGCCGCGTCGGTCAACGCCCAGCGTGTCCGCTGCTTCTTACGCTCTCGCAAGCCGGTGGTGCCCACACCCGAAGTCTCCACCATGTCACCTCCAGCTCACTCCTTGGTTCAGAGTGTGCCATAAGGCAGTGGGTGACTCTTAAAATGATTTGTCATCTGTCAGTGGCTGCCATAAGTTTGTGGTGCCATCGGCCACATGTACTAGGGGGAGTGAGATGTCGCGACCGGCCGTCCAGGAACGATTGCCCGCAGGAGCGGGTCCCAAGCGTCGCGGGATGGGGAACCCATGGCTGACGCTCGCCGCCGTGGCGCTCGGCGTCATCATGGTGACCCTCGACGGCACGGTCGTCGCGATCGCCAACCCCGCGATCTCCAAGGACCTCGGCGCGTCGCTGGCGGACCTGCAGTGGGTCACCAACGGCTACCTCCTCGCCCTCGCCGTCTCGCTGATCACCGCCGGCAAACTCGGTGACCGGTTCGGGCACAAGCCGGTGTTCCTGATCGGCGTCGCCGGCTTCGCGCTGTCCTCGGCGGGGATCGGCTTCTCCAAGGCGATCGGCATGGTGATCGCCCTGCGGGTCATCCAGGGCCTGTTCGGCGCGATGCTCCAGCCCACGGCGCTCGGCCTGCTGCGCGCGGCGTTCCCGGCCGAGCGCCTCAACATGGCGATCGGCCTGTGGGGCGCCTGCATCGCGGCCTCCACGGCCTCCGGCCCGATCGTGGGCGGCCTGCTCGTCCAGCACGTCAACTGGGAGTCGGTCTTCTTCATCAACGTGCCGGTCGGCATCGTGACGCTCATCGTGGGCAGCCTGTTCCTGCTCAACGCCCGCGGCGAGGCCAAGGGCGGCGGCTTCGACCTCCTCGGCATCGTCCTGCTGTCCGGGATGCTGTTCACCCTGGTCTGGGGCGTCATCAAGGCCCCGGCCTACGGCTGGGCCGACGTGAAGACCCTGGCGTTCTTCGGCGGCGCGATCGTGCTGCTCGTGCTGTTCGTCGTGCGCGAGCACCTGTCGCGGGATCCGCTGCTCCCGCTCACGCTGTTCCGCTCGGTGTCGCTGTCCGTGGGCGTCGTGCTGATGATGCTCATGGCGTTCGCGATGTTCGGCGCGATGTTCTTCCTGACCTTCTATCTGCAGAGCGTGCACGGCCTCTCGCCGGTGGACACCGGCGTACGGCTCCTGCCCATGATGCTCGCCATGATGGTGGCCTCCCCGGTCGCCGGTGGAGTGATCTCCAAGCTCGGGCCGCGCGCCCCCCTGGTCGTCGGCATGGCCCTCGCCGGAGTGGCCTTCCTCGGCATGTCGCGTCTCGGGGTGGACGCGAGCTTCGCGGGCATGGCGCCCTTGTTCGCGCTCATCGGCATCGGCCTGAGCCCGGTGATGGTCGCGGCCACCGACATCATCGTCGGCAACGCCCCCGTCGCGCTGTCGGGTGTCGCGGGCGGCCTGCAGCAGGTGGCCATGCAGGTCGGCGGCGCGCTCGGCACCTCCGTCCTCGGCGCCGTCCTGACCGCCAAGGTGGCCGGGGTCCTGCCCGGCCACATGAAGGACGCGGGCCTGCCGGCACCGACTCCGGCGCAGGTCGACCTGATGAAGGGCGCCATCTCCCAGGGCGTCGCGCCGGTCCCGAAGGGCACGCAGCCGCAGATCGCCGAGATGATCGTCAAGGCCAGCCACCTGTCGTTCATCGACGGCATGCACCTGGCCTTCGTCGTCAGCGCGGTGATGGCGTTCATCGCCGCCCTGCTGAGCCTCCTCGTCCGGGCGGGCCGCCAGGTCGAGGGCGCCGCGATGCACATCTGACCCTCGACATGCGCTCTTCGGAGCCTCCACGCCGTCGCCGTCGCCGTCTCGAACCCGGTGCTCCGGGCATCGCCCGGCAACGGCGGCGGCGAAGCCGTTCACGGCGGCACGCCGTCGAATCGCAGGCGCCGGCCGCGGTCGTCCTTGCTTTCGGGATTCCGGTAGGCCCCGGATCGCCGGACGATCTTCTCGTCGCCGGCGCCGGGCCGGCCGGACACGAGGTGGCGCTGTGGAGTACGTGCGGTTGGGCTCCTCCGGATTGAAGGTGTCGCGGATCTGCCTCGGGATGATGAGCTTCGGGGACCGTACGCGGCGTCGGTGGCACCTGGACGAGGAGGGCGCCGAGCCCATCGTGCGGCGGGCGGTCGAGGCCGGGGTGACGTTCTTCGACACCGCGGACATGTACGACCGGGGCGCGAGCGAGGTGGTGACGGGGCGGCTGCTCGCCCGGCTCTTCCCGCGCCGTACGGACTACGTGCTCGCCACCAAGGTGTACTTCCCGATGGGGCCCGGCCCGAACGACGGCGGCCTGTCGCGGGCTCACATCATGGCCGCGATCGACGCGTCGCTGACACGGCTGGGCACCGACCACGTCGACCTCTACCAGGTCCACCGCTGGGACGACGCGACGCCGATCGAGGAGACGATGGCGGCGCTGCACGACGTCGTACGTGCGGGGAAGGCGCGATACGTCGGCGCCTCCAGCATGTACGCGTGGCAGTTCGCCACGGCGCAGCACGTGGCGCCCACCCGGTTCGTGTCGATGCAGAACCACTACAACCTCGTCTACCGCGAGGAGGAGCGGGAGATGATCCCGCTCTGCCGCGATCAGGGCGTGGGCGTGCTGCCGTACAGCCCGCTCGCGCGCGGGCTGCTGGCCGGCGGCCGGGACCGGGACGGCGCCCGGCGGACCGTACGCGCCGGGGACGACCCGCTCGCCGAGGCGCACTACGAGGAGAGTGACTTCGACGTCGTGGACGCGGTGCGGAAGGTCGCGGCCGAGCGCGGCCTGCCCCCGGCGACGGTGGCGCTCGCCTGGCTGCTCGGCAGGCCCGGCGTGACCGCTCCGATCGTCGGCGCGACCAGGGCCGGTCACGTCGACGACGCGGTGGCGGCGGTGGACGTGACGCTGAGCGAGGAGGAGAAGGCCCGCCTGGAGGCGCCCTACCGGCCCCACCGGGTGATCGGCCACTCCTGACCGCCACCGCCCGGTCAGCCGTCGCCGGGCGGGGCGGCGTGGTCGAGGGGCAGGGGGCGCCGGGAGACGACGGCGGCGTGGACGAGAGACGTCGTGGTCCGCCCGTACGGGGCGAACCGGTCGAGGATGGGCTCCAGGTGCTCGACGGAGCGCAGGTGCGCGGTGAAGTAGAAGCAGTCGTCGCCGGTGATCCGGTGGCACTCGACGATCTCCGGTATCTCCTCGGCGATCTTGGCGATCCGCGGCAGCTCCCGGACGGCCGGGTTGATCCGGACCATGACCGTGACCGGGAAGCCGAGGGCGCGCGGATCGACCTCGGCGCGGTAGCCGGTGATCACACCGGCCGCCTCCAGCCGCTGCACCCGATCGGCCACCGCGGGCGCCGAGAGACTGACCCTGCGGCCCAGCTCGGCGATGCTCAGGCGCCCGTCGGTCTGCAGTTCGGCGAGGATTCGAAGGTCGATCCGATCGAGCTCTTTGGCTTCATAGGCCCGCTCGGGTCGGGGCCTCCGGTTCGCCATACCGTCAGCGTACGAGCCGGCCGACGATACGACCATGCCCATCGGCTCCGACCCGCCCGGCGGCACGGGCTCGCCCGCGGGCGCCGTCCACGGCGACACGGCCCCGCCCGTCGGCTCCGCGCGTGGCGACGCGGTCCCGCTCCTCGGCTCCGCGTGCGGCGACGCGGTCCCGCTCCTCGGCTCCGCGCGTGGCGGCCGGGTCCCGTTCTCCGGCTCGGTCCGCGGCGGCCGGGTCCCGTCGCCGGGTTCGGCACACGGTGGGCGCCGCGCCGCCGTCCCGCCATGGACCTACTTCATCGGCAGCGCCGTCTTCCACTACCTCGGCCCGTCGCGCTTCCCGAGCGGCATCGACGGCCTGGCGGCGGCGATGCTGGTCGCCGCCGTCTGTGTCCTCCCGCTAGGCGCGTGGCAGGCCGTTCCGGCGCTGGCCGACCCTGTCGCGCTCGCCGCCGGGATCGGGGTCGGGGTCGCCTCCTCGGTGATCCCCTACGTCTGCGACCAGCTCGCCATGGCGCGCATGGCGCGGGCGACGTACGCCCTGCTGGTCGCGCTGCTCCCGGCGACGGCCACGGTCATCGGCGCGCTGGTGCTCCGCCAGATTCCGGCCCCGGCCGAGGCCGCCGGCGTCGCGCTGGTCATCACGGGCGTCGCCCTGCACCGCGAACGCCGCTGACCCGGTGGCCGAGTCGAGCAGGCGGCCATGGTGGCCCGGCGGGCCGTCCGGTCATGGGGCATTTACCTCCTTCTTGACTTATAGTCGTGGCCGCCGCCGATCCGACGCATCGTCAGGAGCCATGCGATGGAAGACCGCTCGTGCCCGTACGCCCTCGACGCCGACGGCACCGACATCCACGCCGAGGCCGCGCGGCTGCGGCAGCGGGGCGCGGTGACACCCGTCGAGCTGCCCGGCGGGGTGGTGGCATGGGCGGTGACCGGCCACGACACCCTCAGGCGGCTGCTGGCCGACCCGCGGGTCTCCAAGGACGCGCGCCGGCACTGGACCCGGTGGCGGAACGGCGAGATCACCCCTGACTGGCCGCTCTACATCTGGGTCGCGGTGGAGAACATGTTCACCGCCTACGGCGACGACCACCGGAGGCTGCGCGGCATCATCTCCCACGCGTTCACGCCGCGCCGTACCGCCGCCCTCAGGCCGCGCGTCGAGGAGATCACCGAGGAGATCCTCGACCGGCTCGCCGCCCGTCCCGGCGGCCGGGCCGACCTGCGCGAGGGGTTCGCCTACCCGCTGCCCATCGAGGTCATCTGCCGGCTCATGGGCGTCCCGGACGGGCCGCGGGCGCGCGTGCGGCGTGCCGTCGACGTCATCTTCACCACGTCCGCGACCCCGGAGCAGGCCCAGGCCGCCCACCAGGAGATCTGGGGCCTGCTCGCCGAGCTCGTCGCCGACAAGCGCCGGACCCCCGGCGACGACCTCACCAGTGCCCTCATCACCACCCGGGACGAGGACGGGTCGCGGCTGACCGAGGACGAGCTCGTCGGCACGCTCATCCTGATGATCTCCGCCGGCCACGAGACGACCGTCAACCTCCTCGACCACGCGGTCACGGCGCTGCTCACCCATCCCGAGCAGCTCGCACTCGCCCGTAAGGGAGACGTCGCCTGGGCGGACGTGATCGAGGAGACGTTGCGCTGGCAGGCGCCGGTCGCGAACCTGCCGCTGCGCTACGCCGTGGAGGACATCCAGGTCGGTGACGTCACGATCGCCCGCGGCGACGCGATCCTCGCCGCGTACGCCGCCGCCGGCCGCGACCCCGGCCCGCATCCGGTGAACCCGGACCGCTTCGACGTCACCCGTCCCGACAAGGAGCACCTGTCCTTCGGCCACGGCGCGCACTACTGCCTCGGCGCCCCGCTCGCCCGGATGGAGGCGGAGATCGCCATCCCGGCCCTCTTCGACCGCTTCCCCGACCTCGCCCTGGCGGTCGGCCCGGGCGAGTTGGAGACCCTCCCGTCGTTCATCTCCAACGGCCATCGCACGCTCCCGGTCGTGCTGGGCCCGGAACGCTCACCGGCCTGAGCCGGCCGTCATCAGGCTCGTGACCCGCGGAGGAGGACACCCCGGGAGGTGAGGGTCTCGATCAGGCCGGGGGCGGTCGGCAGCGCGGCCCACACCTCGGCGTGCGCCCCCTGGGCGTCGCAGGCGTCGTCACCGGCGCGCGGCCGCGTCCGCCTGGGAATTCGTCCCGGTTCGGATGGGCGTTCGTCCCAACGGCCCTCCCTATTTTCGGGCATTTTCCCGCAGCTTTTTGGTGGCCCATAACAAGGAAGTGGATTCCGGCCGCGGATGATGGGGCACGACCGTGCCTCGGCAGAACGAACGCAGGACTCGGGAGGTGAACCGTTGTGATCACGTGTTGCATCGACTACACGATCGATCCGCACCGGCTGGACGCCTTTGAGGAGTACGCGCGCCGCTGGCCGCCCATCATCGAGCGCTGCGGCGGCCGCCTCATCGGCTATTTCCTGCCCAAGGAGGGGGCCAACAACAAGGCGCTGGCGCTCATCGAGTTCGAGAGCCTGGCCGCGTATGAGGAGTATCGCTCCGCGCTGGCCGAGGATCCGGACGCGAAGGCCAACCTCGACCACGCGCGGAGCACCGAGTGCATCCTCGTGGAGGCCCGGTCGTTCCTGCGCCGGGCCTGACGGCCCAGACGGTGCCCCGGCCGGCCGGGTCGCGCAGGCCGATTCGGCCGGCCAGGGCGAACTTCGGGGCGCGGCGGTGACCTGGCCGCACCCGCCCGGCGTTCGCCATCGCGCGTGAATCACGCAGACCCGGAAAGGCGTTGTCCGAAAACACCCCTGGCCATCGTGACTCGATTTATCGGGAGGAGTTCATGTTTAAGTCAATCCTCCATGGTTATCCCGATTCTGTCGATCACGAGGGACAGTTGATCGGCCTGCCCGTACACATCTGACCTGGGATGAACCATGCACGAGAAAGGCAGAACGAAGTACCCGAGCGAGTACGACGACACGATCTACTGGGAGCGCGTCAAGCGCAATCTCGGCTGGCTTGGAGACACCGACGAAGAGGCCCGAAAGCGCCAGCTCATGCTGCGCGACTCCGTCGTCGGCGTCGCGGGCTCAGGCGGCATCGGCGGCTCGATGGTCGAGCGGCTGGCCCGGCTGGGCGTGCTGAACCTGCGCGTCGCCGACATGGACACCTTCGAGTACTCCAACATCAACCGGCAGCTCGGCGCGGGCGTGCGGACCATCGGCCGGAACAAGGCGGAGGTGGTCGCCGAGTACGTCCATGAGATGACGCCGGACGTCGCGATCGAGGTGTTCCCCGAGGGCATCACGGACGAGTCCGCCGCCGAGTTCGTCGAGGGCTGTGACTACATCCTCGACGAGATCGAGCCGTACGAGTTCAAGGCGCGGTACGCGCTGCACCGCGCGTTCCGCGCGTCCTCGTCGGTGCAATTCATGATCACCGGCTACGTCTTCGGGAACCGGACCTTCCTGTGGAAGTGGACACGCGACTCCATGCCGGTGGAGGAGTTCACCGGACTGCCGGAGGACGCGGAGATGAACGCCGAGACCGCCGAGCACCTGATGAGCCGGCTCATCCCCGAGACCCCCGGCTACCCCGGCCCGGAGATGCAGCGCAGGTGGCTGATCGACGAGCAGACCTGCCCGATCGTGCCCGGCGCACCGCCCATGTCACAGGGCCTCCTGCTCGACCGGCTGATGCTGGCGATCACCGGCATCGAGGACCTCGCCGACAGCGTCCGGCTGCCCGTGGCACCCGGCTACGCGATGGTCGACGCCCGCACCTGGACCGCCAAGATCGTCGAGGCGGGATGAGATGAACGCGTTCGCCGGACGGCATGTCCTGTCGCTGAACCAGTTCGACCGCGACGACCTGGAGTTCCTGTTCGACGCGACCGACGAGGTCGGCCGGGAACTGGCCAAGGGCGAGGTCCGCCGCGATCTGGAGGGCAGGATCCTCATGTCGGCGTTCTTCGACAAGAGCACGCGCACCCGGCTCGCGCACGAGACCGCGATGCTGCGGCTCGGCGGAAGCGTCTCCGGGTTCGCCGACGCCGCGGTGACGCGGGCCTCGGGTAGGACACAGGAGTCGTCGGTGGACGTCTTCCGGATGCTGGCCCTGTACGGCGACGTCATCGTCACCCGCCACCCGGTCACCGGCGAGCCGGCCCGGGCGGCGGAGGCGATCGACGGGGCGCTCATCATCAACGCCGGCGACGGCACCGGCGAGCACCCGACGCAGGCGATGGTCGACCTGTACACGATCCGGCAGCGGTTCGGCCGCATCGACGGGCTGACCATCGTCTTCGTCAACGACCTGCGGATGCGCTGCACCCGGTCGCTGCTGCGCGGCCTGCGCAAGTACGACTGCCAGGTGCGGTGCGTCGCGGCCCGCGGCATGGACATCGATCCGCTGCTGCGGGCCGAGGTCGAGGGAGCGGGCCGGACGATCACGTTCCACGACGACCTCATCGGCGTCCTGCCGGAGGCGGACGTGGTCTACTCCTCGCCGACCGTGCTGGCCGAGCTGCCGGAGGACGCGGTGCCCCGCCCCGCGGCGGGTGAGCTGCCGCTCGGGCGCGAGCTGCTGGAGGCGGTCGCCAAGGACACCCTCGCGGTCCTGCATCCGCTGCCACGCAAGGAGGAGCTGCCCGCCGACGTGGACGACACGCCGTACAACGCCTACTTCCAGCAGGCCGCGAACGGCGTGACGCTGCGGATGGCGCTGCTGCGGCTCATGTTGGGCGGGCCGTCCGTTGGGGACTCTCCCACCGGCACCGCTCGAACGTAGGCACGAGACGACGGGGAGGCGAGATGGACTTCGACAGACGCCCGCTGATCGCCATCTGCTTCGGCTGGTTCATGGTCATCGTCGACGCGACGATCGTCAACATCGCGTTGCCGAAGCTCGGCAAGGAGTTCGGCGCTTCGGTGGCCGGCCTGCAGTGGGTCGTGGACGGCTACACGGTCGTCTTCGCCGGCCTGCTGCTGTCGGCCGGCTGGCTGGGCGACCGGATGGGCGGGAAGCGTGTGTTCCAGTCGGGTCTCGCCCTCTTCATCGTCGCCTCGGCGGCCTGCGGGTTCGCCCCCAGCGTGGGCCTGCTGATCGCGGCCCGTGTGGTGCAGGGGCTGGGCGCGGCGCTGCTGGTGCCGTCGTCGCTGGCGCTGCTGCAGGCCGGCTACGACGACCGCGGCGCCCGCGCCCGTGCCATCGGCATCTGGGCCATGGTCGGCGGGTTCGCCTCCGGGTCCGGCCCGCTGTTCGGGGGCATCCTCGCCTACGGCCTGGGCTGGCGGTGGATCTTCTTCGTGAACGTGCCGGTCGGCATCGTCGGGATGCTGCTGGCGGCGCGCTGGGTCCACGTCGGGCGTGAGGGCCGCGGTGGCGAGCGCCTCGACGTGTCAGGGCAGGTCACCGGGATGGTCGCGTTGCTGGCGATCACCGTCGCGATGGTGGAGGCCGGCCGGTCCGGCTGGACCGGCCCGGTCGCGTTGACGGGGTTCGCGGTCTTCGTCGCGGCCGCCGTGGCGTTCCTCCTGGCCGAGTCGCGCGTCGCCGCCCCGATGGTGCCGCTGTCGCTGTTCCGGAGCCGCGAACTGTCGGCGGCGACCGCGATCGGCTGCCTGATGAACCTCGGCTTCTACGGCCAGCTGTTCGTGCTCACCCTGTACTTCCAGCAGACACGCGGCGACTCGGCGCTGCTGACCGGCCTGGCGCTGCTGCCACAGACCGGCGTCATCGCACTCGGGTCGTGGCTGGGTGGCCGGGTCACCGGCCGCAGCGGCTCGCGGACACCGATGATCGTCGGCATGGCGGTCGGAGCGGCCGGGTTCTTCGCCCTCACGATCATCACCAGGTCCGTGCCGTACTGGGCCCTGGTGGTACCGATGGTGGCCACCGGCTTCGGGATCTCCTTCACCATGCCCGCCGCCACGGCCGCCGTCGTCGAGGGCGCACCGTCCGAGCGCACCGGCATCGCCTCCGGCACTCTCAACGCCGCCCGCCAGGTCGGCGGCGCGATCGGCATCGCCCTGCTCGGCTCGTTCGTCGCCGGCGGATCGGGCGGCCACAGCTCCGGCATCCGCATCTCAATGATCATCGCCGGGGTGACGTACGCGCTGGCCACCGCGATCGCACTGACCATCCCACGCCCGGCACGCGAAGCGGCGCAGGAGCGGGAGACCGCCCGCGCCGCCCGCTGACCGCCGGGAGGACTCCGAATCGCGCGGTCTTCCGCGCACCACCCGCCGCGTGCGCCGAGGCGGTGCGCGGGTGACTCCTGCCCGCGTGCGGACCGTACGCGGGCGACGTCCCCGTGCCCGCCGGCGACCGGCCGGTGACGCCTCATGGAACGACATGACACGAGACGAGACGAGAAAGGTGAGAACCGGTGGAGACCCTCCGGTCGGAAAAGATGTCCCAGATCTCTTACGAGATCCGGGGACCGCTTCTGCGGCTCGCCAAAGACCTCGAGCGGGCCGGCGAGACGGTCATCAAGCTGAACATCGGCGACCCGGCGGCCTTCGGGATCGAGGCCCCGGAGGAGGTGGTCGAGGCCGCCCGGGCCGCCGTGACCCGCTCCACCGCCTACAGCGACGCGCAGGGGCTGTGGGCGGCGCGGGAGGCGGTGGTCGCCGACTACGCGGCCAAGGGCCTGCACGGGCTGCGCGCCGACGACGTCTTCCTGGGCAACGGCGTGTCCGAGCTGGTGTCCATGGCACTGCACGCCCTGCTCGATCCGGGCGACGAGGTGCTGATCCCGGCCCCCGACTATCCGCTGTGGACGGCCTCGACCGCCCTCGCGGGCGGCCGGCCGGTGCACTACCTGTGCGACGAGCGGGCGGACTGGCTGCCCGACCTCTCCGACCTCAAGGCGAAGATCACGGATCGTACCCGCGCCATCGTGGTGATCAATCCGAACAACCCGACGGGTGCCGTGTGGCCGCGCGAGGTGCTGGAGCAGATCGCCACGCTCGCCGGTGACAGCGGCCTGGTGCTGATGGCCGACGAGATCTACGACGAGATCCGCTACGACGACGTTCCGTGCGTCCCGGCGGCCTCGCTCGCCCCGGACCTGGTCTGCCTGACGTTCGGTGGCCTGTCCAAGCGGTACCTGGTACCCGGGTTCCGCTGCGGCTGGATGGCGATCTCCGGGCCGCGCGGCGCGGCCGCGGACTACGCGGCGGCCCTGGAGACGCTGGCCACCATGCGGCTGTGCCCGAACGTCGTCGCGCAGCACGTCGTGCCGGTGGCGCTGCGCGGACGGCAGGCGACCAAGGCGCTGACCGCGCCCGGCGGGCGGCTGCACGAGCAACGGGAGCGGTGCTGGAAGCTGCTCACCGAACTCCCCGGCGTGTCCTGCGTGAAGCCGCAGGGCGCCTTCTACGTCTTCCCCCGGCTGGACCCCCGCGTCCACCGGATCACCGACGACGAGCGGTTCGCCTACGAACTGCTGGAACGGGAGAAGGTGCTGGTCGTGCAGGGCACCGGGCTCGGCTGGCCGCGTCACGACCACTTCCGCATGGTCACCCTGCCGCCGGTCGCCGAGATCGAGGAGGCGGTCGGGCGGCTCGCGCAGTTCCTGGACCGGCGGCTCGCGCCCGCCCATTAATGATCATTAGAAGAGGAGGAACCATGGACGGCCTGCTGGTGCTGGCCGACGGCACGGTCTTCCCGGGCGAAGTCCACTCCAGCGACATCGCCACCGGGGAGGTCGTCTTCAACACCGTCCTGAGCGGCTACCAGGAAGTGATCACCGATCCGTCGTACGCCGGACAGATCGTCTGTTTCACCTATCCGCACATCGGCAACTACGGCGTCACCCCCGAGGACGACGAGAGCGACCGGCCGCGCTGCCGCGGCGTGATCGCCCGCTCGCTCACCGAACGGCCGAGCAACCGGCGCGCCACCGAGAGCCTGCCGGGCTGGCTGGCGCGGCACGGCACCCCGGTGCTGACCGGGATCGACACGCGGCGTCTCACCCGGCATCTGCGGGACGCCGGCTCCATCTGCGGCGCGTTCGGCCCGGCATCGGAGGAGGACGCGCTGCTGGCGGCGGCCAAGGCGGAGCCCGGCACGGACGGTGTCGACCTGGTCGCGGAGGTCACCGCGCGCGCCCCGTACACGCGGGGCGACGGCCCGCTGCGGGTCGTCGCCTACGACCTCGGCATCAAGCGGAACATCCTGCGTCAGCTCGGCGAGATCGCGACGGTCGAGGTGGTCCCGGCCACGACGCCCGCCGAGGAGGTGCTGGCGCGCCGGCCGGACGGGGTGTTCCTGTCCAACGGCCCCGGCGACCCGGAGACCGTCGGTCTCGACCTGCGCCCCCTGCTCGGCATGGTGCCGGTCTTCGGCATCTGCCTGGGCCACCAGCTCCTGGCCCGTGCCCTCGGCGGCCGTACGTACAAGCTGCGGTTCGGCCACCACGGCGGCAACCACCCGGTACGGCGCCTGGCCACCGGCACGGTCGAGATCACCAGCCAGAACCACAACTTCGCGGTCGCCGAGGGCAGCGTGCCCGCCGCCGACGTCACGCACGTGAACCTCAACGACGGCGTGATCGAGGGCATCGCCTGCCGCGACGTGCCCGCCTTCTCCGTGCAGTACCACCCCGAGGCCGGGCCCGGCCCGCACGACGCCCGGTACCTGTTCGAGGAGTTCCACCGGCTGATGGAGCGTGTGTGATGCCCCGCAGAGACGACCTTTCCAGCATCCTCGTGATCGGCTCGGGGCCGATCGTGATCGGTCAGGCGTGCGAGTTCGACTACTCCGGCGCGCAGGCGTGCCGTGCGCTGCGCGAGGACGGCTACCGCGTGATCCTGGCCAACTCCAACCCCGCGACCATCATGACCGACCCGGAGTTCGCCGATCGCACGTACCTGGAGCCGCTCACCGCCGAGTTCCTGACCGCCATCATCGAGCGTGAGCGGCCGGACGCGGTGCTGGCCACGCTCGGCGGCCAGACGGCCCTCAACCTCGCCACCGAGCTGCACCGCGACGGTGTGCTCGACCGGTACGGCGTGGAGATGATCGGCGCGAACGCCGACGCGATCCGGACCGCCGAGACCCGGGAGCTGTTCAAGAAGGCGATGACCGAGATCGGCTTGGAAGTGCCCGCCTCCGGCTTCGCGCACGGTGTCGACGAGGCGCTCGCGGTCGGCGAGCGGATCGGCTACCCGGTGATGGTGCGGCCGTCGTACATCCTCGGCGGCGCCGGCACCGGCATCGCCGACGACGCCGACGCGCTCGCGCGGCTGGCCGAGGAGGGCATCGCGGCCAGCCCGGCCGGCGAGATCCTCATCGAGGAGTCGATCGCCGGCTGGAAGGAGTACGAGCTGGAGGTGATGCGCGACCGCGCCGACAACTGCGTGGTCATCTGCTCGATCGAGAACCTCGACCCGGTCGGCGTGCACACGGGCGACTCGATCACGGTGGCGCCCGCGCAGACGCTGTCCGACGTGGAGTACCAGCGGATGCGGGACGCCGCCTTCGCGTGCATCCGCCGGATCGGCGTCGAGACCGGCGGGTCGAACATCCAGTTCGCGATCGATCCGCGGACCGGGCGGATGGTGGTGATCGAGATGAATCCGCGCGTGTCCCGCTCCAGCGCGCTCGCTTCGAAGGCCACCGGCTTCCCGATCGCGAAGATCGCCACACTGCTGGCGGTCGGGTACACGCTGGACGAGATCCGCAACGACATCACGCGGGAGACGCCGGCGGCGTTCGAGCCGACGATCGACTACGTCGTGACCAAGGTGCCGCGCTGGGGCTTTGAGAAGTTCTCCGGCGTCGCCGACACGCTCGGTACGAGGATGCGCTCGGTGGGCGAGGCGATGGCGATCGGGCGCACCTTCCCCGAGTCGCTGCAGAAAGGCCTGCGCTCGCTCGACAACGGCCGCCTCGGCCTGAACGCCGACCCGGCCGAGGCCGACCACGACGGCGGCACCGACGAGGAGCTGCTCGACGGCCTGTCCCGCGCCACGCCCGACCGGATCTTCCGGCTGGAGGCGGCCGTCCGCCGCGGCATCGACCTGGACCGGATCCACGGGGCGAGCGCCGTCGACCCGTGGTTCCTCGACCAGATCGCCATGATCTCCGCCGAGCGCGTACGGATCGCCGACGGCGGTATCGAGGACGTGGACTGGCGGCGGGCCAAGCGCCTCGGTTTCGCCGACGCCCAGATCGCCTACCTGCTGAACCGTCCCGAGGAGGAAGTACGGCGGGCGCGGCTGGCCGCCGGCGTGCGGGCCACGTTCAAGACCGTCGACACGTGCGCCGCCGAGTTCGAGGCGCACACCCCGTACTACTACTCGACCTGGGAGGACACCGACGAGGTACGGCGCGGCGACAAGCCCCGCGTGGTGATCCTGGGCTCGGGACCGAACCGGATCGGGCAGGGTGTGGAGTTCGACTACTGCTGTGTGCAGGCCAGCGGCGCCCTGCGGGAGGCCGGCTTCGAGACCGTCATGGTCAACTGCAACCCCGAGACCGTCTCCACCGACTACGACACCAGCGACCGGCTGTACTTCGAGCCGCTGACCGCCGAGGACATCCAGAACGTCCTGGACGCCGAGGAGCCCGTCGGCGTGATCGTGACGTTCGGCGGGCAGACGCCGTTGAAGCTGGCGGACCGGCTGCCGTCCGATCTCGTCCTCGGCACCGACCCGGACGCCATCGACCTCGCCGAGGACCGCGAGCGCTGGAACGCCCTGTGCGCCCGGCTGGGCATCGACCAGCCCGCCGGCGGCACCGCCGGCGACGAGGAGGAGGCCTTCGCGGTCGCCGACCGGCTCGGGTACCCGGTGCTGTTCCGGCCGAGCTATGTGCTGTCCGGCCGTGCGATGCGCGTCGTGCATGACGCCGGTGAGCTGCGGTGCGCCCTGGCCGATCTGCGCCGGGACCACGACCTGGCCCGCCAGTGGCCCGTCCTCATCGACCGGTTCCTCGCCGGTGCGGTCGAAGTGGACGTCGACGCGGTGCGCGACGCGGACGGCGAGGTACTGATCGGCGCCGTCATGGAGCACATCGAGCCCGCCGGCGTGCACTCGGGCGACAGTGCCTGCGCGATCCCGCCGATGACGCTGTCCGGCGACGTCGTGGCCGTCATCGAACGGCACACCCGGGCCATCGCGGACGCGCTCGGCGTGTGCGGGCCGTTGAACGTCCAGTACGCGGTGGACGGCGACCGTGTGTACGTGATCGAGGCCAATCCCCGTGCCAGCCGCACCGTTCCGTTCGCGTCCAAGGCGACCGGCGTGCCGCTGGCCCGGCTGGCGGCACGGGTGCTGACCGGCGCGACGCTCGCCGGGCTGCGTGACGAGGGGCTGCTGCGGCCACCCGCACGCGGTGCGCACTGCGTGAAGGAGGCCGTGCTGCCCTTCGACCGGCTCCCGGAGGCCGCGGACGTCCTCGGCCCCGAGATGCGCTCCACCGGTGAGGTCATGGGCGTCGACGGCTCGTTCGGGACGGCGTACGCCAAGAGCCAGATCGCGGCAGGCGCCGCCATCCCGGCCGACGGCCGCGTCTACCTGGCGTTCCCGCCGGCCCTGGCGGACGAGGCGCGCGCCGTCGCCCGCCGGTTCGCCGACCTGGGCTTCGCGGTCACCGCGCCGCCGGAGGCGGCACGGGCCCTGGCCCTGCCGGTGGTCGAGGAGGCGGATGGGCCGCCGGCGGCCGGGGAGGACGGGGTCCGCATCGTCGTGGACGTCCCGGAGAACCACGCGGCGACCCTCATGCCGGAGCAGCGACGGCTGCGCGACGCGGCCCGGCGGGCCCGGATCCCGTACCTGACGACGCTCGCGGCGGCCGAGGCGTTCGCCGTGGCGGTCGCCTCGTGGCGCGTGGACGGCGTCGGCATTCGCAGCCTCCAGGAACATCACGGCGCAGCGGCCCGCTGAATCCGCCGGAATCCCCGCCGACGCCCCGGCCGTTCTCCCGCGACGGGCCGGCGGAGGACGCCGGGAGCTCCGGCGGGGTCATCCGGTGGTGGGAAGGACGCCCCAGGAGGTGAGGGTCTCGATCAGGCCGGTCGTGGTCGGCAGGGCGGCCAGTTCGTCGGCGTTCACCCAGCGGGCGTCGCCCGCGTCGTCGCCGGCGCGCAGGACGCCGCCGTCGACGGTGGCCCGGTAGTCGCGGATGTCGTAGACGGCCCCGCCGGGGCCGGCGCGGTCGACGGAGCCGACCAGCGGCCCGGGGAGGACGCGTAGCCCCGTCTCCTCGGCGACCTCGCGGACGACGGCGTCGGCGTCGCTCTCGCCCGCCTCGACCCGGCCGCCCGGGATCGACCACCTGCCCTCGTCGGGTGGATGCCCGCGGCGGATGAGCAGGAGACGCCCCTCGGCGTCATGGACGATCGCGCCGACGCACCGCACACGCATGCCCCCAGGGTGCCACGAGCCGGGCACCGGCGCCGGGCGCCGTCGGCCCGGCGGGCCGTCCGGTCATGGGGCCGGCGAGGAGGGGCTGGGCCGCCGCACCTGGTCACCGAGGTCCGCGGTGGTCCGTCGACCGGTGCGTTCGATGGCGAGGATGGCCGCGTCGTCGGTGAGGCGTCCGCCGACGTAGGCGAGGAGGTCCGCGTGGAGGTGGTCGATGAGCGCGGCGGGACGATCCTCGATCCAGCCGGTGATGCGTTCGTTGAGGGGAAAGAAGCCTCCCGATGAATCGCGGGCCTCGATGACGCCATCGGTATGGAGCAGGAGGACGTCGCCGGTTTCAAAGGCGAATGTCTCGACCCGGTAGCCGGAATCCATGAGTTCACCCAGGCCGAGGGGCGGCGCGGGCTCGCTGACCTCGAGCGCCGAGACCGCTTTCTCGTGCAGGCGCAGCGGTGGAGGGTGCCCGAAGGCGACCAACCGGAGGACGGGATCGTCGTCGGGGATCTCGACGAGCACGGCGGTGATGAAGGTCTCCCCGAGGGTCCTCGGGTCCGCGGGTTCGGCCTGCTGCGAGCGAACGCTTCCTTCCAGGAAGTCCGCGAGCTCGGAGAGACCGTCCCGCTGCGCGGCCGCCCCGCGGAAGGCGCCGATGAGAGCCGCGGCGTCGCCGACGGCGGCCAGTCCCTTGCCCCGGACGTCCCCGATGATGAGGCGCGTCTTCCCGTGGGCCCTCGTGACCGCGTACAGGTCACCGCCGATCTGCGCCTCGTCCTCAGCGGCGAGATACAGCGAGGACAGCCGCAGTGGGCCCACCTGTCGCGGGAGAGGGCGCAGCACGGCCCGTTGCGCGACCTCGGCGATCGTCTTGACCTGGTTCAGCTCCCGGAGACGGCGGTCGCGCACGTAGCACATGGCCGTGGTGAAGACGGCCACCATGATCAGTGCGGTCAGCTCCGTCAGGTGGGTCAGGACGCCCTTCGTCAACGTGATCACAGCGCAGGCCGCCGCGGCGAGGGTCCAGTTGATGCCGGCGGCCCTCGGCCCGGAGAACCAGGTCGCGACGACGGCCTCCACGAAGAGGATGTCGCTCAGCCGGACACGGAACGACGTGGCGAGGTCGACGGTGAGGAGTGTCAGGATGAAGGCGGCCGCGAATGCCACGATCACCCTGTCCCGGCGGCCCGGCTGTGAGGGGCTGAGGTTCAACACGGGAGATCTGCTCCACTCGAAGAAGGACGGTCGAGGAACGCCGGTCACACCGCGTACCACTGCCGGGTTCTCTCGACGGCCGCGGCGGGTGCCCTGGCCATCATGTCGGCGAGTGTCTGTGAGGCCAGCTCACGGCGCCACGCCATCTCGGCCTTGCGTATTCCGGTGGTGATCGCACACTGCCGCGCGAAGTCCTGCGGATCTCTGTCGGCTCCGGCTCCTCGCTGTCGGATCTCGGTACACCGGAACGCCCATTCGCGCCCTTCGATCGCCATGACGACATCGAGGAGAGTGATCTTCTCGGCGGGCCGGCCGAGCCGGAACCCGCCGCGGGCACCCGGGCTGGAGGCCAGGATCCCCGCGCGGGCCAGTGCCTGCAGGTGCTTGTTCAGGTAGGCGGACGGCAGTTCGAAGGTCGCGGCCAGCTTCGCCGTTGACACAGGCCGATCGCCTCCGAGCCACCCCAGGGTCAGGCAGCAGTGGAGCGCCCACTCGACCCCTTCACTCATCCGCACGATCTGGATACTACACCTCCAGATTGCCCCTGCGGGAGGGGGATATCGCCTGTGACCTGCGGAAACGTGATCACGGGGGGTGTGGGATGGGGGCGTGGTCCCGGGGGTGTCGTCGGTGTCGACTCCACCGCGATCGGTGACCGCGTCGATCGCGGTTCGTGGTGGGACTCTTGGAGGATCGGGGTGGTCTGCGCTCGACCGGATGCCATCGGCGACAGCACGTTAAACCGCTTGTCAAAGCGTTGTCAATGTTCTTTCGGTTATCTTCATCGTGAGCAGCAAAACCGGTTTTGCAAGAGGTGGAGATGAAGCGTCCGACGATCGCCGACATCGCGCGCCGGGCGGGGGTCGCCAAGAGCACCGTCTCGTTCGCCCTGAACGACCGGCCCGGCGTCTCCGCGGCGACGCGGGACCGCATCCTCGGCATCGCCCGGGAGATGGGATGGCAGCCGAGCCGCGCGGCCCGCGCGCTGTCCGGCGGCCGCGCGGGAGTGCTCGGCCTGGTGGTGGACCGGCCTGCGCGGACGCTGGGGATCGAGCCGTTCTTCGTGCAGCTCATCGCCGGCATCGAGAGCGAGCTGGCGGCGCGCGACGTCGCGCTCCTGCTGCACATGGCCGAGGACGGCCGGGCGCAGATGGCCACCTACCGCCGGTGGTGGGCCGAGCGCCGCGTGGACGGGGTGTTCGTCGTCGACCTGCGGCTGGAGGACGAGCGGGCCGGGCTGCTGGCCGAGCTGGGAATGCCCGCGATCGTGGTCGGGGGCCCGGAGGGCCTCGGCGGGCTGCCCGGCCTCTGGAACGACGAGACCGCGGCCGTACGGTCCACGCTGGAGTACCTCGCGGCGCTCGGCCACCGGCGGATCGCCCGGGTCGCGGGGCCGCCGGAGCTGCGGCACACGGTCGCGCGCGGCGCCGCGTTCCAGGCCGCGGCCGGCGCGCTGGGGGTGACGACGGCCGAGGTGGCGACGGACTACACGGGGGAGGAGGGGGCGCGCGCCACGCGCCGGCTGCTCGCCGCGCCCTCGCCGCCCACCGCGATCGTCTACGACAACGACGTGATGGCCCTGGCCGGGCTGGCGGTCGCCGCCGAGATGGGGGTGCCGGTGCCCGGCCGGCTGTCCATCGTCGCCTGGGACGACTCGGCGCTCTGCCGGCTGGTCCACCCGCCGCTGACCGCCGTCGGGCTCGACATCTCCTGCTACGGCGCGGAGGTGGCGCGCCGCCTGCTCGACCTGGTCGCCGGGCGGCCGGTCGACGACGGGTGCCACGCGGCGCCGGTCCTGACCCCGCGGGGCAGCACGGGCCCCGTTTCGGATTGGGGCGGTTGACGCTAAACCGGTTCAGTGTTCCTATCGTTACGACGGATTTCCACAGTCGCCGGAGAATCACCGGTGGCCGGGCCGTACCCGGTCGCCGGCCGGTCAGCGCTCGACCGGATGCCTCTCCTGACGGCCGATGGGAGTTCACAGGTGAAGGCACGCCGAATCACGGCGCTCGTCACGGGCGCCCTCATGGTCATGGCCGGCGCCGGCTGCGGTGGCGGCGGCGGTGACAAGTCGTCCCCGAAGACGCTGACCTACTGGGCCAGCAACCAGGGCCGCTCCATCCAGCAGGACCAGCAGGTGCTCGGCCCGGAGCTGAAGAAGTTCGAGCAGCGGACCGGGATCAAGGTCAAGCTCGAGGTGATCGGCTGGCCCGACCTGCTCAACCGCATCCTCGCCGCGACGTCCAGCGGCAAGGGCCCCGACGTCCTCAACATCGGCAACACCTGGTCCGCCTCGCTGCAGGCGACCGGGGCGTTCCAGCCGTTCGACGACGCGACCATCGCCAAGGTCGGCGGCCGGGGCCGCTTCATCCCCTCCACGCTCACGTCGACGGGGGCCGCCGGGAAACCGCCCGGGTTCGTCCCGCTGTACGGATTGGCGTACGGCCTGTTCTACAACAAGAGGCTCTTCGCCGACGCGGGACTCAGGCAGCCGCCGCGGACGTGGGAGGACCTCGTCACCGACGCGAAGAAGCTCACCGACCCGGCGAAGAAGCGGTACGGCGTCGGGATCGAGGGCGCGAGCTACACCGAGGCCGCGCACTTCGCGTTCATGTTCGGCGCGCAGCACGGCGCCCGGCTGTTCCAGGGCGGGCAGCCCGGCTTCGACTCGCCGGCGATGGTGGCCGGCGTCCGGCAGTACGTCGACCTGCTGGGCGCCGACAAGGTGGTCGACCCGGCCGACGCGGAGTACCTCAACAACGACCAGATCCTCGGGGACTTCGCGCGCGGCCGGTTCGCCATGATGATGATCCAGAGCTTCGCCACCGCCGGGCTGCGCGAGAACGGCATGAAGGACTCCGACTACGGCGTCACGCCGATCCCGCTGCCCGATCCGCTCCCGCCGGGCGGGCGCCGGGTCGCCAGCCACGTCGCGGGCATCAACGTCGGAGTGTTCAAGAACTCCGGCAACAAGGACGGCGCGCTGAAGTTCGTCGAGTTCCTGACCAGCCCGGAGGAGCAGAAGATCCTCAACGCGGCGTGGGGGAGCCTGCCGGTGGTCCCGCAGGCGTACGACGACCCGAGGTTCCAGACGCCCGCGACCCGCACGTTCCGCGCGGTGCTGGCCGACGAGGCCGAGACCCTGCCGATGATCCCGCAGGAGGCCCAGTTCGAGACCCTCGTCGGCAACACCGTCAAGGGCCTGCTCGCCGACGCCGCCGCGGGCCGTCCCGTCGACGAGGCGACGATCCGCGCCAAGCTCACCGACGCGAACAAGAAGATGCAGGCGGGCGGCTGACCGGTGGCACGAACCGTCACGGCCCCCGGGAGTGCGCCCGCCCGCACTCCCGGGCGCCCCTCGCCCCGGCCCCGGCGCCGCGTCAAGGCGCTGCCGTACGTCCTGCTGCTGCCCGCCCTCGTCGCCGAGCTGGCCATCCACATCATCCCGATGCTGGTCGGGGCGTGGATGAGCCTGCTGCACCTCACCCAGTTCTTCATCCGCAACTGGACGCAGGCGCCGTACGGGGGGCTGTCCAACTACCGGATCGCGGTCAACGCGCACGGCCCCGTCGGCAAGGACCTGCTGCAGTCCTTCCTCGTCACGCTGGCGATCACGGCGGTGGTCGTCGGCTGCTCGTGGCTGTTCGGGACGGTCGCCGCCGTGCTCCTGCAGCGGCCCTTCCCCGGCCGGGGGGCGCTGCGGACGCTGTTCCTCATCCCGTACGCGCTGCCGGTGTTCACCGCCGTCATCACCTGGCGGTTCATGTTCCAGCGGGACACCGGCATGGTGAACGCCCTGCTGGCGGACGAGCTGAAGGTGACGCACGGCCATCCGTTCTGGCTGCTCGGCGACCGCGGCTTCGCCGCCGTGGTGATCATCGCGGTCTGGCGGATGTGGCCGTTCGCGTTCCTCACCGTCACGGCGGGGCTGCAGGGCATCCCCGGCGACCTGTACGAGGCGGCGGCCATCGACGGCGCCGGTTCGTTCGGCGTCTTCCGGCGGGTGACGCTGCCGCTGCTGCGGCCGGTCAACCGGGTCCTGCTGCTCGTGCTGTTCCTGTGGACGTTCAACGACTTCAACGTCGCGTACATCCTGTTCGACCAGCCGCCCGCGGCCGCCGACATGATCTCGATCCACATCTACAACGCGTCCTTCATCACCTGGAACTTCGGGCTCGGCTCGGCGATGTCCGTCCTGCTCCTGGCGTTCCTGATGGTGGTCACGCTGGGGTACCTCGGCGTCGGACGGCTGAGGAGCCGCCATGCGTGAGTCACGTACGCTGCGCTGGGCGCGGCCGGTCGTCCTCGGCCTGTTCGCGCTGTTCACCGTGCTGCCGCTGTACGTCATGGCGGTCTCGTCGATCAAGCCGCTGAAGGACGTGCAGGGCCGCTTCACCTGGCTGCCGACGCACGTGACGTTCCGGCCGTTCGTCGACATGTGGCGCACGGTGCCGCTCGGCCGCTACTTCGTGAACAGCCTCGTCGTCTCGGTCTCGGCGACCGTCCTGTCGGTGGCGATCGCGATCCTCGCCGGGTACGCCGTCAGCCGGTACCGCTTCGCCGGGCGCGGCACCTTCCTGACCACCGTGCTGTCGACCCAGATGTTCCCCGGCATCCTGTTCCTGCTGCCGCTGTTCCTGATCTTCGTCAACGTCGAAAAGTACACCGGAATCCGGCTGTACGGCAGCCGCACCGGCCTGACCATCACGTACCTGACGTTCGCGCTGCCGTTCTCCATCTGGCTCATCGCGGGGTACTTCGACACGATCCCGCGCGAGCTCGACGAGGCGGCGCGCGTCGACGGCGCCGGCCCGCTGCGGACGCTCCTGCGGGTGGTCCTGCCGGTGGCCGCGCCGGGCGTGGTCGCGGTGGCGATCTACGCGTTCATGACGGCCTGGGGAGAGGTGCTGTTCGCCTCCGTGCTGACCGACGACTCCACCCGGACGCTCGCCGTCGGCCTGCGCGGGTACGCCACCCAGGCGAACGTCTACTGGAACCAGGTGATGGCCGCCTCGCTGGTCATCAGCCTGCCGGTGGTGGTCGGGTTCCTCGCCCTGCAGCGGTTCCTCGTCCACGGGCTCACCGCGGGCGCCGTCAAGTCCTGACCGCCGACTCGAGCTGGAGGCATCCTCGATGCGACGCGACTTCCGCAAGCTGCCCGGCCCGGCGTGGCTCGGCGCGAACTACTGGTCCCGTACCGGCGGGCCGCTCATGTGGCGGTCGTACGACCCCGAGGTCGTCCGCGACGAACTGCGGGTGCTGGCCGACCACGGCCTGAACGTCACCCGGTCGTTCTTCTACTGGCCCGACTTCATGCCCGAGCCGGACCGCCTCGACGCGGCCCTCGTGGAGCGGTACGCCGACTTCCTGGAGGCGCACGCCGAGCGCGGGATGCGCACGATTCCGACCTTCATCGTCGGCCACATGTCGGGCGAGAACTGGGACCCGGCCTGGCGGCAGGGCCGGGACCTGTACACGGACGTGTGGATGGTGGCCCGGCAGGCGTGGTTCGCCGAGCAGCTGACCCGGTGGTTCGCCGGCCACCCCGCGATCGCCGGCTGGCTGATCACCAACGAGATGCCCATCTACGGCGGGACCGCCCCGGCCGACCAGGTGACCAGCTGGGCACAGCTCATGGTGCAGGCCGTCCGCGCCGGCGGCGCGCGGGAGCCGGTCTCCATCGGCGACGGCGCCTGGGGCGTCGAGGTCACGGGCGCCGACAACGGGTTCTCCGTCCGCGCGCTCGCCGCGCTCACCGACTTCGTGGGCCCGCACGTCTACCGGATGGAGAACGACCCGGTCCGCCAGCACTACGGCGCGGCGTTCGTCTGCGAGCTGGCGGGGGCGTTCGGGCGGCCGGTCGTGCTCGAGGAGTTCGGCTGCTCCTCCGACTTCGTCGCCGACGACAACGCCGCGCACTACTACCGGCAGGTCCTCTACAACAGCCTCCTCGCCGGGGCCACCGGCTGGATCGCGTGGAACAACACCGACTTCGACCTGCCCGACCAGCCGCCGTACCGCCACCACCCCTTCGAGCTGCACTTCGGCCTGACCACCGCCGACGGCACGCCGAAGCCGGTCCTGCGGGAGATGCGGGACTTCGCCGCCACGCTCGCCCGGCTCGACCTGACGTCCTGCGCGCGGGCGGACACCGACACCGCCATCGTGGTGCCGGAGGTCCTGGAGGGCGCCTTCCCGTTCACCGAGCCCGGCGACCGGACGTACGTCTTCGACACCCTCCGGCAGGCGTACATCGCCGCCCGCGCCGCCGACCTGGCGCCCGGCCTGACGCGGGAGTACGACGGCATCGCCGGCGACGCGCGCCTCTACCTCGTGCCGTCGGCCAAGCAGCTCACCGCGCCCGGCTGGCGCCGCCTCGAAGAGCTGGCGCGCGGCGGCGCGGTCGTGTACGTCTCGTACTCGGCGGGCCCGCACGGCCGGCAGCGCGGCCCGTGGTACTCCCACATGAACGCCATGTTCGGCGTCGAGCACCGGCTGGCGTACGGCCTGAACGACCCGATCGAGGACGACGTGGTCGAGCTCACCCTCACCGCCGACCTGGCCCCGCTCAAGGGCGGCGCCACCCTGGCGTTCCGCGCCGGCGGGACCGAGCACAGCCGCGCCTACCTGCCGGTCCGGCCGACGACGGCGGAGGTCGTCGCGGTGGACGGCCACGACCGGCCCGCCCTGCTGCGCCGGCGCTGCGGCGACGGATGGATCGTGCTGTGCACGTACCCGCTGGAGCACATGGCCGCCGTCACCCCACGGGTGAACCCCGAGCCGACGTACCGGATCTACGACGCGCTGGCGGACCTGGCCGGCGCGCGGCGGCCCGTACGGGTCGAGGACCCGCGCGTGTCGGCCGACGTCCTGGTCCGGCCGGACGGAACGCGGTTCGCCGTGCTCGTCGGTCAGGCGGACGCCGAGCTCACCGTTCGCCCCCTCATCGCGGGCAACGGCGGTGCCGGAGATGAAGAGATCACGCTCGGGCCGTATGGTGTGCGCGTGCTGGAGCTGCGAACATGACCGGCGTCGTCCCCGCGACGGCCCCCGACACGACAGGGGCGGTCCCGGACGGACCGCCCGGATCCGCCGTCCTCGCCGTCGACATCGGCGGCACCAAGCTCGCCGCCGCGCTCGTCGAGCCGGACGGCCGGTTGCGCGGGCACGTCGTCCGCCCGACCCCGCGCGGTGACACCGAGACGGTGTGGGCCGCCCTGGCCGCCGTCGTCGGCGAGGCCCTGGGGGAGGAGACCGTCACGGCGGCGGGCATCGGCAGTGCCGGGCCGCTGGACGCCGTCGCGGGCACCGTGAGCCCGGTGAACATCCGGTCCTGGCGGGAGTTCCCCGTCCGCGACCGGCTCGCCGCCCTGCTCGGCGGGCCGCCCGTGACGCTGGCGAACGACGCGGTCGCCGGCGCGGTCGCGGAGTACCGCCACGGCGCGGGCCGCGGCAGCCGGGCCATGCTGGGGATGGTCGTCTCGACCGGCGTCGGCGGCGGACTGATCCTCGACGGGCGGGTGTACGCCGGGCCGACCGGCAACGCCGGGCACGTCGGGCACACCGTGGTCGACCTGAACGGCGAGCCGTGCCCCTGCGGATCACGGGGCTGTGTCGAGACCCTGACCTCCGGCCCCGCGATGGTGCGCTGGGCCCTCGGCAACGGCTGGACGCATCCGGCCCCCGACGGCGCCGCCCTCGCGGCCGACGCCCGCACGGGGCACCCGGTGGCGGTCGCGGCGTTCGAGCGCGCCTGCCGGGGCCTGGCCGCCGGGATCGCGTCGGCCGCCGCGCTGTGCGACCTCGACCGCGTCGTCATCGGCGGCGGCGTGTCCCGTTCCTGGGACGTGCTGGAGCCTCCGCTCGTCCGCGCGATGGGCGACTACGCCGGCCTCGCCTTCGTCCGGCGCGTCGCCGTGGTCCCCTCAGAACTCGGCGCGGAGGCCGGACTGCTCGGCGCCGCCGCCCTCGCCCACGACCCGGAGCTCGTCTGACGATGTACCTGCTGGAGAACCCCGTCCAGGAGTACGCCTGGGGCTCGCACACCGTGCTCGCCGACCTCCTCGGCCGGCCGTCGCCCACCGAACGGCCGCAGGCCGAGCTGTGGATCGGCGCGCACCCGGCCGCGCCGTCGCGCCTGCCCGCCGGCCCGTCCCTGGACGAGCACATCGCGGCCGACCCGGAGGGCGCGCTCGGCTCCGCCGCGCTCGCCCGCTTCGGGCCCCGGCTGCCGTTCCTGCTGAAGGTCCTGGCGATCGACGCCCCGCTGTCCCTGCAGGTCCACCCGGACCGGGAGCAGGCCGAGCGCGGGTACGCCGCCGAGCAGACCCCGCCCGGCGACCCGGCGCGCAACTACAAGGACGACTGGCCCAAACCGGAGCTGCTGTGCGCGCTGACCGACGTGCACGCGCTGTGCGGGCTGCGCGACCCCGGCGAGAGCGCCGGCCTGCTCGGCAAGGTCCCGGCGCTGCGTCCCGTCGCCGACCTGCTCGCGGCGGGCGACGTGCGCGCGGCCGTACGCGCGGTGCTCACCTGGCCGGACCCGGACCGGGTCGTCCCCGAGGCCGCCGCCGTCGCCGGCGAGCCGTACGCCACGCTCGCCGAGCGCTACCCCGGCGACATGGGCGTCATCCTCGCGATGCTGCTCAACGAGGTCCGTCTCGCGCCCGGCCAGGCGGTGTACGTCCCGCCGCGCGTGCCGCACGCCTACCTCTCCGGGACGGCCGTGGAGCTCATGGCCGGCTCGGACAACGTGCTGCGCGCCGGCCTGACGCCCAAGCACGTCGACGTCCCGGAGCTCCTGAAGATCGCCTCGTTCGAGCCGGGGCGGCCGGACGTCCTGGACCCGGTCCGTAGGGCCGGCGAGGAGGTCTACCTCACGCCCGCGCCGGAGTTCCGGCTGTCCCGGGTCGACGCCGCCGACGGCGCGGTGCTGCCCGCGGGCGGCCCGCAGCTGCTCCTGTGCACCGAGGGCCGCGTCGAGCTGCGCCGCGACGGCGAGACGGCGGAGCTGACCCGGGGCCGGGCCGCCTTCGCCGAGCACCGCGGCGGCCCCATCGAGGTGAGCGGGCCGGGCACGGTGTTCCGCGCCGGCCTCCCGGAGTCCTGACCCCCGGGGGTCCTTCGGCCGGAGTGTGCGGCAGGCGGCGCGGCGCGT
>NZ_JAMXMW010000021.1:0-188329 GCF_024055675.1 Actinoallomurus rhizosphaericola | reverse complement strand
CGGGGGGCTCGGGGGGTCGTCCCCCCGAAAGAAATGACGAAGGGCCAGTGCGGGAGGAAGCGCTAGCTTCCGACCACACTGGCCCCAGGCCCGAGTGGAGGTGGCGGGAATCGAACCCGCGTCCTTCAGTACCAAGACAGGGCTTCTCCGGGCGCAGCCTGCTAGTCGTTTTCTCAGCCCCGGCGCTCACGCAGGCGTGTCGCCGACAGGCTCAGCCACTGTTAGGTTTCCCTGTCGCTCCCGTGGCCGGAGCGGCAGGTTGAGTCTCCTAGCGATGCCAGGTCCCGGGCCGGAGACACTCCCGGGCTGACAAGTTCGCTATCTCGCCTTAGGCGGCGAGGGCGAACTGAGTGCGCTTAGAGTTGGCACTTGTTCTTTTGCGGTTACAGGATTTACGAGGTCACAACCGCAACCCTCGGCCCGCTTCCCCGTGTCTCGACATACCGAAGTCGAAACCGGTCACCCCCTCTTGAGTTGTCAACCGGGCACCGAAGCGCCCGTCACGCTGACCGTACATCTTCAACACCGGGGATGCCAACGTCATTCCCGCCGGAGGGCCGGTCCGGGTGATGGGTGATCGGGGCCGGAAAGATGAGAACCCCCGTGGGTGTGGACTAGGCACACCCACGGGGGTGACCGGCAGGGTCGGGCCGGTCCGGACGACAGAGCCTCCCCCGAGACGAGGCTCTGGTCTCATCACGGCGACTGAGTCCGCAACCCCCCAAGCGGTGTCTCAGTCACTCGTTAAGACGCCCGGTCACGCGCGGATGGTTGCGGCCCGAGAGTCAAGAAATGACAAAGCCGTCACGCCGGTCACTTCGGCCGGTCAGGACACCTCGCTGTTCAGTGCTTCGCCCGCAGGAATGCCGCCGCCAGGCTCGCCGCCGAGACCTTGCCCTCGACCGCGATCGCGAAGGCGACGTCCTGCCGGTACCCGACGAACCAGGAGACGACCTTGCCGTTGCCGTACGGCACCATCGCGGTGACGCCGGCCACCGGACGAGGGGGGACCTTCGCCTGCCGGGCCGCGCCGCTGCGGACGGACGTCTGCATGAGGCTCTGGAGCTGCGTGATCGAGTCGGTGCTGCCGCTCAGCGGCTGGGGCTGGATCGACTGCGGGGAGTCCTTCAGGAGCTGCGGCGGCCGCCAGGTGCCGCTCGCGACGGCGCCGGCGACCAGCGCCATCGACAGCGGGCTGACCTCGATCTTCCCCTGACCGACCATCTCGGCGGCGCGCTCGGCGTCATTGGCCGCCAGGGGCACCGAGCCGGAGAACGCCGGCACGGGCAGGCTCCACGGCGCGCCGAGCCCGAAGCGGGCCGCGCTGACGCGCAGGTCCTGCGGGGCGACGTTGCGGTACAGCGCGGCGAACGCCGTCGTGCAGCTCACGGCGAAGTTGGACGAGAAGGTCTTGCCGACCCGTCCGGAGTAGGTGAACTCCTGCCCGCCGATGTTCTGCGTGCCCCTCTTGCAGGGCGGCGAGGTGATCTTCTGGTCGTGCTGCAGGAGCGCCCGGGTCGTCACGATGCTGAACGTCATGCCCGGCGGGTAGTGCCCGTTCAGCGCGGTGCTGCCCTGCTGCGAGGGGTCATCGCTCTGGTGGGCGTCGTTCTTGCGGGCCATGGTGTTGTCCGCGGCCGCGAGGACGGCGCCGGTGTACGGGTCGATCGCGGCGAGGGACGCCGGGTAGGGCACCGCCTTCAGCGCGGCCTCGGCGGCGTCCTGCGTCCTGCGGTCGATCGTCGTGGCGACGGACTGGCTCTGCGTGCCGCGGACCTCGTTGAGGATCTTCTCGTCGGCCCCGGAGGGGTCCTGCGCCACGACCTGGACGGTGGGGGTGCCGGCCAGCTTCCGCTGCTCCAGCACCTGCAGTCCGGAGACGCCGATCGTGTCACCGGGCTGGTACGGCGCGCCGACCTGCTGAAGGCGTTCGGCGGTGGCCGGGCCGAGGTCGCCCACGATCTCGTCGGCGACCGCGGGCGCGACGTACGCCGGCTTGGACCGCAGTTCCACGCCGGGCACCTGCCGGAGCTGGGCGGCGTCGCCGGCCTGCTGGGGTACCTGGAGGGTCACCAGCGGCAGGAACTTCTGCGGCGGCGCGGACCGTACGTGGGCGAGCACCCGGTCCTTGTCCAGATGGGTGATCTTCGCCAGCTGGCCGAGCGTCTGCTCGGCGTTGGCGAGCCTGCCGGGCGTCACGCCGAAGACGTCGACCTCGACCTTCTTGAGGAGCGTCTTGCCCTTGTTGTCGACGATGGGCTGGCGCGTCGGCGTCGTGGTGACGATGGCGAGCCGCTGGCCCTGCCCCAGCTGCGGGTGGATGATCGACGGACTCCAGACGACCTTCCATTTGCCGTTCGTCCGGTGCAGCCGCATCGAGCTGCCGTAGCTCCACGGCTGGCCGCCGTCGCCGAGGTCGATGCTGACCGCGAACTGGGCCGTCGCGTCCTCGCCGGTCTGCCGCACGCGGCCGAGCGCGAGGCGCAGCGACGCCAGGTCCAGCTGGGACGGCAGGGCGGAGAGGACCGCCGCGACCGCGGTCCGGTCCCCGTCGGTCTCCTTCGCGGCGTTACGGTAGTTGCCGTTCTGCCAGGACACGAGGAAGTTGCGGATCGTCGGCAGCGGCGAGGGCTCGGCGAAACAGCCGGCGGTCGCCGTCGTGGCCAGCAGGGCCGCGGCCAGTCCGGCCGCCGACCGGAGCCGTCGGATACCCACCCTCAGCGCCTCCGCAGCCGTGCGGCGCGGGCCCGCTCCATCTCCCGGACGGCGTCCCGCTTGGCGATGTCCTGTCGCTTGTCGTACTCGCGCTTGCCGCGCGCGACCGCGATCTCCACCTTCGCCTTGCCGTCCTTGAAATAGAGGGTGAGCGGGATCAGCGTACGGCCGGGCTCGTTGGTCTTACCGATCAGCTTGCCGATCTCTCGCCGGTGCAGCAGCAGCTTCCGGGGACGACGCGCCGCGTGGTTGGTCCACGTCCCCATCGTGTATTCGGGAATGTGCACTCCCTCGAGCCAGACCTCTCCGTCGCGGATCAGAGCGTACCCGTCCGTGAGGTTGGCCCGCCCGGCGCGCAGTGACTTCACCTCGGTGCCGGTGAGCACGAGGCCCGCCTCGTAGGTGTCCTCTATGTGGTAATCGTGACGCGCGCGCTTGTTCTGCGCGATCAGTTTGCGTCCCTCTTCGCGTGGCAATGACTCAGCCTCGGTCCTTCTTCGGCAGGGTGGCCGACAGCCCGCGCACGACCGTGAGCGCGCGTCGCTCGGCCTCCCGGGGTGGGCGGTTCGCGTTGACCGCGACGTCGGGGTCGATCCCGGACCCATCGAGGTTACGGCCACTCGGAGTCCGGTATCGACCGACGGTGAGTTCGATCGCGGATCCGTCGGCCAGCCGCAACGGCTCCTGCACCGACCCCTTTCCGAAGGTACGCGATCCGACGATCACTGCGCGATCTCGGTCCCGCAATGAGCCCGCGACCACCTCGGCGGCGCTGGCCGTGCCCCCGTCGACGAGGACGACGAGCGGATCCGTGGTGTCGCCGCCCGGACCGGCCAGGAGCCGCTCCGGCGGGGCCCCGGCGCGTTCGAAGGTCGCCACGGGACCGCCCGGCAGGAAGACCGAGGCGGTGTCGACGGCCTCGTCCAGCAGGCCGCCGGGGTTCGCCCGCAGGTCGAGCAGGACGCCGCCGCGCCGCCCGGGCCGGCCGGCCACCGCCGCGCGCACCTCCCGCCCGACTCCCCGGGTGAACGCCGCGATCCGGATCACGACCACGCCGTCGGCGGTGAGGGACGCGCTCACGTCGTGCGACGGCACGGCCGTCCGTACCAGCGCGAACCGCAGGGGCACGCCGTCGCGGCGGACGGCGAGGCCGACGCCCGTGGCGGGCCGGCCCCGCAGCGCCGCGGCGACGGCGGCGACCGTCAGGTCACGGGTCGCGGTGCCGTCGACCGCCGAGACGACGTCACCGGGGCGCACGCCCGCGTGCTCGGCGGGCGAACCCGGCTGGACGCCGACGATCCGGACGTCGCTCCCGGCCTTCGCCAGCCACAGGCCGACGCCGCTGTACCAGCCGTTCAGGGTGGCCTCCAGGCCGCTGAACTCCGCCGCCGTGTAGAACCGCGCCCAGCGGTCGCCGAGGCGGCGCAGCGTCTCCGCGATCACGGCGCGCTCCCCCGCCGGGTCCGGCGCCGCCGAGACGCCCGGCGGAACCAGAGAGCCCGGCGGGATCGAGTCGTCCGGCCCCGCCGAGGCGGGATCCGGCGCCGTCAGGGCCGGCTCGATCGCCGCCCGCCCGGCCGGCCGGGTGTTCCGCCCGGGGGGCTCCCGCCGCGCCGACGCGTGGGTGCCCGTCCCGCCCGCCCCGGCGTCCATGACGTACACCACCGCCAGAGCGGCCACGGCGGCCGCCCCGCGGAGCACACGACCGGTCAGCCGGGGCATGCGAGGATTCTACGAGCGACCTGATCACCGGACCGGCATATCGCCGGGAGTAGCGTCAGATCTTGAGATAGCGGCGCAGAGTGAGGAAGGACGCCAGGGCGCACAGCAGGATGCCGAAGCACATCGACGCGACGATGACCGTGGTCACGTCGAGCCAGCCGAGCGGCGTCGCCAATTGCAGGTTCTTCTGCAGCCTGCCGAGCAGGAAGACCTTCGAGAAGCTCAGCAGGATGGCCGCGAACACACCGCCGACCAGACCCGCGATCGCGCCCTCGAGGACGAACGGCAACTGGATGTAGACGTTCGAGGCGCCGACCAGCCGCATGATGCCGGTCTCCCGCCTCCGGTTGAACGCCGACAGGCGGATGGTGTTCGCCACCAAGAGGACGGCCGCGATGAGCTGGATCGCGGCGATGATCAGCGCCGCCCACTGCAAGCCACTGAGGATCTTGAAGAACTTGTCCAGGATGGCGCGCTCGTTGACCACCTGGTCGACGCCCTCCCGGTTGCTCATCTGGGCGACGACCGCCGCGAAGTTCTTCGGGTCCTTGAGCTTCACCCGGAAGGAGTCGGGGATGTCACCCGGCTGAATCGAGCCGGCGATGCCGGGGCTGTCCTTGAACTGCTCCTTGGCGCGCTGGTACGCCTCCTGCGCCGTCTCCGGGACGACCTTCGCGACCTGCGGCATCGACTCCAGCTGCTTGCGGATCGCGTCCTTCTCGCTCTGGTTCGGCTCCGTCTTCTTGCAGTTCGGGTTGGCGCTGAGCTTGTTGCACAGGTAGATCGAGACCTCGACCTTGTCCGACCAGTAGTTGTTGGACTTGTCGACCTGCATCTTCAGCAGCACACCCGTGCCGAACAGCGCCATCGCGATCGCGACGGTGACGATGAGCGCGATGGTCATCGTGAGGTTCCGGCGGAGACCGATCCAGATCTCCTGAAGAACGAACTGTACCCGCATGCCTCGCTGTCCTTGGTCGTCCGGGTGGTGGTCGTGGCGGCGCGGCGGCGCGGTCGGCGACAGGCCGTTCCGCGCCTGGCCGGCGGTCTGTCGAACGCCGGCCCGCGCCTGGTGGGCGGTCCGCTAGACGCCGCCGTACGCCTGGCCGTAGACGCCGCGCGACTGATCGCGCACGACGCGGCCGTCCTCCAGCTCGACCACTCGCTTGCGGAACGCGTCGACGATCGCCGCGTCGTGCGTCGCCATCACGACGGTCGTGCCCGTCCGGTTGATCCGGTCGAGCACCTTCATGATGCCGATGCTGGTCGCCGGGTCGATGTTCCCCGTCGGCTCGTCGGCCAGGAGGATCATCGGCCGGTTGACGAACGCCCGCGCGATGGCGACGCGCTGCTGCTCGCCGCCGGAGAGCTCGTCGGGCATCCGGTGGGCCTTGCCCTCGAGGCCGACCAGGTCGATGACCTCGGGGACCACCTTACGGATGAAACGCCGCGGCTTCCCGATGACCTCGAGAGCGAACGCGACGTTCTCGTAGACGTTCTTGTTGGGCAGCAACCGGAAGTCCTGGAACACGCAGCCGATACGGCGGCGCAGGTGCGGGACCTTCCAGTTGCTCAGCCGACTCAGGTCCTTGCCGGCGACGTGGATACCGCCCTGCGTCGGCCGCTCCTCCTTGAGGATCAGGCGCAGGAAGGTCGACTTGCCGGACCCGGAAGGACCGACGAGAAAGACGAACTCGCCCTTCTCCACGGCCACGTTGACACCCTGCAGGGCCGGTCGACTCTGGTGCGAATAGACCTTGGTGACGTTATCAAAGTGGATCACGGCTGCATCACGACGTGCCAGTCTAGGGGCTGGGGACGGCGACGACTGTCTTTCCGTCTGACAGACGCCCTGCCGCGGCTTCCCGGCTTGGCGGGCCGATTGGCCAAGCAGCAGTCTAGAGGGGAGACTGGCATGGATAGTCCAACTTGGGTACACCGAGGGAAAGCAACCGGGCATCACGGACACCCGTCGCCGATTGACGGCGGGCCACCGGCCAGGAACGCATAGGCTGAACGGATTCCCGCCGGACGTTCAGGAAGGAGCCGGATGAGCTGCGAACATCTGATCTGCGCGCGATGCTCGGGCCCCGTCGTCGAGGGGCGCTGCCCCGCCTGCCGCGCGGCACGGGCGGAGGTGCACCGCACCGGGCCGTTCGGCCTGTCCCCCATCCTCATCGTCGGCGCCCTGATCCTGGCGCTGACGCTGCTGATCGCGCTCCGGCTGGGCCTGCACTGACCTGGCCGGGCCCCCGGGCCCGGCTCAGGCCTTCAGCCGGGCCGTAGGGCCTAGTCCTGGTCCTCGCCGGCCTCGCGGCGGCGCATCCACCGGATCTCGGCCTCGATGAACTCGTCGATGTCGCCGTCGAGGACCGCCGTCGGGTTGCCCGCCTCGACGCCCGTGCGCAGGTCCTTGACGATCTGGTACGGGTGCAGCACGTAGTTGCGGATCTGCGTGCCCCAGGAGCTCGTCGTCTCACCGCGCAGCTCGTTCATCCGCTCGGCCTCCTCCTGTCGCTTGCGCTCCAGGAGCTTGGCCTGCAGCACCGACATCGCGGTCGCGCGGTTCTGCAGCTGGCTGCGTTCGTTCTGGCAGGAGACGACGATGCCGGTCGGCAGGTGGGTGATCCGCACCGCCGAGTCGGTCGTGTTGACGCCCTGGCCGCCGGGGCCGCTCGACCGGTAGACGTCGATGCGCAGCTCGTCCTCGGGAATGTCGACGTGGTCGGTCTGCTCCACCACCGGCACCACGTCGACGCCGGCGAACGAGGTCTGCCGGCGGCCCTGGTTGTCGTACGGCGAGATCCGGACCATGCGGTGGGTGCCGTGCTCGCCGCGCAGGGTGCCGTAGGCGTACGGCGCCTTGACCGTGAAGGTCGTCGACTTGATGCCCGCCTCTTCGGCGAAGGACGTCTCGTAGATCTCGGTCGGGTAGCCGTGGCGCTCGGCCCAGCGGAGGTACATCCGCTGCACCATCTGGGCGAAGTCGGCGGCGTCCACGCCCCCGGCCTGGGAATTGATCGTGACGAGCGCCTCACGGGCGTCGTACTCCCCGGACATGAGGGTGCGGACCTCGAGCTGCTCGATCTCCTTGCGGAGCGTGCCGAGGTCGCGTTCCGCCTCGCCGCGGGCGTCGTCGTCGCCCTCCTCCGAGGCCAATTCGAACAGCACGGCGGCGTCGTCGAGGCGGCTGCGCAGGCCCTCGACCTTGCCCAGCTCGCCCTCCAGGTAGGACAGCCGCCGGGTCACCGCCTGGGCGCGGTCCTGGTCGTTCCACAGATCGGGGTCGGCAGCCTGCTCACGTAGCTCCGCGATGTCGCGGCGCATCGCGTCGAGGTCGAGGACGGCCTCGATGCCGGTCAGCATCGAGCCGAGTTCCTTCATCTCTTCCGAGGGATCCATGACTGCCACGTTCGAAGCCTACCCGTGCCCGTACTCTCCGCGTACGCGCTCCGTCGGTCTTCCGCGGGCCCCGGGACCGGACCGCGCGAGGGCGTACTCGGAGATCCCTGGCATACTCTGCCCGATAGCTGTAGCGAAGGCCGGGGAACATGAACAAGGCGGTTGCGTCCACACTCGTGGCGGTGCTCACCATCACCGCCGCCGCGGGTTGCTCGGGCAAGCCACACCGCACGGTGCGCGCGAGCCCGGTCGCCGCCGAGAGCAGCAGCCCCCCGCCCGAGCCGCTGACCCCCGACGTCGCGGCCAAGGCGTTCCACTCGTTCGTGAACAACGACGACGTGGCCCGGGCCAGCGGGGACGAGCGCCTCGCCCTGTGGTGGACCAGCGAGGGGCAGTCGCAGCTCACGGCCGCGGCGTTCCGGCGGGCCGTCGCGGCGGGCGACCCGGTCCCCCGCTACGTCTACGGTAAACCGGTCTTCTACGTGCCGCACCTGCTGCTGACGGGGCCGCAGTGGTTCGTGGTGAGCGCCCGCCGGACGACGGCGGACGGCAAGGATCCCCACACCGTGTACATGGGGTTCCTGCGGACCAAGTCGGTGCAGCGCTGGCGGCTGAGCGCGCTGGCGGTGCTCGACGACAAGCAGAAGCCCCCGAAGATCGCGGTCGACTCCGATGGCTACGCCAAGGCCCTGGCCACCTTCGACAACGCCCTGCTGATCCCGCCGCGGCTGGTGCCCTCGATCCAGGCGACCCTCGCCGAGGAGGGCCCGCAGAACGTCGCCGCCCAGGTCATGCGCGCCGGGAAGTACACCACCGGCTACTACGCGACCGACCAGAAGGCGATGAAGAACAAGAAGGCGAAGAAGGCCGGGCTGCACAACAGCGTCGTGTACGCCGCGACGTCCTTCCCGATCTTCCCGCTGGCGACCGCGGACGGCGGAGGGCTCGTGCTCTACGCCCTCAGCCGCGACACGGTGATCACCAAGAGCAAGGGCAAGGACAAGACGGACCACTTCCCGGTCCCCGACGACGCCGCACCCTTCCTGACGTCGAAGTCCGTGAAGAGCGAGATCGACATCAGCCAGACGATGCAGTACGTCGCGGTGGTCCCGGCCAAGCCGAAGAAGGAGGACGGCACCGTCAAGGCGCAGATCATCGGCGCCGACGGCGGCACCGTCAAGGCGTCCGTCCCCAGCAAGTAGGCGTCCGGATCTCAGGACGCCTGGGCGGAGGCCAGGTCGAAGGCCTCGATCAGCACCGTCGCCCGGCCTCGTACGGGCAGGTAGGTGACGGCCCGCCACACCCAGGTCGCCGTCACCCGGTGCGCGGACCTGCCGTGGAGGTAGGTGCGGACGTCCGCGGGCAGGACCGCGACGTCGCCGCTGCCGGTCGCCGTGTAGGTGGTCGTGCGGCGCAGCGAGTAGGACACGATGGCGCCGCCGTCGTCGGTCCGCAGCGCGTAGACGGGGTAGCCGGTGGGCGCGGACCGGCCGGAGACGGTCACCCCGTGATCACGTAGCTGCCGCTCCTGCCTGGCCTCGGCGGTCCGCCAGGCGCGGGCGGTGTCACCCGGCACGATCGACCCGTCGTTTCCGCGGTCGAGGTACGCGGCGTGCGCCGCCGGCAGCGCGGACGGTGTCGTCGCCGGCGTGCCGGCACCCGGGTCGACCGCGACGGCGTAGCCCTGCTCGTCCGTGGCGATCCGGGGCGGATCCCCGTGGAAGTAGACCCGGCTCGACAGTCTCCACGCCGACTTCGCGTTCTTCTGCACGAACACCGCGAAGAGCGGGCGCTCGGTGCCGCCCTTACGCTCCAGCGCCGACACCGCGAACCACCGGGGCGTGCCGCGCAGCCGCGGGACGTACATCACGGGGTTGCGCAGGGAGATCGCGCCGGTGCGCGGTGGCCGTCCGCCGCCGAGGCGCAGGGCGGCCTCGGCGGTGGCGCCGATCGCGTCGGTGCCCACCTCCCGCCACTCCTTGACGTCACCCGCCGTGACCGCCCGGTTGTAGTGGCGTACGTAGGCCGCGAGGACCTGCGCCGAGGCGTCCGCCGAGACGGCGGGAACGGCGGTGTCGCCCCCGGCGTCGCCGTCGTCGTGGCCGTCCTGGCAGGCGGCGAGCAGGAGGATCGCCAGCACGGCCGGCGCGACACGGCGGTGACGCATGCCAGGAACTTATCGCTAGGACGCGGTGGCCTGGATCGCCTTCCGGTAGCTTCCGACGACCTTGGCCGCGCCTTGCGGAGGGACCACGGCGAGGTACTGCGTCAGCGCGGTCGTGTCCAGGTGCCGGCGGACCTTCCCGTTGATCAGGCCGGCCAGGTCGCCGCCGTTGCCGATGAGCCCCGGCCTGGCCAGGTCGTAGCTCTCGCTCTGCCGCACGACGTACCAGACGAGCGCGCCGCCGTCGGTGGTGCGCAACGCGAACGCCTGCTGGCGGTCCGGCCGGAAGTCGGAGGTGAGCGTCACGCCCCGGCGCTTGAGCGCGGCCTCCGCCTTGACCAGCGCGTCGTGCGCCTGGTCGGTGTACGGGCCGGGGGCCATGCCGGACGTGCCGCGCGTCAGCGTGGCGGCGTGCACCGCGGCGATCTTGCCCGGCGCGGGCGCCGTCTTGCCGTCGTCGGGGGCCACGGCGGTGGCGTAGCCGTCCTTGTCCAGGGCGACGCCGGTGATCGTCGCGGCGGGGAACGGGTCCGCGGTGAGCAGCCAGGCGCCGCCGGGCCGCTCCTGGGTGAAGACCAGGGCGTGCCGAGTCCTGCCCGCGGTGGCGACGACCGCGAACCACTTGGGGAAGCCCGTCTCGCGGGGGATGTAGTAGGCCGGGGCGCTGTAGACGAACGGCGCGTACTTCTCCCTGGCCGCCGCGCGCCGCCGGTACTCGGCGCGGTCCATGTCGAGCTGGGCGCCGGTCTCGACCGTGGCCAGCAGCCTGTCGTCGGACGAGCCGTTGGCCCGGTTGTTGACGGACTGGTAGTGGGCGAGCAGCTGCGCGGCCCGGTCCTTGGCCACGGCGGGCGCGGCGATCGCCGGGGAACCGGCGCACGCGGCCAGGGGCAGCAGGACGACCGTCAGGGCGGTGAGGTGTCGAAGCATGCCGACAGATTCGCACAGTGATCATTCGATCACTGTGCGAATCCGGAAAGAATCATCGGGCGGAGAGACGCCCCGGCGACCACCGGAGCGTCTCCCGCCGGCAGGGTTCAGCCGGGCAGGGTGCTGGCGGTCACCAGCGTGCGGATCGCGCGCAGCGCCACCGACAGGGTCGCGATGCCGAAGCTGTCGCTCTCCCAGATCTCGCCGAGGGTCTGGCCCGCGCGCGAGACCGCGGCGCTGTTCTTCTCGGCCCAGATCGCCAGGCGCTCCTCGGGATCCGCGCCGGGCTCGCTGGTGGCGAGCACGTCGCGGGCGAGGGCGGCGTGCGCGGCGTACAGGTCGTCGCGCAGCGCCGACCGGGCCATCGACTGCCAGCGGTCGTCGCGCGGCAGCGCGATGACGCGCTCGCGCAGCCGGGCGATCTGCAGACGCTCGGCCAGGTCGAAGTAGACCTCGGCGGCCTCCTCGAGCGGGCGGCCCGTGCTGTGCGCGATCTCCACCAGGTCGAAGGTGGAGTAGGCCGGGACCATGATCGCGACCTGCTCGGCCAGCTCGCCCGGCACGCCGGCCTCGGCGAAGCGGTCCCGCCGCTCCTCGAAGCCCGCCAAGTCGCGGCCGGTGAGCAGCTTCGGCAGCTGCGGCGCGAGGATGGCCGCGCCTCCGGCGAAGAAGTCGACCGTCTCCTTCAGGTCGAACGGCATCCGCCGGTTGTGCAGCAGCCAGCGGGCGCCGCGCTCGGTCAGCTTGCGCGCCTCCAGCCGCATCCGGATCTGCGTGGCGGTGTCGACCTGGGACTCCAGGGCGTCCACCGAGCCCCAGAACCGCGGCATGTCGAACACCGCGCGCGCCACCAGGTAGGCGCGGGCGATGTCGGAGGCCGAGGCGCCGGTCTCCTCGTTCATCCGGAACGCGAAGGTGGTGCCGCTGTTGTTGACCAGGCTGTTCACGACGGACGTGGAGATGATCTCCCGGCGCAGCGGGTGCCGGTCCATGTAGTCGCGGAACCGCTCCCGCAGCGGCGTGGGGAAGTACTCCACGAGCCGGGTGGCGAGGTGCGGGTCGTCCGGCAGGTCGGAGGCCCGGATCTCCTCCTCCAGCGTCAGCTTGCTGTAGGCGAGCAGCGTGGCGAACTCCGGGCCGGTCAGGCCGAGGCCCGCCTGCCGCCGTTCGGCGAGGGCCTTGTCGTCGGGCAGGTCCTCCAGCCGCCGCTTCAGCTTGCCGTCGCGTTCGAGCTTGCGCAGGTGGCGGGCGTGCACGTGCAGCATGGAGGAGGCCTGCGTGCGGGCGGCGGCGAGCACGACGTTCTGCTGGTAGTTGTCGCGCAGCACGAGGTCGGCCACCTCGTCGGTCATCTGAAGGAACAACGCGTCCCGCTGCTTGCGGGTCATCTCTCCGTCGCGGACGACCTGGTCGAGGAGGATCTTGATGTTGACCTCGTGGTCGGAGGTGTCCACCCCGGCGGAGTTGTCGATGAAGTCGGTGTTCACCAGCCCGCCGCCGAGGGAGAACTCGATCCGCGCCCGCTGGGTGAGCCCCAGGTTGCCGCCCTCGCCGATCACCTTGCAGCGCAGCTCGGTGGCGTCGGCGCGCAGCGCGTCGTTGGCCCGGTCGCCGACGTCGGCGTTGTTCTCGTTCGACGCCTTGACGTACGTGCCGATCCCGCCGTTCCACAGCAGGTCGACGGGGGCGCACAGGATCGCGTGGATCAGCTCGTGCGGGGTCATCGCCGTGACCCCGTCGTCGATGCCGAGCGCCGCGCGCACCTGCGGGGTGATCGAGATCCGCTTGGCGGTGCGCGGGTGCACGCCGCCGCCCTTGGAGATCAGCGAGGAGTCGTAGTCGGCCCAGGAGCTGCGCGGCAGCGCGAACATCCGCGTGCGCTCCCGGAACGACGCCGCCGGGTCGGGGTCCGGGTCGAGGAAGATGTGCCGGTGGTCGAACGCGGCGACCAGCTTGATGTGCTCGGACAGCAGCATGCCGTTGCCGAACACGTCACCGGACATGTCGCCGACGCCGACGACGGTGAAGTCCTCCTTCTGCACATCCACGCCGAGCCCGCGGAAGTGGTACTTCACCGACTCCCACGCGCCGCGCGCCGTGATGCCCATCGCCTTGTGGTCGTAGCCGACGGAGCCGCCGGAGGCGAACGCGTCGCCCAGCCAGAAGTCGTACGACGCGGCGACCTCGTTGGCGATGTCGGAGAACGTCGCGGTGCCCTTGTCGGCCGCGACGACCAGGTAGGTGTCGTCCCCGTCGTGCCGCACCACGTCCGGCGCCGGCACGACGTGCATCTGGCCGGCCCCCTTACGGGTGCCCACCCCCGCCTCTCCGCCGACGAGGTTGTCGGTGATGTCGAGCAGGCCGCTGATGAACTGCTTGTACGACGCGACGCCCTCGGCGAGGAACGCCTCGCGGTCGCTCGGGTCCGGCAGCCGCTTGCAGACGAACCCGCCCTTGGCGCCCGCCGGGACGATGACGGTGTTCTTCACCGCCTGCGCCTTGACCAGGCCGAGGATCTCGGTGCGGAAGTCCTCCTTGCGGTCGGACCAGCGCAGGCCGCCGCGGGCCACCGACCCGAACCGCAGGTGCACGCCCTCCAGGCGCGGGGAGTACACGAAGATCTCGAACTTGGGGCGCGGCTGCGGCAGGTCCGGGATCCCCTCGGGGTCGAACTTCAGCGACAGGTACGGCTTCGGCCTGCCGTCGGCGGTCCGCTGGTAGTGGTTCGTGCGCAGCGTCGCGCGGATCATCGCCAGGTAGCTGCGGAGGATGCGGTCCTCGTCGAGGCTGGAGACCGCGTCGAGCGCGCCCTCGATCTCCTCGGTGATGGCCGCCGCGAGCTCCTCGTGGGCGGCGGCGGACCGGTCGTCGCCGGCGTGGTTGAGGCGCGGGTCCAGCCGCGCCTCGAACAGCCGGACCAGGAGGCGGGCGACGCGCGGGTTGGCGACGAGCACCTCCTCGATGTACCGCTCGCTGAAGGTCGTCCTGGTCTGGCGCAGGTAGCGGGCGTACGCGCGCAGCACCATGGCGGACCGCCAGTCCAGGCCGGCGCGCAGCACCAGCGCGTTGAACCGGTCGCTCTCCACCCTGCCGTCCCAAAGGGCCTCGAACGCCTCCTGGAACAGCCCCTTGACCTCGGTCTCGTCCACGTCCGGCGACGGGTCGTACCGCAGGCCCAGGTCGTAGATCCACGCCTCGCGGCCGTCGGCGCGCGCGATCTCGTACGGCCGCTCGTCCACGACCTCGACGCCCATCTCCTGCAGCAGCGGCAGGATCTGGGAGAGCGAGATCGGCGGGCCGAGCCGGTAGATCTTCAGCCGGCGCTCGCCGGCCTGCGCGTCGTACGGCTCGTACAGGTTGATCGAGATCTCGCCGGGCTCGGTGAGCTCCTCGAGCCGGGTGAGGTCGGCGCACGCCGTACGGGCGGGGAAGTCGGCCTTGTAGCCCTCGGGGAACGCGTCGGTGTAGCGCCGGGTGAGCGCGCTCGCCTGCTCCTCGCCGCACTGCTGGACGATCGCCTCGGCGAGGTCGTCGGTCCAGGACCGGGTCGCGGCGATCAGGCGCCGCTCCAGGTCGGCCGGGTCCACCTGGGGCAGCGGGCGGCCCCGCTCGCCCCGGACGACGACGTGCAGGCGGGCGAGGATCGAGTCGCCGACCATCGCGCTGTAGTCGACGGAGATGCCCTCGTACGCCTTGAGCAGGATGTCCTGGATGCGCAGCCGGATCTGCGTGGTGTACCGGTCGCGGGGCAGGAAGACCAGGCACGACATGTACCGGCCGTACTCGTCCTTGCGGACGAACAGCTTCAGCTGCTTGCGCTCCCGCAGCCGCAGCACGCCGAGCGCGATCGGCAGCAGCTCGGCGACGGAGATCTGAAAGAGGTCGTCGCGGGGGTAGGTCTCGAGGATCTCGATGAGGTCCTTGCCGTCGTAGCTGTCGGCGGCCAGCCCGGCGTGGCTCAGCACCTCCTCCACCTTGTGCCGCAGCACCGGGATGTGCTCGATGCTCTCGCTGTAGGCGGTGTGGGTGAACAGCCCGAGGAAGCGGCGCTCGCCGACGACCTCACCGTTCTCCCCGAACTTCTTGACCCCGACGTAGTCGAGGTACGCGGAGCGGTGCACGGTCGCCCGCGAGTTGGCCTTGGTGAGGATCAGCAGCTGCGGCTCCCGCGCCTTCGAGCGCACCTGCTGCGGGAGGGACGCGAAGCTCGTGGACTCCGCCTGGTCGGAGCGCAGGATGCCCAGGCCGGTGCCGGGGATCGCGCGCAGCTGCTCGCCGTCCGGCCCGTCCTCCAGCTTGTACTCGCGGTAGCCGAGGAAGGTGAAGTGGTCGTCGGCCAGCCAGTCCAGCAGCTCGACGCCGTCGATGATCTCCCGGTCCGGCAGCGGCGGCCGCGTCTCGTTCACCTCGACCGCGATCGCGCCCGCCAGCGCGCGCATCTTCTGCTCGTCCTCGACGGCGGCGCGCACGTCGCCCAGCACCCGCTGCAGGTCGGCCTCGAGCTCGTCCAGCAGCACCCGGTCGCTCTGCCGGTCGATCTCGATGTGGATCCAGGACTCCTCCAGCACGAGGCCGTCGCCGGCGCCGATCCGCTGGAGGCTGCCGGTCACGTCCCGGGTGACCCTGAGCTGCGGGTGGACGATCAGGTGCGTCGCGAGGCGGTGCCGGTTGAGCTCCATCACCACCGAGTCGACGAGGTACGGCATGTCGTCGGTGACCACCTGCACGACGCTGTGCCCGGGGTCCCAGCCGTACTCCTCGATCGTCGGGGTGAACGCCCGCACGTTGGCGCGCCCCTGCGGCCGCTCCTCGCCGAGGTGGCGGTGCACCATCGCGGGACCGCACACGTCCACCGGGTCGCGGTCGAGCAGGTCCTCCGGCGCGACGTGGCGGTAGTACGCCCGCAGGTAGCCGAGGATGTCCCCGGCGTCCTGCCGCACGCCCGGGGTGTGCGTGCACGCCCGTGCCGCGCGCTCCAGCAGTTCGTCCTTGGCGTCGTCGAGTCCGGCGGTGCCGCTGACGTTGGCACTCGCGCTCATGCGCCCTCGCCCCTCATTCCAAGTCTCCCTCAATACCTTCGCAGATTCAGTGCTTCACGTGGTCGCGGGCTCGGCGACCGTTGTTCCCGCCAGGACGGGTCGGGAACGCGGTCGGCCACGGGGACGGTGATTCCGTGGGATGGCCGGCCGTGCGGGGGGCGCCGCAGCGCCACTGATCTCGTCGGATTCGAGAAGATCTTCGGCGAGTCGCCGGGGGTCGTCGTTTACGAAGCTACGCCCGGGCACGCGGGATCCGTGTCCGGACACGCCGGAAGCGAACGCGGCCGCACCACGCCGTTGTGGTGTTGTGCTCACGGCGGCCAGGTTAACGCGAAAACGGAGATTGTCCGACCCGGATGAGACCCGGTCACGCGCCTCCGGCACTGGTCGTGGCGCCGGAGTGGCCGCCGGGCGTGCTCTGGGAGCCCACGTCCTGACCGGTCCCACCGGACCCGCCGGTCCCCGTGCCGCCGCCTGATCCCGTACCGGTGCCCGTTCCGCCGCCGGTTCCCGTTCCTCCCCCGGTCCCCGTGCCGCCGCCGGTGTGGCCCGAGCCCGTTCCGCCGCCGGTTCCGGTGCTCGATCCGCCTCCGGTCCCGCTGGTGGGGGTCGACGTGTGGGTCGGGGTGGACGTGTGGGTCGGTGTGGGGGTGTCCGTCGGCGTGGGCGAGTAGGTCGGCGTCGGTGTGTCCGTCGGTGTCGGCGTGTCCGTCGGCGTCGACGTCGGGTGCGACTGGTGCGAGGAGGGCACGTCGACCGGCACGTTGTGGTTGTCCTGGCTGCTCTGGGAGGGGGACACGTGGCCCTGCGTGCCGTTCGGGTTGTAGCCGGTGTTCTGCCCGGCGCGGTCGTTCCCGTTGAAGGCCAGGGCCAGCGCGACGACGACCGCCGCGGCCGCGACGACCGCCGCTCCGGCGGCGGCGAGCCTCCGCCGGCCACGGGACAGCTCCGACCAGCGCCCGTGGGGGACCGGCGCGGCGCCGGGCACGGGCGGGAGCACCGGCGAGGTCGCCTCCCCGGCGAAGGGCGCCTGGGCCGACTGCCCGGCGTACGGTGCCTGGGCGGCCTCCCCGGCGTAGGGCGGCTGGGCCGGGGTCCCGGCGACGGGCGGCGTGACCGGCTCGGTGCGCTCCCCCACCCCGACGGTGGGCGTCCGCTCCACTCCCGCGACGGGGTACTTGGCGGCGACGGGGTACTTCGGTCCGGTGGCGCCGGAACCCGGCGCGCCGGCGAGGGCCGTGCCGCCGGGCGGGGTCCGCTGGGCGGCGACCGTGGCCGCGTGCTCGAGCAGGTCGGCGGGAACCGTCAGGGGACCCGCGCCGGCCATGGTGGCGACGGGCGGCAGCACCTTGGTCGGGGAGGACTCCTGCCGCTGGGCCTGCTCACCGCCGCCGAGCAGGCGCAGCAGGAGGGCGTCGGCGGTGAGCCGCTTCTCCGGGTCCTTCTCCAGGCAGCCGGCGACCAGCGCGTGCAGCGGCGCCGGCAGGTCGCCGAGCCGGGGCTCCTCGGTCAGGATCCGGTTGACCACCGCGGAGATCATGTCGCTGCCGAACGGCGGGGTCCCGGTGGCCGCGAAGACCATCGTGGCGGCCCACGCGAAGATGTCGACGGGCGGTCCGACCGTCTCGCCGCGGATCTGCTCGGGAGCCATGTAGGCGGGAGTGCCGACGACCCGGCTGGAGACGGTCGAGGTGCCGTCGAGCGCCCGCGCGATGCCGAAGTCGATCACCCGGGGGCCGTCGGGGCCGAGCAGCACGTTGTGCGGCTTGAGATCGCGGTGGACGACCCCCGCCTGGTGGATGGCGACGAGCGCGGTGACCGTGCCGATCGCGAGCCGCTCCAGCGCGGCGCCGCCGATCGGCCCGCTCTCCTTGATCACGTCGTAGAGCGAACGCCCGGGGACGTACTCGCTGACGATGTACGGGCGGTCCCCCGCGACGTCGGCGTCGAGCACCTGCGCGGTGCAGAACCGCGCGACCCGCTTGGCGGCGGTCACCTCACGCTCGAAGCGGGTCCGTGCCTTGGTGTCCTGAGCGAGCTCGGGGTGGAGCAGCTTGATGGCGACCTGCGCGCCCTCGGGGGATCTACCCAGGAAGACGGCGCCCTGGCCGCCCCTCCCCAGCCGTCCGACGACCTCGTACTCCCCCAGCCGCCGAGGATCACCTGGCTGCAGGGGATTCGCATTATGGTCCACCGCAGTCCGGTCCATGGCCGACCGCATCCCTTCCGTCGCTCCCCGCCGACCGTCCCCACGGTCGGGCATATCGGTTGAGATGCGGTCGATGTCCCGCTGGTTCGGCCGGCCGGCCGGGGTCGTTCACTCCCCTGCCGGCTCGCCGATCGGAGCATGGGCGACGAACCGCATCTGCCGAACATATCCCCACCGACTCCGCGTGCCCAGGGCGGGTCGCGGCAGGTGACGGACATGTCTCGTACGAGAGACGCGCCCGGCTCCTGGTCAGGAATCCGGAGTGAAGTGGCGCAGTACCTCGGGGTTGGCCATCGCGTCCGGATTCGCCGCCTTGTCGATGGGCGTGCCGAGCAAGATCTTACGGACTGGAACCTCCAGCTTCTTACCGGACAGCGTGCGCGGCACTCCGGGCACGACCCGGATCTCGTCGGGCACGTGCCGGGGCGACAGCGTCGAGCGCAGGGCGGCGCGCAGCCGGCCGACCAGGTCCTCGGACAGGTCGGCCCCCTCGGCGAGCTGGACGTACAGCAGCAGCCGGCCCTCCGCGCCGAGCTGCCCGGTGTCGACGACGAGGGAGTCGGCGATCTCGTCGAAGCCCTCGACCACGCGGTAGAAGTCGGCGGTGCCCATGCGGACGCCGCCGCGGTTCAGGGTGGAGTCGGACCGCCCGTAGATCACGCATCCGCCGTCGGGCAGCACCTTGATCCAGTCGCCGTGCCGCCAGACGCCCTCGTACACCCCGAAGTAGGAGTCGCGGTAGCGCTCGCCGTCCTCGTCGTTCCAGAAGTAGATCGGCATGGACGGCATCGGCGCGGTGAGCACGAGCTCCCCGACCTCGTCGACGACCGGCTCGCCCTTCTCGTCGTACGCCTCGATCTTCGCGCCGAGCCCGCGGCACTGGATGACGCCGGCGCGCAGCGGCAGCAGCGGGCAGGGCCCGACGAACCCGGTGGCCACGTCCGTGCCGCCGGAGAACGAGCCGACCAGCACGTCCCGGCCGACGTGGTCGTACAGCCAGCCGAACCCCTCCGGCGGCAGCGGCGAGCCGGTCGAGCCGATCCCGCGCAGCCGGGACAGGTCATGCGTCCGGCCCGGGTCGAGGCCCGCCTTCATCGACGCCAGGACGTACGGCGCGCCGACCCCGAAGTAGGTGACCCCGGTCTCGGCGGCCAGCCGCCACAGCGCGTCGCCGCCGGGCGCGCCGTCGTACAGCACGATCGTCGCGCCGACGAGCAGGCCGCCGACGAGGTAGTTCCACATCATCCAGCCGGTCGTCGTGTACCAGAAGAACACGTCGCCGGGGCCGAGGTCCTGATGGAAGGTGAGGGCCTTGAGGTGCTCCAGCACGATGCCGCCGTGGCCGTGCACGATCGGCTTGGGCAGGCCCGTGGTGCCCGAGGAGTACAGGATCCACAGCGGGTGGTCGAAGGGCACCTCCTCGAAGGCGAGCGGCTCTCCGGAGCACCGCAGCTCGGCGTACCGGAGCGCACGGCCCTCCCCGATCGCCTCCGCGTCCGGGTCGAGGTACGGGATCGTGACCGTGGCCGTCAGCGTGGGCAGTGCCGCCTCGATGTCGCGGACCACCGAGGACCGGTCGAACCGCCTGCCGTTGTAGGCGTAGCCGTCCACCGCGATCAGCACCTTCGGCTCGATCTGGGTGAACCGGTCGATCACGCTCGGCGCGCCGAAGTCCGGCGAGCAGGACGACCAGACCGCACCCAGGGACGCGGTCGCGAGGAAGGCGACCAGGGCCTCGGGGATGTTCGGGACGTACGCCGCGACGCGGTCGCCCCGGCCGACGCCGAGCGCCCGCAGCCCGGCGCGCACCTCGGCGACCTCGGCGGCGAGCTCCCCGTAGGTCAGCGTCCGCGAGCGGGCCCGCCCGTCGGAGCCCTCGCCGGCCGTGGAACCGTCGTCGGCCTCCGTGCGGAAGACCACCGCCGTGGCGCCGGGGTCCTCCTCGGCCCGGCGCAGGGCGTTCCGCGCGTGGTTGAGCGTCGCGCCGGGGAACCAGCGCGCGCCCGGCATCTCGGCGCTCTCCAGCGCCGGCCCGTCGCCGCGGTCACCCAGCACGCCGAAGGAGGACCAGATCGCGTCCCAGAACTCTCCGATGTCGCTGACGGACCAGCGCCACAGCTCGTCATAGGAGCCGAACCCGCGCTCTCGCATGAACCGGGCGACACGGGCGCTGCGGCGGACCTCCTCGGACGGCTCCCACAACAGGTCACCCTCGGCAACGGACACGGCACGGCCTCCTCACGTTCTCGTGGCACCCAGCATTCACGGGGGCGGCCACCGATCGCAATGTCGGGTTCCCACCCGACTCTCCGGTCACGCCTGTGGGCTCGCGGTGAGCTCCTCGATCGCGGCGACGACCGCGCCGGTCTCGGTGAGGCTCGGCAGCACCACGTCGGCGCCCGCGCCGCGCAGCTCCGCCTGGGTGGCCGTGCCCGTCGCGACCGCGATCATCTTCGCCCGGGCGATCTTCGCCGCCTGCACGTCGCGCGGCGAGTCGGCCACGAGCACGGTCGCGGACTCGGCGATCACGCCGCCGTGCCGCTCCGCCGCGCGGGTGCGGGCCAGTTCGACGAGGGCGGCCTTGGGATAGGTCTCCGAGCCGTACCCGCCGACCTCGAAGTCGAGGTACTTGGCCAGGCCGAGGGCCTTGAGCTTGGTGACGGTGTTCGGCCGGATCGCGCCGGTCAGCACCGACTGCACGACGTCGCGCCGCTTGGCCACCGCCGCGAGGGCCTCGCGGGCGCCCGGCAGCACCCGCCCGGCGCCCCGGACCGCGCCCTTGCGCGCCTCGAACGCGTCGGCCAGCGCGGCCATGAACTCCGGCAGGTGATCCTCGGTCGGGGCGACGTCGTTGAACGCCAGGGTCTCGAAGATGATCTCCGACTCGGTGCGCCCGGCGGTCGGCGCGAGGCGGACGAGCGGCCGCCCGGTCACGCGCTCGAACGCCTCGGCGTACGCCTCCCGGGTCACCTTGCCGACGTCGACCAGTGTGTGATCGACGTTCCACAGCACCAGACGAGGCATCACGGTCTCCGCACACGGTCAACACAGGGGGCCGGTCAATCGTGAAGGGCCCCGGCCCGTCCGCGCAAACCCGGCCGGTCACGGCGTCAGGGGAACCGCCCCGTGGTCGCCCTGACCTCGCCGATCACCTCGAGCGGGATCGTCCCGCCGACCGGCCCGGTGAACCGGCCCAGGAACGTGTTGATCGTCATCCGCCCGCGCGGGGGCCGGTCGTCCGGGGTGTTCACGACGACGCGCACGGTCCTGGTCTCCCCCGGGCCCAGCCGCTGGAAGATGCACTCCACCCGGCCCATCCCCCAGCACGACGGATCGCTGACGGACACGACGGCCAGCCGGTCGTCGGTTCCGGGCGCCGCGACCTTGACGCTGCGCGCCACGACGTGACGGACGGCCTCCGGGCCCGCGTTGGTCACGGTGAAGGTGTACCGGGCGGGGCGTCCGGGCACGAGCCGGTGACCGGTCACCGGGACCAGCCGCGGATCGGCCCGGATCGACAGGTGGGCGAGGTCGGCGTCCCCGTCGGCGTCGACGACACGGGCGGGCCGCGGCTCGGGCACGGTGAGCGCCTTCACCGCGTACCCGGCCGCCGCCGCGCAGCCCACGAGGGCGGCCACTGACGCCAGACGCCGCACACAGCCCCCCGGTCTGTCCTACGCGTCACGCGTTCTGCCTGGTCACAGGCCAGGTTACTCGCCGGGAGGCGCGAAGGCGATCACCCCATGTGCGGGTACCGGTGGTCGGTCGGCGGCACGAACGTCTCCTTGACCGCGCGCGTGCTCACCCATCGCGTCAGGTTGAAGATCGAGCCGGCCTTGTCGTTGGTGCCGCTGGCCCGCGACCCGCCGAAGGGCTGCTGCCCGACGACCGCGCCGGTCGGCTTGTCGTTGACGTAGAAGTTGCCCGCGGCGAACCGCAGCTTCTCCGACGCCTCGGCGATGGCCCGGCGGTCCTGGGCGATGACCGACCCGGTCAGACCGTACGGCGCGGCGTTCTCCATCTGGGTGAGCACCGTGTCGTAGTCGGCGTCGTCGTAGACGTGGACGCCGAGGATCGGGCCGAAGTACTCCGTCGTGAAGATCTCGTCCTCCGGGTCGGCGCTCTGCAGCACCGTCGGCTGGACGAAGTAGCCCTCGGAGTCGTCGAGGCCGCCGCCGACCAGGATGTCGATGGCGTCATGCGAGCGGGCCCGCTCGATCGCGGCCCGGTGCTTGGCGAACGCCCGGTCGTCGATCACGGCGCCCATGAACACCGACAGGTCCTCGGCGACGTCGCCCATCGTCAGGGACTCGACCGTGCCGAGGAAGTCGTCGCGCATGGTGTTCCACACCGAGCGCGGGACGTACGCGCGGGAGGCGGCGGAGCACTTCTGGCCCTGGTACTCGAACGCGCCGCGGATCAGCACGGTGGAGAGCACGCGCGGGTCGGCCGACGGGTGGGCGACGACGAAGTCCTTCCCGCCGGTCTCGCCGACGAGCCGGGGGTAGGTGCGGTAGCCGGCGATGTTCTCCCCGACGGTGCGCCACAGGTGCTGGAACGTCGCGGTGGAGCCGGTGAAGTGGATGCCCGCCAGGTCCGGGTGCCGCAGCGCGACGTTCGAGACCGCCTCGCCGTTGCCGGTGACCAGGTTGATCACCCCGGGCGGCAGGCCGGCCGCCTCCAGCAGGCGCATCGTGAAGTGCGCCGCGAACTGCTGCGTCGGCGACGGCTTCCAGACCACGACGTTGCCCATGAGCGCGGCGGAGGTGGGGAGGTTCCCGGCGATCGCCGTGAAGTTGAACGGCGTGATCGCCAGGACGAAGCCCTCCAGCGGCCGGTACTCCGCGCGGTTCCACACGCCCGGCGAGCTGATCGGCTGCTGGGCGTAGAGTTCGCGCGCGAACGAGACGTTGAAGCGCAGGAAGTCGATGAACTCGCACGCCGCGTCGATCTCGGCCTGCTGCACCGACTTCGACTGGCCGAGGATGGTCGCGGCGTTCAAGGTGTTCCGCCAGGGGCCGGACAGCAGGTCGGCGGCCTTGAGGAAGATCGCGGCGCGGTCGTCGAACGACAGCGCCCGCCAGCCCGGCGCGGCCCGCCTCGCGGCCTCGATGGCCGCGCGCACGTCGTCGTCGGTCGCCTCACGGGCCTGGCCGAGGACGTGCCGGTGCTTGTGCGGCTGCACCGTGTCGACGGGCCGTCCGCCGCCGAGCCGCTGCTCACCGCCGATGGTCATCGTGAGGTCGATCCGCTCGCCGGCGAGTTCCTTGATCTTCGCCTCGAGGCCGGTCCGGTCCTGGCCGCCGGGGGCGTACGCCTTCACCGGCTCGTTCACGGGGACCGGTACGTTCGTGACAGCGTCCATGAGACAGCTCTCCCCGCAGTTCGTGACAGCGTCGTCAGAATGATCCGGGTGAGGATCGTGGACGCGGCCCCTCGTGAGGACCGCGCAGGTCAAATGTACGCGGAGACCTCGGTGAGCCGCTCCACCACCGGAACCCCGAAACGGTCCAGCTCGGCCCGCCCCTGCATCCCCCCGGCGTACAGGATCGCGCGCGCCCCCGCGTGCCGGGCGGCCACGGCGTCGTCCACGCTGTCCCCGATCGCCACGACCTCGGACGGGTCGACCCCGAGCCGGGTCAGGTGGCGGACCATGAACTCCGCCTTCGACCCGCCGGCCTCCTCCGGGCGCAGGCCGTCGACCCGGCGGAAGATCTCACCGATGCCGTACCGGCGCACCGCGACGGTCAGCCGGTCGTGGTGCCACATCGACAGCAGGGACTGGGTGTGCCCGGCGTCGCTCAGGGCGTCGATCGCGTGCCGGGCGTCCGCCGCGAGCCGACAGCGCTCCATCAGCCGGTGGTAGGAGTCGTGGAACGCCGCGTCGAGCCGCTCCCACTCCCCCTGCTCCAGCTCACGCCCGAGCAGCCGCTCGTAGCAGGCCCAGATCGGACGCGTGTAGACCGCCTGGAACCCCGCCAGGTCCACCATCGGCAGGCCGTACGAAACGAAGATCTCGTTCGTCGCGTCCACGACCGCGTCGAGATCGTCGAAGAGGGTGCCGTTCCAGTCCCAAACGATGTGCGCCATAGCCAATCGAGCATAAGCCAGCCCGCTCGCCGGCCGGAACCTCATGGGACCAGGTGACGCAGCTCCTGCGTGGCGTACCACATGAGGTCGTGCCCGGCGGCGCCGTCGACGGTGAACATCGCGTCGTCGTCGCCCGCGTCGGCCGCCTCGATCGCCGCGCGCGCGGCGCGGACGTCCGGCTCGGCCTCGGCGTCGTCGATGTGCCCGGACACGATCCGGCTGAACGGGATCGTCTCGGAGATCCGTACGACGGCCCGGTCATCGGCGTCGACCAGGTCACCGACGACGGAGGTCACGAGCGTGTCGGGAACCTCGGCGGCGATGACGACCCGGCGGGACGGCGCCTCCGGATCCGCGGCCAGCAGCCGGAGGGAAGCCTTCGCGGCGTCCGACATCGCGGCGTACTCGAGCTCCTCGAGGTCCGCGGAGGCGTACCACTCGCGCAGCGCCGGCGTCACGGCGTAGGCGGTCAGCGGCACCGGCCCGAGCTCCCGATCGCGGAGGATCCGGGCCAGGCCGTTCAGTGTGGACGGTAGATAAACGCGCATGTCCCTGCAGAGTGTGCCAGCACGGGACCGCCGATGCGCGGCCTATCCGGCCGACACCCGCAGGACGGAAAAGCCTTTGCCGCTCCGCCGGCGAGGGGGTTACCTTCGGCGGGCCCTCGGCCGACCTGGGCTTTCCCAGGTTCCGTCGTCCCCTTTCCCCCTGGAGACGTCTTGCCCGTCCGCATCACCGCGTTGATCGACCCGGACACCGATCCGTCCCATCGCCGCCTGGCATGGCTGGCATCCGACGCCGACGACGCCCCCGTCGGCTCGGCGTTCCTTCGCCTCTTCACCGCGGCCGGGCAGGACCACCTCGCCGAGTTGCAGCTGAACGTCCATCCGGCGGAGCGGCGCAGGCACACCGGCTCCCGCCTCCTTGACGCGGTCGTCGCCGCCGCACGTGAAGACGGCCGGCGGTGCGTGATCACCCAGGCCACGGCCGGCTCTCCCGGTGAGCGGTTCCTGTCCGCCCGGGGCTTCCGCAAAGTCCTGACCCTGACCTACACCCGGCTGCCGCTCTCCGATGCGGACATCGCGACTCTCGTCAAGATCATTGAACAGCCGCATCCCGGGTACCGGCTGGCGTCATGGGACGGCGCGGTCCCCGACGAACTCGCCGAGACGTTCGTGGTGTCACGTCACGCCATGGACGACATGCCGATGGGCAGCATCGATTTCGGCACGGTGACCTGGGACCTGGAGCGGGTTCGGGCCGCCGCTTCCGCCGTCGAGAAGCGGGGCGACCGCCTGCACACCGTCGTCGCCATCAGCGAGACGGATGGCGCGGTCGCCGGATTCACCGAGCTGGTCGTCCCCGGCGACGGCAAGGGCGATGCCCAGCACTACGGCACCGGCGTTCTTCCTGAGCATCGCGGGCACGGCCTGGGCCTATGGATGAAGGCCGCTTCGATCCGGCAGGCCCGTGAGCGGTACCCCCAACTCGGGGGCCTGCTCACCGACACCGCCGACGACAACCCCTACATGCAGCGCATCAACGACTCGCTCGGCTACACGCCGACGCACACGGCCTACGAGTACCAACTCGACCTCTAAGAGCCTGCTGACGAAGGCTTAAGTGCTCGTGAAAGCCGCAAGCGTGTGAACAGACGACCACGGGCTCCTGGCCACCGAGATGCGTAGACAACACCTCAGCGGCCGCCTCGGCCCCCGCCAACAACTGAACTCCGACAAACCAAGATAAGCCGTTGAACCGGATGGTCGGTGCTACGGAAGGGTCGCTTCGATAAACGAGAACATGGTGGGACTCGGGACAATCCCGTCCATGGTGAATCCGGCAGCGGCTAGCAAGCGCTCATATTCCCCGGCTGTGCGCTCGCGTCCCGTCGTCATGGCCAGCATGGTGAGGTCGATGAGTTTGGCGGGATGCGGAGTGTCGCCGGGCGGGATCACGGATTCGACGAGCACGAGACGCGCGCCAGGAGCCGCGGCGTTCTTGATGGTCTGCAGGATCCGCAGGCAGGACTCGTCGTCCCAATCGTGGAAGACATAGGACAGGATGTATACGTCCGCTGTCGGCACGGACTCGAAGAAGTCTCCGGATTGGATGCTTACACGGCCCGCCAACCCGTGGTCGGCCAGCACTTTCCGCGCCGAAGGCACGATCTCGGGTCGGTCAAAGACGATGCCCCGCCGGTCCGGCTCGCGTGCCAGGAACTGACAGATCATAGACCCATCCGCACCACCGATATCCGCAACAAGGTTTCCTTCCGGCAGCGAGTAGCCCTCGAACATCCCGGCTCGCAGGGCGTGGGTGAGGCTTGCCATGGTGCGGGTCTGGATGTCGGCCATGGCAGGGTTGCTGGAGGTCCAGTCCATAAACGGCTTACCGTAGTAATGGGTCGCCGCGTTTTCTCCCGTCATCGCGGTGTGCAGGAGCTCACCGAACGGCGCGTAGTGCGATTCCATCCAGAACAGCGCAGCGTCGCGGACCGAGCCGGGATATCCCTCGGCGAGGGTCAGGCCGAGAGCCGTGCTCTCGACCTTGCCGCCATCGGTTCGGAATACTCCCATCGGCGCCAGGACGCGGATGATGCGCCCGATCACGTCTGCTTTCGCGCCGGTCGCCGCTGCGAGATCTTCGACTGTCCGCGGGCCATCCACAAGCGCAGTCGACAGGCCGAGCTTGGCCACGACATACAACGCTTGTGATATCTGGAAGGCCCCGAGCATCTGAATCATCTGCCCAGACTCGGGCACTTCTTCTGTAGTGGGCATAATACTCCCCCGTTTCTTCGGCGAAGGCGAGGACTCCGCCCGCGACAATCACACAGGCGTTCTCATACGAACTAGCGCTCCGGTCCGGTGCCACCGGGCCCGTCATCCAGCATGAACCCGTGACTTCGTCCCGACCAGACCCGGGCGGTAGAACGCTATAAGCGAGCAAGTCCCGCGCACACCCCCATTTTCTGGGACGTCCGTTAGCTCGATGTTTCGTGCGCCCAGCAGAAGAGGAGTTCGCCGATGTCGTCGTGGTCGGCGCGCCAGGTATAGAAGCGGGCCAGTGCGTCGCGGACCTGGCGTTCGGGTGGGGTGGAGCCGGTGATGCGGGCGCGCAGGTTGAGTGCGTCGCGGAGTTTCTCCTTGGCGATCCAGGCGACGATGGTGACGGCCAGGCACAGCACGTCGCGAGCCCAGGTGACCAGACGTCCGGCATAGCATCCGTCGGCCCACACCAGGGCGACGGTGGAGAACTTCTCCCTCAGCCGGGCCAGCAGCGGGTGCGAACCCCTTTGTCGGCAGGCTCTAAGGCCGCTTCCCGCCGTCCCCGAGCGGAATGCCGAGCAGCCCCTCCAGCCGCACGACCGTGCTCTCCGCGTCCACGTAGTGCACGCCGGTGATGCCGAGCTCCTCGGCCGCGCGGACGTTGTGCTCGATGTCGTCGACGAACGCGCACTCCTCCGGCGTCAGCCCGATCAGCTCCAGCGCGTGGTGGAAGATCGCCGGGTCCGGCTTGCGGAGCCGCACCTCCGAGGAGATCACGACCGCGTCGAACATCTCGGCGAACAGCTCGCGCGGATAGGTGTTGCCCCACGAGTTGGACAGCAGGCACGTACGGACACCGGCGGCCTTCGCGTTACGCAGCGCGTCGTACATCGGCTCGACCGGCTCGAACGCCAGGAACATCCGCGTCAGCAGCCCGTCGGCGGGCACCGCCGTGCCGGTCCGGGTCCGCAGCCGCTCGGCCAGCAGCCGCTCGAACTCGGCGGGGCTCAGCGACCCGTCCTCCAGCCCGTGGATCGGGTTGACCGCGCCGTCACCGGCGTACGCCTGGGTCACCCACTCCTTCATCACGAGCTTGTAGGCGTCGGGATCGATGTCGTCCGCCTCGATCCACGCCGTGATCGTCTCTTTCAGCGGCGTGGTGAGCACGCCGCCCCAGTCGGTGATGAGCCCGCGAACCGTCACGAAGCCGATCGTAAGCCACCGCTCCCCAAGAACCGAACGGGGTTCTACCAGGCGGCGGGGCTGAACGCCGAGCAGTACGGGGCGGAAATCCTCATTCACGGGGTGAGCAATCACCTCAGCGAGAGAATCATCTGTAGACCCGATGTCCAGGATCACCTCCGGTGGCACTGGTCCTGGGGCGTCCCGATCGGCCGGCTCGACGATTCATCCCGGCTCCTCGCCGTCGACGACATCGACGAGCTGATCCGCGTGATCAGCAAGGTCGTCTGCGTCCCGCTGCGGCGAGGAATGTGACGATGACGGCCGCCGCGCGGATGAGCCTGCAACGGCGGCAGCGGGCCGACGCCGACCTCCCGGCGCCGCCGCAGGGCTGGTCGGCGGCGCCGGACACCGGCGGGCTGCCGCTGTGGCGATGGGCCGGCGGCCAGGTCTGCGTGGCGACGAGCGACACCGACCAGCTCCGCTTCCTCGCCGTGGCCCTGCGGCGCTTCGACGAGATGACCACCGAGGAACTCACCGCCTACCTACGCGGCTGAAACGGAACGGGCCCCGCCGAAGCCGGGCGGCAACGGGGCGTTCTCTGCGACCGGCACGGCGCGGCCACCACGCCGCAGGACATAACGCACGATCAGGGCATGTCAGACGCCTCCGGAGGCACCTCGCTTCCCACGCCGTCTACTTAGAGGAGAATTCGTCTCCTGTGAGTAGACGCCTCAGAACGCGATGGGTCCACCCGGCGAGGGAAACGCCCGATTATGTGGATATTCGCGCCGACCGGGCCCTGAAGAGAGCCCCGGCCGAGGCCCTTCCGCACGGGCCACCGTTGCCGCGCACTGTCCGCCGGCGACCGCGGTGCACCACCCCGTCCCGTTCGAGCACGCGCAGGTTCTGGGTGAGCTCTTGGTCGTAGCCACGGCCGCGCCCGGGCCGGTGGCACCCGACCGAACCCTCCGGACCCGCCCCGAGCGATTCGGCGCTGACGAACCCACCCCCGGCCGGCCAAGGAGCACGCCGCTCCGGGTCGGCAGAGGAGGGCAGTACTGTGCGCGGATGATCGCTGACCTGGTCGACCGGATCCTGTCCGGCGACGACGACGCCGCGTGGGAGCTCGAGGAGCTCGTGGAACACGATCCGGACGCTCTCCGGCCCTACCTGTCGCGCCTGCTCGACGCCGACGACGTCTACCTTCCGGAGGCGCTGTTCCGCGAGGCGGACGAGGACGTGCAGCGCGAGGCCGTGGCGCGGATCGACGCCGGTTCCCCGAACGTGTGGCTGGTGACGATGCTCACGGCCACTTACGGTCCGGTGGCCGAGGCGGCGTTCCGGCGATGGCTGAAGCAGGCGCCACCGGGCATCGAGGCCGAGACCCTCGCCAACGTGCTTCCCCGGTACGGCTGGGACTTCGAGGCCGACGGGCAGGCTCGGAAGATCCGCGGGGCGACGGCGTACGAGCTGGTGCCCGAGGACGGCGCCGCGTCGGCCGAGGAGGAATGCCCCTGGTGCGGCGGCCCGCTCTGGGTGGTCCTCGACGTGGACACCACGGACCCGCGTGTCGCCGCCGCGCTCGCTCACACCGGTTGGCGGGGGCGGCTGCGGATCGTCGCCTGCTTCCTCTGCTGCATCTACCCCGGGGTCTCCTTCGCGGAGGTGACCCCGGACGGCGGCGCCACGTGGTCCGCGCACACCGTCCGGCCCGGTTACCTGGACGGGAAGAAACTGGAGAAGGCGGACCCGCCGCCCGTACGCCTGACCGTCGGGGAGCGGCGGCCTGACCGGTACCTGGGCGGGCCGACGCTCGGCGGGGAGCCCGACTGGGTCCAGGATCCGGACTACCCGGCCTGTCCCGCCTGCCGGAAGGTCATGAACTACGTCGGCGGCATGACCGGAACGGTCATCCGCGACTACATCGACTGCGACTTCTTCCTCTTCCTGCACGCCCCCTGCGGCCTGGCCGCCGTGGTCACCCAGACCGACTGAGACCTGAGTTCACCGGGCGGCGCCGCCGTCCTTGGCGTCGAAACAACGCCGGGCCGCTTCGATGTGGTCGAGGTAGCGGCGGGTCCACGCGCACATGCCGCTGACCGTGTCCCGCAGGGCGCGGCCCGCCTCGGTGAGGCGGTAGTCGACGCGTGGCGGCACCGTGGGGTGCACCGTCCTGTGCACCACCCCGTCCCGTTCCAGCGCGCGCAGGTTCTGGGTGAGCATCTTGTGGCTGATGCCCTCGACCTCCGTGCGCAGCTCGGTGAACCGCAGCGTGCGCTCACCCAGCACGTTGATGATCAGCAGGGCCCACTTGTTGGCCACGCCGGAGAAGATCTCGCGGGCCAGGGAGTCGGCGCGCGTCACATCCGTGTCGTCGGGTACGCGCGTGACCTGCTCGGTTTCCACGAGGTTCCCCTCTCACCGAAAAGTGCGTTCTTCCATGTCAGAGCATACTCACTTACGGTTCCCAGGTAACCGAAAGAGAGCAGTGCCGCGGCCCGGCCCACCGGCCGGACCGCGGCCGAGTGGAAGAGTCAGTGGAGCGATGATTCTCGACCATCGTGACGAACCCGTCCGTACGGGCCGCGCCTCCGTCAACGGAACGAGTCTGCATTACCGAACGGCCGGCTCCGGTCCGGCGGTCGTGCTGCTGCACGGGGTGCCCAAGACCGGCTATCACTGGCGGCACCTCGTCCCGAAGCTGACGCCGCAGTACACGGTCGTCGTGCCCGACCTGCGCGGTCTCGGCGACTCCGCCCGCCCCGCCGGCGGCTACGACTCCGCGACGATGAGCGACGACATCGCCGCGCTGATGGCCCACCTGGGGCACGCCTCCTACACCGTGGTCGGAGAGGACTGGGGGGCGGTGATCGGCTACCAGCTCGCCGCCCGGCACCGTGACCACGTCAACGCGCTGGTGTTCGCCGAGGCGTTGTTCCCCGGGTTCGGCTTCGAGGACCACACCGCGCTCACCCCCGAGAACGTCTCGAGCGGGATGCACCTGTGGCACCTCGGCTTCTACTTCCAGCCGGACGTACCCGAGATGCTGATCACCGGGCACGAACGCGACCTCATCACCTACATGATCAAGAACGAGCGCCTCTACCCCGACACCGCGACCCCGGACGCCGTAGAGGAGTACGTGCGCTGCTACTCCATGCCCGGCGGCATCCGCGCGATGCTGGCGATCTACCGCGCGATGCTCGTCGACGCCGAACAGAACCGGCAGAGCTCCCAGAAGAAACTGGACATCCCGGTCCTGGCGCTCGGCGGCTCGGCGTTCATCGCCGACCGCAACGAGACGCAGATGCGGATCATGGCCGACGACGTCACCGGCCACGTCTTCACCGCCGGACATGACCTCGCCGAGGAGATCCCCGACGAGATGGCCGAGGTCGTGCTGTCGTTCCTGGCCGAACGGCTGTAGCCGTACCTGCCCGCCCTGCTGCTCGGGGCAGGCCATCACGCCGGCGTTGGCGACCAGGATGTGCAGCCGCCCCTGCCAGGACCGGATGAACGTGGCGATCGAGGCCGGGTCGGTCAGGTCCGAGGCGCCGTACACACCGCGGTACGACTGGCAGGGCATCTCCGACGAGGCCGAACTGGACGCGATCCGAGCCCGCATACACGGCATGGCCCTGAAGTGGCAGGACTTCGGAGCCGCATCGCCCTTCGACAGTCCGGATATGGGTGTTTCCTGGCCGGACGAAGGCGGCGCCGCGCGCCGACCCGTGGGCAGCATGGACACCGGACACACGGTCCACAGCCGACGCGCTTCCCGGGAGGTCAGAGGTCATGCCAGAGGTCATCGCCGGATTGGAGATCCCTGAGACGGCGGCGAGTGCCGTGCGGCCAGGTCGCGGACGGCCACGGAGAACAGCACTCAGCGCCCGCCAGGGAGGAGAAGGCTCGCAACTGCACCAGTTCGGGCCGATCCTCCTCGGTGGCGACGGTCACCCCGAACGCCCTCCCACCCGCCTTGTCCGGAACACCACTTAGAAGACCTTGGATTCGACCCGATCCCGCCATGGCCGAGGGGTGACCGTCACGTATGCCCATACGCCGTTCGGCTTCCCATGCGGGCCGTCCCATTGACGCGGCGCCGGAAGCGGCAATGACTCTTGCAGACGATCCCGTAGGCCGGGGACGAGAGCCCGGCTCGCCTCGCCGAGCCAGCGCCGCGCGACCTGCCCGAACTCCGCATCATTTGTCATGCGGACGTCCAACAGGGCATCACTCTGCCACGACCTTACGAGCCGACCCGACACAACCCATTTCGAGCCGGCGCGCAGGCTGCGTTTGTTCTTGCCCTTGTTCCTGCGCCTTTTTCTTGTCAGGAGTCCTCCGGCAACGGCTGAAGCTCGATCGTCGGATCGATCACCACCGGGTACACCCGTTCGGGATCACGCAGCCACGCCTGGTCCGCCGTCACCGTGACGTGCAGCAGGCCGGCCTTCGCGTCCCAGCGCATCGACTGGGACACCTTCGGGCTCCAGACCTTCCCGTACGGGGAGACCGCGTCGGCCTTGGCGTCGCCCATGTACGGCTTGGGCATCACCAGCACGGGCGGGCCGTCGAACCCGCCCCGGTAGAAGGCGATCGACCCGTCCGGCCGCTGCCAGGCCCGCAACCCCGCCGCCTTCACCGCGAACGACCACGACGCCGACGTCGGCGCCGTGGCCAGGACGATGCTCTCTTTCAACGCGTTCGGCTGCACCGCGTAGCTCAGGTCCGCCCCGGCCGCCGCACCTGCGTACGTCACGGTGTTCCGGTCGGCCCTCGGCTTCGCCGAACCGCCGCCGTCCGGACCGAAGGTCAGAGATGCACCGCCACCGGCGTCGAACCGGACGAGCTGCCCCGCCTTCGAGCCGAACATGCTGCGAAAGGTGTTGGTCTCATTGACGAGGTCGAAGCCGCCGGCGCCGGTGGCGGTGACCGTGGTGTCGATTTGGGCGCCTTGTTACCGTCGTGCCGCCCCCACAGCCGGTTCCACCAGCTCCGCTTGCTCTCCGGCTTCCAGTCGCCGGCGGACGTTCCGCCCGGCGGCTGTGCCGTCTCCGCTCGTGCCACGCCTCCCGGAAACCCGGCGAAACAACAGCGCGACCACCATTAGCAGTACCAGACGTTTTTGCCATTCACGCGCCGACAACCGGCTCGCGACAACTCCACTAGGGCAGCCGAAATCAAAATCCAGAGCGCGCTGACGCGCCTGGAACTGGCGTCAGGAATAGAGGAAGACCGAATGACCCACTGAGGGCAGGAGTGACGATGACCCGTCACGTCGGGCCGCGGGCAGGCGAAGTGACAGCCACTACCACCGAACCTCCGCAACAGACTGGCCGCTCGGGCTCGCCGGCAGCGATCGCGCTCCGCCAGCGATCTTCACTCGGCGATTTACGGCGGTCAAGGCAGGTCAGAGCGGGTGGTGGCCGCAAAGAGGCAGTCACGGCAGAGACCCAGAGTCCCCCCAAGATCAAGCGTCCGGCGCCCTCGGAATGTCACACCTTCCCGCCAGGATGGCAACAGCCGGTCAGCGCGGACCGACGCCGATCGACGATCGGTAGCGCACCGGCTACTCTCCGCAGAAGGGCCGCCGAGAAGATAACGATTGAATCACAACGCCTAATCGGCGAGATCCCGAATCCGCCTCGCTCAACGCCTAAAAGCGTGTTAACCTTCCGCCGCTCATTCAGAAAATCGCGGTCATTGATGGGCTCGATCGACTATCTCCGCACGGGTGCAAGGGGTGGCATGCCAGGGAAGGGAACGGCGGCGCCTCGCGAGCACTCCGCAGGCAGGGCGGACGGTCGGGACGCCGTCTCGGCCCATGCCGGTGACCGGCGTCGGCCCGACCATGGACCCTGACCGCCGGGCCGAGTCCTGTCTGGAAGGCGACCCCTCCGAGGAAGATGCAGGCCCGCCCGCCCCGATGTCCTCCAGTCCGTACCGAGCAGCGTCCGATTCCGATGTCGTCGCCGCGCAACACGGCGACGAATCCGCTTTCCGCCGTCTCTACCACGATGTTCAGCCGCGGCTGCTGCGTTACCTGGGCGCGCTCGCCGGAGCCGAGGCTGAGGACATCGCCGCCGAGACGTGGCTGCAGATCGCGCGGGACCTGCACCGCTTCCGCGGCGACCTGGCCGCGTTCCGCGCCTGGGCCGCCCGGATCGGCCGCAACCGGGCCATCGACCAGCTCCGCCGTGCCCGGCGACGCCCCATCGCCGACGTACGCGCCGACGAGCTCACCGATCTGGCCGACCGCGAACTTCCCGAGGAGACCGTCATGGCGCGGCTCGCCGCGGCCGAGGCCTTCCGGCTCATCGCGACTCTGCCGCCCGATCAGGCCGAGGCCGTCCTGCTGCGCGTGGTGATGGACCTCGACGCCAAGCATGCCGGTCGCGTACTCGGCAAACGCGCCGGTGCCGTACGCACCGCCGCGCACCGTGGCCTTCGCACGCTCGCGCAGCGGCTGACCGGCGACACGTGACGAGCCTTTCTCCTGAGGTGTAACAGCGACGGATCCTCCTGCGCTCTCGGTCGTACTGCGCTCTCTCGCAATGGAGGATCGATGAGATTTCGCGTGCGACCGCGAACCGCCGCGGCCGTCACCGCGGTGGTGCTCGGCTCGGCGGGCCTCGCCGTCCCGCTACTGGTCCGGGCCGGAACGACCGCCCCTCGAAAACCCGCGGCGGCGGAGGTGGCCGGCCCCATCGACGGCGACGTGCACACGATCAGCCTGCGGACCACCGGCACCAAGGCCATCGCCCCGGCCCAGTCGACCTCGTCGTTCAGCCTGCTCGGTGTGGTCTGGGACCGGCCCGGTACGCGGCTGAAGGGAACGGTGAAGGTACGCACCCGCAGTGCGACGACCGGTACGTGGTCGGCCTGGCGACCCGTCACCGTCGCCGATGATGACGTTCCCGACGGCGCCGGACGCGAGCGGTCCCGTCAGGGCACGACCGCACCGCTGTGGGTGGGCCCCTCCAACGGCGTCGACGTTCGGGTCACCGGGCACCGCCGTCTGCCCGCCGGGCTGCGGGCCGTCCTCATCGACCCGGGTACCAGACGGCGCCGTCCCGCCCGCACCGGCGGGCGGCACCCCGCGCACGCCGCCGGGCACCAGGGCGTGCGGGTCGCCCTCGCCGCGGACAGCGGCAGTCCTGATCCGTCCGCACCGCCCGCGGACTCCCCCAGCGCGGCCCCGACCGCGAGCACCAGCGTCTCTCCGCCGCAGTCCCCTGCCCCGACCACCGGCCCGAGCGACTCGCCCCTCCCGTCGGCCTCCGCATCGCCGACTCCCAGGGCCGGCACGGCGCCCCGCCCGACGATCGTCTCCCGTGCCCAGTGGGGCGCCGATGAGTCACTGGTCGCCGCGCCCAACGCGTACGCGGACAAGGTCAAAGCGGTGTTCGTGCACCACACCGACACCGGCAACGATTACTCCTGCGCGGACTCGGCGGCGGTCGTCCGCTCGATCTTCCTGTACCACGTGAAGACGAACGGCTGGAACGACGTCGGCTACAACTTCCTCGTCGACAAGTGCGGCACCCTCTTCGAGGGACGCTCCGGAGGCGTCGACCGTCCGGTGATCGGCGCGCACGCCTACGGCTTCAACACCGACTCCGCCGGCGTGGCGGTCCTGGGCACCTTCACGAACGTCGCGCCGCCCCAGGCCGCGCTCGACACCGTCGCCAAGGTCGCCGCGTGGAAACTCGGCTTGGACGGCGGTGACCCGACCGGCTCCACGACGCTCACCGAGGGCGTCAAGGACGGCAACTTCACCTACGGCTCGCAGGTCCCCTTCAAGACCATCTCCGGACACCGCGACGCCAACAGCACCGCCTGTCCCGGGCTCCTGTACGACAAGCTGTCCGCGATCCGTACGGCCGCCGAGCAATGGACCACCCCGGCCGATCTCACCGCCGTCTCCCTCACGGGGGCGACGAAGGTGAACACGACGTACTACACCAAGGGCGCGGTCACCCTCGGCTGGCACCCCGCCGCGGTCACCGGATACCAACTGCTCGACAACGGCACCGCGATCGCCCGCCCCGCGCCGTCGGCGACCTCGGTCACGGCCACGCTGCGCCCCGGAACCCACCAGCTTCAGGTCATCGCCGACAACATCGACGGCACCACCGCCAAGTCCTCCGCCTTCTCCGTCGTCGCCGACGCGACCAAACCCGTCTTCAACAACTCCGCCGCCCTGTCCCTGCGGACCGGCACCGTCAGCTCCACCAAGATCCCCGTCAGCCTCAAGTGGAAGGCCACCGACGACCGGCTGCCGCGATCGGTGAAGGCCACCGCCCCGTCCGCGGTGACGTTCGCACCGACCACCACGGCCTGGTCCGCCTACGCCAAGCCCGCCACGTCCACGGCCTGGTCACTGACCGCGACGGACGCGGCCGGCAACACCGCGACCAGCTCCGTGACCCGGACGGCGTCGCTGCGGTCCGACTCCTCTTCCAGCCGCACCGGAACCTGGAAGACGACCACGAACAGCCACTACCTCGGCGGAACGGGCATCTACTCCAGCGCAAAGGGAGCCACCGCCTCCTGGACCGTCACCGCCCGCTCGGTCGCCCTGATCGACAAACGCGCCACGAGCTCGGGCAAGTACTACGTCTACGTCGACGGCACCTATGCGGCCACGGTCGACACCAGGGCGTCCTCCAGCCTCTACCGGCAGATCCAGTGGACCCGGACCTGGAGCAGCAGCTCCCGCCACACCATCAAGATCAAGGTCGCCGGCACCTCCGGGCGCCCGACCATCGCCCTCGACGGCCTGGCCTACATCGGCTGAGCCACGGGCCGCCTACCGCTGTCACGTGAAGCATGATGTCGCGGCGGCATACGGCATGATCGGTCAGAGACCGTCCTCAGCCGTCCCCGCCCACGCCGTCGCGACATCCACGGCGGCCCGGCACCGTCCGAGCAGCACGCCGCCCGAGCATCCCAACCGACCGGAACGCCAGCGATGAACGATCCACGGCTCGATCCCGAAACCGCCGAACGCCTGCTACGGGGAGAGCACACGAGCCCGACCGAACTCGCCGACATCCTCGCCGCCGCCGCGACCGCCCCGGTCGACGAGGACCCGAGGCGGCAGGAGGCAGCCGTCGCCGCGTTCCACGACGCCCGGGCACGCCATCACCGACGACTACCGATCCCACGCGTGCTGCTCACCGCGAAGGCGGCACTCATCGCCGTTCTGCTGGCCCTCACCGGCGGCATCGCCATCGCCGCCGCGTCGCAGCACCTGCCCCTCCCAACGGGACACCACCACTCACCCGGCACTCACCAGCCGAGACGATCCCCCGTCCCCACAGCCACCGGCTCACCGTCCCCGGGGGCCCTGCTCCCGCCGACGTCCCCCAGGCGCAGCCCGTCCCACGGGCACTCCGGGGAGCACCCGAAGCACTCGCACAAGCCGCATCCGGCGAGGAAGCACCCGCCGAAGAAGAAGCCCAAGGGCAAGCCCTCGACCCATCAACCACCGGGACGGTCATCGCACCGCCTCTCGTGAGGCGCCCCGGCCACGGTCAGTCGCGGGCCGCTCTCAGTTCCGCCGCGCGGGCGCGGCGTTCGCGCTGCTCGACCGGATCGGGTACGGGCGCGGAGCCGATCAGGCGGCGGGTGTAGTCCTCGCGCGGGTCGAACAGCACCTGGTCACGTGGGCCCTCCTCGACCAGCCTGCCCTGGTTCAGCACCGCCACGCGGTCGGAGACCAGCCCGACGACGGCGAGGTCGTGCGTGATGAACAGGCAGGCGAAGCCGAGGCGGGCCTGCAGCTCCAGGAAGACGTCCAGCACCGCGGCCTGCACCGAGACGTCCAGTGCGCTGGTCGGCTCGTCGGCGATCACGAGGTCGGGGTCGAGGGCGAGCGCCCGCGCGATGCCGATCCGCTGCCGCTGCCCGCCGGACAGCTCGTGCGGATAGCGGAGCCGTACGGCGGGATCGAGCCGGACGCTCTCCAGCAGGGCGACGACCCGCTCGTCCCGGTCACCGACCTTGTTGATGACCAGGGGCTCGGCGATGCAGTCGCCGACGGTCATCCGGGGGTCCAGGGACGACGCGGGGTCCTGGAACACGATGCCGCACCGTCGCCGCAGCCGGCGCAGCGCGCTCCCCCGCGCGCCGGTCAGCGAGTCGCCGAGCAGCCGTACGGAGCCCGAGGCCGGGGTGATCAGCCCGATCGCCGCGCGGCCCAGGGTCGACTTGCCGGAGCCGGACTCGCCCACCAGGCCGAGGACCTCGCCCTTGGCGACGGTGAGGGAGACGTCGTCGACCGCGCGGACCTTCGCGCCACCCTTGCCGCGGAACTGCACGACGAGGTTCTCGATGGCGAGCGCCGCATCGCCCGGCGCCGCCGGTTCGCCCGCGACGGCCGGTTCGCCGGTGGGCTCGTCGCCGCGGGGCTTGAGGCGCGGGACGGCGCTCAGCAGGCGCTTGGTGTAGTCCGCGCGCGGGCTGGCGAACAGCTCCTCGACCGGGGCCTCCTCGACGACCTTGCCCTGGTACATGACCACGACCCGGTCGGCGATGTCGGCGACGACGCCCATGTTGTGGGTGATGACCAGCATCGCCGTGCCGAACCGGTCCCGCAGGTCGCGCAGCAGGTCGAGGATCTCCGCCTGCACCGTGACGTCCAGCGCGGTGGTGGCCTCGTCGGCGATCAGCACCTTCGGCTCGCACGCGATCGCCATCGCGATCATGACGCGCTGGCGGAGACCGCCGGACAGCTCGTGCGGGTACTGCCCGAGCCTGCGCCGCGCGTCCCGGATGCCGACCGTCTCCAGGAGCTCGGCGGCGCGGTCCAGGGCCTGTTTCCGGGACAGGCCGTCGATGTGCAGGCGCAGCGCCTCGGCGACCTGCCAGCCGACGGTGAACGCCGGGTTCAGCGCGGTCATCGGCTCCTGGAAGACCATGGCGATCTCCGAGCCGCGTACGGCGCGCAGCGCGGGGCCGTCCAGCGTCGTGACGTCGACCCCGCCGACCCGGACGCTGCCGCTCGTGGAGGCCGTGGGCGGCAGCAGGCCGAGGGTCGACATGGACGTGACGCTCTTGCCGGACCCGGACTCGCCGACCACCGCGACGATCTCGCCCGGATCGACGCGGATGCTGACGCCGTCGACCGCGTGGACCTTCCCGGAGCCGCTCGAGCCCGAGAAGGAGACGTGCAGGTCCTCGATGGTCAGAGCCGGGGAGTCGCTCACCGTCCCACCTTTCGTCCGGTCGCTCATCAGCGCCCCTGGAGCCGTACTTCGAAGGCGTCGCGCAGGCCGTCACCGATGCAGTTGAACGCGCACACGACCAGCACGATCGCCAGGCCCGCCGGGAAGATCAGCCACCAGTAGCCCTCGGAGGTGTAGGAGATGCCCTTGCTGAGCATGCCGCCCCAGTCGGTCTTGGGCGGGGCCACGCCGAGGCCCAGGAAGCTGACGTAGGCGATGAGCAGGATCGCGTCGGCGACCTGGAAGGTGGCGTTGACGACGACCGTGCCGATGGCGTTCGGGATGACGTGCCGGAAGACGGCGCGGCCGTGGCCGCCGCCCATCGCCTTCATCGCCTGGACGTAGTCGCGGCTGCGCAGGGACAGCGCCTCGGCGCGTACGAGCCTGGCCGGCACGAGCCAGGACACACAGCCGATGATCAGGATCTGCACCGGCACCGTGGGGCGGAGGATCGTCGCGGTCACGAGCAGCAGGAACAGCGCGGGGATCGCGATGCCCGCGTCGACCACGCGCATCATCACCGCGTCGATCCAGCCGCCGGCGTACCCGGAGATGGCGCCCCAGACCGTACCGATCAGCGTCGCCAACAGCCCGGCGGCGATGCCGATCTCCAGGGACGTCTGGCCGCCGACCATCAGGCGGCCCAGGACGTCCCGGCCGACGTCGTCGGTGCCCAGGAGGTGGCCGCGCGTGCCGGGCGAGAGGGTCGCGTCGGCCAGCTGCGTGTGGATCTGGTCGGTGCGGTGGATCAGCGGGCCGATGAAGCAGAACACGAGCAGCAGGCCGAGGATGACCAGGCCCGTGACGGCCAGCCGGTTGGCGAGGAACATCTTCACCATGCGGCGGTACGGCCCGGCCGCCGTGGCCGCGGGCTCCTGCTCGGTGAGCATCGGGGCGGAGACTGTCATGAGTTCTCCTTCGCGGTACGGGAGGCGCGGGTCATCGGATCGATCCTCGGACGCGGGGGTCGACGAGCGCCTGGACGATGTCGGCGAGCAGCGAGCCGATGACGGTGGCGAGCGCGATCACCAGGACGGTGCCGAGCAGGATCGGGTAGTCGGACGTCTGCGCGGCGTTCCAGAACAGCAGCCCCATGCCGGGGTAGTTGAACACCGACTCGATGACCAGCGCGCCGGAGAACAGCACCGGCAGGTAGTAGCCGAGCATCGCGATGATCGGCGTCAGCGAGTTGCGCATGATGTGGAGCCACACGACCCGGCGTTCCGAGGCGCCCTTGGCCCGCGCGGTCCGTACGTAGTCCTCGGCGAGGTTGTCGAGCACCGCCGACCGCATGTACCGGCTGAACGCCGCGACCGTCGCGATGGCCCCGGCGAGGACGGGCAGGATCAGCGCACGGGAGTCGGCGAACAGCGCGCCGAGCGTCTGGGCCTGCGGCGCCTGCGGGGGCAGGATCGGGATCTTCTCGGTGAAGACGATCACGAGGATGAGCGCCAGGAAGAAGACGGGCGTCGCGTACCCGATGAACACCAGGGTGGTGACCGCGTAGTCGGTCAGGCCCCGGCGCCGCCGGCCCTGCCACACGCCGAGCGGGATCGCGATGACCAGCGCCACGAGCGTCGACAGCCCGGTCAGGACGAGCGTCTTGGGCAGCCGCTGCCCGATGAGCGAGCCCACCGACTGGTTCAGCGTGTACGAGTCGCCGAGGTCGCCGTGCAGCAGGCGGCTGAGGAACGCCCAGTACTGCTGGACCAGCGACTTGTCGAAGCCGTGCTCGTGGTTGAAGGCCGCGATGGCCTGCGGGCTGGCCTGGGGACCGAGGATGCCCCGCGCGGGCCCGCCGGGGACCGAGTGCAGCAGCAGGAAGACGATCACGGTCACCAGCAGGATGACGACGATCGCCTGCCCGAGGCGCTTTGCCAGGAAGCGGATCAACGGGGTTCCTCCGGCCAGGGTGAGGTCAGGATGAGGGCCCGGGACGGCCGGCGGCCGTCCCGGGCGCGCCGGTCACTTCGCGAGGTACCAGCGCTGCGGCTGCATGGTCGCCAGTGGGTCCTGGACGACGCCGCGCAGGTTGTTGCGGATGGCCGACACCTGGTAGGCCGGGTTCGGCATCCAGATCACCGGGAGCTGCTTGGCGAGGTAGGAGCTGTACTGCTGCATCGCCTGGGGGTCCGACGAGCTCGTCGAGTCCTTGACCAGCTTGTCGGCCGTGGGGTCGCTGTAGCTGCCGAGGTTGGTGCCCCCGTCGGTGGCGAAGATCTGCTCACCGCTCGGGTACGCCGGGAAGTACCAGCTGCCCTGGGTGCCGAAGAAGGAGAGCTGCCAGGAGCAGGTCGACTGGTTCGGCTTGCACTCCGGGCTGTGGTCGAGGACGGAGTTGAGCGGCTCCGACTTGATCGACAGCGCGATGCCGATCTTCGACAGGGAGGACTGCAGCTCCTGCATCGTGTTGTCGGTCTCGGTGCTGCCGCTCTCGGTCAGCAGCGAGAACTTCAGCTGCGTGCCCGCCTTGATCCCGGCGCCGCACTGGTCGGCCCCGGTGCCCGGCTTCGTGCAGGAGGCGATGTTATTGGCGATCGTCCAGCCGTGCGACGTGAGCAGCGCCTTGGCCTTGTTCACGTCGTAGGGGTACGGGTTGTTCTTCTGGTCCTGGGACAGGTACTTCGACACCGGCTGCTGGGGCACCGGCCCGTACCCGGGGGCGGCCTGGTCGTGCCAGATGACGCGCGAGATCGTCGCCTGGTCGATCGACATCTGCACGGCCTGCCGGATGTAGAGCTGCTTGAAGACCGCGCCCATCTCCGGGTTGTTGAAGTTGTACGGGATGTAGGTGATCGCCCAGCCGTTCCACGGCTTGACCTGGTACCCGCTGTTCTCGATCGTCTTCTGCTGCGAGGTCGCGAGCGCCGGCAGGTAGCCGTAGTCGACGCCGCCGGAGCGCAGGACGTTGAACTCCGCCTGGGCCGAGGTGAACGGCTTGAACGTCACGGTGTCCAGGTGGGCGGCGTCGTCGCCGGTGTACTTGGCGTTCTTGGCGAGCGTCACCTGGCCGGTGGTGGTGAACTCCTTGACCGTGAACGGCCCGTCCGCGACCTTCCACAGCGGGTTGCTCGCGTACTCCGACAGCTTGCCGGCCTCGCCGATGAGGTACTTGAAGACCTTCTTGGCGCCGTCGGTCGTACGGTCGTAGTCGCCGACCTTGCCGCTCGCGTCCTCGACGTCCCATGCCGACTGCGGCATCGGCGTGACGTAGGTGAGCTGGTTGGCGGTGAACCAGTCGGGGTTGTACGCCTTGGTCAGGTCGAGCTTGAACGTCGTGTCGTTCACCGTCGTGAACTTCGCGACGTTGTCCGGCAGGTCGCCCTTGCTGTAGTTGCCCCACTGGGCCTTGTTGGCCTTGGCCAGGTTGAACCAGAACTCCACGTCCCGGGTGGTGACCTTCTGGCCGTTCGCCCAGGTAAGGCCGTCCTTCAGCGTGATCGTGACCGTCTTGCCGCCGTTGGAGTACACCGGGGCCTTGGCCGCGCCGGCCTTCTCGTCCAGTGCGACGGTGCCGCTCGACCCGTTGTAGGCGTACAGCGGCAGGAAGACGTTCTGTCGGATCGCGCTGTTGTACCCGGCCAGGTGACCGGGGGTGCCCAGCGGGAAGATCCAGTTCGGCGTGGCGTTGGGCGGCAGCGCGAACGTCACCGAACCGCCCTGCTGCGGCGTGCCGCCGGTCGCCGACGACCCTCCCTGCCCACCGCCGGACGAACATCCGGCCACGAGCAATGTGGCGGCCACGCCGAGCACCGCCAGCGGGGTGCGCGCGGTCGCCGGGAACGAAGGCGATCGTCTTCTCATCGATGCTCCTGACGGGGGGAACGGACGTCGTCCGCAGGTTTCAGCGAGTCGGTTCGGCCGACCGACCGGGGGCTTCGTTCGAGTGGCCGGTCCGGCGGGGGTCGGTGGCGATGTGGCGGTGACGATACAGCGCCCCATCGAACGAAGACAAGACCGAATCGAAACAAGTAACGCAGTCGACGCACCAGACCCGCCAGGTCACGGTCGTGTTACGCAGCCGACCGGTGGACTGCCGTCACAGCGGTTGCTATTGTCCGACCGAATCAACCGAAGTAACGTTCGGATCCGAAGCAAGTCTGCTGAACATTCGACTAAGGAGCCACCGTGTCGGCCGCGCACATCATCGGACTCGTGGCGTCGGGCCAGGCCACGTCGCGGGCCGAGCTGGCCCGGTTGCTCGGCTGGGCTCCGTCGACGGTCTCCGCGCACGTCCAGGAGCTGCTGGACGCCGGCCTGCTCCTGGAGTCCGGCGAGGGCCGCTCGCGCGGCGGCCGCCGGCCGCGGTTGCTCAGCGTCCCCGCCGGTGAGGGCGTGATGCTGGCCGCCGACCTCGGCGCCCACCACGCGCGCCTCGCCGCCCTGGACGGGACGGGACGGCCTCGGACGATCCGCGATCTGGAGATCGACATCAGCGCCGGGCCGGAGCTCATCCTGGACCAGATCATGGACGCGCTCGACGAGCTCAGCGGCGGGCGGCCGGTGCTCGGCGCCGGGATCGGGCTGCCCGGGCCGGTCGACCTGGACGGCGTCATGGTCGGGCCCGCCCGCATGCCCGGCTGGCACGGCTACCCCGTGCGCGAGCGGATGAGCAGGCGGTTCCAGGCCCCCCTCGTCGTGGAGAACGACGCCAACCTCATGGCGATGGGCGAGACCGTCCCGCGCGGCCCGGACTTCCGCGACTTCGTCTTCGTCAAGGCCGGCACCGGCGTCGGCGCGGCGGTCGTGAGCGACGGCCGGCTGCACCGGGGCGCCCGCGGCTTCGCCGGCGACATCACCCACAACCGCATCCCGGCGGGCGGCGACCGGCCGTGCAGCTGCGGCAACTTCGGCTGCCTGGAGACGATCGCCAGCGGCGCCGCGCTGGTCGCCGCCGTGAGCGCCGAGGGCGCCGACGTGAAGAGCACCGCCGACCTCGTACGCCTCGCCCGCGACGGGCATCCGACGGTCACGACCAACGTCAGGTTCGCCGGCCGGCAGCTCGGCGAGGTCCTCACCACGATCGTGAACTTCCTGAACCCCCAGGCGGTCATCCTCAGCGGCGCGCTCGCCGGCTGCGACCTGTTCGTCGCCGCGGCGCGCGGCGTCCTGTACGAGCGGTGCCTGCCCCCGACCACCCAGGACCTGGAGATCGCCGAGAGCGTCGCCGGGCCCGACGCCGGCCTGCTGGGCATCGGCCGCCTCATCCTCGACCAGGGCGTGTCCCTGGCCTCCTCCTGACCCCGCCGCCCCGAACGAAAGATCCACCCGTGAGAGCACTCCGCATCGGCATCGCCGGCATCGCGATCGAGTCGAGCACCTTCTCCCCGCACCTGACCCGCCTGGACGACTTCACGGTCACCCGCGACGACGCCCTGCTCGCGCGGTACGCCTGGATCCGGGAGCCGCGGCCGTGGTGCGCGGGCGTGGAGTGGGTGCCGCTGCTGCACGCGGTCTCGCTGCCGGGCGGCGCCGTCGACCCCGAGGTGTACGACGCCCTCGAGGCCGAGATCGTGGAACGTGCCAAGGCGGCGGGCCCGCTGGACGGCCTGTTCTTCGACATCCACGGGGCGATGAGCGTCACCGGGCGCACCGACGCGGAGGCCGGCCTGGCCGCCGCCGTACGGGCCGCCGTCGGCCCCGGCACCCTGATCTCCGCGTCCATGGACCTGCACGGCAACGTCTCCCGCGAACTCGCCTCCACGGTCGACCTGATCACCTGCTACCGGATGGCGCCACACGAGGACGCCTGGGAGTCCCGCGAGCGCGCGGCGCGCAACCTCGTGACCCGCCTGCGCGACGGCGGCCGGCCGAGCAAGGCCTGGGTCCAGGTGCCGGTCCTGCTGCCCGGCGAGAAGACCAGCACCCGCATCGAGCCCGCCAAGAGCCTGTACGCCCGCGTGCCCGAGGTCGAGGCGATGCCCGGCGTGCTGGACGCCGCGATCTGGGTCGGGTACGCCTGGGCCGACGAGCCCCGCTGCCGGGCGGCCGTCGTCGTCACCGGCGACGACGAGGCGACGATCACCGAGCAGGCGCGCGGGCTGGCCGAGGCGTACTGGAGGGCCCGCGCGGACTTCGCCTTCGTCGCCCCCACCGGAAGCCTCGCCGACTGCGTCCGGTCCGCGATCGACAGCGACGCCCGGCCGTTCCTGATCAGCGACTCCGGTGACAACCCGACCGCCGGCGGCGCCGGTGACGTCTCCGCGACCCTGGAGTACCTGCTCGGCGTCGAGGAGATCCGCCTCGGGAAGGTCGGCGCGATCTACGCGAGCATCCAGGACCCCGAGGCGGTGGCGGCCGCGTTCGCCGCCGGGGAGGACGCCGAGGTCGTGCTCCGCGTCGGCGGAAAGATCGACTCCGGCCCGGCGGGGCCGGTCACCCTCGCCGGGACCGTCCAGGCCCTGCGCCGCGACGACCCGGTCGGCGGCGACATCGCCGTGATCCGGACCGGCGGCCTGCGGGTCATCGTCACCGCCCGCCGCAAGCCGTACCACGAGATCCGCGACTTCACCTTCCTCGGCCTCGACCCGGCGGCGACCGACCTGGTCATCGTCAAGATCGGCTACCTGGAGCCGGAGCTGTACGACCTGGCCGCCGACTGGCTGCTCGCGCTCACCCCCGGCGGCGTCGACCAGGACCTGCTCCGCCTCGGCCACCACGGCGTACGGCGGCCGCTGTTCCCCTTCGACTCCGACATGCCCGACCCGGATCTGACGCCTGAGCTGCTCTGATCCACCTCCCCCGCGAAAGGAACCGAAACGTGCGTTACGAGATCTGCCTGGAGTCCGCCGACGGCGTCGCGGCCGCAGCGGAGGCCGGCGCGGACCGGGTCGAGCTCTGCGCCGCCCTCCTGGAGGGCGGGATCACGCCGAGCATCGGGATGGTCGAACAGGCCGTCGCCCTCGCGGCCGGCCGGATCAAGATCCACGTGATCATCCGCCCGCGCGGCGGGGACTTCGTGTACGGCCCGGCCGAGGCCGCGGCGATGCTGCGCGACATCGAGGCGGTCAAGGCCGCCGGTGTGGACGGCGTCGTCATCGGCGCCCTGACCCCGGACGCGGAGATCGACACCGAGCTGTGCGCGCGGCTCGTCGAGGCCGCCCGCCCGCTCAGCGTCACCTTCCACCGGGCGTTCGACGTCACCCGCGACCCCGAGGCGGCGTTCGAGGACGTCATCGGTCTCGGCGTGGACCGGCTGCTCACCTCCGGCGCGGCCCCCTCGGCCCTGGAGGGCGCGGACCTGATCGCGCGCCTCGTCGAGAAGGCCGCCGGGCGGATCATCATCCTGCCGGCCGCCGGCATCAACGAACGCACCGCCGCGCGCGTCGTCGAGCAGACGGGCGCCGAGGAGCTGCACTTCACGGCCTCGGAGGACCGGCCGTCGTCGTCCCGTTTCACCCGGCCGGGCATCTACATGGGCGGGGCGCTCTACCCGCCGGAGACCGTCCGCTCCGTCACCACCACGACGCGCGTCCAGAGCATCATCGCCGCCGCCGGCTGACCGAAAGGCCCCCACAGCGACCGAAATCATGCACACTGCAGGGGATGAAGATTTCCGACGGCGAACTACGGCGTATCCGGCTCGGCCCCAGCGAGGATGACGACGATGAGGGCCTGTTCCTCCTCCGCGTGTTCTTCACGGCGGCCGACCCGGAGGCCGTGATCGCCCGTGCGCGTGAAGTGCTCGGCTGCGTTCTCGAGCGGGTGGACTCCTGGCCGCCGGACGAAGAGTGGCCGAAGATCCTTCCTTCCTGGTTCGTCGAACGGTTCGCACCGGAGCTCACGCCTCCCGCCCCTGCGCCGATCTTCGATCCCGCGGCCAGAGCCGCCGCCTGGCTGCAGATGTGGCAGTCGGCGACTCCGGTCGAGGAGACCGCTCCCGACAAGACGGACGAGGCCGAAGAGGCGGACGAGGGCCCCGGGAGCCTTTCGGACTGGCTCTTCCACTTCGACCCGAGCGAGGAAGAGGGCGGCGGCGACCGGAGCTGGTGGTGGTGGGACGCCGGAATCGACGCGCTGGGCACCGGCTGGATCGACGTCGCCACCCCCCGGCTGCCTTTCGGCACCGAGGCCCTGTACCGGCTGATCGAGGCGAGCGGCGGCGCGAACCCCGGCTACTGATCGCGCCCGTCACCCTGCGGAACACACGGTGAGGTCTTCGCAATCTTCGTGAAACACGAAACACGCGGGTAACACGCCTGTACTCGACCGGAAACGTGGGCTGGCGACCCTTCCCAGAGCCGCCCGGGCATCGCCCGGGCCGATCGGGAGGACGACACACCGACATGCCGACCGGATTCGATGCCGGCGACACCGCCTGGCTGCTGACCAGCACCGCACTCGTTCTCATGATGACGCCGGGCCTGGCGCTGTTCTACGGCGGCATGGTCCGGACCAAGAGCGTGCTCAACATGCTGATGATGAGCTTCGTCTCGATCGCCGTGGTGACCGTCGTCTGGCTGCTCGCCGGCTACACGCTCGCCTTCGGTCCCGACCTGGGAGGCTGGGGGCTGCTCGGCGGCCTGCGGTACATCGGCATGCACGGCATCGGGCCGAGGAGTCTCACCGGGCACGTACCGACCCTGATCTTCGCCGCGTTCCAACTCGCGTTCGCCGTCATCACGGCCGCGCTGATCAGCGGGGCCATCGCCGATCGGGCCAAGTTCGGCGCGTGGGTGGTCTTCGTCGCCGCCTGGACCCTGCTGGTCTACGTACCGGTGGCCCACTGGGTCTTCGCGCCCGGCGGCTGGATCCTCACCCGGCTGCACGCGCTGGACTTCGCCGGGGGCACCGTGGTCGAGGTGAACTGCGGGGCCTCCGGTCTGGCGCTCGCGTTGCTCCTCGGGCCGCGCCTCGGCTTCAGGAAGGAGGCCATGCGCCCGCACAACCTGCCGCTGGTGCTCCTCGGCGCGGGCCTGCTGTGGTTCGGCTGGTTCGGATTCAACGCGGGCTCGGCGATGGGCGCCAACGGCCTGGCGGCGGCCGCCTTCGTCAACACCCAGGCGGCCGGCTGCACCGGCATGCTGGGCTGGCTGGCGGTGGAGAAGCGCAGGGACGGCCACGCCACCACGCTCGGCGCCGCCTCCGGCGCGGTCGCCGGCCTGGTCGCCATCACCCCGTCCTGCGGCTCTGTGGGCGTCTTCGGCGCGCTGGTGATCGGCCTGGTGGCCGGTGTGCTGTGTTCGTACGCGGTGAGCTGGAAGTACCGCTTCGGCTATGACGACTCCCTGGACGTCGTCGGGGTCCATCTGGTCGCGGGCGTCGTCGGCACCGTGCTGATCGGCGTCTTCGCCACCGCGGTGATGACCGGGGGCGCCGCCGGGCTGCTCTCCGGCGGCGGAGGAGGCCAGCTGCTGAAGCAGATCACGGCGGTGCTCGTGGTGGGCGCCTACGCGTTCACCGTGACGTACGGCATCGGGAAGCTGATCGACCGGATCATGGGCTTCCGTGCCTCGGCCCAGGACGAGCAGGCCGGCCTGGACCTCGCCGTACACGCCGAGAGCGCCTACGACCACGGCGTTCTGGGACACGGCACGACACAGAACGCCACCCGGCGCCCGGCGACGCATCCGGACAGGACCCCGGCCCCCGAAGGCTGAGCCGTGACGTTCTCCGGCACCGGCCGCCTGGACGCGGCCCGTGCGTGCCCTGTGTCGAGACGGGCGATGGCGGCCCGCCGCTCCCACGGGCCGCCATCGGGTCTCGATCCGGTCAGTTCTTGAGGATGCAGAGCACGCCGCAGGCGATCGCGGATGACGGGTCGGTGGTCGTCCGCGGGAAGTCCGCGGGTGCGTTCACCGGGACGTACGACGCGGTGACGGTGTTCTTGAACGGCAGGAGCAGCAGGAACGTCGAGCAGTAGAACCGCTTCGTCTCCCCTGCCGCCAGGGTGAACTCCCCGGCCGCCGCCTCACACGACGACTCCTTCGGGTCGTCGAGCGTGACCTTCGCGGCGTCCAGCGGGCCGGTGTTGGTCACCGTGATCCGCCAGTAGGCCGTGCCCAGCAGCCCGAGCAGGCCGCCCGGCGTCTGTTTGACCCACGGGCCGCAGCCGCACGGACCGCACTTGCTCGCCGTCGTCGATGAGCAGATCTCCTTGTTCACGCTGACGTGGGGCATGCAGGCCGAGCCCGGCGTGATCCAGAGATCGACGGTGTTGGACCGGAGATCGCCGGTGGTGTCGGAGCCGGTGGCGGTGTTCGACACGCCGGTGACCGTGCAGGTGTCGGTGACCTTGGTCTGGAAGCAGACCTGAGGCGCGTCACCGTGGAAGGCGACCACCAGGGCGGGATGGTTCGTACTGGTGAAGTCGCTCCCGTTCTTCAGCACCAGACGGGTGGTGACGTTGATGGACGGATGGGCCGAGGCGGAGATGCCGGACAGGTCGAGCGTCCCGTCCGCGCCGAACGACGGAGTCGCGATCGTCGTCCCGTTGTCGGTCACCGTGGCCGTGGAGGCGGCCAGGTCGACGTCGGCCACATTGATGTTCTCCAGGCGGGCGTTCTGGTAGCCCTGCACATGCCCGGTGCCGCCGTCGCAGTAGTACGCCGACGGCGTCATCGTCACGCTCGCACCGCTGTGCAGGCACGGCGTCCTGGCGGTGTCCGGGTCTGTGGAGAACAGCACACCGGCGTCGCCGAGGCCGAACAGGCAGCCGCTGGTGGTGTCGTAGGCGTAGCCGTAGTCCCGCGTCGCCCCGCCGTTGACGGTGGGGTGCGTCGCCGGGAGCGGGAATCCGGCGCACGCCGCGCCGGCGGTCCAGTCGTGGCAGACCGTCGCGCCCGCGACCGAGCCGCCCCAGATGCCGAAATAGCTGCGCAGATGCCCGTCCGACGTGGTGATCGTCGCCGGGCTGAACGCCTGCGCGCCGCTGGGCAGCCCGTCGAACTCCGTGGGCGCGGTGACCGCCGTACCGCCGAAGTCGAAGCAGGCGGACCTCATCGCCGGGCTGGTGACGGTGGCGCACACGCGGTCGGCGTGGCCTCCGGTGTCGTACCCGACGTAGGCGTTGTAGGAGTACGAGCCTGCGGGGCCGACGGCGTGCGGCGTGGTCCAGCCGTCGCACTTGGCCTTGGTGCCCGGATCGAAGCAGCCGATCGCCGGCGGCTGCTGGCCGGCCGACGAGTCCAGCGGCGACGACGACGCGAAGACCTTGCCGTTCGCGGTGACCATCCAGCCGAGGTAGTCGCTCCTCGGGGTGGCCGGCCGGTCGCCGTTCGGGGGGACGATCGCGGCGTACGGCTGCCCGGCGCACGGCTGATGCGAGGCGATCACCAGGCACAGCACCTGACCGGTCGAGGCGATGCCGTACAGGTCACCGTCGTGCTCGACCAGGCCGCCGATGTTGTTCACGCTCGACGGCGAACCGCCCCGGTCGATGAGGGGCCGGTATCCGCAGTTCGCGCGTGCCTCGAGGTCCAGGCAGGCGACACCGACCGTGGTCGACGCGAACGCCGGGTAGTACACGACGTTGGCGTGATCCGGGTCGCGGATGATCTGCTCCATCGACGCGGTCGCCAGGTCCGACGTGGCGCCGCTGCCGAGCGGGCCGGGAGCGGCGTTGATGGGCTTGGGCCACGGCCCGCCCGCGCACGCCTGCCCGGTGTTCAGGTCCGTGCAGACGACCACGGCCGCGGGAGCGCTGGAATGGTGGAACAGATTCCAGGCCTCCACCTTGCCGCCCGCCCGGTAGAGGATCGGAGTGTAGCCGTCCCCGCCGGTCGCGGTCGCGACGGACTGCAACGGCGGAAGCAGGTCCGCCGAGAGATCCGTGCCGCCCTGCCGCGCGGAGGGGTTGCCGGCCCGTACGGCCGTCGTCGCCGCGCCGGTGTCACTGCCCTGGAAGGTGGTGCCGTCCGTCGACCAGGACCGGGACCATCCCGGCGGTACCTTGAGCGAGCCGGGGACATACGTCTGGGCACTCGACGCGCCATTGATCGGGTCGGTGATGGTCGCGGGCGCGGGCGCCGTGGACCCCTTGTTCGTGTAGTCGACCACCCAGTTGAGCACGTCGCCGTGGCCGGGCTGAGCGGCGCCCGGATGGGTCACATTCTGTGCGCTCTTGTGGAGGACGGACGAATCGGCTGCGGGCGCCGGTGCGGCCGAAATCCCGATGAACGTGCCGGTGATGAGCAGTCCGGCGATCGCCGTACAGCCCGCCCGAAATGCGCGCGATAATGTGGATCTCCGCATGGTCAGCTCTCCCCACCCGTTGACTGAAACGCGATGTATGGCGGAATGCACCCCGTCGAACTGGATCCTCGGCAAATGTCATCGAAGGTCCGGTGTTCGACAAGAGCGCTGGCCACCTGCGGTCAGACAGTTACTCTCCGCCACGACTCAGGGAGTCGACATCTTGGGTCGAGGACAGAAGTCGGCGACCACGTGGTCCCTTCCGCAGGCGGGAGCGGTGATGCAGAAGATCATCTCGGTGGTCGCGGCGATCGTCGCGTTGGTGTTCGGCGCCCTACCGGTGCCGGCCGCCTCGGCTCGGCCGGGGGCGGCGCGTCCGGCGACGACGCCGGTCTCTCCGCTGTCGCTGCCGCGTCCCACGGGCCCGTACCGGATCGGGACGGTCTCGTTGCACCTCGTCGACCCGTCCCGGCGTGACCCCTGGGTGGAGTCGCATCCGGCACGGGAGCTGATGGCGCAACTGTGGTACCCGGCCACCCGGACGGCGGGGCTGCCCCGCGCGCCGTACATGCCGCCCCTCGCGGGACGGCACCTGGACGCCTTCACCGCGCAGGCGCTGGGCGCGCAGGTGCCGGAGGGGACCTTCCACGGGCTCCGGACCCACTCGTACGAAGGCGCTCCGGTCGCGCGGCCGCCGCGTACAGGATGGCCCGTCGTCGTCTTCTCCCCCGGCGACGGCATGATCCGGTCCTCCCTGACCGGTCTCGCCGAGGACCTGGCGAGCCACGGGTTCGCCGTCGCCGGCATCGACCACACCCACGACGCCGACGAGGTCGAGTTCCCAGGCGGCCGGCTCGAGGTCGGGGGCGTCATCCCGCCGGGCAGGGCCGACGAGGAGACGCTGGTACGCGCCGCCGACGTACGGTTCGTGCTCGACCGGCTCGCCGTGCTCGACGCGGGCGCCGACCCCGACGCCGAGGGCCGGTGGCTCCCCGCCTTCCGGGGGACGCTCGACCTCACGCGGGTCGGCATGTTCGGTCACTCACACGGGGCCGAGGCCACCGCCGAGACGATGCTGCAGGACCGACGCGTGATCGCGGGGCTGGGGCTGGACGGCGGGGTCAGCGACCGCGTCGCCGCCGCCGGCCTGCCCGCGCCGTACATGGTCATCAGCGGGGCCACCGCCGCGAGCCCGCTGACGGAACGGAACCTGACCGCCCTCTGGCCGCACATGACGGCCTGGCACCGCCGGCTCCGGCTGCGCGACTCGGGCCACCTCACCTTCACCGACTTCGAGACCTTCGCCGGCGCCCTCAGGGTGCCGCAGCCCGTACGAGCGCAGTTGTTCGGCGCACTCGCCCCCGAGCGGGCGGTCGCCGTCGAACGGGCGTACGTGGAGTCCTTCTTCGCGGAGCACCTCGACCACCGGCGTCGCCCGATCCTCGACCGGCCCTCGCCCCACTACCCGGAAATGACGTTCGAAGCGAGCTGATCGCCTTCAGGCGACCGCTGTCGCTGGTTCACGGCAACTACCGCAACATCGGATTCGGATACCTATGGAAGTAAGACGCAGGGCGGTCACAGGCCTTCTGTGCGCGTGCACGCTGATCGCGTCATCCGGTGCGTGCGGCGACCGGAGCCGCCCGTCGCTCCCGGACAACGCGACCGTGACCGGAGACACGGATCGCGGTGTGCGATCGACGGTGGCGAAGTTCCTGACGCGGATCAGGGCGCACGACGTCGACGGCATGGCACGGCTCGAGGTGAAGCCGCACGACAAGGACTGGAGAACCGCATACGCCGGATCCGGCTGGCTCGCCGGCAACTACGCCGACGCGCTACGTGGCGCCGTACATGTCGAGGTCAAGGACGACACCGAACTGGAGCAACAGTGGCACGTGTGCCTGCGGTTCGGATCTCCGGAGCAGAGCCTCCGCCTGACCGTACTGGAGAGCGGATCGGACGGTCATTTCTCTCCCGACGGCGGTCATCGTAAGTTGCTGCTCTCCGGCTTCGCCGAGGTCAGAGGGACGCCGAAACCGGATCCAAGCGTCAAACCCGGCGCCTTCTGCGCCGCCGGCATCGTCGGCCCGCAGTGGAGTTGAGGGTCGTCACGCATGAAGCCTCCCTAGGGGGATTTGAGCGGTTTCCCCTTTTCCTTGACCCATATCCGGCCGACGATCTGGCCCCCATAACCGCCAATCAGGTCGAGGATGGCGTAACGCATCAATTTCGCCTGACGTCGTCGATCACGGGAGTCCTTGCGTGTCATCTGAAGGATGTCGCTGCCCTTGACCTCGGTGAGCACGTGGTCGAGAGCGGGGCCATAGCGGAACCGACCGGGGAAGTGGCGGCGCTTGAGACCGAGGAAATCTCGAGTCAGAGCAGGAATCTAACTTGCCGGAATTATCAGGCCCAGGATGACCATCACCGGTGTGGCATTCGGAGACTGATCGGGTGGCTCACAGCCACCCGACTCGTCGAGATAACAGAAGAACATGACCCAGAAAATACACTGAGGCCGTCCCCATTGGGGAACGACCTCAGGATGTGATGTTCGGCTTTCGCCTAGGCACCGGGATTAGAGTACCATGCTCGTCTCGATTGGGCGAGGGTAATACTCCGACGCGGATAAATGTCGATCATTTGGACATTCCGGCGGTCAGGCCGGCGACGATCTGTTTGGTGGCCACGAGGAAGAGGACCACGAGGGGGATCGTCGTGATGACCAATCCGGCGGACAGCTGGGCGTGGGCGGACTCGAACTCGCCGAAGAACCGCGTCAGGCCCGTCGGCAACGTCCACTGGTCGTCCCTCAGCAGCACCAGCGGGAAGAAGAAGTCGTTCCAGAGGGGGATGAACTGGAACAGCGCCACGGTGGTCAGCGCCGGGCGGACCATGGGGACCATGATCCGGGCGAAGATCCGCAGCTCGCCGGCACCGTCGATGCGGGCCGCCTCCTCCAGCTCCATCGGGAGCTGCCGGAAGAACGCCGTCAGCACGAAGACCGAGAACGGCACGCCGCTGCCCGCGTACACGCAGATCAGCCAGAACCGCGTGTCGACCCCCGGCAGTGACTGCGTGAGCGAGTTGACCAGGTAGAACACCGGGACGGCGCCCAGCCGGATCGGCAGCATCAGGCCGGCCAGGAAGTAGGACGACAGCGCTCCCCGGCCGCGGAAGCGGTAGCGCCCCAGCGGGTAGGCGGCGAGCACCGAGACCCCGGTGCCGAGCACCACCGAGAACACCGTGATCACGACGGAGTTCACGAAGTAGGTGCTGAAGTTGCCCTCGGACCAGGCGCGGGAGTAGTTCCCGAAGTCCGGGTGCAGGGGCAGCCCGAGGGGCTGGTTCGCCAGGTCCTGCTCGGTGCGCAGCGAGTTGAACGCCATGATGATGAGCGGTGCGAGGGCCGCCAGGGCGTACACCCACAGCAGGATGACCGAGGCCGCTCCGCCGACCCGGATCCGCCTGCGCGGCGCGCGAGGCCGCGCGGCGACGGTGGACCGCTCGCCGACCGTGAGGGTGCTGCTGGTCATTTGAGGCGTTCCTCCATCCGGCGGAAGACCTTGTTGGCCGCCAGCGAGACCCCGAAGATCAGGACGAACATGCAGACGGCGAGCGCGCAGGACTGGCCGATGGCGTTCGGGTCCGGGTTCTGGAAGGCCGTCCGGTAGAACAGCAGCCCGAGCGTGTCGGTGGCGAACCCGGGATTGCCCTGGGAGCCCTGCAGCGCGTAGATCAGGTCGAGCACGTTGAACGTTCCGATGAAGGTCAGGACGGTGACGATGCCCAGCACCGGCGTGAGCAGCGGCAGCGTGACCCGGCGGAACACCTGCCACGACGAGGCTCCGTCGACGCGGGCGGCCTGCTCGTACTCGTCGGGGATCCCGGCGAGGGCGGCGCCGAACAGCAGCATCGGGAAGCCGACCCACTGCCAGGCGTTCACGACGATCGCGACGGGCAGCGCCAGGTGCGGGTCACCGCGCCACGGCTGCGCCAGCGCGCCGAGGCCGACGTCGCGCAGGGCGGCGTTGATCGCGCCGAACTGCGGGTTGAGCATGATCGACCAGAGGTAGCCGACCACGATGGGGCTGACCAGGTGCGGCAGCGTGTAGGCGGTCTGCAGGAACCGCTTGCCGCGCCGGGACTTGTGCAGCAGCACGGCGAACGCCAGGCCGAGGGTGGTCTGGATCAGCATCGTGCCGATGAAGAACAGGCAGTTGTGGCCGAGGGCGCGCCACACCTGCTCGCTCAGCGGGTACTTGGTGAACAGCTGGTGGAAGTTGGACAGGCCGGCGAAGCCGTCCTGCCTGTTCCCGGACCAGGAGTACAGGCTGTACTCCGCGGCCGAGACCAGCGGATAGATGATGAACACCGTGTACAGCGCCAGAGCGGGCAGCAGGAAGGTCAGCAGGACCCGGCGGCGGGGTCGCCCGCCGCCGGCTCCGACCGGACGCCTCAGCCTCCGCTGGGCTTGAACCACGCCGAGATGCCCTTCTGGACGAGCTTGCCCGCGTCCGCGGCCGAGGTGCCGCCCAGCATCTTCTGCAGGGCCAGCCCCTCCTGGTCACGGCCGAGGGGGTTCCCGTAGCCGAAGTCGACGACCATGATGTACGTCGCCCCGTGCTGCTGGTAGCCCTGGTAGGCCTGGGTGAGCAGCGGGTCGCCGGGGTTCGTGCCGGGCACGGTCGAGATCTGCTTGAGCGTGCTCGCGTACAGCTGCCCGAACTCCGGCGTCGCCATCCACTTGACCAGCTCGAGCGCCTCGGTCTTGTGCTCGGAGTGCGCGTTCACGCCGAACGATCCGTCGACGTAGCCGGAGGTCAGCGGCTGGTTCACCTTGGCGCCCGGCGCGGGCGGGGCGTCGAACCACCCGATCTGCAGGTCCGGCGTCGTCTTGGTGAACGGCCCGATCTCGTACGAGCCGCCCGGGTACATCGCGGCCTTGCCGCTGGTGAACAGCGTCTGCGCGTCGGGGTAGTCGACGGCGGTGACCTGGTTCGGGAAGTACTGCTTCAGGTCCGCGACGGTCTGCAGCGACGCCGTGTAGTCCGGGTCGGTGAAGTCCTTCTTGCCGGTGAGGACGGCCTGCTCGAAGTCGTTGCCGCCCTCGCGGGTCGCGCCGAAGATCTGGTGGTCGATCGCCAGCACCCACGGCTGCAGGCCGCTCGTGGCCATCGGCGTGATGCCGGCCTTCTTGAGCTTGTCGCAGGCGGCGGTGAAGTCGGCCCACGTCTTCGGCGGCTGGATGCCCTGGTCCGCGAAGATCTTCTTGTTGTAGAGGATCCCGAGCGTCTGCAGGGCGTACGGGACGCCGTACAGCTTGCCGTCGTCCTTGCCCTTGGCCGCCTGCAGCACCTTGTCCGGCCAGCCGCTGACGTTCACCTGGCCGTCGAGCGGCACCAGGTTGCCCGCCTTGATGTAGGACTGCAGCGGCCCGTACGGCTTGAGCTGGACCACGTCCGGCCCGCCGGTCGCCTTCTTCAGCTCGTTCGGCAGCACCGTCAGGTAGTCGGTGCTCTTGATCGGCTTGTAGTCGACGACGACCTTCGGGTGCTTCTTCTCGTACGCGTCGAAGATCTTCTGGTAACCCGCGGTGTCCTCCGGCCGCCAGGTCTCGACCGTGAGGTGGACCTTGCCACCGCCGCTGCTGGTGCTCGGTGCGCACGCCGGGAGGGCGAGGGTTGCGCCCAGCGCCGCAACGAGCGCGCAGAATTTCCGCATGAGGAGGTTGACCCCTTTCTGAGCTGCCCCCGACGTCTTGCTACTGGCCCTCAGGCCGGATCCTGCGCATCGCCTCTCGCACCGAGCCCCCGGTCTCTTCCAGCGCTCCGGCGGCGCGGTCGGAGGGCACGTCGCACAACAGGGAGAGCAACGCGATGCGCGTGTCGCCGCCGGCATCCGCCAGCGCCGCCGCGCACGTCTCGGCGTCCAGACCGGTCGCCTCGACCAGGATCTTGATCACGCGGCCGCGCAGCTTGGAGTTGAGCGCGTTGACGCTGACCATGAGGTTGGAGTAGGTGCGGCCGAGCCGCACCATCGCAGCGGTGGACATGGCGTTCAGCACGAGCTTGGTCGCGGTGCCCGCCTTCATCCGGGTCGAGCCGGTGACGGCCTCGGGCCCGGTCTCCACGGCGATGTTGACGTCGACCTCCGAGCCGAACGCCGTCCGCGGGTTAGAGCTGATCAGCGCGGTGTGCGCGCCCTGCCGGGCCGCGGCGCGCAGCGCGCCCACGACGTACGGCGTGCGGCCGCTCGCGGTGATGCCGACGGCGAGCTCGCCGAGGCGCACGTCCGCGGCGTCACGGGCCCCGAGGTCCTCGTCGTCCTCGACGTCCTCGATCGCCTGCGAGAGCGCGCCGAGCCCGCCCGCGTGGTGGGCGACGAAGAGGTCCGGGCTGACGCCGTACGTCGGCGGGAGCTCGGCGGCGTCCAGCACCGCGAGCCGCCCGGAGGTGCCGGCGCCGAAGTAGTGCACGCGCCCGCCGCCGCGCAGCGCGTCGACGGCGAAGTCGACGGCCTGGGCGATCTGCGGCAGCACCCTCGCCACCGCGCCGGGCACCTGCTCGTCCTCGGCGTTGATCAAACGGAGCATGTCCAGGGTGGGCAGCAGGTCGATGTCGACGGTGCGCGGATTGCGACCCTCGGTGGGGACCCCCTGCAGAACCCCGACGGAGAGACGATCGGTCACCTGCGTCTCCGATCTGATCCGACACGGCGGACCCGGACCGCCTCGCGGGTGGCCTCCAGGGCCTGCCGGGTCGGTTCGTACGTGCGCTGCGCGACGCCGACGAAGACGCAGTCGACGACGGTCAGCTGGGCCAGGCGGCTCGCCGTCGCGCCCGACCGGAAGGTCGTCTCGCGCGCCGCGGTGGTCAGGACGTAGTCGGCGACCTCGGCGATCGGCGAGCGCGGGAAGTTGGTCAGCGCGACGGTGGTGGCGCCGCGCCGCTTGGCGACGCCGAGCGCGTCGATCGTGTCGACCGTCGTGCCGGTGTGGGAGATGCCGACCGCGACGTCTCCGGGCTCCAGGACGGCCGCGCTGGTGAGCATGATGTGCGCGTCGGACCAGCCGTAGGAGATGCGCCCGATGCGGTGCAGCTTCTGCTGGAAGTCCAGGGCGACGAACGCGCTGGCGCCCACGCCGTAGATGTCGACCCGGCGGGCGTCGACGATCGCCGCGACGACCCGCTCGAGGGCCTCGATGTCGAGCTGGTTGGCGGTCTCCTCGACCGCCCGTGCGTCGGCGAAGGAGATCTTCTCCACGACCTGCTGGAGCGTGTCATCGGTGCTGATGTCGCTGCCGACGACGCGCCCGCCGGTCACCCCCTGGGCGCGCCCGGCCTCGGTGGCCAGGGTCAGTCGCAGCTCGGGATAGCCGGCGAAGCCGATCGCCCGGCAGAACCGGATGACCGTCGTCTCGGAGGTGCCGCACGCCTGCGCGAGCTCGGTGATGGTGGAATTGGCCACCGCCTCCGGATCGTCGATGACGCGCTGGGCGACACGCGCCTCCGCGGGGGGCAGTGAGGGCAACAGGGAACGGACGCGAACGACCGTGCTGAGCGACGCTCCGGCACTGTCGGCCGCGGACCCGGCGTCGGGCCCGACCTTGCTCATGCAGGAAATTTTCCGACGAAACCCATTCCCTGTCAATATGCGATGTTCTACGGTCACAGTGTGTGTCCCAATTTGAGTGGTCCGTATGTCGTGGGAGTGGACGCCGGCGGCACCAACACTCGTGCCGCGATCATCACGCTCGATGGCGTCGTCGCTGGTCGCGGCCGTGGACCTGGTGCCAATCCTAACTCCAGTGCCGATCCGGCCGGGGCTCTGACCAGCGCCGTCGGCGACGCTCTGGGAGACCTGGACCGACTACAGGTCGTAGGCGGCGTTTTCGGGATCGCCGGCGCCGGCGCGGCCGGACGGCCGAAAGCGGTCGCCGCCGCGACCGCCGCGTGGCGGAAGCTGGGCCTCCTGGGCGAGCCGGAGGTCGTCACCGACATCGCGGTCGCGTTCGCCGCCGGGAGCACCGCGCCCGCCGGGCTCGTCGTCTTCGGCGGCACCGGAGCGGGCGCGGCCGTGGTCGACGACGGCGAGGTCGTGCGCCGCGCCGACGGCTACGGGTGGCTGGTCGGCGACGAGGGCTCCGGGGTGTGGATCGGCGCCGAGGCGGTACGCGCGGCGCTGCGCGCCTACGACGGGCGCGGACGGCCCACCACCCTGGCCGAGAGCGTGCCGAGGCTGCTGCTCGGCGAGGCCGCGGGCCCGCTCCTCGCCGACGTCGATCTGAAGGCCCTCACCGACGGCGCCGGCGACATCCGCGCGGCCGCGATGTCCTCCGGCGCCGCGCTGCCCCAGGCGGTGCTCGGGGAGGTGTACGGCGGGCCGCCCGCCGGGCTCGGCCGCGCGGCCCCGCTGGTCACCGCCGCGGCCGCGGCGGGCGACGAGGTGGCGCGGCGGATCGTCGCGGAGGCCGCGGAGTGGCTGCTCGCCGACGTCGACGCCGTGCGCCCCGCGCTGGAGGAGATCATCGGCGCGGGCCGGGACGGCGGGTCCGGGCCGGGGGTCGTGGTCGCCGGTTCGCTCCTGGAGGAGGGACCGATCGCCGAGGCCGTACGGGCCGGGTTGCGCGAGCGGTTCGGCGCCGACGCGTCCGTGGCCGGCGACGGCACGCTCGGCGCCACCCGCCTGGCTCTGCGCCGGGCGCGATCCCGTACGACGGACGAATGACCGCTTTACCCGGCGGCGGGTTCGGGTGAGGATTTACCAGGGGCGTGGGACGGCGACCGGCGGGGTCTCGTCGTCCCACGCCCCCTTGCCCGGAGTTCGGTCCGGGTGCCGCCTCATCGATCCGGACATCGATGAGGCGGGCACGCCGGCCGGGCGCCTTACTTCTTGTGGAAGGTGAGCCCGGTTCCGAAGGGGTACAGGACCTTGGTCGGGTCACCCGCGACCGGGATCATGACGGGCAGCCTGCCCTTCGGTCCGATCTCGCCGAACAGCACCTTGGTCAGCGACTCCAGCGTCGCCGGCGTGTAGCCGTAGGTGGCCAGGTACGTCTGCGCCTCGGGGAAGTACGCGATGTCGTACGCGTCGCGCACCGCCGCCACGATCACCGGCTTGCCGGTGGCCACCAGCGCCTTGACGAGATTGGCCTGGCCCGGGCCGTTGTGGCCGGAGCCCGGGTCGACGTCCCAGGCGCGGTTGGTCGTGACGACGACGAGGTCGTTGTCCTTGGCCTTGGCGACCGCCTGGTCGATCGTCGCCTGCGACGGGCTCGTGCCGGTCTGGTAGACGGTCGTGGCCGGGCCCCGCTTGTGGATGTCGCCGGCGAGCGTCTGGGTCGTCGCGACGCCGTAGCCGGTCACGAGGACCCTCCGCCCGTCCTTCGGCAGCGGCAGCACGCCGTTCTTGACCAGCGTGATGGTGCGGTCGGTGACCCGCTGCTCGGTGGCGAGGTGCGCCGGCGTGCCGACGATCTCGGCGACCTTGCCCTCGTCGACGTACGGGTTCGCGAACAGGCCGTGCTTCTTCTTCACCTCGAGGAGCCGGTAGACCGACTCGTCGATCCGGGACTCGGTCAGCTCGCCGCTCTTCACCGCGTTGATCACGGAGTTGAGCTGCAGGTCGAACAGGCCGTTGCCGTTCGCGTCCGTCGGCGGCTTCTCCAGCTCGTCCGCGCCCGCCTTGATCGCCAGCACCGGCACGCGGTCGTCGCCGTACTTGTCACGGACGCCCTGCATGCCGAGGGCGTCGGTGGCGATGACGCCCTTGAAGTGCAGCTCGTTGCGCAGGATGCCGGTCAGGATCGGCTTGGACAGGGTCGCCGGGTCACCGGACGGGTCCAGCGCCGGGACGACGATGTGCGCCGTCATGATCGAGTCGACGCCGTGCGCGATGGCCGCCTTGAAGGGCGGCTCGTCGAGCTTCTCCCACTGCTCCCGCGTGTGGTTGATGACCGGCACGCCGGTGTGGCTGTCGGTGGCGGCGTCGCCGTGGCCCGGGAAGTGCTTGGCCGTCGGAATGACGCCCGCGGCCTGGTAGCCGTCGACCTCGGCCGCCACGAACTTGGAGACGAGCTGCGGGTCGGAGCCGAAGGACCGTACGCCGATCACCGGGTTGGCCGGGTTGGTGTTCACGTCGGCGTCCGGGGCGTAGTCGGTGTTGATGCCGATCGCCCGCAGCTCCTGCCCCGTGATCTTCGAGGTCTCGTACGCGTCGCGGGGCCGGCGCCCGGCCCCGAGGGCCTGGCTGCCCGGGAACTGGGTGAACGGCGCCGGGACCCGGGTCACCACGCTGCCCTGCTCCTGGTCCGTGACGATCGTCATCGGGATCGGCACCCGCTGCCGCATCGCGGCCTGCTGGATCCCGTTGGACAGGTGCGCGACCTGCTGCGGGCTCGCGAGGTTCGGCGGATCCACCGAGTAGTAGATGATCCCGCCGGGGTGGTACTTGTCGATCAGCTGCGCGGCGTTGTCGACGCCGTACAGCTTCCGGTTGGCCGCGACGGCGGCCGGGTCCGTGGTGTCGGCGCTGGTGCCGTACACCTGCAGGACGAACAGCTGGGCGACCTTCTCCTGGAGGGTCATCTTCTGGAGGATCCGCAGGACGCTCTGGTCCTTGCCGGGCGAGGACGCGGCCTGGGCGGTTCCCGCACCCAGACCCGCGATCGCCACCAATGACGCCGTGCTGATCGCGGCGAGCCGTCGGCGACGGGACATTCAGACTCCTTCCGTCCGCCCCCGAGACGAAATCGTAAAAAAGTGACTAGACGAAACCGGTCTGGCGAAAGTTAGTCACACATTCGGACGCGCGTCAACGGTCGATCACTCAGTCGCTGGTCAGCGGCCCGCATGAGCGAGCGGGCGGTGGGTCAGCGGCCCGCGCGGACGTGCGCGGCGACCCGCCGCGCGGCCGCCCGGTGCTCCGCGGAGCCCACGACGTCGGAGGCGCGGGACGCGTCGACGTACGGCGAGCGGAGGATGCCGCGGTCCTGCTTCATCCGCAGGATGCGGGTGACCGCCTGGTCGAGGCGGCTCTGCGGGATCCGGCCCGACCGCACCGCCGCCAGCACCGCGCGGTAGGCGCCGTCCAGGCTCGGCGGCATGAGGAGCATGTCCGCGCCGGCCCGTACGGCCCGCACCGCCGCCTCCGGCGCGCCGTACTTCACCCGCGCGCCCGCCATGCTGAGCGAGTCGGTCACCACGACCCCGTCGTAGCCGAGCTTGTCGCGGAGCAGGCCGGTCAGGACCGTCTTGGACATGGTCGCCGGGTCGCCGGAGTCGTCGAGGCCGGGCACGACGATGTGCGCCGTCATGATCATGTCGACGTGGTGCGCGATGGCGGTCTTGAACGGGGGCGCGTCGAGGCGCTCCCACGTCGCCATGGAGTGCTTGATCACCGGCAGGCCGGTGTGGCTGTCGGTCGCGGTGTCGCCGTGCCCGGGGAAGTGCTTGGCCGTCGCCACGACCCCGGTCGCCCGGTAGGCGTCGATCGCGACGCCGACGAGGTGGGCGACCACCTTCGGGTCGGCGCCGAACGACCGGACGCCGATCACCGGGTTGCGCGGATTGACGTTGACGTCGGCGACCGGCGCGAAGTCCTGGTTGATGCCGACCGCGCGCAGCTCCTCGCCGGTGACCCGCGCCGCCGTGCGCACGTCGTCGTCGGGGTTCTTGGTCGACGCGAGCGCCTTGTTGGTCGGGAAGTGCGTGATGTACGGCAGACGGGAGACGATGCCCTGCTCCTCGTCGGTGCCGATGAGCAGCGGGACGCCGCCGTCCTTCTGCGCGGCGCGCTGCAGGCCGTTGGACAGCGTCGCGGTCTGGTGGGCCGTGCGCAGGTTGTTCGGGAAGTAGATGACGCCGCCGGGGTGGTATTTCGCGATCATCGCCGCGCCGGTGGCCGCGGTCGTGCCCTGCACGGTCGGGATGAACAGCTGGCCGACCTTCTCCGCCGTGCTCATCCGTCGCACGAGCGCCGCGACCGGGTCGGGCGTGGGAGTGGGCGTGGCGCTCGGGGTGGCCCGGCCGTCCGCCGCGGTGCGCCGCGCGTGCCCGTCGTCGGAGCGGGCCGCCGACCCGCCGCACGCGGTCGCCGAGGCGGCCGCGGTCATCACGGCCACCGCGGACAGGAGCCGCAGGCCACCGGTCCGTCTCACTCGCCGCCCTCCCCGAGCCGTCATCGCACCCGCACGACGCTAACCTCCGGACCCGCATGCGGCAAACGCCCCGGTCGGCGGACCGGTCAGGACGAGCGGTAGCCGGGGTGCACGCCCGGGGTCAGTCCCTGCTGCTCGGCGACACGGCGGAGCAGCGCGGTCAACTGCGTGTGCTCGTCAGGCGAGAGCGCCGCGCAGACGTCCCGCTCGTGCGCGGCTCCCACCTTGCGCAGCTCGGCCAGCAGCTCGACACCCCGTTCGGTCAGGTACAGCGCGTGCGAGCGCCGGTCGTCCGGATTCTTGCGCCGCTCGATCAGGCCGCGCGTTTCCAGCTCGTCCGCGAACGGCACGAAGCGGCTCGGCGGCATCCCGAGGTCCTCGGCGAGCCGGCGCTGACTGCGGCCGGGCGTCGCGGCCAGCATCCGCAGCAGCCCCGCCTGCGGAGGTGTCAGGTCCAGCGCGGCGATCCGCGCTGCGAACGCCCGTGCCGCGTGCGCCCCGAGCTGAGCCAGCAGGAAGGCCGCGCCTCCCTGCGTCGCGGAGCGCTCGGCCTCCTCGTTCGTGCTCATACAGAGAATGTATACGATTGACAATCGTTCAGACATGTAATCATTATTGCGAGTACACGATCCGCATCGAGGAGATGAGATGACCACCGCCTCTGCCGCCCCCGGCGTTAAGCCCCCAGGGCGCCGCCCGCAGTCCGGCCCTCCCCTGCTCGCACCCGTGCTCGCGTTCACCGCGCTGACCATGTCCCTACTGACCCTCCTGGCGTCCCCGTTCGGCTTCCTGCTGCCGGTGGTCCGTTTCGGCGGCACCGTGTGGCTCGTGGCCGTCGCCGCCCTGCCGCCGCGCACGCGGCCCTCCCGCCACCAGTGAGAGCCCCGGACCGGGCCGAACACCGAGGAGCCCTTCCCATGATCAGCACCTACTCCGACCTCGCCGGCAAGGTCGTCGTCGTCACCGGCGGGTCGCGCGGCATCGGCGCGCGGACCGCCCGGGCCTTCGCCGCCCAGGGCGCCGAGGTCTGCGCGGTCGGCCGCGACACGGACGCCCTCGCGCGGGTGGTCGCCGGGATCGCCCGGGACGGCGGCGTCGCGATCGACGTGGCCGCCGACGTCACCGACTCCGCCGCGCTCGGCGCCGTACGCGACCAGGTCGAGGCGCGACTCGGCCCGGTCGACGTCCTCGCCGCCTTCGCCGGCGGCCAGGGCTTCCCGGCCCCCTCCGCGGAGCTGACCGAACAGCGCTGGCGGGAGGTGCTGGACTCCGACCTCACCTCGGTGTTCCTGACCATCAGGGCGTTCCTGCCGGGCATGCTCGAACGCGGCCGGGGCTCGATCATCACGATGTCCTCGGCCGCCGGCCGTCAGCCGAGCCGGGCCAACCTCGCGTACGGCGTGGCCAACGCGGGGCTGGTCATGCTCACCCGCCACCTCGCCACCGAGGTCGGGCCGCGCGGGGTCCGCGTCAACTGCATCGCTCCCTCGGCCATCGCGACGGAGAAGGTCCAGGCCCGCATGCCGGCCGAGGTCCGGGCACAGGTCGCCGCGACGCACCCGCTCGGCCGCATCGGCACCACCGACGACGTCGCCCAGACGGCCCTGTTCCTGGCCTCCGAGGCCTCGTCCTGGCTGACCGGGATCATCATCGACGTCGCGGGCGGCCGGATCACCGGCTGACGCCGCTCAAGGCGAGCGCGTCGGCCGGTGGCCGGGCGAGGAAGCGGATCCTCAGGCGGACGGGGCGCGGAAGTAGTGGCCCTTGTCGAGGTCGTCGAGCAGGCCGGGCTGGGTCGGCTGCCATCCCACCAGCTCACGGGTCAGCGCGCTCGAGGCCGGAGCGTCGGCCCCGATGAAGGCCCCCAGCCAGCCGAAGTGCTCCCCCGCGTCCTCGGGGGCGATGGAGACCACCGGGAGGTCGAGGTGGCGGCCGATCACCTCGGCGACCTCACGGATCGGCACGCCCTCGTCGGTCACCGCGTGCAGCACCGATCCGGCCGGGGCCTTCTCCAGCCCCAGGCGGAACAGGTTCGCGGCGTCGAGGCGATGCGTCCCGGGCCAGCGGTTGGAGCCGTCGCCGACGTAGCCGGAGACGCCCTTCTCGCGGGCGACGCCGACCAGGGCCGCCATGAAGGCGTAGTCCCCGTCCCCGTACACGGTCGGGGGCAGGCGCAGCACCGACGAGCGGACGCCGCGGGAGGCGAGGGAGAGCGTCAGGAGCGCGGTGCCGTAGCGGGTCCGCGGACCGGCCGGCGTCGAGTCCGGAGCGGGCCCGCGCCCGTCCTCCTCGGTCGCGACCCGTCCCGGCAGGAGCCCGACCAGTCCGGAGGCGAGGACGAAGGGCCGGTCGGAGCCCGCGAGCGCCTCGCCGAACGTCTCGACGGCGCGGCGATCCGCGTCGGCGGCGGCCTGGAAGCCGCCCGAGAAGGCCATGTCGTGCTTGAAAGCGAGGTGGATCACACCGTCCGACGCGGCGGCCCCCTCCCGCAGGACGTCGAGGTCGTCGAGAGTGCCGCGGAGCGCCTCCGCTCCGGCCGCGGTGAGGGCTGCGGCCGACTTGTCCGAGCGTGCGAGCCCGATGACCTGATGGCCGGCGCCGATGAGCTCCGGAACGAGGGCGGAGCCGATCCAGCCGGACGCGCCGGTGACGAATACGCGCATGAGAAGCCTCCGAAGGGCCGATGTCAGTGACTGTCATCACTATAGCAAGCGATGTCAGTGGCTGTCATCGGGCTACGATCAGGGCATGGGTCGATGGCAGCCGAACGCGCGCGGCCGGCTCACGCAGGCGGCATACGAGCTCTACGGCGAACGCGGGTACGAACAGACCACCGTCGCGGAGATCGCCAAGCGGGCGGGGCTGACGGAGCGCACCTTCTTCCGGCACTTCGCCGACAAGCGCGAGGTCCTGTTCGCGGGATCGGAGGTTCTGCAGGAGGCCTTCGTGAACGCCGTCATCGACGCGCCCGAGTCGGCCGCGCCGGCCGACGCGGTGACCGCCGCCCTGGAAACCGTCGGCGCCGTGCTCCAGGACCGGGAGCTCTCCCGGCAGCGGCAGCGCCTCATCGAGGCGAACGCGGAGTTGCGCGAGCGCGAGCTGATCAAGCTCGCGTCACTGGCCACGGCCGTCGCCGACGCGCTCCGCAGTCGCGGTGTCCCCGACCTGACCGCGAGTCTGGCCGCCGAGGTGGGGATGGCCGTCTTCAAGGTCGCGTTCCAGCGCTGGCTCGACGGAACCGGCGACGAGACCCTTCCGGGCTGCGTCCGCGAGTCGGTCGCCGAGCTGAAGGCCGTGACCGCCGGCGCGTGAGCACCGGCAGGCGCGGCCGGGTGCCCGTGTCGGTTTACCGGCCGAGCGGCCTCTGCCGGGTCACAGGCCGAGCGGATCCAGGCCGGGGAGCTCCGCGCGCGCGGCCGTACGGGCGCCGTCGGCGTCGGTGGCGCGGCGGGCGGCCTCGGCCGCCTTTCGGCACTGGTCCAGGGTGTGCGCGGCCAGCGCGGCGCGTACGCCGGGCAGCGCCCGGGCGCTCATCGACAGCGAGGTCACGCCGAGACCGGTGAGCACGCAGCCGAGCGCCGGGTCGGCGGCGGCCTCCCCGCAGACACCGCAGTCCTTGCCCGCGGCGCCGGCGGCTCCCGCGGCCAGCGCGACCAGGTCGAGCAGTGCCGGCTGCCACGGGTCCTGGAACCGCGCGAGCCCACTGATCTGCCGGTCGGCGGCGAAGGCGTACTGGGCGAGGTCGTTCGTGCCGAGGCTGAAGAAGTCCGCCTCGGCGGCCAGGTCGCCCGCCCGGAGCGCGGCCGCCGGAATCTCGATCATGACGCCGGCGCGGCTCAGCCCGGCCGCGCGGCAGGCCGCGACGAACGAGCGGGTCTCCTCCGCGTCGGTGACCATCGGCGCCATCACCTGCAGCCTGACGTCCAGCCCCTCGGCGGCGCGAGCGAGGGCGCGCAGCTGCCCCGTCAGCACGCCGGGATGGGTGTGGAACAGGCGCAGGCCGCGTTCGCCGAGCGCCGGGTTCGGCTCGTCGTCCGGCGGCGGCAGGAAGCCCAGGGGCTTGTCGGCCCCCGCGTCCAGCGTCCGTACGACGACGCTCGGGAACGCCTCCAGGACGGCGCGGTAGACCGACTCCTGCTCCTCCTCCGAGGGCGCGGTCGTACGGCCGAGGAAGAGGAACTCGGTGCGGAACAGGCCCACGCCCTCCGCACCGCAGGACAGCGCCGCCTCGATGTCCTTGGGGCCACCGATGTTGGCCAGCAGCGGCACCCGGTGCCCGTCGGCGGTGGCGCCCGGCCCGGCGCCGGCGCCCAGCACGGCCGCCCGCGCCTCGGCCTCCGCCTGGGCCGCCGCCAGCTCCTGCTCGGTGGGGTCGGGGCGCACCTCTCCGGAGGTCCCGTCGACGAGCACCATCGTGCCGTCGCCGAGGTCCATGCAGTCACCGCAGGCGACGACCGCGGGCACGCCCATCGCGCGAGCGAGGATGGCGGTGTGGCTGGTCGGCCCGCCGTCCCGGGTGACGAAGGCGAGGACCTTCGCCGGATCCAGCAGGGCGGTGTCGGCCGGGGCGAGGTCCCGGGCGACCAGCACGAACGGCTCGTCGGAGTCGGGGACGCCCGGCGCCGCCACGCCCAGGAGGACGGCGACGGCACGGTCCCGGATGTCGTCGAGGTCGGCGACCCGGGCGGCCATGTACTCCCCCGCGCGGGCCAGCGCCGCGCGGAAGGTGTTGAACGCCTCGTACACCGCGCGCGGCGCCGACAGACCCTCGTCGATCCGATCGGTCACGACGCCGGCCAGCCCGGGGTCCCGGGCCATCATCGCCTGGGCGGCCAGGACGTCCCGTGCCTCGCCGCCCGCCCGCGCGCCACGCTCCTCCAGGTCCGCGCCGACGGTGTCCAGCGCGGCCAGCGCACGCGCCCGTTCGGCGGCGGTGTCGCCCGTGTCGCGCCGGCCGGCGGGTGGCTCGGGCACCGCTCCGGACATGGTCCGGACCGGCCCGGCCGCGACGCCGGGGCTGACCCCCGTGCCGTGCAGGACCTCAGGCACTCGACTCGGTGACCAGTCCCGCCAGCTCCTCCAGCACGGCGTCGGCACCGTCGCCCTCCGCCCGGATCACGATCTCCTCGCCGTTCTGGGCGTCGAGAGCGAGCACGGAGAGAATGCTCTTGGCGTTGACCGGGTCCTTGCCCGGCTTGGCCACGGTGACGTCCAAGGGCGTCCTCGTGGCCGCCTGGACGAAGAGCGCGGCCGGGCGGGCGTGCAGCCCCACCTTCGTTTCCACCCTGACACGGCGCTCGGCCATGGGGTCCTCCTGCCTCGTTAGTCGGTCTGGGTCACCTTGTCGAGGCCGCGCGGGACATCGGGATCGATGCCGAGCCCGCGGGCCAGCGCCTCGGTCAGCAGCTGGCCTGGCACGATCAAGGCCAGCGGCGATACCCACTCTGGCAGATTCGGACCAGGTAGTGCACATGAGGTCGCATCGGACAGTGCCCGGCCGCCGCCGACGCCGTACGCCCGGGCGCCCGCCGCCACCACCCGCTCGGCCAGCGCCACCGTGCCGGGCAGCGTCGGACCTGAGTCGGCGGCGACCAGGACCGCGGGCGTCTCGTCGTCCACGACGGCGATCGGGCCGTGCAGCAGATCAGCGTAGGACAGGCCCATGGCGTGCAGGTAACAGGCTTCTTTCAGCTTGAGGGCCAGTTCGAGGGCGGTGCCGTACGCGATGCCGCGCCCGGACACCACCACGCCCTTGACCCCCGCGAGCCCCTCGACGATCGGCCCGAGCGCGCCGGACTCCTCAGTCGCCGCGATCACTCGCTCGACCTCGTCGGGCGCACGGCGCAGGTCCGCGACATCGGCTCCCTCGGCGCCGAGCGCGATGCCCAGCACGGCCAGCGCCGCGAGCTGGGTGGTGTAGGTCTTGGTCGCCGGAACCGCCACCTCCGTGCCCGCCTTCGTCACGAGGGCGATCTGGGCGGCCTCCGCGAGCGGCGATCCCTCGCCGTTGGTGACGGCGATCGTACGGGCGCCGCAGTCGGCGGCCCAGTCCAGCGACTCGACGATCTCCTCGGTCTTGCCCGACTGGCTGATGGCGACCGCGAGGACCCCCGACAGGTCGAGCCGCTTCTTGTAGGTGGTGGCCACCGACGGCGAGGCGAGGGTCGCCAGGCGGCCGGCGTGCGTCTGGATCAGATAGCTGCCGTAGACGGCGGCGTTGTCGGACGATCCGCGCGCGATGAAGAGTACGTGGCGGGTCTCCTGCGCCAGGAGCCCGATCTCCGGCATCCGGGGAAGCAGAGCGTCGAGGGTGGCCCGCAGGGCGGCGGGCTGCTCCCCGATCTCCGCCCGCATGCGCGATGTGCTCACCGGAACCTTCCCATCTCTTGAGCCTGTGATCTCGTCGTTACGTCTTCGTAGTGCTGACCTGCATTGACAGCATGTTCTGACGTGTGGTCTAGTCCGGACTAGACCAGTCTGAACCATACTTCAACCCCCACTTCGCTGCCAGAGGTACCCCAATGGGGAAAATCGACCCCAACAGTCCCGTGCCGAAGTATTTCCAGCTCCGCGGCATCCTCCTCGACCTGATCGACGACGCGGAGCTGCCCGTGGACGCGCCGATCCCCTCGGAGCGCGAGCTCTGCCAGCGGTTCGGGCTCTCCCGGATGACCGTCCGTCAGGCGGTCGACCACCTGGTCACGGAGGGCCGGCTGTACCGGGTTCCCGGAAAGGGCACGTTCGTCGCGCGGCCGAAGATCGAGATGCCGCTGCGCCTGGTCTCCTTCACCGAGGACATGCGGGCGCGCGGCCTGGAGCCCGGCGCACGCGATCTCGACCACCGCACCACGCAGGCGAACAGCAATCTCGCGCGGGTGTTCGGCATTCCGGTTGGCGCCGGGGTGCACGTCATCGAGCGGCTGCGGACCGCCGACGGCGAGCCCATGGCGGTCGAACGCTCCCAGATCCCGGCGGCCGTCGCCCCGGGGCTCCTCGACATCCCCCTTCGGGACGTCTCGCTGTACGACGTGCTGGAGAAGCGCTTCGGTGTGATCTTCGACGCGGGCGAGCAGACGATCGAGGCGGGCCTGGCCGACGCGGCGGACGCCCGGCTCCTCGACCTGCCCCGCGGCAGCGCCGTCCTGCTACTGCAGCGCCGGTCGTTCATGAACGGCAGATGCGTCGAGCTCGCCGTCTCCACCTACCGAGCCGACCGCTACCAGATTCGGGGCGCCCTGGAGATCCCCCGCCGCGGCCGCCCGCGCCAGTGACGCATCACGCCTGAAATCGAAGGCCGGTGTCGACGAGGAGTCTCAGCCGGCACCGAGGACGAGCCCCGCGTCAAGGCGCATTCGCCCGGCGCTGGCCGCGCGCCTTGACGCGGGGGTCACGTGAGCTGAGCCCTGTGGCTCAGTCGCAGTACCAGTAGTGGGCGTAGGAGTCGTAGTAGCAGGTCGTCGAGCTCGCAGGCGCGGCGGTCGGCCGGCTCACCTGCGCGGAGGCGGATGACGCGGCGGAGAGGGAGAGCACTGCGGCCCCGGCGGCAACGCCGACGGCGATGCCGAGCTTGGCGAGAGCAGTACGTCGCATGAATTCTCCTCATCGTCGAGATGCCGAGGGGTCTCGCCGGCTCGCCGAGGGCGCCTGCCCGGCGGTGCGGTGAATCGGGATCGATCCTGGCATCGCTCGAGGTGGCGGGATATCGGCATCATTGCCTATTCGCCCTCCTCGGCACCTCCCACCGCCACCCGTGCGAATCACCCGAAGAGCGCTCTCCGCCTACCGCGCCGACCGCTACCGGATTTCACGGCGCTCTGAAGATGCCCCGCCGCAACCGCCCCCGGCGAACCGCCGCCTCAGCCTCCGTCGACCGCGAAGCCGTCCTGGCAGAAGGTGTCGCGGTCATGGTGCGGCGCCGGCGACGGCCGACCCGGTTCGAGGGACGGAGGCGGGCCCTGCACCTTGGCGAGAACAAGCTCCCATCGAGCCCCGCCCTTGTCCGCTTTCCGCACGAATTGAACGAGCTGATAGGGGTAGCTCGGGAAATTCAGGCACGCCGCCCGTTCTTCGGGCTTGCCGATCACCGCGAAAGTGATCAGGACTCGTCCGTCGAGCAGACGGGCGTAATCCCGTACGAGTGAGCGGGCCTGCGCGAGCGCGTCGTCGCCGATGCCGATGCGCGCGATGGCCGCGGGATCGCGCGCACGCATGGCGTCGACGAACCGGACCATCACCGCCTCGCTCCCCGTGATCTCCCCGGCGCTTTCGGAGAAATCCTTGTCCTCGGTGAGACGCTTGCCGAAGGTCACGCCGGGCGGCGGTTGTGGATGCTCGGGCGGCGAGGAGCACCCCGACAGTGCCACCGCGGCGAGCAGACCCGCCGCGATGCCCCGTCCGTCCCGTCTCGTGAGCGCCATGGAGTCACCAGTCCAGACTCGCGTAGCCGATGTTGCGCACGGTCCTGTCGCGTCTCATCGCGAAGGCCAGTGGCCGGTAGGCGTCGTAACCGACGGTCGGGCTCGAGCCGAGACCGTGGTCTGCGATGTAGATGCCGCCCGGGCTGTCGGCATTCTTGTAGGTGACCATGGACATGTGGTCGATGCCATCGATTCGGTCATCCCACCACATGACGTCGCCGACTCTGACTTGGGCGTAACTTCGTCTCCAGGTGACACGGTGGTGCTTACGGCTGAAATGGCCGAGGTTCGCGCCGGCCAGGGTCCAGGATCGGGTGGCGCCGGGCGCGAACGGCGGTGGATCGGTGTTGCGCCACCACGCGGATGGGTTGGTGTACCACCCGCTGACGTACTGGGCGCCACCGCCATAGTGCATGACCTTCGACATGAAGTTGGTGCAGTCCTGGCGGTACTGCCAGCGGTCCCTGATGTGCCGAACGGCCCAGCCGACCATGCCGGAATGGCTGATCGCCGAGTGGGCCCGTGCGGCGGTCACCGCGCCGGGAGCCGCCGCCTTCCGAGCCGCGAAGATCTCGTCTGGCCTCAGATGCGCCTCGGGACCTTCGGCCTGGTCCTTGGTGACCGCGTTGATCTCCCCACCGATCGTTCGGGAGTCGACGGCCGGGCCGGCCAGCTCGCGGAGGAGCGTGACCCCGTCGCCGCCGGCGTCGACGCCGAAGACGAAGTCGGCGCACTCGCGGTACTCGCTGCGGACCTTGTGCTCTCGGCCGGTACCGACACCGTCGGCGTAGACCTTGGTGCCGGACAGGTCGGCCCGGACGGTCACCGTCCGGGCCTCCGGGGAGTAGGTGACCAGCGACGAGTCCAACCGCACGGTGCTGGACAGCTGTGCCGATCCCATGCGTCGCGCGAATCCGCGCATGTCCAGCAGGTCGTTCCGGTGCGCGGCGAGCACGGCGCGGATGGCGTCACCGACCGGCCCGGAGCCGGCGACGGCACGGGGAGCGGTGCCTTCGACGAGGCTCTCGCAGGCTCTGACGTAGGCGGTGGTGAGGTCGAGGAATCGCCGTGTCGGTGGCCCCGTCACCGGTGAGCGGAGGTGCCGCCGCCCCTGAGTCGGCGGGCGGAGCCCAGGTGACCAGGGCTCCGCCGTCGCCCTGCCGGGCTGTCGCCTCCGAGACCGCGCCGGGCACCGTTCCGGGAACGTAGGTGACCTCGGCCGAGGCGTTCGCCAGGTCGTAGCCGACCGCGGTGGCCGCGTCGGAGGTCACGGCGATGCCGGTGTTCCTCGCCGGCTCGTGCCGCCACGAGCGGATCAGATCGGTGAGGTCCAGCCTGGCGTCCTGGAGCGCCGAGGACGTGCCGGCGTCCGGGATCGACGCGGCGACGACATCGGCACCGGTCGCCTCCGCGCCCAGGGCCCTGCGCAGTTGGGCGGCGATCAGGTGCGCCGATGCCGGGCAGCCGCCGTGGCCGGCGCAGGTCGGACCGCCCAGCCTGAGAACCGCCGACGTGATCCGCGCGCCTCGGGGAATGCCGGACGCGTCCACCTTCAGCAGGGTGACCCGTCGACCCGAGCCGGTGCCACCGCCGACCCGGATCGCCGTGCCCGCGGTCAACACGCAGGAGGTGCCCGGACAGGCGCCGGACACCGCTTCGGCGGTCCGGGCGGACACCGCCTTGTCGGCCAAGGTCGTCGACGCGGTGCCCTTCAGCACGGGCGGGATCTGCGGAATCCTGAACGGAACCGGCCGCGTGGCGGCACTGCAGGCGTCCTGAACGCAGGCCTTCATCGTCCAGGTGTAGGCCGCTCCCGGACGCGTCAGGCCGTCGGGCACCCGGAGCGAGATGCGTTCGCCGCCGTCCGCGGCACCGACGCCCAGCGGGCTTCCGCCGACCGGACGACCGGCACCGTCGTACAGGAAGAACCAACCGGTCACCGGCATCCCGGACGGGCGGGTCACCAGCCCGGTCAGGACGGGGCTCGCCGGGTCCCGCAGGTTGGTGCCCACCTCGGCGGGAACGCCGGGAGCGTCCACGACCGCCCAGGTGACCGGCGACCAGTCACTGACCGTCCGGCCGTTCGTGGTCCGGACCCGATAGCCGTAGACGCCGGGATTCCGCAGCGCGCTCAGAGCCAAGGTGGCCGGCCGCCCGGACGGGACGCCGGTGACGGTCGCCTGCTGGACCGGGACCCTGTCGTTGAAGTCGGTCAGCACCTGGAAGGTGTAGTCCAGCGGCGCGCCGCCGGGGTCGGTCGCGACCGCGGACAGCGTCGGCGCCGTGCTGGTGACGACCTGCAGGCCGGCCGGAGCCTGCCGATCGGTGGGTTCTATGGTCGCCCGGATGGACCGGCCCGGCAGGTCCGCCCGGGGTACGGCCGCCGCGACGGTGGGTGCCGACAGCGCAAGCGGCAGGGACAACGCGACTGCGAGCACCATCGACCGTCTCCCACGAACGCGCGGTTCGCGGCCGGACCTGGCGTACGAGCCCAGTGGATCCACCAACGACCCTTCCCGATGTCACCATCAGTGCCGACTCGGCCACCGATGGTAATCAGCATCGTCCGCGATCGGCTCCATGGGGCACGGTCCTGGCCGGATGCGGCCAGGACGTATCAACTCGCCGTCTCGGACCTCTTTGTGTCTGCCGCCCTCCCCGCGCGGCAGACACCAAGGGAGGCCCGTCATGCGCCGAAACCCATCCGCACGCCGCCCGGCCCCGATCCGGCTCATCCCGTACGGCTCGGGCAGATCCGCCGAGGTCGCCGTCCACGGTTCACTGGCCGTCGCCCTGGACGCCGGTCCGCCACCGCGGACCCGCCCGCCGCTCGGCGTCGTACGCCCGGGCGCACCGGACGTCACCGCGGACGCCCGGCTCATCGCGCGGCTGGTCCTGGAGGTGCTGGCCGGTGTGCGCCCCTACCACCACCTCGCCGGCCGTACGACGCCGGAGCTGTTCGAGCACCTGGACGGGTTCGCGGCCCGGATGCGGACACGGGTGTTCCCCCGGCTGGGCACGGTACGGGTCTGCGCCCCCGCTCCCGGGGTGGCCGAGGTCACCGCGATCGCGTCCTTCGGGCCGCGGGTCCACGCCCTGGCGCTCCGGCTGGAGCAGGAGCGCGGCCGGTGGCGCTGCGCCGCCATCGAGACCGCGCTCCCGGCCTGAGAGAACCGAGGCCCGGCCGTCCGTGCTCGCATGTCACGGCCGGCCGGGCCCTCAGGTGGCCTCGGTCGTCAGCCGCGCTGCCCGGCGTGGTCGACCACTGCGGAGCCGAGGACCGCCTGGGTCGAGTCGCCCATGTAGCGGTAGGACCGTGCATCAAGGATGATCTCCATGCCGTCCCTCGTACCCGGCTTTCCCCAGAGGACCGCGATGCCGTGGCGCCCGGCGTAGTCGGTGCCGTCCTTGGCGACGCTCACCCCGGGCATCAGCGCGAGAGCCCGGTAGAACGCCGCGGTCGTCTTCGGCGGCATGAGCCTGTCATCCCGCAGAATCCCGGAGATCCTGCCGAACATTCGTCCGTAGTCGCCCTGGCGGTAGTGGCCGTCCTTCCGGATCCGCGCGAGCAGGGCGACCGGATCGGTCGGCAGGCCGGCGACGTAGTCGTACACCACCTTCGGCGCGGAGTTCCAGATGCCGGGACCCCCGATCCACCCCGCGTTGACGGCGGGATCAGGGCGACGCGGCGGCCGATCCCCCATCCCCGGCAGGACGCCCTTGACGTAGAGCCTGCCGCCCTGGAGCGACCGTGCCAGGCGCCTGCCGTCGAAACGCCACCACTCCTCCTCCTTCACCTTGCCGTGCAGCATCGCCTCCGGCCCGACGACGTCACCGTCCTGGAGGGCGTACTTGTCCATCCGCAGCGTGTAGACCCACTGTCCCGGCCGGGGCCGGCCGACGGGCATCTGGGTCTCGACGGCCGCCGCCGCCAGCTCCAGCGTCCGCGTCGTCAGCGCCTCCGGAGAGGACGACGAATGCCCGCCCGGGAGCACGGCCACGATCCCGGCCGCGGTGCAGGCCGCCGCCGCCACGCCGACGGGCAGGAGCCACCGGGCCGCCCGGCGGCGCGCCACCCGGCGCCGGGTCCGCGGAGCCTCGGTGATCTCGGCGTGCAGACGCGTCCAGGCGCGTGCCCTGGCCCCCGTGTCCTGCGGCGGATCCACCGGCCGGACCCGGCCGACCAGGTCGATCTCGTTGTCGATCACGCGAACTCCTCCTGAAGACGAGAGGGGTCGGTTCCGCCGAACGCCCGGCGGAGCTTCCCGCGGACCCGGTGGAGCCGGGACCTGACCGTGCCGAGCGGCAGGTCCAGCGCCTGCGCCGCCTCCTCGTACGTCAGGTCGGCCCAGGCGATGAGCAGCAGCAGGTCGCGCTCCGCCGCCGACAGGCGGGTGAGCGCGGCGGCGATCCGCGGGCCGAGCCGCTGCGCCGTCACCCGCGCGTCGCTGCCCTCGTCGAACGGCACGGCCGTCCACTCGGCATTCGCCTGTGCCAGGGCGCGTTGCCTGCGGCGCTCCGCCCGGCGATGCTCACCGATCAGGTTCGTCGCGATGCCGAACAGCCACGGCCGGGCGTCGGGCCGCGTCAGGTCGTACCGGCCGCGGGCGCGGAAGGCGACGATGAAGGTCTCCGCGCTGACGTCCTCGGCGACCTCGGGGCCGAGCCTGCGGCCCACGTACCGGTGGATCGCGTCCCAGTGCCGATCGAAGACCTGAGAGAACCTCTCCGGATCGGTGATGGACTCCGCGATCGCCTCGCCGTCGGTCACCTCCCTCGTGCCCGGGTGCGGCGTGTTCTCCACCGAAGTCTCCTTTCGATGCGGTGCGCATCGGTCATCCGGTACTTGGTGCAGCGGCGCCGCGTTGTTCCCGCCTTTTTTCGCGCCGTGAAACGCCGAACGGCCCCGGGCGAAGATCGCCCGGGGCCGTTCGGTCGGTGTCCGTCAGCCGACGTGCTTGGGGTCGCCGTGGCAGCGCTTGTACTTCTTGCCCGAACCGCAGGGGCACGGGTCGTTGCGCGAGACGTTCGCGAAGGCGTCGTCGGTCTCTTCGGTGTGGGTCTCCACCCCGCCCTCGCCGTCGACGGTCGGCGCGGTGTAGCTGAGCGTCTGCGGCCGGGAGGCCTCCTCCAGGCCCTTGGCGACGATCTCGGGCGCCTCGTCGGAGGTCGCGGACAGCTCGACCGGGGCCTCGCCGACACCGGCCACCGCCGGGGCCTGGTCCTCCTCGGCCACCTCGACCTCGAGGTTGAACAGGTAGCCGACCGACTCCTCCTTGATGCCCTCGAGCATCGCGGTGAACATGTCGTAGCCCTCGCGCTGGTACTCCACCAGCGGGTCGCGCTGCGCCATGGCCCGCAGGCCGATGCCCTCCTGGAGGTAGTCCATCTCGTAGAGGTGCTCGCGCCACTTGCGGTCGAGGACGGACAGGACGACGCGGCGCTCCAGCTCGCGGAGCACCTCCCCGCCCAGCTCCTCCTCACGCCGTTCGTACGCGGCCTGGGCGTCCTCGCCGATCTTCTCGGTGAGGATCTCGGCGGTCAGGCCGGCCTGGCCGCCCACCTCCTCGACGAGGTCCTCGGAGCTGATCGAGATCGGGTAGAGCTGCTTGAACGCCTTCCACAGCTTGTCGAGGTCCCACTCCTCGGGGAAGCCCTCGGCGGTCGCCGCGGTGACGTACCCGGCCACGACCTCGTCGATCATGCGCACGATCTGGTCGTGCAGGTCGGCGCCCTCGAGGACCCGGCGGCGCTCGGCGTAGATCACCTTGCGCTGGCGGTTCAGGACCTCGTCGTACTTCAGGACGTTCTTGCGGATCTCGAAGTTCTGCTGCTCGACCTGGTGCTGGGCGGACCGGATGGCGTTCGACACGATCTTCGACTCGATCGGCACGTCGTCCGGGATGTTCAGCCGGGTCATGATCGCCTCGACCCGGGCGGAGTTGAACAGCCGCATCAGGTCGTCCTCGAGCGAGAGGTAGAAGCGGGACTCGCCCGGGTCGCCCTGACGGCCGGACCGGCCGCGCAGCTGGTTGTCGATGCGCCGCGACTCGTGCCGCTCGGTCGCGAGGACGTAGAGGCCGCCGAGCTCCCTGACCTCGTCGTGCTCCTCCTTGACCGCCTTCTTGGCCTTCTCGATCGCCTCCGGCCAGGCCTTCTCGTACTCCTCCGGAGTCTCGAGCGGGGACAGGCCGCGGGCGTGCAGCTCCTTGTCGGCGATGTGGTCCGGGCTGCCGCCGAGCATGATGTCCGTACCACGGCCGGCCATGTTCGTCGCGACCGTGACGGCGCCCTTACGGCCCGCCTCGGCGACGATCATCGCCTCCTTCTCGTGGTACTTGGCGTTCAGCACCTCGTGCGGGATGCCGCGCCGCTTGAGCATCCGCGACAGCTTCTCGGACTTGTCCACCGAGGTGGTGCCGACCAGGACCGGCTGGCCCTTCTCGTGCCGCTCCTTGATGTCCTCGACCACGGCCTCGAACTTGGCCTGCTCGGTCTTGTACACCACGTCGGAGACGTCCTTGCGGATCATCGGCTTGTTCGTCGGGATCGGGATGACGCCGAGCTTGTAGATCTTATTGAACTCGGCCGCCTCGGTCTGGGCGGTACCCGTCATGCCGCCGAGCTTGTCGTACAGCCGGAAGAAGTTCTGCAGGGTGATCGTGGCGAGCGTCTGGTTCTCGTCCTTGATCGGCACGCCCTCCTTGGCCTCGATGGCCTGGTGCATGCCCTCGTTGTACCGCCGGCCGTGCAGGATGCGGCCGGTGAACTCATCGACGATCAGGACCTCGCCGTTGTTGACGATGTAGTCCTTGTCCTTCTTGTACAGCTCCTTGGCCTTCAGCGCGTTGTTCAGGAAGCTGACCAGCGGCGTGTTGACCGAGTCGTACAGGTTGTCGATGCCGAGCCAGTCCTCGACCTTCTCGACGCCGGACTCCAGGATGCCGACCGTGCGCTTCTTCTCGTCGACCTGGTAGTCGCCGTCCTCGCCCTCGGGACCGTCGGTGGCGCGCTTCAGCCGCGGCACGATCTTGGCGAACTCGACGTACCACTTGGAGTTCTGCTCGGCCGGGCCGGAGATGATCAGCGGCGTCCGCGCCTCGTCGATGAGGATCGAGTCGACCTCGTCCACGATCGCGAAGTTGTGCTCGCGCTGGACGCACTCGTCGAGGCTCCAGGCCATGTTGTCGCGCAGGTAGTCGAAGCCGAACTCGTTGTTCGTGCCGTACGTGATGTCGGCGGCGTACGCCTTGCGGCGCTCCTCGGGCGTCATGTCGGCCAGGATCACGCCCACCTCGAGGCCGAGGAACTGGTGTACGCGACCCATCCACTCCGCGTCGCGCTTGGCGAGGTAGTCGTTGACGGTGACGACGTGGACGCCCTTGCCGGACAGCGCGTTGAGGTAGGCGGGCAGCACACAGGTCAGCGTCTTGCCCTCACCGGTGCGCATCTCGGCGATGTTGCCCATGTGGAGGGCGGCGCCGCCCATGATCTGCACGTCGAAGTGGCGCTGGCCCAGCGTGCGCTTGGCCGCCTCGCGGGCGGTCGCGAACGCCTCGGGAAGCAGATCGTCGAGCGTCTCGCCGTCGGCGAGGCGCTCCTTGTACGTCTCGGTGAGCGCGCGCAGCTCGGCGTCACTCATGTCGACGAAGTCTTCCTCGATGGAGTTGACCTGGTCGGCGATCCGCTTGAGCTTGCGCAGAACTTTGCCCTCGCCAGCGCGAAGGATCTTGTCGATGACTACTGGCACTCTCGGAAGCTCCTCGAACCATTGCTGGAATCGCCGGGGGTCATGTCCGACGGTGCATACACGACCCGTACGGTGTCATCGTAGGCGAGTCCAACCGTACAGCGGGACCACCTCGATATCACGGGACTCGGCCGCAGGGACGGCGAACCCCGGGTTTATCGTTGACCCTGCGAGGAACCGCACCACAAAGCACAACGTAGGACGGCGTTCGGGGACGAACGCAGATGCCCCTGGGAGGAAAACACATGGCCGGCAGTTCTCACGCAGGCCGCCTCAGTTCGTGGGTCGCGGTCGTCGTGATGTGGATCGGCTTCATCGTCGGGGGCGTCGCGATGGTCAGCGGACCGTCCTGGTGGCTCTTCTGGACCGGGGTCGGCATCGTCGCGGTCGGCGGGATCATCGCGCTGATCGTCCGCATCTTCGACGACGTCATCATCGACGCGCCGCGCGTGATCCCGGAGGAGGCCCACCCGGCCGTGCTGCACGCGCGGGCGACCTCCGGCGAGGGTCCCGCCATCGCCACCGACCCGCAGACGACGCACCCCCACGGCTGAGCGAACACCACCGGACGGCCGAGCGGACATCGCGCGGCCGTCCACCGGACTCCGGCACGGGCGCACCGTCGCACCGCTGTCGCTTTCACGATTCGTTTCACGCCGTATCAGGGCCCGCCCGAGCCGACCACCGGCCGAGCGGGCCCTTCGCGTTCCCCTGATCGTCCGTACCGCCCCGGCCGCTCAACCCCCATAACCGTTTCGTCGGTGTCGCCGCCTACGATCTGCCCATGCCGACCGACGAGCTGACCGCCGACGAGGCGCGCCGGATCCAGCTGCACGCCCAGGGTCTCATCGGACGGGTCCCGCCCGCCCCGGTGTCCGGGCTGCGCGGCGACCCGGACGCGCGCCGGGCGCTCGGCGCGCTCCGCCACCTCGGCGCGGTCCAGCTGGACACGATCTCCGTGCTCGCCCGCTCCCACGAGCTGGTCGCGTACGCCCGGCTCGGCACGGTCGGGCGGACGAGCGTCGAGCGGGCCTACTGGGGCGGGACCGCCGCATTCGAGTACTGGTCGCACGCCGCGTGCGTCCTGCCCATCGAGGACTGGCCGCTGTACGCCTTCCGCCGCCGCGCCTACCGGCGGCGGGGCCGGCACTGGCACCGCACGCCGGAGAACGTCTGCGAGGACGTCCTGGCCCGGCTGCGCGCCGAGGGCCCGCTCACCGTCACGGGCCTCGGCGGCGCCAAGAAGGGCGGCGAGTGGTTCGACCGCACCGACGAGAAGATCGCCGCCGAGTTCCTGCTCGCCACCGGCGACGTCGTCTGCACCCGGCGGGTCGGCTGGCGGCGCGTGTACGACCTGCCGGAGCGGGCCGTCCCGGCCGAGCTGCGTGCCCGGGACCTCGACGACGCCGAGTGCTTCACGACGCTCGTACGGCGCGCCGCGCGGGCGCTGGGCGTCGCGACCAGGGCCGACCTCGCCGACTACGTCCGCGTCCGCGGTGAGGACGTGGACGCGGTGGTCGAGGCGGCCGGCCTCGTCCCGGTCACGGTGGCGGGCTGGGCCAACGGCAACGGCACGGGCCGCAGCGCCGCCTGGGCGCATCCGGACGCGCTGGCCGCGCCGCCGCGGGGCCGGCACCGTACGACCCTGCTGTCGCCGTTCGACTCGCTCGTCTGGGACCGCAAGCGCACCCAGCGGGTGTTCGGCTTCGACCACCGGCTGGAGGCGTACGTCCCCCGCGACAAGCGCGTGCACGGCTACTTCACGATGCCGCTCCTCGCGGGCGGGCGGCTCATCGGCCGCGCCGACCCGGCCCGTGAGGGGAGCACGCTCGTGGTCCACAAGGCATCGCTGGAGCCCGCGGCCGTGAGCACCCCGGCCCGCGCGGAGACCGCGGTGACACGGCTGGCCGACGCCCTCACGGAGGCCGCGGCCTGGGTCGGGTGCGACGCCGTCCGCGTGGAGCGGCTCGATCCGCCCGAGCTCGCCTCGCTGCTCGGCACCGCCCTGAAAGAGGCGGGGCCGGTCAGCTGATCTCGAGCAGCTTCTCCCGCACCGCGTAGACCACCGCCTCCATCCGCGAGTGCAGCTGGAGCTTCTCGAGGATGTTGCGGATGTGGTTCTTCACGGTGTTCTCGGAGATGAACAGCTCCTTGGCGATCTCCCGGTTGCCCAGGCCGCGTGCGACGAGACGGAGGACCTCCATCTCCCGCTCGGTGAGCTTGGGCGCCGGGACCTGCTGCTGCCGCTCCTCGCCGCGCTTGGCCAGCGCGGCGAACTCGGTGATCAGCTTCGACGCCATCGACGGGCTGATGAAGGACTGGCCGTCGTGGACGGCACGGACGACGTCGGCGACCTCGTCGATCGAGACGTCCTTCAACAGGTAGCCCGTGGCGCCCGCCTTGATCGCCTCGAAGAGGTCCTCCTCCTCGTCGCTGATGGTCAGCATCACGATCTTGGCGCTCGGCACCTGGTCCTTGATGGCGGTACACGCCTCGATGCCGCCGCGCCGCGGCATCCGGATGTCCATGAGCACGACGTCCGGCAGCAGGTCGCCCACCTGCTCGACGGCCTCCTGACCGTCGCCGCACTGCCCGACGACCTCGACGCCGTCCTCATCCTCGAGCACCATCTCCAGGCCACGGCGGAACAGCGCGTGGTCGTCGACGATCAGCACGCGGATGGGATCTCCGGCCGCGCCGCGAGTCTCGGGGGTCTCGCTCAACTCATCCTCCAAACGGTGCGCCTGCCCATGATCAAATCCTGGGCGTGTCGCAGGGCTGAGAGCAAGCTCGGGGAGTCCTGGGCGTCCCACCGCGGAACGCTTCCGAGTCCAGAGTGGTCGAGGCCGTGGCGCGGCGCAAGCGGAGGGTCACTCTTCGACGAGACGAATGACGCCGTAGTCCCATCCGCGCCGCCGGTAGACCACGCTGGCGTCGCCGGAGTCCTTGTCGCGGAAGAGGAAGAAGTCGTGACCGACCAGCTCCATCTCGAAGAGGGCCTGGTCGATCGTCATGGGCTGTGCCTTGTGCGACTTCTCGCGCACCACGAGCGGCCCCTCGCCCTCCATCGGGATGGGGACGATGCCCTCTTCGGTCTCCCGCCGGTCGCGGCCCTCGTCGCGCCAGGTGTCCCGGAGCTCCTCCACGGCCGGCTCCGTCAGGGGAACGGCGCCACCGAGGGTCTCCACGGGCTCCGGAGCCAGGGCCTCCGCGAGGCGGGCGCGCCCGTGGCCGCCATGGCCTCCGTGACCTCCACGCGGCTTACGGCGGTCGCTCACGCGGCGGAGCCGCGCCTCGAGCTTGCCGATGGCCATGTCGAGCGCCGCGACCCGGTCGTCGGCGGCGGCCTCGGCCCGGATCACCGGGCCGCGCGAGTGGATGGTGAGCTCAACGCGCTCTCGCTGGGCCGACTGGCGGGGATTGTGCTCCTCGGAGACCTCGACGTCGATCCGCATGACCTTCGGGTCCAGCTTCTCGACCTTCGCGATCTTGCTGTCCACGTGACGGCGGAATCGGTCGCTCACATCCGTGTGGCGACCCTTGACGATGATTTCCACGGGGGACCCCCCTCCTCCCCCGCCGCTGACCTGTCAGCGACGGGAACGCCGGGCTCGGTAGGTTGTTCGGATCCGGCCGTTCGTCGCCGGACCCCTAGGGGACAACACCCGCCCGGCCGACCTGGTCTTCGTCCCCACATCCGCCTGCTGAGGGTCTCGCGGCGCTCTCGCCACTACTCCCCTTCTCCCGGTCCGGGAGACATCTGATCTCCCGGCGAGGCAGGACTTACCTCTAAGCCGCACCGTGATCGGTCGACGAAAAGTCGCCTTACGTGGGCCGTTTCGCCTGCGGCTGGCATCGGCTTGCCGGGCCGGTAGGGGCTCGGCGCAACCACGGACCCGGGCGGGTGTCATGTTGGAACGCTAACCCCTCTTCGGGCGAATGTCAGGGGGGTGTGACGGAGAAAACCACGGATAGTCATGAACGAAGGCCGTTTCGGCCCTCCGGTTCGGCCTGCCGAGCCGCCCGGCCACCCGCCGCCGACCGGGCGAAACGCGCCGCCGTACGGGCCTCGCCGACGCCCGTACGCCCGGAGAATCGCCCTCCGGACACGGCGGGACGCCGACGGTGACCCTTTGGGCCCGGCCGCGCGGCCTGGAGGGGCGGCCGATAATCGGCTACGCAAAGTTACCGAACCCGGCGGCCTCCGGACCGTCGCCGTACCGGCGTGTCGCCGCGACCACCGCGGCCCCCCGGACCCGCGCCCCACCCGATCGCAGGGCGCGGGCGGCCTCGGCGAGCGTCGCCCCGGTGGTGATCACGTCGTCGACCACGACCACGAGCGCTCCCCGCACGTCACCACGGACCTCCAGCGCGCCCGCGAGGTTGGCGGACCGGTCCGCCGCCGACAGCCCGGCCTGGTCCGCGACCCTCCGCCGGTGCGCGAGCACCCGCGCGACCGACACGGCCGCGCCCGAACGGGCGACCTCGCGGGCGGCGGCCAGCGCGATCCGCAGCGTCGGATCGTGGCCCCGGCGGCGGACCGACGCCCGTGAGGACGGCACCGGGACCAGCAGGACGGGGCATGCCGCGTCCCCGGCGGCCGCCAGCACGGCCGTGGCGAGACAGGAGCCGAGGGGCCGGGCCAGGCCCGTGCGGCCGTGCTCCTTGTGCGCCAGGATCACCTCCCGGACCGCGCCGGTGTAGGCGGCGACCGCCCAGGGCCGCGGGAGGCCGGGCGGCGTGGGCCGGGGCGGGCGGACCCGCGCCGGGCCGCCGAGCAGGGCGGCGCAGGCGGGGCACAGGAGACCGCCCGGACGGCCGCAGCCGGCGCACCGCTGGGGCAGCACCAGGTCGAGGGCGGCGCCGAGGAGTCCCACGGCTCGAAGCCTGCCCGCCCGCGTCCCCGGCCCGCCAGTCCCGTACCGCGCCCTGTGGACGAGCGCCGCGCCGTCGGCCGGCCGGGGCCGGACACCTCCGCACCGTCGGCTGGGCCCGGGAAAGGCCCGCGCGGTCAGCCGGGGTAGGCGGGGTTGGAGGTGCCGTTGAAGCACTTCCACTCGTCGTACTGGACGCTGAGCCGGCAGACGTTCAGGGTCTTGTCCCCCGAGATGCGCTGGGTGACCAGCAGCGGCGAGCCGGGCGAGGCGGTGATCGTGGTGATCTCCCCGCCCGGACCGATCATCGGCGAGATCGGAGCCCCGCTCACCGGCACGTCGAACAGCGACGGCGACGGGTTCCCCTGCGTCATGCCGACGACGGCGAGATGGTCGGTGGTGCTCCACGTCAGGTCGATGGCGCTCTGCAGCTCCGAGCTGATCGAGATGAAGCCCTCCGCCTGCAGCCCGCCGGACGGGGCGCGGTCGACCCGGCCGAGCTGGACCTGCCAGCGGCCGTCCACCTTGACGATGACCGCGGCACGCGTGCCGTCCCGGGCGATCCGCAGCGTCTTCACGGGGTACTGGGCCAGCGCCCAGCCGTCGACCGCGACGGACCGGGTGCCGCCCTCGATGACCCAGAGCTGGGAGCCCGTCTTGGTCGACTCGACCACCCAGACGTTCCCCCGCGAGTCCCAGGAGGGCGGGGTGAACCGGCCGCCCTTCGCGGTGGCCCGCAGCGTCGTGCGGACGGCGCCGCCGATCAGGTCCGTGACGGTGACCGTGTCGGCCGCGTCGTTCAGGGAGGCGACCTGCCGGTCGTCGTAGGAGATCGCGGGGTGGCCGGCCTGCACCTTGGTCGGCACGGCCGACGCGCGGGCGGCGTCCAGCCGGCCGAGGCGCCCGTCGGCGAGCCGGACGTAGGCCGGTTGCGGTTCGCCGCCGCCGTTGGGGTTGTAGGCCGCCCAGTCGCGGGTCGACTGCAGGGCCCCGCTCACGCCGGGGACGTCGACCGGCTTGCCGTCGATCCGCAGCTCCATCCGCTGGACCTCGCGCAGCTGCCGGAGCGTCCACATCAACTGGATCGACATGTTGTTCAGGTCGCCGGCGCGCGCCTGCCGGGTCAGGTCGACCGTCGCGACGCCCCCGTCGATCCGCAGGCCGCGCAGACGGGTGCCGACCGGGAACGCCGAGCGCACGAGGGCGCTCTTGAGCCAGGTCGTGGGGCCGCCGATCAGCTGCTTCACGAGCTGCGTCGGCAGCCAGGATCGGCTCACGAGCGGGATGAACACCGGGTTCGGCACGAGCATCTGGGAGTCGGGCGCGAAGAAGTACAGGTCGAGGGTGCGGAAGGCGCGGGTGACGTCGTCCCGGCTGAGCAGCAGCTCCGACGGCAGGTCGGTGATGCGCCACTGCCGCTGGGCGTCCTGGCGCAGGTGGAAGACCTGCTTGAAATCGCGGGCGTCCGCGATGTACTGCCCGTCGGCGCCGATCTGGCCCAGCTGGGTGCCCTGGAGGGTGACCGTCGCCCGGTTGGGGCCGTCCTGCTCGTACGACGGGGGGTCCAGCTTGCTGTAGACGATCGAGGCGACGCCCGGCCGCCAGCAGGACACGCAGGCGAGGTAGGAGCGGGCGACCTGGTGGTCGCCGTTCGGCCCGTCGAAGCTGGAGGAGGCCGTACGGAACCCTTCGACGATCGCGATGGGCGACCAGTCGCGCGCGGGGCCGACCGGGATGATGCCGACGAACGGGTCGTCGACCGGCTGCTCGGTCCCGCCGGCGTTCCCGCTCAGCACCCGGCCGCCCTGCGGCACGCCGACGCAGCCGCCCGCCAGGAGGGTCAGGAGGGCGACGGCCAAGAGCCGGAACCTCATGCGTCCGCCTCCAGTTCCAGCTCGGCGTACGGCGCCCGCTGCAGCTCGATCTCCGGCGGCACCAGCGGCAGCGGCGACCCGCGCAGCTCCGCCCCCGCCACCCGGGGCAGCGACAGCCGGAACTGCGATCCCTGGCCGGGCTCGCCCCACGCCTGCAGCCAGCCGCCGTGCAGCTGAGCGTCCTCCATCGAGATCGACAGGCCCAGGCCGGTGCCGCCCGTCGTACGGGCCCGGGCCGGGTCGGCGCGCCAGAACCGGTCGAACACCATGTTCGCCTCGCCGGGCCGCAGGCCGCAGCCGTGATCGCGGACAGCGATGGCGACGGCGTCCCGGTCGGCGGCGACACTGACGACGATGTCCTTGCCCTCGCCGTGCTCGACCGCGTTGACCAGGAGGTTGCGCAGGATGCGCTCGACCCGGCGGCGGTCGACCTCGGCCATGGTCGCCTCGCCGGGCAGCTGCTGGATGATCTTGCTGCCCTTGCGCTCGGCCAGGTCCTCGGCATAGCCGACCGACCGCAGCACGAGGTCGCGGACGTCCATCGGCTCGATGTCGAGGGTCGCGGCGCCGGCGTCGTACCGGCTGATCTCCAGCAGGTCGGCCAGCAGCCCGTCGAAGCGCTCCAGCTGGCTCTGCAGCAGCTCGGCCGAGCGAGCGGCCATCGGGTCGAAGTCCTCCCGCGACTCGTACAGCACCTCGGCGGCCATCCGGACCGTGGTCAGGGGCGTGCGCAGCTCGTGCGAGACGTCGGAGACGAACTGCCGCTGCACCTGCGACAGCTCCTGCAACTGGACGATCTTCTCCTGGAGGTTCGCGGCCATGTCGTTGAAGGAGGTCGCGAGCCGGGCCAGGTCGTCCTCGCCGCGCACCCGCATCCGCTCCTCCAGGCGGCCGGCCGCCAGGCGCTCGGCCGCCTGGGCCGCCATCCGCACGGGGATGACCACCTGACGCGTGACGATCGACGCGATCGCGGCGAGGAGCAGGACGAGCGCCGCGCCGACGCCGAGGATGGTCTGCTGGACCACCGCCAGGCTCTGCCGCTCCTGGGTCAGCGGGAACAGGTAGTACAGCTGGTACCGGCTGACCTTCTTGCCGACGATCAGACCCGGCTTCGAGGAGCCGTCGTCGTAGGTCAGCGTGCCGTAGGTGCGGTACGGCTTGCTCGCGTCCGATGCCTCGACCTGCTGCATCAGCACGGCCGGGACGCTCTTCAGCCGGATCCAGTTCGAGCTGAACCCGACGCTGCCCGGATCGTCCCGGTCGATGATGATGACCTCGTACAGGCCCGACGGACCGCTCCGGTGCGCGAGCGAGGTGACGATCCCGTTGAGCGTGCTCTTGGTGTTGTCGGAGTCGTCCGTACCGGCGCCGGCCAGCCGCCCCTGGGCCACGCCGACGCCCTCGTCGAGCTGCAGCAGCGCCGCCCGCTCCTTGGCCTCCAGCAGCGCGGTCGTGATCTGCTGCATCAGGAAGACGCCCAGCACCGCGACGACGAGACCCGACACCAGGAGGGTCGTCGTCACGACGCGGGCCTGCAGCGACCGCCGCCAGCTCACGTAGGCCCTGCGCACCGCGGCGCGGGCGTAACGGCGGATCAGCCGCAGGCCGCGGCGGGCCGTCGACGGCAACGTCGGCCATCTGTTCATGGACTGCTCGGGGGGAGGGGGAGTCGAAAGGGCCGTTACGCCGGCCCCGCCTTGTAACCGACACCGCGCACGGTGACGACGATCTCCGGGTGCTCGGGGTCCTTCTCGATCTTGGCGCGCAGCCGCTGGACGTGGACGTTCACCAGCCGCGTGTCGGCGGCGTGGCGGTAGCCCCACACCTGCTCGAGCAGCACCTCGCGGGTGAAGACCTGGCGCGGCTTGCGGGCCAGCGCGACGAGCAGGTCGAACTCCAGCGGCGTGAGCGGAATGTGCCGGTCCGCCCGTTTCACCGAGTGGCCCGCCACGTCGATCGAGATATCGCCGATCTGCAGCAGCTCCGGCGTCGGGTCGTCGGTACGGCGGAGCCGGGCGCGGACCCGCGCCACCAGCTCCTTCGGCTTGAACGGCTTGACGATGTAGTCGTCGGCGCCGGATTCGAGGCCGAGGACGACGTCGACCGTGTCGCTCTTGGCGGTCAGCATCACGATCGGCACGCCGGACTCGGCGCGGATCTGACGGCAGACGTCGATCCCGTCGATGCCGGGGAGCATCAGGTCAAGCAGCACGAGGTCGGGCCGGGTCTCCCGGAAGGCCTCGAGCGCCTTGTCACCGTCGTGCACGAACGACGGCTCGAAGCCTTCGCCGCGGAGCACGATGCCGAGCATCTCGGCCAGAGCCAGGTCGTCATCGACGACCAGCACGCGTCCCTTCATGAGCCCTCATCGTCGCGTTATCGGAGGCGGGTCGCCCAGGGCAGCCAGGGTACCCTCGTTCACCGGCGAGATGACCCCACGCTCGGTGACGATGGCCGTCACCAGGTCTCCCGGGGTCACGTCGAAGGCCGGATTGTAGACAGGACTCCCGAGCGGTGCCGTCGGTTGTCCGGCGAACGCGGCGACTTCTCCCGGATCACGTAGCTCGATCGGAATGTCGTCACCCGTCCGCGCGGTCAGATCGACGGTACTCGTCGGAGCGACCACTACGAACGGAACGCCGTGATGGCGGGCGAGCACCGCGAGGGAGTACGTCCCGACCTTGTTGGCCACGCTGCCGTCCCGGGCGATGCGGTCGGCGCCCAGCACGACCAGGTCGACCTCCCCGGCCGCGAACAGCGAGGCCGCCGCGCCGTCCGGCAGCAGGGTGTACGGCAGGCCGTGACGCGCCGCCTCGTACGCCGTCAGCCGGGCGCCCTGCAGCAGCGGCCGGGTCTCGTCCACCCACAGCCTCGCGAGCCGCCCGGCGCGGTGCGCGGCGATCACGACGCCCAGCGCCGTACCGTCGCCGCCCGCCGCGAGGGCCCCGGTGTTGCAGTGCGTGAGGACCCGCCCGCCGTCCGGCACCAGCTCCAGGCCGTGCTCGGCCATCCGCGCGGAGTACGCCGCCTCCTCGTCCGCGATCGCGTGCGCCTCGGACAGGGCGGAACGCCCCTCCTGGTGGGCGTGCAGGACCCGCTCGGCGCCCCGGGCGAGGTTGACCGCGGTGGGCCGGGCGCCGGCGAGGTCGCGCGCCGCCGCCTCGACGTCCTCGCCGAGCGCGACGGCCAGCGCGACGCCGTACCCGGCGGCGATGCCGAGCAGCGGCGCCCCGCGGACGGCGAGATCCTTGATGGCCCTGACGACGTCGGGGACCTCACGGCAGACGAGAACGACCTCCTCGTGCGGCAGCCGGGTCTGGTCGAGCAACAGGAGCGCCGGGCCCTCGGGCGGATCGCTCCACCGCAACACGTCCACGGTCCTCAGTCTGCCTCATCGGGTACCGCCGGTCAGCGGATCGGACCGACCCCGGCCACCGGACGGCGGAACGGCTCCGGCCCAACCACGGAGACCGGGCGGCGGGGAAGCGGGCCGCACCGACGGCGACCGGGCGGCGGGGAAGCGGGCCGCACCGACGGCGACCGGGCGGCGGGGAAGCGGGCCGCACCGACGGCGACCGGGCGGCGGGAGAGGATCGCACCGACGGCGGGCGGGTCCGGGCGACCGTGGCGACCGATCACCGGGGCTCTCTCCGCATGGCAGGATTGGCCGGGTAATCGGCGGGCGGGAGCAGGCGATGACCGACGCACCGGGTTGGGCGGCGCCGGGCTCCGGCATGCCCGAGACCGCCGAAGCGGCCGTCCCCCCGCCGGCGGCGCCTCCCGCCGTGGACGACTCGCCGGTGACCGAGATCCCGCTGCGGCCGCTCGGCGTCTCCGAGCTCCTCGACGGAGCGATCACCTACGTCCGCCGAAGCCCGCGCGCCGCGCTCGGCCTGTCGGCGATCCTCACGTCGATCGTCCAGGTGATCGTCACGGTCGTGCAGGTCATCGCGCTCGGCGGCCGGATCCACATCGAGAGCCCCGCGGACCTGACCGGCGTCCTCGGGCCGGCGTCCATGACCTCCCTCGTCGGGCTGTTCCTCACCGCGTACGTCGTGCTCCTGCTCAGCGGGCTCCTCGCCCCGGTCATGGGCCGCACGCTGCTCGGCCACGGCACCTCGTTCGGGCAGGCCTGCCGCGACGCGCGCCCCGTGAAGGGCCGCCTCGCCGGCGCCGCCACGGCCGTCCTCGTGATCGTGCTGCTCGCCGTCGCGCTCCCCCTCGCCCCGCTCGTCGCGTCGCTGCTCGTCCACGCCCCCACCGGCGTTCAGGCCCTCACCGCCGTCCTCGGCGTCCCGCTGTCGGTGGGGCTGATGGTGGTGGGCTACGTCTGGTTCGCCTTCGCCACCCCCATCGCCGTCCTCGAACGCCGGGGCGTCCGGGCCGCGCTCCGCCGCTCGGCCGAGGTCGTACGGGGCCGCTGGTGGCGGGTGATGGGCGTGCTCACCCTGGCGCTGATCATCACCGTGTTCGTCGAGTTCCTGGTGCTGCCGGTGCCGTTCGCGGTCGCCCAGCAGATCATCCTCGCCTTCGACAAGAACCCGCACGGCTGGCTGCTCGTGGCCGTCATCGCGGTCGGCGGAGTGGGTCGCGTCATCGCCGGCACGCTCGTCAACCCGTTCAACGCCGGAGTGATCATCCTGATCTACGCCGACCGCCGGATGCGGCGTGAGGCGTTCGACCTGGAGCTGCAGCTCGAGCCCGCGGACGACCCGCTCGCCGCCTGGTCGCCCGGCCCGCTCACGGCCGCCGGGTCCGGTCGCCAGCCGAAGACGCCGCGCCCGTCGTTCGTGGCTCCTCCGCCACCGCCCCCACCGCCGCCGCCCCCGGGATGGCACCGATGACGCCGATGATCCGGTACGGAGGCGGTCCGCCGATCGCCCGCGACCCCGCGCGCGAGCTGGCCCGCCGCGAGCTGGGCAAGCCGATCTACCACCAGGACGACCCCTCGTTCTTCGAGCGCATCCTGAACAAGATCTCGGACTGGCTCAACGCCCTCTACCACCGGTTCACCGACGTCGGAGGCGGCGCCGGCGGCGGCTGGCTCGGCATCGTCGTCCTGCTCGTCATCCTGGCCGTCGTGGTCGGCGCCGTCTGGTGGCGGATCGGCAGCGTGCGCCGCAACGCCGCCGCGCCCGGCGCCCTCCTCGGCGAGGCGGTCACCACCGCCGAGGACCACCGCGCCACGGCCGAACGCCACGCCGCCGCCGGCCAGTGGCCCGAGGCCATCCGCGAGCGCCTCCGCGCCATCGCACGCGACCTGGAGGAGCGGGCCATCGTCCCGCCCCGGCCCGGCCGTACCGCCGACGAGCTGGCGACCGAGGCGGGGACGGCGCTGCCCGACCACGCCGACGCCCTCGCGTCGGGCGTACGGCTGTTCGACGACGTCTGGTACGGCGGGCGGCAGGGCGACGCCGACGGCTACCGGGCGCTCGTCGACCTCGACGACCGGTTGCGCGCCGCCCGGCCGGTCCCGCTCGGAGGCGTCTCATGACCGAGCGAAGCGAGGGAATCGATAAGCACAGCACCTTGGTCATGAGGCCGACGAAGGAGGTCTCATGACCGAGCGAAGCGAGGGAATCGGTGAGCACAGCACCTTGGTCATGAGGCCGACGAAGGAGGTCTCATGACCGCCCTGCAGGCTCCGCCGGTCGGTGAGCCGGCCACCGCCGGGCAGGTCGCGCGGCGGCGCTGGCGGCGGTCCCGCGGCATCCTCGTCGCGGTGCTCGCCCTGCTCGTCCTCGGCGTGCTGCTCGCCCTGATGCGCCCGCGCACCGGCTCGGAGACCCTCGACCCGGACTCGCCCGGGCAGCAGGGCGCCCGTGCCCTGGCGGAGATCACGCGGCGGCACGGCACGCCCGTGACCGTCGTGCACAGGGCCGCCGACGCCGCCGACCGCCTGCGCGCCCAGCCCGGCTCCGTCCTCGTCGTCGTCCGCTCCGAGCGCCTCGTGGCCGCCGACCTGACCGCGCTGCGGGGCGCGCCCGGCGACCGGCTCCTCGTCGCCCCGTCCAGCGAGACGCTGACCGCGCTCGCCCCGGGCGTGGAGGCCGCGGGGTCCGCGTGGGGCACTCCCGAGCCCGGCTGCACCCTGCCGGCGGCGGCCTACGCCGGCGACGCCGACTTCCTCGGCGCGACCACCTACAAGGCGCCCGGCGAGGCCACCCGGTGCTACTTCGACGGCCTCGGTGACGCGGGGCTGGTCCAGCTGCCGGTCGGCGGCGCGACGGTCACCGTCCTCGGCTCGTCCCGCGCGCTCATGAACGAGCATCTCGCCGAGCACGGCAACGCCGCGCTGGCCATGAACCTCATCGAGGGACGGGCCGGCGTCGTCTGGCTGATGCCGGACCTGCCCGCGCCGGGCAGCGGGGGGCACAAGTCGTTCGCCGAGCTCCTCCCATTCGGCGTCAAACTCGCCGTGCTGCAGATCGTGATCGCCGTGGTCCTGGTCGCGCTGTGGCGGTCCCGGCGCCTCGGCCCGGTCGTGGTCGAGCCGCTCCCGGTCGTCGTCCGCTCCGCGGAGGCCGTCGAGGGCCGGGCCCGGCTGTACCGCTCCCGCCGGGCCGCCGACCGGGCCGCGGAGGCGCTGCGCGCCGGCGCGCTCGAACGGCTCACCGCGCTGCTCGGCATGCCGCGCAGCGCGGCCTCCGACCCCGCGATGGCCGCCGAGATCGTCGCCGCGGTCGCGGCGCACACCGGCCGGGAGCAGGCCGTGGTCGGCGCCGCCCTGTACGGTCCTCCCCCAATGGACGACGCCGGGCTCGTGAGCCTCGCGGGCGTCCTCGACGACCTGGAAAGGTTGGTTCGCAACTCTTGACGGAAACTCCACACGACATCCAGGGTGAGGACGCCCGTACGGCGCTGACCGCACTGCGCGGCGAGGTCGCCAAGGCGGTCGTCGGCCAGGACTCCGTCGTGACCGGCCTGGTCATCGCCCTGCTGTGCCGGGGCCACGTGCTGCTCGAGGGCGTTCCGGGCGTCGCCAAGACGCTCCTGATCCGCACTCTCGCCCAGGCGCTGAAACTCGATTTCAAGCGCGTGCAGTTCACCCCCGACCTCATGCCGGGTGACGTCACCGGCTCCCTGATCTACGACAACCGCACGTCGGAGTTCGAGTTCCGGGAGGGGCCGGTCTTCACGAACCTCCTGCTCGCCGACGAGATCAACCGCACGCCGCCCAAGACCCAGGCGTCCCTGCTGGAGTCGATGGAGGAGCGGCAGGTCTCGGTCGAGGGCGAGGCCCGGCCGCTGCCCGACCCGTTCGTCGTCTGCGCCACCCAGAACCCCGTCGAGTACGAGGGCACGTACCCGCTGCCGGAGGCCCAGCTCGACCGTTTCCTGGTCAAGCTGAACGTTCCGGTGCCCTCCCGCGAGGACGAGATCGCGGTGCTGCAGCGCCACGCGTCCGGGTTCGATCCGCGGGACCTCGGCGCGGCCGGCGTCACCCCCGTCGCCGGCCCGGAGGACCTGGCCGCCGGCCGGGAGGCCGTGCGCCGCGTCCACGTGGACCCGAAGGTCAGCGGCTACATCGTCGACCTGTGCCGCGCCACCCGGCAGTCGCCGTCGCTGCAGCTGGGCGTGTCGCCGCGCGGCGCCACGGCGCTGCTGGCGACGGCCCGGGCGTGGGCGTGGCTGTCCGGCCGCGACTACGTACGGCCCGACGACGTGAAGGCGCTCGCCCGGCCGACGCTGCGGCACCGCGTGCAGCTGCGGCCCGAGGCGGAGCTGGAGGGCGCGACCACGGACGGCGTGCTCGAGGGCATCCTCACCACCGTCCCCGCTCCCCGGTGAGCGGGGGCCGGGCATGGCGCTGACCGGCCGTACGGGGCTGCTGGCCGTCCTCGGCGCGGTGGTCCTCGTGATCGTCCCCAGCTGGTGGACGCTGCTGGCCGTCGACGGTGTGATCGTCGCGCTCGTCGTGGCCGACCTCGTGCTCGCGGGCAACGTGCGGCGGCTTCGCCTGCACCGCTCCGGTGACACGAACGTCCGTCTCGGCGAGGAGGCCACCGTGGCCCTGATCGTCGAGAATCCCGGCCCCCGGCGGCTGCGGGCCCGGCTGCGGGACGCGTGGCCGCCGAGCGCGGGATCGTCGCCCCGTACGGTCACCGTGACGATCCCGCCCGGCGAGCGGCGCCGCGTCGAGACCCGCCTCGTGCCCACCCGCCGGGGCGACCGTGCGGCCGTGGCGGTCACCGTGCGCTCGTACGGCCCGCTGGGGCTCGCGGCCCGCCAGCTGAACCGCGCCGCGCCCTGGACCGTACGGGTCCTGCCCGCCTTCCCGTCCCGGCGTCACCTGCCCGCCAAGCTCGCGCGCCTGCGCGAGCTCACCGGCCAGCACGTCGCGCTGATCCGCGGCCAGGGCACCGAGTTCGACTCGCTGCGGGAGTACGTCGACGGCGACGACGTCCGCTCGATCGACTGGCGGGCGACCGCGCGCCGCAGCGACGTCGTCGTCCGCACCTGGCGGCCCGAGCGCGACCGGCGGATCTACCTCGTGCTCGACACCGGCCGTACGGCCGCCGGGCGCGTCGGCGACATCCCGCGCCTGGACTGCTCGATGGACGCCGCGCTGCTGCTGGGCGCGCTGGCCTCCCGTGCCGGCGACCGCGTCGACCTGCTCGCCTACGACCGGCGGGTCCGCGCCCGCGTCGAGGGCGTCTCCCGTACCGAGGTGCTGACCGCTATGGTGCGGGCGATGGCGCCGCTGGAGCCGGAGCTGATCGAGGCGGACGCGGCGGGCATGGTCTCGACGCTGCTGTCCCGGGTCCGGCAGCGGTGCCTGGTGGTGCTGCTGACCGACCTCAACACGACCGCGGTCGAGGAGGGCCTGCTGCCGCTCCTCCCCCAGCTGACCGCCAAGCACCTCGTCGTCGTCGCGGCGGTGAGCGATCCGCGGGTGACCGAGATGGCGGCGGCCCGCGGCGACGCGGCGGCCCTGTACGACGCCGCCGCCGCCGAGCGCGCTCGCGCCGACCGCCGCCGTGTCACCGTCGAACTCCGCAAGTACGGCGTCGAGGTCGTCGACGCACCTCCGGACGAGATCGCCCCCGCCCTCGCCGACGCGTACCTCTCCCTCAAGGCCGCCGGCCGCCTCTGACGACAGAAGGATCGCCCCGTCAACGGCGGTACTTCTAAGATGTGAGAAGCAGGGAGAGCGACCCCTGGCACCAGGAGGGCCATTATGACGGCTTTGCCGGAATGGATGTTGAGCCTTCCGGAGGAAGGCGTCACCGCGGAGGAATACGATCGGATGCCGGAAGAGATCTGCCGGCGTATTGAGATCGTTGACGGGAGCATCATCGTGTCGCCCTCCGCGACCCCGCGGCACGATCGGATCGCGCGCCTGTTCGCCAACGCGCTGGAGGCGTCCGCACCGGCTCCCTGGCAGGTGACCACGGACGTCGACCTCCGGCTCGCGGACGTCCCGCTGCACAACCGCCGGCCGGATGTCCTGGTGTTCGACGGTGACCCGGACGTGCTCCCGGTCCGCCCGCATCAGGTTCTGCTGGCGGTCGAAATCATGAGCAAGGGCAGCATCAGCGCCGACCGCCTGGACAAACCAGCCGAATATGCCACAGTAGGCATTCCGCATTATTGGCGCGTCGAGCAGCAGAATTCTGGTTTGATCACTTATACCCACATCCTGAATGCGACGACGAGGAGCTACGCCTCTTCCGGCGCCCACACCGGTGTCCTGAAGACCGATCAGCCTTTCCCTGTCGCCATCGACCTCGACGCGTTGAGCTGATCCATCGTCGCCGAGGGTTCTGGTCGCTCACACGACCGGAATCCTCGGCGGGGACGCTCAGGCCGGCGGCGACCAGACGTAGGGGGTCGTCGTGGTGACGGGGCTGAAGCCGAGGCGCTCCAGGATGGGGCGGCTGTCGTCGGAGGCGTCGACCTGCAGGTACCGGTAGCCGTGCTCGGCGGCCACGCGCGCCCGGACGGCCACGAGCGTCCGGTAGATGCCGCGGCCCCGCCACGCCTCCAGCGTCGACCCGCCCCACAGGGACGCGAAGACCCCGTCCTCGCGGAGCGCCACCCAGGCGGCCGCGACGACCTGGCCGCCGGTCTCCGCCGTGAAGATCGCCAACCGGTCGGGGGCCGCGGCCAGCCTCCCGGCCAGGTGCTCACCGATGAAGCCGCAGTCGCGCCCCCACACCTGTGACTCCATCGCCACGATCGCGGGGATCGCCTCGCCGCCGACCCGGCGGATCACCACGTCGTCGGAGACGGGAGCCGCGGCCGGCAGGTCGGTGACGCGGCCGATCACGACCGTCTCGGTGGGCTCGGCGACGAATCCCGCCGCGCGCAGCCGGTCGGGCAGGTCGCCGGGGAGGTCGTGGCCGCGGGTCTTCCACTCCACCGCCTCGCCACGGGCGCCGAAGAAGGCGACCTGCGCGGCGATGAGAGCGTCGACGTCGTGGCCGGACAGGTCGCGTGGGCCGGTGACGAATCCGCGTTGCTCTCCGACGACCCGCAGCAGCGGACCGTCCCGCTCGATCCACGCGCCTCGAGCGGGAACGCCCACCCCGCGCAGATGCTCGTCGTAGGCGGCCAGAAGATCCTCAGTCATCCGGCTGGAGAGTAATGCCTCGTGCCTCCACGCTGCGACCGCTTTTCCGCGCTCGGCGCGGCCAGGGCCGTACATCACGGCCGAGGGTTCTCGTGGCGTACACGACGAGAACCCTCGGCAGAGGGCCCCGGGCGGTTCGGTCAGGCGGCGACGGGGGCGGTGTCGGGGACGAGCTCGGCGTCGCCGGTCTCGCCCTCCCTGGCTGCGCGGCGGCCGAACACGATGACGTACGACAGGAAGGCCGTCTCGGCGATGACGCCGATGGCGATGCGCAGCCACGTGACGTGGACGTGGCCGGTGACGAAGCCCTCGATGGCGCCGGAGACGGCGAGCACGCCGATCAGGCCGATCGCGATGCTCATCGCGGCCCGGCCCTCCTCGGCGAGCGCCTGCCCCCTCCGGCGCGGGCCCGGGTCGATGACCGTCCAGCCGAGCCGCAGGCCCGCCGCCGACGCGAGGTACACCGCCGTCAGCTCCAGCAGACCGTGCGGCAGGATGAGGCCGAAGAAGATCGCGCCCTTGCCGTGGGCGAACATCAGGCCGGCGGAGACGCCGAGATTCAGCTGGTTGGCGAACAGGGCGAGGATCGTCGGGATGCCGAGCAGGATGCCGAAGATCAGGGTCTCCGCGGAGACCCAGACGTTGTTGATCCACACGTGGAACGCGAACGCCCCGGCGGCGTGCTCGGTGTAGTAGTTGGCGAAGTCGTGGTCGACGAGCTGCTTGATCTGGTCGGGGGACAGCAGCGAGGTCTGCACCTGCGGGTTGCGCGCGATCCACACCGCGAGGATCAGGGAGACGAGGTTGGACAGCAGCGCCGACCCCAGCCACCACCAGCGCATACGGTAGGCGGTCACCGGGAACGCCACGGTGAGGAAGCGGGCGGCGTCCCGCCACATGGGGGCCTGCGCGCCGGTCACCGCGGCCCGGCCCCGGGCGACCAGCCCGGACAGGCGGCCGACCAGTGCGGGCTCCGGGGAGCTGGAGCGCACCACCGACAGGTGGGTGGCCGCCCGCTGGTAGAGCTCGACCAGTTCGTCGATCTCCGCGCCGCTCAGCTTGCGCGTGCCGCGGTTGACGAGCTGCTCGAGTCGCAGCCACTCGGCGTTGTGCGCGGCCACGAAGGCGTCGACGTCCACAACCCGGCAGACTACCGTTCAGTGGGAATCTCCAGGCTCGAACGGATCCGCGACCGGAAGGGGCAGCGTGCCCGTCGAACTCGTCACCGGTGAGGCCGTCGCACTCGACATCCGGGTCGCGCGGCTGGCCAGCCGCGCGCTGGCCCTGTTCATCGACGTGATGCTGCAGCTGATGGTGCTCTACTTCTGCATGATCTTCATCAGCCTGTCCGCGCACGTGTCGGACACCGCGGTCACGGCCGGACTGACGATCCTCGCGCTCGTCGGCGTGCTGGTGGGCTATCCGACGATCATCGAGACGCTCACCCGTGGCCGTACGCTCGGCAAACTCGCCCTCGGACTGCGGGTGGTCGCAGACGACGGCGGACCGGAGCGGTTCCGGCAGGCCCTGGTGCGGGCGCTGGGCGGGTTCGTCGAGTTCTGGATGCTGGCCGGCTCTCCGGCGCTGATCGCGTCGCTGCTGAGCCGGCGCGGAAAGCGGCTCGGCGACATCTTCGCGGGCACGATCGTCATCCAGGACCGGGTTCCGGTGAGCGTGATGCTCGGCCCGGTGGCGATCATGCCGCCGCAGCTCGCGCCCTGGGCGGCGTCCCTGGAGCTGTCCCGGCTGCCGGACACCACCGCCCTGGCGGCGCGGCAGTACCTCACGCGGTTCTGGGAGTTCGCGCCGCTGGTCCGGGACGAGATGGGACGGCGGCTCATGGACGAGGTGCTGACGTACGTCAGCCCGCCGCCGCCGATGGGGTTCCGGCCGGAGATCTACCTGTCGGCCGTGCTGGCCGAGCGACGGCACCGCGAGGAGCGCCGGCTCGCCGAGCGCGCCGCCCGGCGGGCCGCGATCGCCCGGCGCGGGCTGCCGCTCGCGGTGAGCGTTCCGCCCGGCGCGGGATGGCCCGGCGGCCCCGCCTTCGTCCCGGTGGGCGGCCCGCCGCCGGTCCCCCCGGCGTACGGCGGCGGTCCCGTGCCCGTCCCGGAGTGGCTCGGCGGCGCTCCGGGCACCGCGAACCCGCCGCGGTTCATTCCGCCCGCGGGCTGACGCGAGCGCCGCGACCGGCGCCGGCGCGAGCAGCCCGCGGAGGGGGACGGTTCAGCGCACGGTGACGCGGACCGTCGGGGACGGCCCGTAGATCTCGTGCGCCTTGTGCTTCTTGTGGCGCACGCTCATCCCGACGGCGCGGAAGGAGTACTTGCCGCGCGAGAGCAGCCGGGTGCTGAAGCCGAAGTCGGCGGTCCAGCCGTCGACGCGGTACGGCGTCACGCACTCGCCCACCTGGCTCCAGTGCCCGGCGTCCCGCACCTGCAGGCAGAACCGGCTCTCGCGCAGCCCCGCGTCATCCCCGGCGAATCCCGCCAGGTGCACGGTCTGACCTCGTTGGATCACATTGCGCGCGGCCCTGAGGTCGAGATCGGACTTGGCCATGGCCGAACCCCCGGCCGCCACGACCAGCCCGCCACTGAGAAGCCCCACCACACCGGCGCCCACGAACACACGCATCATGATCCGTATGACACCGCACATGACCCCGAGGTTGTCAGAGATTCCTAGGAAAAATTCGGGGGATTCTCAAGGTTGACCAGTTCGATACCGGGAGCAGCCACGACCACGTCTCCGGCCAGGTGGAACTCCGAGACCTCGCCGGTCTCCAGGTCGGTGATCTCGTAGCGCTCGACCGGGACGCGCTCCCCGTCGGCGTCGTGCCAGGCGGTCTCGGCGAGGGCCCAGCGCTGCGGGACGGTACGGACCGCGAGCGAAGGAGCGGTGACGAGCAGGACGCGCACGTCGACGCGCTCCCCCTCCGCGAGGCGCAGCGACCGGGCCACGGCGACCAGCAGGCCCGGGGACTCGCCGAGGAAGCCGGCGGCCCGCGCGGCGTGCTCCCGGCCGGCGGTCACCCACAGCAGCTCGGCCCCGACGGCGCCGCCCCGCAGGACCTGCTCCCCCGCGGTCACCTGGAGCCGGGCGGGCCGCCACCGGCTGTCGGCGACCAGCTCGATCGTGCCGCCGTCGGACCGCTCGGCGGAGTAGCGCCAGCCACCGCCGTCCAGGTCGCAGGCGAACCGTTCCTCGACACCGGGCTCGTGAACGTACGTACCGTGCGGCATGGTCCCGAATCTATGAGCCCTGGCGCCAGGAGGACAGGTACTCCTCCTGGCCCGGCGTGAGCGCGTCGATCCCGACGTCCATGGAGGCGAGCTTGAGGCCGGCGACCTCGGTGTCGATCTCCTTCGGGACGTCGTAGACGCCGGGCGTCAGTTCCTGGCCGACGAGCCACTCGCAGGTGAGGGCCTGGTCGGCGAAGGACATGTCCATGACGGCCGCCGGGTGGCCCTCGGCGGCGGCGAGGTTGACCAGGCGGCCCTCGGCGAGCAGGACGAGCCTGCGGCCGTCGGCGAGGACGTACTCGTCTGCCTGCGGGCGCACGTCGCGGTGGACCTCCACGGCCAGGTCGGCCAGCGCCCGTACGTCGATCTCCACGTCGAAGTGGCCGGAGTTGGCGAGGATCGCACCGTCCTTCATCCGGGCGAGGTGCTCGGCGCGGATGACGTCCCGGTTGCCGGTGACGGTGATGAAGACGTCGCCGTGCTCGGCGGCCTGGGCCATCGGCAGGACGCGGTAGCCCTGCAGGACCGCGTCGAGGGCCTTGACCGGGTCGATCTCGGTGACGACGACGCGGCCGCCCATGCCGCGGGCGCGTTCGGCCAGGCCCCGGCCGCAGTAGCCGAACCCGGCGATGACGATGGTCTTGCCGGCCAGCAGCGTGTTGGTGGCGCGGACGATGCCGTCGAGGGTCGACTGGCCGGTGCCGTACCGGTTGTCGAACATGTGCTTGGTGTCGGTGTCGTTGACCGCGACCATCGGGAAGCGCAGCGCGCCCTCGCGGGCCATCTGGTGCAGGCGGATGACGCCCGTCGTGGTCTCCTCGCAGCCGCCGCGCACGCCGTCGAGCAGGTCGAGACGCTCGGTGTGCAGGATGTTGACCAGGTCGCAGCCGTCGTCGAGGACGAGGTCCGGGGCGATCTCGAGCGCCTGGTGGATGTGCCGGTAGTACCCGTCGCGGTCGACCCCCTGCCGGGCGAACACCGCCGCGCCGTACTCGTGGACGAGCGCGGCGGCGGTGTCGTCCTGGGTGGACAGCGGGTTCGACGCGGCGAGGGCGACCTGCGCGCCGCCGGCCTGGAGCGTACGGATCAGGTTGGCGGTCTCCGTGGTGACGTGCATGCACGCCGCGACGCGCAGGCCGTCCAGGGGGCGGTCGGCGGCGAAGCGCTCACGGATGCGCCGCAGCACGGGCATGGACCGGTCGGCCCACTCGATGCGCCGGACCCCGGACTCGGCGAGCCCGGGGTCCGTGATGTCGTACGTCACGACGAGGCAGACCTCAGTAGCGGTAGTGGTCCGACTTGTAGGGGCCCTCGACGTCGACGCCGATGTAGGCGGCCTGCTCCTTGGTGAGCTTGGTCAGCTTGACGCCGAGCGCGTCCAGGTGCAGGCGGGCGACCTTCTCGTCGAGGTGCTTGGGCAGGGTGTACACGCCGATCGGGTAGTTCTCCGTGCGGGTGAACAGCTCGATCTGCGCGATCACCTGGTTGGTGAAGGAGTTGGACATCACGAAGCTCGGGTGGCCGGTGGCGCAGCCGAGGTTCATCAGCCGGCCCTCGGCGAGCACGATGATGGAGTGGCCGTCGGGGAAGGTCCAGGTGTGGACCTGCGGCTTGACCTCCTCCTTCACGATGCCGGGGATCTTCGCCAGGCCGGCCATGTCGATCTCGTTGTCGAAGTGGCCGATGTTGGAGACGATCGCCTGGTGCTTCATCCGCTCCATGTGGTCGGCGCGGATGATGTTGAAGTTGCCGGTCGTCGTGACGAAGATGTCGGCGATGTCGACGACGTCCTCGAGCGTGGTGACCTGGAAGCCGTCCATCGCGGCCTGCAGCGCGCAGATCGGGTCGATCTCGGTGACGATGACGCGGGCGCCCTGGCCGCGCAGCGCGTCGGCGCAGCCCTTGCCGACGTCGCCGTAGCCGCAGACGACGGCGACCTTGCCGCCGATCAGCACGTCGGTGGCGCGGTTCAGGCCGTCGATGACGCTGTGGCGGCAGCCGTACTTGTTGTCGAACTTGGACTTGGTGACCGAGTCGTTGACGTTGATCGCCGGGAAGAGCAGCGCGCCGTTCTTGTGCATCTCGTAGAGGCGGTGCACGCCGGTGGTGGTCTCCTCGGTCACGCCCTTGATGCGCTCGGCGATCGCGGTCCACCGGCCGGAGCCGTCGACGGTGCGGTGGAGCAGGTCGAGGATGACCTTCCACTCCTCCGAGTCGTCCGCGGCGGCGGAGGGCACGGCGCCGGCCTTCTCGTACTCGGCGCCCTTGTGGACGAGGAGCGTGGCGTCGCCGCCGTCGTCGAGGATCATGTTCGGTCCGTCACCACCGGGCCAGGTGAGCGCCTGCTCGGTGCACCACCAGTACTCCTCCAGCGTCTCGCCCTTCCAGGCGAACACCGGGACGCCCTGCGGGTTCTCCGGGGTGCCGTTCGGGCCGACGACGACTGCGGCGGCGGCGTGGTCCTGGGTGGAGAAGATGTTGCAGCTCACCCAGCGGACCTCGGCGCCGAGCGCGACCAGCGTCTCGATCAGCACGGCGGTCTGGATGGTCATGTGCAGCGAGCCCATGATCTTCGCGCCGCGCAGCGGCTGGTCCTTGGCGTACTCCTCGCGTACGGCCATGAGACCCGGCATCTCGTGCTCGGCGAGCTGGATCTCCTTGCGGCCGAACGCCGCCAGCGACAGGTCGGCGACCTTGTAGTCCATGGTTCGTTTGCTCCCTGGGATTCGGTGTCGTCAGCGAGTCTAGGCGGGGCGACTCGGGGATCGCACGAGCCGGGCGCCGTATCTGACACTGATTTGTCAGAATAGGCCTCATGCGTATCACGGAGGCCGCCCGGCGACTCGGCACATCCCCCCGCATGCTCCGCTATCGCGAGAGCCTCGGCCTCCTCCCGCCGACCCGCGAGCGGCAGGGCCATCGCCGCTTCGGCGAGGCCGAGCTGCGCGCCGTGGCCCTCGCGCTGGCGCTGGAGCGCAGGTACGACATCAGCCCGGCGGAGCTGGCGTTCGGACTGCGCGTGCTGGCCGACCCGGAGGTGCGCGCGGACGTACGGGAGCTGGGCGAGCGGGTCGGCCGGCTGTCGGCGCCTCCGGCGCGCGCCCTGGACTTCGAGAAGGAGAAGGCCCTGCGCCTCCTGCGCGGCCGGCCGTAGAGATCCCCGGTCTCCGCTGTGACCGGCCGTGGAGATCCTCCGGCATCCGCCGCGGCCGGCCGTGGACATCCCCGCCGCGCCGATGTCACATCTCGCCGGGCCGCGTCGTCAGAGGGGTGTCAGCACGCAGACGACGAGGAGAATCCCATGGAAGCCCGGTTGAACTACTACGGCAACCCGGTCGCGGGGAAGTTCGCGAAGTACATCAACTCCGCCGGCAAGGTCGTGACCGACTCGAGCCTGCCCGCCACGACGCAGGAGCTGGTGAAGATCCGCGCGAGTCAGATCAACGGCTGCTCGCTCTGCCTCGACATGCACACCAAGGACGCCGCGCACGCCGGGGAGACCGCGCTGCGCCTCAACCTGCTCGCGGCCTGGAGGGAGGCCAAGGTCTTCACCGAGGCCGAGCGGGCCGCCCTGGAACTCACCGAGCAGGGCACCCGCCTCGCCGACGCCGGTGGCGTCACCGACGAGGCCTGGGCGAACGCCGCCAAGCACTACGACGAGGAGCAGCTCGCCGCGCTGGTGTCCCTCATCGCCCTCATCAACACCTACAACCGCATGAACGCCATCACCCAGCAGCCCGCGGGCGACTACCAGCCCGGCCAGTGGGGATGATCATCGGTCCGCGGCGGCCCGCGCGGAATCACCGCACGGGCCCGCCGCCGGCGCGTCCGCCGGCGTGAAACGGCGGGCCATCGCGTGCAGCCCCCGCCGAGGAGGCCGGATCGGGGCATTCCCCAGCCCATGGTCGCCCCGACCGGCCGTCCACGGGACACACCCGCGGGAGACCCGGACGGACTGCGGCCACCTCGGCGAGGGACGTCGGCCGCGCCACCCGAACCCCCGAGATCCAGATGACACGACCCGGGCGCCGGCGACCTCGGACCCCCTAGTGCGAGGACGCCGGCGCCCCGTCACAATGCAAAGGTACGCCGCGGATCGCGGCCGGTCGTCCCCCGCAAGGATGGACCCGGATCGTCCCAGAGGTGGACATCGGGGCACTCACGGCCGAGAGGGAATCGCCCCGTACGGTGAGGCGAACACCCCCGCCGGCAGGCGATAGTAAAGAGTGACCAGCGACAAGCCTGACTTCCTCCACGAGGCCGGACCGGCGGCGTGGCGCGTGGCCGCGCAGGTCGTGACCGCGGTGGGTCAGGTCCTTCTGTGGATCCTCACCGGGGTCGGCCGGCTCCTGCGCCCGATCACCAACCGCCTCGTCGCCGCCCTGTACGGCCGAAGCACTCCACCTCCGGCGTCTCCGCCTTACGGCGGACCGCCCCCGTACGCCACCCCGGACGGCACCCTGTTCACGCGGCAGCCGGTGCCCCCGCCCGGAGCGGCCGCCCCGCCGGCCAGGCCGCCCAAGACGCCGCCGCTGCTGCGCTGGGCGCACGCCTGGCGCCGGTTCGGGGAGTCGTGGGCGTACGGCCCGGTGACCGGCGCGATCCTCGCCGTGGCGGCCCTGATCGAGCTGCCCCTGCACCATCTGCCGGTGGTGAGCCTGTCCGGCGCGTTCGCGCTCGCGGCGACGCTGCCGCTGATGTTCCGCCGCGAGTCGCTGCGGCCCGCGTCGGCGATCGTGCTGGGCGCGCTGGCCGCGAGCCTGCTGTCCGGGCAGCAGGTCCTGCTGACGACGGCCTTCGCCGGGCTGTACACGCTGTACCTCCTCGCCCAGCAACTGCCCCGCCAGTCCACGGGCGTGCTCGGCGTGTGCAGCGTCGTCGCCGTCGGCGTGGTCTACCTCGCCTCCGGCAGCCTGGACGACATCCCGTGGCTCGCCGGGTTCACGGCCGTGATCGCCGCGATCGGCCTGGGCGACGCCCGCCGTACGGTGGAGAGCGCCGAGGCGAGCGTGGACGAGGAGCGCGAGCGCAGCAGCGAGACCCTCACCCAGCTCAATGCCGCCCAGCGCGAGCAGGCCATCCTGCGGGAGCGCGCCCGGATCGCCCGGGAGCTCCACGACGTGGTCGCGCACTCGGTCTCGATGATCGCCGTGCAGGCGGAGACGGCCCCGTACACGATGCGGGACCTGTCCCCCGAGGCCAAGAAGGGATTCGGCGAGATCGCGGGCGCCGCGCGGGAGGCCCTGGAGGAGATGCGCCGCCTCCTGACCGTGCTGCGCGCCGAACCCGGCGCCGAGCCGGAGGTGACGCCGCAGCCGCGGCTCGACCGGCTGGGCGAGCTCATCGACTCCCACCGCGGCGCGGGCGGCGACGCCCGGCTGACCGTACGCGGCAGCGCCCGGCCCCTGTCCACCACGATCGAGCTGTCGGCCTACCGGATCGTGCAGGAGGCCCTGACCAACGCCCGGCGGCACGCGCCCGGCGCACAGGTGAACGTCGAGCTGGACTACCAGGGCGATCGGCTCGCCGTCCGCGTCACCGACGACGGCGCGACCGTCGCGCCCACGACGACGGTGAACACCGACGGCCGTACGAAGCTGATGGGCCACGGGCTCGTCGGCATGCGCGAGCGGGCGACGATGCTCGGCGGCCGTTTCGCGGCCGGTCCGCGGCCGGAAGGCGGATTCGCCGTGCAGGCCGAGCTTCCGGTAGGCCAGAATCGTCGATCGTGATCCGAGTGCTGATCGTCGACGACCAGACGATCGTCCGGGCCGGTTTCGCCGCCCTCCTGGCCGCCCAGCCGGACATCGACGTCGTCGGGCAGTGCGGTGACGGGCGGGAGGCCGTGCGCCTCGCCGAGGCCCACCGGCCCGACGTCGTGCTGATGGACATCAGGATGCCGAAGATGGACGGCATCGAGGCCACCCGGCGCATCCTCGCCGACCCGGCCGGCGGATCGGCGCGGGTGCTCGTGCTGACGACGTTCGACGTGGACGAGTACGTCTACGAGGCGCTGTCCGCCGGGGCGAGCGGCTTCCTGTTGAAGGACTCGACCGCCGACGACCTGGTGGCCGCCGTACGCGTGGTCGCCCGGGGCGACGCGCTCCTGGCCCCACAGGTGACGGGGCGGCTGATCCGGGAGTTCGCGCGCCAGCGCCGCGACCGGCCGAAGCCCGTCCCGGCACTGGCGACGCTGACCGCACGGGAGACCGAGGTCCTCCAGCTGATCGCCGGAGGCCTGTCCAACGCCGAGATCGCCGCGCGTCTCGTGGTGAGCGAGCACACGGTCAAGACGCACGTCGCCCGCGTGTTCACCAAGCTCGGCCTGCGCGACCGCGCCCAGGCCGTCGTCCTGGCCTACGAGTCCGGCCTGGTCACCCCGGGCGGCACCGCCCGATAGCCGGATCAGGCCTGGCGGCCGGGCTCCGGGGAGAGGGCGGAGCGGTCCAGGTCGGGTTCGAGGTAGATGTGGCGGGCCATCGGGACGGCGGTCCGTACGCGCTTCTCGGCCGCGTCGATCGCCCGGGCGACCTCGGCGGCGGTGTCGTCGTGAGTGACCGCGATCTTGGCGGCGACGAGCACCTCCTCCGGGCCGACGTGCAGCGTCCGGATGTGGATGACCCGGTCGACCTCCTCGACCGACTCCAGCTCGGTCACGATCTGCTTCTCCACCTCGGTGGCCGCGGCCTCGCCGATCAGCAGGCTCTTGGTCTCGACGGCCAGCACGATCGCCACGAACGCCAGCAGCACGCCGATGGCCATCGAGCCGACGCCGTCCCAGACGCCGTTGCCGGTGACGACCGCCAGCGCGACGCAGATCAGGGCGATGACCAGGCCGAGCAGGGCCGCGGAGTCCTCCAGGAGCACGACCGGCAGCTCGGGCGCCTTGGCGCGGCGGATGTAGGTCACCCAGCTCTGGCCGCCGCGGGTCCGGCTCGCCTCCTTCATCGCCGTACGGAACGAGGATCCCTCGAGGAGGATCGCGAAGATCAGCACGGCGAACGCCCAGATCGGGTCCTCGACGTCGTGCGGGTCGACGACCTTGTGCCAGCCCTCGTACAGCGAGAACAGGGCGCCGACGGTGAAGAGCACGACGGCGACGATGAAGGCGTAGAAGTAACGCTCGCTGCCGTAGCCGAACGGGTGCTCACGGGTCCTGGCCCGCTTGGACCGCTTGCTGCCGAGCAGCAGGAGGCCCTGGTTGCCCGAGTCGGCGATCGAGTGCACCCCCTCGGCCATCATCGACGCCGATCCGGTGAACGCGAACGCCACGAACTTCGCAGCCGCGATGCCGAGGTTCGCCCCGAGTGCCGCAATGATCGCCTTGGTACCGCCTTCAGCACTCACGGTCGCTCCCGTCCATCGCGCGGCCGGTGTTACTCACAGGGTCCTCTCTTCGGGCTCCCGGACGGTCGCCGACGGGTCGACGCCGACGGCCAGTGCCAGGTAGACGCTGATGTAGTCGATGTGCGCGATGAGCCCGGCGAGCCGCTCCAGGGGATGGGTGCCCCTGGTCGTCAGCTCCACCACGGGCACGGCGCGGTCGCGGGCGAACTCGGCGGCGAGCTCGCGCCGCCTGGTCACCTGCGGGTGCTCCTCGACGTCGTTGAGGAGCACGAGCGACAGCCGGGTCGGCTCCGGTTCGTCGACCCGGTCGCGGAAGAGGTCCTCCTCGGCGGAGCCGCCGGATCCGGCGGCGAACGGGCCGTCGAACATCGCGGCCTGGTCGTGCCAGGCCGCCGGCAGCTCGCCGTGGACGGCGGGGCACCCGGCGTTCGCCGCGAGCTGGCTCGCGAACCGGTGGGCGGCCGCCCCCGTCATCGGTGACGTGCCCCAGATGACGGGCACCGACCCGGCGAGCTCCAGGGCGACCTGCTTGGCCGGGTTGACGAACGACTCGCTCGCCGGGCGGCACTGGTGGCTCATGTCCTCCAGCACCCCCGCCGTCCGTTCGAGGGCCTCCGCGGTGACGTCGACCAGGCCGAGCGCCCGCGCGGCCAGCAGCAGCGGGACGGTCAGGCCCCACAGCATCGCCCGCTCCGGCCCGGCCGCCCGCACGGGCACGAACGGCGCCCCGGCCTGGACGGCGATCTCCGCCAGCGGTGATCCGGCCGCGCCGACGCACAGCAGCCGGCAGCCCCGGCGGACGGCCTCGACGGCCGCCGCCAGGGTCTCCTCGGTGCCGCCCGGTCCGGACACGGCGATGACCAGGTCGGCCGCGCCGGCCCAGCCGGGGAGCCGGTGACCTCGCTCGGTCGTGATCGGCACGCGGCAGCCCTGCCCGCAGACGGCCGCCAGCATCTCGCCGGCGAGGCCGGAGCCGCTGGTGCCGACCACCACGATGGCACGGGGACGGCCGCCCTGGGCGATGCGTTCGACGCCCGCCTCGGCGGTGTACAGCTGGGCCTCGCGGACCTGTGCCGCGGCCGAGGCGACGCGCCGCAGCATCTCTCCGGGATCGGCGGCCGCCAGCGCCTCGGCGTCGTCGAGGCGGCCGGGGTCGACCTCGACAGGACTCATGTCAGGCCGGGGTCCGCGCCTGGTCGACCAGAAGGACGGGGATGTCGTCGCGCACCGGGTAGGCGTACTTGCAGGTCCCGGTGCAGACGAGCTCGTCGGCCGCCTCGTCGGTCTTCAGCTCACCCCGGCAGTTGGGGCAGGCCAGGATCTCCAGCAACCAGGAGTCGATCTTCAACTTTCTTCCTTTCGCACCACGGCGAGCACTTCGTCGCGCACCGCGGCCATGGTCTCGGGGTCGGCCGCCTCGGCGTTGAGGCGGAGGAGGGGTTCGGTGTTGGACGGTCGCAGGTTGAACCACCAGTCGGCGTGCCCGACCGTGAGGCCGTCGAGTTCGTCCACGGTAACGCCGGGCCGCCCCGCGAACTCCGCGCGCACCCGCGCCGTCGCGGCCGCCTGGTCGGCGACCTCGGAGTTGATCTCACCGGACGCGGTGTACGGGCTGTAGGCGGCGAGCAGCGCGGACAGCGGGCGCTCCTGCTCGCCGAGCGCGGCGAGGACGTGCAGCGCGGCGAGCATGCCGGAGTCGGCGAACCAGAAGTCGCGGAAGTAGTAGTGGGCCGAGTGCTCGCCGCCGAAGACGGCGCCCGCCTCGGCCATCGTCTGCTTGATGAACGAGTGCCCGACCCGGGTGCGGACGGGCTCCCCGCCGTGCTCCCGAATGATCTCCGGCACGGCGCGCGAGGTGATCAGGTTGTGCACGATCCGCGCGCCGGGATGCTTGGCCAGCTCCCGCACGGCGACCAGGGCGGTGATGGCGGAGGGCGTGACGGGCTCGCCGCGCTCGTCCACGACGAAGCAGCGGTCGGCGTCGCCGTCGAAGGCCAGCCCGAGGTCGGCGCCGTGCTCGCGCACCGCCGTCTGGAGGTCGCGGAGGTTCTCCGGCTCGATCGGGTTGGCCTCGTGGTTCGGGAACGTGCCGTCGAGCTCGAAGTACAGGGGCACCAGGTCGATCGGCAGGCCCGCGAACACGCCCGGCACCGTGTGCCCGGCCATGCCGTTGCCGGCGTCCACGACGACCTTGAGCGGGCGGATGCCCGACAGGTCGACGAGGGACCGCAGGTGCGCGGAGTACCCCGGGAGGAGATCCAGCCGGCGGACCGTGCCCGCCGGGCCGTCGTGGGCGGGGACGCCCTCCTCGACGAGCCGGCGCATCTCGCCGAGCCCGGTGTCCCGGCCGATCGGCCGGGCGCCCGCCCGGCACAGCTTGATCCCGTTGTACCGGGCCGGGTTGTGGCTGGCGGTGAACATCGCGCCGGGCAGGCCGAGGCTGCCGCTGGCGTAGTAGAGCAGGTCGGTCGAGCCGAGGCCCGCCTCCGTCACGTCGGCGCCCTGGGCGGTGGCGCCCCGCGCGAACGCCGCGGACAGCGGGCCCGACGAGGTGCGCATGTCGTGGGCGGTGACGATCGCCGTGGCGCCGGTGACACGCACGAACGCGGCGCCGGCCGCCTCGGCTATCCGCTCGTCGAACTCATCGGGCACGACCCCCCGGACGTCGTACGCCTTGAAGATCTTGGCCAGGTCGCCCACGCGCGCCCCCCATGCTCACGGCCCGGTCGTCGCTTTGCGGTCATGAGCCTACCGGGAGCGGATCAGGGCTTGCGGGGCGTGTCGGAGCGGAGGGGCGTGTCGGATCGGAGGACCCGAAGATGGCCGCGCCGGCCGACCTCGATGCCCTGCCCGACCGGCTCCTCCCGCGGCGTGGCCGGCTTGGCGGCCTCGCGGACGGCGTTGGCCAGGGCTTCGAGATCGTCACTGGTCGGCTCGGACTCTTCGGCGGGGAGGCGGACGAGCTCCCAGCCGACGGGGGCGGTCAGGCGCTCGGCGTGCTCGGCGCAGAGGTCATAGCAGTGCGGCTCGACGTACGCTGCCAGCGGGCCCAGAACAGCGGTCGAGTCGGCGTAGACGTACGTGAGCGTGTAGACAGCAGACTGCTTGCACGCGGTGCGGGAGCAGATGCGGACGGGGCTCACGACGGGAACGTATCTCCTCCTGCCGCTCCTGCGCCACTATCCTCACTTCGTGTCGCCGTATTTCCGGCGCGCGACCGCATAACGGATCTTTGTGCGGGGGACGGTCAGGCCAGGTCCGGACTATGCTCAAGGAGTGCGATCCCGGGTGACACGCTCCAGCACACGCCGCCGCGACCGCCGTGGGCGCGGCATGCGCGGACCGCTCACGCCGCCCGATGCGCCGATCTCCCGGACCCGCGCCGAGCGCTTCGACGATCTGGTCCGCGATGAGGCGCGCCGGCTCGAGCAGCGGTGGAGCCGCGAGTTGACGGGTGTCGAGTTCGCCGTCGAAGAGGTTCCGCCCGTCGAGCCGTGGGCGGACGCCGCCGATCCGGTCCCGCTCGGACGCCTGCTGCCCGCGGCGGACGGCAGGCCGGCGCGGATCGTGGTGTACCGGCGGCCGGTGGAGGCGCGTGGCGGCGACGACGAGCGTGACCGCGCCCGCCTGGTCCGCGACGTGGTCGTCGAGGAGGTCGCGGATCTGCTCGGCCTCGCGCCGGAGTCGGTCGACCCGACCTACGACTCCCGCGACGAATGACACGTGATCGGCCGAGACGGCTGATCGGCCGAGACGGCTGATCGGCTGAAATGATCTCGCCGCCGGTCCCGATCGGCGGCGTGGGCGTTCCGAGACTCTGTGCGGGACTCTTGGGACACCGCGGCCGTGGGCCTGCGGTGCCGCCGGGGCCCGCCGGACCGCGTCAGAGCCGTCCGGCAGGACCCCGGTGAAACGTCACCGCAGGCGTCATACGCCGCGAATGCGGGTTTCAGCCTGCCGCGCGCTTGAGCTTCCGGCGTTCACGTTCGGACAGACCTCCCCAGATCCCGAACCGCTCGTCATGCCCCAGCGCATATTCCAAGCATTCCGCCCGCACCTCACAGGCACGGCACACTTTCTTGGCTTCACGGGTCGAGCCACCCTTTTCCGGAAAAAAAGCTTCCGGGTCGGTTTGCGCGCACAGGGCGCGCTCCTGCCAGCCCAACTCTTCGCCTTCTGCACCGTGCGCCAGCGGGATGAGCACTTCGCTCACAGACGCACCTCCTCGCCCCGTGGAGTCCCCCCCTGGTCACCTTCCCCGACACAGTCCCCCGGGAAGGCAGAACTACACCCATGAAATTACACGCGTGTATGACCAGGGACGTCAAGCCGAATGGGCACGGTGCGGTGTGTCACGACGGAAAGTCGTGCTGACCTGCGGAGACGATCAGTGACTCCACAGAACCCCGCGGTTATGCGTTCCTGCCGTCGCCGACTACTCCGGAGGCCGGTACGGGTCCGCCGGAGGCGACTGATCCGACTCCTCGGACCCCGACGAGGTCTCCTTCGGCGCCGGCTGGTCCGTGCTGCCGTAGGCACGCGTCCACTCACCCTCACCCTCCCCGGTCGGCGGTGCCGGCTGGGCCGGCGGCGCCGACGGGGCGGGCTGGGCGGGTCGCTGCTGATAGTAAGCAGACTGACCGTACGGCTGCTGCGGAAATGGCGACTGTTGACCATACGGTTGCTGCACCTGGGGCTGCCCATAGGGCTGTCCCGGCTGACCGTAAGGCTGCTGCTGACCGTACGCCGGTCCGTACGGCGGCGCCGGCTGACCGTACCCCTGCGGGTACTGCGGGACGGCGGGCCGGGCCGGCGCCAGCGACTGGAACGTGGAGAAGGCGTAGAAAGCGGCCACGGCACCCACCGCGAGCTTCGCGACGCCGTACAGGAACATCGAGAACTTCGCGCTGCCCGGCACGTCCAGGATGACGCCCGGAGTGTTGCCGCCCGCCGTGAGGCCGGCCAGGATGGCGATGACCTCGACCAGCCCCATCACACCGAGCAGGATCGCGCCGGCGAGGGCGACATTGCGGGCCTGGGCGATGGGGGGACCTCCCAGCCGGGACGCCAGCGCCACCGCGACGACGACTACCCCGATGACGGTCAGGCCCGCGAAGAAGTTGTCGTACGCGACGAAGTTGTAGGCGCGGTAGCTGAAGTCCGTCCCCTTGCCCGTCGATAGGGCGATGAGTCCACTGACGAACTGCAGGGCCACCGAAGCCAGGAGGATCCAGGCACCGGGTCCTCGTAGCCGCTGCGCGGCGTCGTTGTTCACGCGCTACTCCCTGTCGGTTATCGGATCGACGTCAGCTTCGCACACCGACCCGCGGCCCGTGGGCATCCGCCACTCCCCGAGGTGCCAGACTTGTCCGCATGCGCATCGTGGCATTGGCGGGCGGAATCGGGGGAGCCCGTTTCCTGCGCGGACTACGGCAGGCCGCCCCGGAGGCGGACATCACCGTTATCGGCAACATCGGCGACGACATTTCACTCTTCGGACTACGCGTCTGTCCCGACCTGGACACCGTGATGTACACCCTCGGCGGCGGCATCAACGAGGAGCAGGGCTGGGGCCGCGCGGACGAGACCTTCACGATCCGCGAGGAGCTCGCCGCGTACGAGGTCGGCCCCTCCTGGTTCACCCTCGGCGACCGTGACTTCGCGACGCACATCGTGCGCACGCAGATGCTCGACGCCGGATATCCGCTGTCCGCCGTGACCGAGGCGCTCTGCGACCGGTGGAAGCCGGGTGTGCGCCTGCTGCCGATGAGCGACGACCGGGTGGAGACCCACGTCCTCATCGAGGACGAGCAGGGCCGGCGGGCCGTCCACTTCCAGGAGTGGTGGGTGCGCCTGCACGCTCAGGTCCCGGCCCGCTCGATCGTCGCGGTCGGCGCCGAGGACGCCAAGCCCGCGCCCGGCGTGCTCGAGGCGATCGACGCCGCCGACTTCGTGATCCTCCCGCCGTCCAACCCGGTGGTCAGCGTCGGGACGATCCTGTCCGTTCCGGGCATCCGCCCGGCGGTCGCGGCCAAGACCGTGGTGGGCGTCTCCCCGATCATCGGCGGCGCGCCCGTACGCGGCATGGCCGACGCCTGCCTCACCGCGATCGGCGTGGAGACCTCCGCCGGAGCGGTGGCCGCGCACTACGGGGCCGACCTGCTCGACGGCTGGCTCGTCGACACCGCCGACGCCGCGCTCGAGGGCGACCTCGGCGGCATCACCGTCCGCTCCCGGCCACTCCTGATGACGGACGTGGACGCGTCCGCGGACATCGCCCGCGCCGCCGTCGACCTCGCCGGGGAGCTCTCCGCATGAGCGCCTACGAGGTGTTCGGGGTCGACGGTCTGCCCGAGGTGCGCCAGGGCGACGACGTCGCCGAGCTGATCGCCGGGGCCGATCTGCGGGACGGTGACGTGGTCGTCGTCACCTCGAAGATCATCAGCAAGGCGGAGGGGCGGGTCCTGGTCGCCGACGACCGGGAGAAGGCGATCGACGCCGAGACCGTTCGCGTCGTGGCCCGGAGGGGCCCCACCCGGATCGTGCAGACCCGCCAGGGCCTGGTCCTGGCCGCCGCGGGCGTGGACGCCTCGAACACCGCTCCGGGCACGGTGCTGCTCCTCCCCGAGGACCCGGACGCGTCGGCGCGCCGCATCCGCGCGCGCCTGCGTGAGCTGACCGGAACACGGGTCGGCGTGATCGTCTCGGACACCCTCGGCCGGCCCTGGCGGCTCGGCCTCACCGACGCCGCCATCGGCGCGGCCGGCGTCGCGCCGCTGGAGGACCTGCGGGGCCGCGCCGACGCGTACGGGAACCGTCTCGACGCCACGGTCGTCTCGGTCGCCGACGAGATCGCCTCGGCCGCCGAGCTCGTGAAGGGCAAGCTGGCCGGCGTCCCGGTCGCGGTCGTCCGCGGCCTGGCCGACCACGTGACCGAGGAGGACGGACCGGGCGCGCGGGCTCTCGTCCGCTCGCCCGACGAGGACATGTTCCGGTACGGCTCGGCGGACGTCCTGACGGCCCGCCGTACGGTACGGGAGTTCGCGCCGGACCCGGTCGACCCGGCGGCGGTCCGCCGCGCGGTGGCCGCCGCGATCACCGCGCCCGCCCCGCACCACACGACTCCCTGGCGGTTCGTGCTCGTCGAGGAGCACAAGGACCGGCTGCTCGACGCGATGCGCGACGCCTGGGAGGCCGACCTGCGCGGCGACGGCTTCGGCGAGGAGTCGATCGCCCGGCGGCTGAAGCGCGGCGACGTGCTGCGCCGCGCCCCGTACCTCGTGGTGCCGTGCCTCGTGGCGGACGGCGCGCACGACTACCCGGACGCGCGCCGGTCCCGTGCCGAGCGCGAGATGTTCCTGGTCGCGATGGGCGCGGGCGTGGAGAACCTCCTCGTGGCGCTGGCCGTCGAGGGGCTCGGCTCGTGCTGGGTGTCGAGCACGCTGTTCTGCGCCGACGTCGTGCGCGAGACGCTCGGCCTGCCGCCGAACTGGGACCCGATGGGCGCGGTCGGCGTCGGCCACCCCGCCGCTCCCCCGCGCGACCGCCCGCCTCGCGACCCGGACGACTTCATCGTGACCCGCTGAGCCGTACGGCCGAGGGTTCTCGTCGCCGGAACGACGAGAATCCTCGGCGGAGTCTTCAGGACCGCATCGCGGACGCCACCTGCGCCGGTGTGGGGGCGGGGAGGACCTTGGGGAGGGTCTCCCTCAGACCCAGGCGGGTGGCGTCGCGGAGGTCGAGGCGGCCGTCCGTGGCGCGGAAGCCGTACCACTGGAAGGTGTCGACGGCCTGCCGGCCCCGCAGGGCCCAGCGGAACGCGTCGACGGCCTGGGCGCGCAGCGGGTCGGTGCTCACCGCGACGAACGGGTGGTCGAGCAGGAGGGTGCCCTCCTCGGGGACGATGACCGACGCCGGGTTCGGCCGGTGGGCGTCGTTGTAGGCGACGACCGACTGTTCGGACGCGGCGACGAGAGGGCGGCGGAGGTCCTGCAGCCCCGCGAAGGAGGCGTAGAGCCGGGCGGGGTCCGGAGCATGCGGCGCCGTGACGTGGCCGATGGTCGCGCGGACGGCCAGCGCCACCGCGGCGCCGGCGGCGTCGCGTGCCGGGTCGAGGACGCGCACCGACGCGTGCAGCGGGGCGTTCTCGAGCAGGCGCCAACTGGCGGCGATCCCGTCGTCCCGCAGCTCGGCGGCGACGGCGCGCGGTGCGGCGATCACTACGGGGGACGCGGCGAGGGGCGAGCCGAAACCGACCGTCCGCGCACCGGCGGCCCGCGCGCGGTCGAGCCACATCGAGGAGTCGGGCACCCAGGCGTCCACGTCGGACCGGTCGCCCTTCGCCAGGGCCCGGGCGACCGTTCCCGGGTCCCGTGCCTCGACCTCGATCTGGGCGCACCGTCCCCCGATCTCGTGCGGCTGCACGTTGAACCGGGCGGCGATCGCGGCGAGCGCGGGGGTGATGTCCGGGGCCGCCACCACCCCGACCGGCAGGGCCCTGCCGTGGCAGGCCTGCGGACGGTCGCGCAGGAGGTACCACCCGGCGGACAGGCCGGCGAGCAGGAGCACGGCGCCGACGACCAGCAGCCGGATGCGCGGATCCCTCCTGGTCGCGGCCATGATCCGGAGAATAGCGCGCCGACCGGCCCGCTCTCCCCGCCCTCTACCAGACCGCCGGGGGCGGCCGCTCCCGTCTCAACGGAGATCAGAGCTTTTTAGGACTACGGGGCTAATTGGGGTCTCAATGTTGGGTCTTTTGGATCTCGCCGTATACGGAGGCCGCGGACTAGCTTCGTTCCCGTCATCCCGCCCGTGACCGCACGCCGACACGGCGTGCCCGGACCGGCGGTAGAGACGATCACGAAGAGAATCCCCCATGAAGAAGCTTCTGGCCGCGGGCGTGGCGGCCGCCGCGCTGACGATCACCGGGATCGGCACGGCCCCCGTCGCGTCGGCGAAGACCTCCCACTCGGACGTGTCGGCCGCGTCCTGCGTGTACCGGCTCAAGGCCCGGTACAACGTCAAGATCCGCAAGTCCAAGAAGATCAGCGCGACCGCTCTCGGCGTCCTGCCCCACGGCAAGCCCGTCTGCTCGGACAAGTACGAGCTGGGCGGCAAGTACACCTACAAGGGATCCTGCAAGGACAGGTACGGCTGGAAGAACCACTGGGACCACATCACCTACAAGCCCAAGGGTCACGCCAAGATCGTGGGCTGGGTGCCCAGCACCTGCCTCACCTGGGCCTGAGCGCCATGAAGCGACTTCTGGCCGCGGGCGTGGCCGCCGCCGCGCTGACGATCACCGGGATCGGTACGGCCCCCGTCGCGTCGGCGAAGACCTCCCACTCGGACGTGTCGGCCGCGTCCTGCCCGACGTACTGGCTCAAGGCCCTGGACAACGTCAAGATCCGCAAGTCCAAGAAGATCAAGGCGACCGCCCTCGGCGTCCTGCCGAAAGGCAAGCGCGTCTGCTGGGACGAGTCCGAGACGGGCGGCACTTACCACTTCAAGGGCGCCTGTAGGACCGGCTACGGGTCGAACAACTGGTGGTACCGCATCGCCTACAAGCCCAAGAACCACGCCAAGATCGTGGGCTGGGTTCCCAGGGACTGCATGGACTGGTACTGAGCGCCCATTCCGTAGGTGCCTCCGGAGGTGACCGCCTCCGGAGGCACCGCCTGGTCCGGGATCGATGTCAGCCGACGATCGGGAGGAAGTGGCCGACCCCGTCCGTCCGCAGGGCCGCCGCGCGGCGTTCCTCCGGGACCGGGCCGTACAGGGTCGTCCGCTGCCGCGCCGGGCGCCCGGCCTTCGCTGCCAGCTCCTCCAGCGCCGACATCGTCTTGAACGAGCCGTTGTCCGACCCGGCCATCCGGCTGATCGTCTCCTCCATGAGCGTGCCGCCGAGGTCGTTCACGCCGCCCCGCAGGACCTGCGCGCACAACTCGTCCTGGAGCTTGACCCACGAGCACTGGATGTTGGGGATCGCCCCGTGCAGGAGGATGCGGGCCAGCGCGTGGACGGCGCGGTTCTCCCGGGCGGTCGGGCCGGTCCGCGCCAGGCCGGCGAGGTAGATCGGCGCGTTCTGGTGCACGAACGGCAGCAGCACGAACTCGGTGAAGCCGCCGGTGCGCTCCTGGATCGAGCGGAGCAGCCTCAGGTGCGCGACCCAGTGCGCGGGCGTGTCCACGTGGCCGTACATCATCGTGGACGTCGTCGGCAGGCCGATCTCGTGGGCGGTGGTGACGACCTCGATCCACGCCGAGGTCGGCAGCTTGCCCTTCGTGAGCACCCAGCGCACGTCGTCGTCGAGGATCTCGGCGGCCGTACCGGGCAGTGAGTCCACGCCCGCCGCCTTCGCCTCGAGCAGGAAGTCGCGGACCGACAGGTTCGTCCGGGCGGCGCCGTTGACGACCTCCATCGGGCTGAAGGCGTGCATGTGGATCTCCGGCGCCCGCCGCTTCACCTCGCGGGCGAGGTCGAAGTAGGCGGTTCCCGGCAGGTCGGGGTGGATGCCGCCCTGCATGCACACCTCGGTCGCCCCGGCCGCCCAGGCCTCGTCGACCCGCTGCCCGACCTGCTCGATCGACAGCGTGTACGCGTCGGCGTCCGTACGGCGCTGGGCGAACGCGCAGAACCGGCAGCCGGTGTAGCAGACGTTCGTGAAGTTGATGTTCCGGGTGACGACGTACGTCACCTCGTCGCCGATGGCGTCGCGGCGCAGGTCGTCCGCCAGCCGGGTCAGGGCCTCCAGCTCGGGGCCGTCGGCGTGCAGCAGGGCGAGGGCGTCCTCGTCGGACAGCCCGGCCGGGTCGCGCTCGGCGTTCCGGAGCGCCGCCGCCACGTCGGCGTCGAAACGCTCCGCCGGGCGGATCCGCGTGCCCACCTCGGACCAGTCGCCGTACACCTCGTCGAAGTCGTCCCGGCGGTCCTTCGTCCGGCCCTCAGAGTCGATCGCCACGTGCAGGTCGGTCCGCCCCGCCTCGCCCCAGCTGCCGTCCGGCTCCTGCCAGGGCAGGCCGGCCGGCGTGACGTCCTCGCGGGCCAGGCCGTCCGGGCCGGCCAGCGCGGCCACGTGGGCGGCGAGGCGCGGGTCGAGCCAGGACTCGCCGCGCCGGACGTACTCGGGGTAGATCGTGAGGCGCTCGCGCAGCGTGAAGCCGCTGTCGGCGGTGCGGGCGGCCAGCTCGTCGATGTGCGGCCACGGCCGCTCGGGGTTGACGTGGTCGGGGGTCAGCGGCGAGACGCCGCCCCAGTCGTCGATGCCCGCCCGCAGCATCAGGGCGTACTCGGAGTCAACGAGGTTCGGCGGGGCCTGCACCCGCGCCTTGGGCCCCAGGACGACGCGCGTCACGGCGATCGTGGCGGCCAGCTCCTCCAGCTCCGCGTCGGGCGTGGCGCGCATCTTGGTGTCCGGCTTGGCGCGGAAGTTCTGGACGATGACCTCCTGGATCCCGCCGTACTCCCGCATGACCTTGCGGATGGCGAAGATCGACTCGGCGCGGTCGCGGATCGTCTCGCCGATGCCGATGAGGATCCCGGTCGTGAACGGGACGTTCGAGCGGCCGGCGTCCTCCAGCACCCGCAGGCGCACGGCCGGGTCCTTGTCCGGGGACCCGAAGTGCGCGCCGCCCCTCTCCTCGAACAGCCGGCGCGACGTCGTCTCCAGCATCATGCCCATCGACGGCGCGACCGGCCGCAGCCGCTGCAGGTCCCGCCAGCTCATCACGCCGGGGTTGAGGTGGGGCAGCAGCCCGGTCTCCTCCAGCACGCGGATCGCCATCGCGCGCACGTACGAAAGCGTGTCGTCGTAGCCGTGGGCGTGCAGCCACTCGCCCGCCTGCTTCCAGCGGTCCTCCGGCCGGTCGCCGAGGGTGAACAGCGCCTCCTTGCAACCGAGCGCGGCGCCCTGCCGGGCGATCTCAAGAACTTCGTCCGGGCTCAGGTAGGGCGCGTCCAGACGTCCGGGGACCGTGGCGAACGTGCAGTAGCCGCACCGGTCACGGCACAGGCGCGTGAGGGGGATGAAGACCTTCCGGCTGTAGGTGATCACGCCGGGCCGTCCGGCGGCCTCGAGCCCCGCGTCACGGACGCGGGCGGCGTACGTCAGGAGCGTCTCCAGGTCCTCGCCGCGAGCGTGCAACAGCACCTCGGCCTCGGACACGTCGATCGACTTGCCGTCGCGCGCGCGGGCGAGCGCACGGCGGACGGCGGTGGGTGAGGGTGCCGGGGCGACCAGATCACTCATGCTGGAAACCTACGCCCGCGCCGTATCCGGTCTTCCCACTGCCCCCTGATGCCAGTGCGTATCCAAGTGAGAACGCACCAACCCTGGCCTGCGGGCCGACGCTCACGACCAGCGTCCGGTCAGCCGCTCCCTATCCGTACCGGACGGCTCAGGCCACGCGTTGGTCAAGCGTGCTTTTCGATCTCTTCGAAGATATCGATATCGGTCTGTTGCTGCCATCCCGGAAGCACGTCCCAATCCGCGACGTAGGATGGCTTCGGGTCGGGAATGTGCTTGTAGATCTGAGCGATCCAACACAGCGCGACGAAGCGACCCTTTTGTTCTCGGGTGAGTTTGTCGGTCGCCCCGCCGGACACCGCGACGAAATCGGCCACTTGCCGGTAGACCGCACTTGCGGCTTGGCGTTCCCATTCGGGAGTCTCGTCCCACGGCGCGACGTAGCCGGGCTTGGGGTCACCTGGATAGTGCTTGCGCACTCCGGCGATCCATGCTTCCCGGAAGATACGGCCGTCTTCGCTTTGCCGGGTGTCCAGCTGTTCCTGCATATCGTCTCCTCAGAGTTCGGCGATTCGTTCGCTGAGTTGAGCCGCCCGGCTGTTGGACGCCAACGGGGCAAGCTGGGTACGCAAATCTTGGAGCTTGCGCCCGATGTACCCCGACGAGCCGGTCTGTTCTGCTAGTTCGACCGCTTGCCCACCGTAATCCAGGACCCGGTCCAGGTCCCTGGCCTGCATACCCAGGGCGGCAAGGTCGGTCAGGATGCTTCCGCGCCGACGCGGCGATGTGGCCGTGTCGAGAGCCTTGATCAGCGCTTCGGAGGCCAAGTCGGCCCGCCCAAGAGCGGCGTAACACGTGCCGCGCTCCTCGGCCAATCGTGAGTCGTCAAAGCGGAGCCAGCCACCTGGCATCGCACGCCCGGTCAGCGCCTTCACCTGCTCGGCTTCGTCGAGGGCACGTTGGCACGCGTCAAGGTCCCCCAGCCCGGCATACGCCTCAGCCTGCACCGCGGCAACCCAATGCCGGGTAGACAATTGCCGGTCACCACGTCGGGCGAGCCTGGCGGCCCCCTCCAAGATCGGCGTCACATCCTCGAATCGGCGTTCGTACATGCCGAGATAGGCGTGTCGGGTCAAGGCGCACGCCCACAGGTCGAACGCCTCAGCCTCTTTACTGGCATCGGCCGCGAGTTTGTAACAGTGCGCCGCGTCGGTATACCGGTCGGAGTCAAAGAAGATCTCTCCGGCCAGTTGGAGGAGATCCCCGGTAGCGGCACAGAGTCGCTTGTGCGCGGCGGACGAGTGCGCCCGGTCGAGGCTTCCGGTCAGCAAGCCCAGTTGTTGCCGTACGACCGGGTACACGGTCCGCTTGGACTCCGACAGGGCATACACCTGCCATAGGTGGGAGTTCAGCTGCTCGTACTGGCCGATCTGTTCGGAGTCATCGAGAGATCCATCGGTGACGAGATCAGGCACCGCGACCAGCGTTCCCGCGATGCTCAGCAGACGAAGCAACCCGCGGCGGTTCATGTCCTCCAGTCCATCAGAGTCGACATCGGGTGTAACCACTGTGGCAGCGATAACGCGGCCCTGGAGCACCCGTCTCTGAGCGGGCGGCGCGTGGACCTGCATCCATGCCGCGTCAATCATCAGTAATTCGTCCAGTTCCTCCCGGCTAACTTGGAGGAGCTCGCAGAGCTTGAATCGGTGGTATAGCTGCGGGTCACATTGCCCGCGTTCCCATCGGGCGACGGTGGACCGGTCGGCCCCGAGCGCGGCGGCAAGCGACTCCTGAGTGAAGCCGCACGTTCTTCGGCGTTCGGCCAGCCGGGGCCGTCGTCCTGTCGTCATCGAGAGTCCTCCAGGCGATGAAACCGACTCGCCATCGTCGGGTTTGCCAACGTCAGCGTAAGGCGTGAATCGGCGATGCAGCGCGAATGCAGCAGAGATGCCCCACGGTTGCACCAGCACCGCGCCACGGATGCTCTGGGGTGAAGGCGTTCGCTCGGCTTTCCTGGGAGAGAACCGAGCAACCAGCCATGAGCCGAGCTTGGATCCATCCCAATACGCAGAGTGATTCCACCATCACGGATCTCACTCGATGACCCCCGACGGGGAGTGATTCCCTGTGCCACTAGAGCCAGCGGTCACCGACCGCACGTCCCCCACACCTCGCCGCCCTGCGTGGCGTGCCCTGCGCGCCCGGCCCAGCGAGGTGGCCCGGGCACGGTCTTTCGCCTCGTCCGAGGTGTTCGGTCTGCCGTTCGACGCCTACGAGATCGGGCTGATCACCAGCGAGATCGTCACCAACGCGGTCAACGCCGCCCGCGCGCTGTGCGAATGGCCGGACCACATGTCGCCGATCATCATCCGCATGGTCGTCACCGATCGGTATGTGCACCTGGCCGTCACCGACCCCGACCACCGGCCCATCGCCGGCCTGGACCAGGGCGGCCAACTCGCCGAGTACGGCCGCGGCCTATCGATCGTCGACCAGTTGGCCGCCGCGCGCTGGGTGACGTATGACGAGCAGTCCAAGATCGTGCACGTCGTCGTAGCCGCGGACAAGGTCATCCTGACCGACACCGAACTCATGCGGATCGGGGTGCCGGCGTGAGCGGCGAACAGATCTCCTGCCAGGTCACCCGGGCCCCCTACGTCCCCGGCTTTTGCAGCGCCCGACGCATCGAGTTCGGCGCCCTCTCGGCGGCCACAGAACGCCGCGAGCCGGGCCCGTAGCGCAGGACCCACAGCCGCGGCCGACCGTGGCTCTGGCGCTTACTCAGGCCACGGTTCTCGTAAGAGGCACACGCGAAGGGAGGTGTCATGGTCACGCTGACGCTCGACCCCATCGGGGACCTGTTCACCGATACGCCGGAGTGGGAGGTTCCCCCGGTCGAGGACCGCTTCGCCTACAAGAAGAAGGCGGGCTCCTCGGACAGCTACAACACCAAGGACGAGATCGAGACCTGACCGTCGACGCGTGAGAGTCGACACGTTGGCCGGCGGCCTTCGTGCCGCCGGCCTTCCACTCCGAACGGGAGCTGGCATGCTGAAGCTGAAAATCTCGATCGACGATACGAACGGGCCGTGGACGTGGGACGGCCGCCGGTGGACGCACGGGCGGTCCTGGATCGAGCCGTACGCCCATCCGGCCTTGGAGCGCCTGCACGCATACGGCCGGTTCTGCATCCGCGAACGCATGGCCTGCCGCGACGGGCAGCCGGCCGACTTCCTCGACATCCGGATCGACGCCGGGCGGGTCCGGATCACCGCCGGGCTGCGGGGCGTCGCGCCGCTGTATGTCGCCGAGCAGGCCGGGGTCCTTCACGGCTCCTGGGATCTGTTCGACCTCCGGCCTCACATCGACCCGGGGAAGCTACTCGACCGTGAAGTGGCCCGGCTGCTGGCGTTCCGCGTCCGGTACGGACACGACACCGTGTTCGCCGGCGTCTACCGGATCAGCGAACGGTCCACCGCCGTCTACGACCGCAATGGCCTCACCCTGCACTACCCCGAGCCCGCGCTGCACTCGCGGTCCCGGCAGTTACGCCCCGACGTCGACGATGCCGCGGTGATCGACGCGTACGAGCAGTTGCTCGCTGGGGCCGTCGCCGGGCATCGCTACGATCCGGCGAGCTCCTGCGTCGAGCTGTCCGGCGGCATGGACTCCGCGAACGTCGCAGCAACGCTCGGTGCCCTCCACCCGGCACAGGTGAGCGCGGGAGCGTTGATCATCCTCGGTGACGCCGGACGGCAACAGATCCGTCGCCGTGACGCGTTCATCGACCTGCTGCAACTCGGTGCGGACACCCAGGTCACCCTCGGCGGGCGGCTGCCGTTCTGCCCCGGCGGCCGACGCGGCCCCTACGATGACGCCTACGCCGAAGCCAAGAACATCCTGCTCGCTCGGCTGGCCGGCCAGGGTGTCCGGACGGTGTTCACCGGCATCGGCGGGGATGAGATGGTCGCGGTGACGTCGCGAGAGTGGCCACACCCGCCCTACGGCACCGAGTTGGAGACCAAATCCTGGATCGGTGACCGGGTCGTGGACGGGCTGAAGGAGGCCGAGGACAACGTCGCTCCCGCAGCGGTCATCAACGAGATGACGTTGTCCGCGCAGGCGTGCGCGGCGCCGGCGTTCCTGCGCGCCGGGATGTGGCCCGTTCATCCGCTCGCCGATCCGCGGCTGATCACCTTCGGCGAATGGCTGCCCCTGGGGTGGAGACGTCACAAACGTCTCCACCGCGAACGGCTGGAACACCGCGGCTGCCACGGCGAACTGATCCACCCGCCACTGGTGGAGAACTTCGCGCCGGTGATGCGTGAAGGCCTTCGCCGCCACGGCGTCGCGCACATCAATGTCATGCTCGGCGGAGGTTCACCGCTGATCGACGGCGGTTACGTCGCAGCGGATGGCCTGGCCGACGCCCGCGACCGCATCGCCCGTGGCCAGTTCCTCGATCGGGACGCGGAGCTGTATATGGTGCTGGCCCTAGATCTGACCCTGCGATCGTTCAGCTGACCGGCGCGCCGGTCAGCACGGGCAGGTCGGGCTGCAGCTCGGCACGCCGAGCCAGCCCGACCACCGTTACACCGCCACGTTCCTGCTCCCGCACGATCTGCCAGCCCTGCACCTGCGTGTAGTAGCGGACCAGACCCGGCTCGATCGTGCCGCGCCGCACCCATTCCCGGCCGCTGCGGGCCGCGTGGTCCAGGACCCAGCGGAGCATCAGGTGCCCGAAGCCCTGGCCGGCGAACGCCGGATCGGTGACCGTCGAAGCGACGAAGTATGCCGTCTCGGCGCACTCCTCAGGCGTCCAGAACCACGCGGGGGACTCCTCATACAGGCACGTCGCCCCGGCCACCTGACCGTCGCGGGTCAGGACCCACATCGGACAGTCGGCGTCGGCGGCCTGGCGGCCGTACTCGGGTGCGAACTCCCGCCATCCCTGCCCGTGCAGTCCGCGAGCCTCCAGCCAGTCCGCCCGCGCCTGCGTCATCGCTACGATCGGCTCGCTGTCCTCGGCGGTCGCCGGGCGCATCACCAGCATCCTCCGACCCTATGCAATCCGGCCCGTCGACGCCGCGACAACCCATCGGATCGGTCGCGCCCCGGACATGACGAAGCGCCCCCGCCCTCCCCGCAGACCGGACTGGTGCGGAGCGGTTCCCGTGATCAGAAGTGGCGGTAGTCGCGGACGGGCATGCGCGGGCCCCGGCGCGGCGGGGACGCGCCGGACAGCTCCAGCAGGCGGGTCACGCGGTACCGGTGGCCGGCATACGGCGTGAGCAGCTCCAGCATGCCCGCGTCGTCGACCTTGCGGCCGCTCAGCGCCCAGCCGACCATGCCGGGGATGTGGTAGTCACCGACCGAGACCGCGTCGGCGTCGCCGAGGGCGCGCTGGCGCACCTCCGCCGACGTCCACACGCCGACCCCGGTGAGTGAGCGGAGACGCCGGTCCAGCTCCAGCGTGTCGTCGCCCTCCAGCCGGCTCGCGACCCGCGCGGCGCCGATGATCGTACGGGCTCGTACCGCCTCGATGCCCGACTTGTGCCACTCCCAGGAGGGGATCACGACCCAGGCGCGGGGCGGGGGCGGCGCCCACAGGTCCAGCGGGCCGGGCGCGGGCTCGCCGAACCGGCGCACCAGGTAGCGCCAGGCCCGCCACGCCTCCTTGCCGACCACCTTCTGCTCCAGGACCGCCGGGACGAGCGCCTCGAAGACGTTGCCGGTCCGGCCGATGCGGAAGTGCCGCAGGCGCAGCGCCGCGCGGCGCAGGACCTCGTGCTCCGGCCGGAACGACGCCGGGTCGTCGGCCGCGCCGAGCAGGTCGGGCACGCCGTCGAGCAGCCGGGCCGCGCCCGGTCCCCACGCCTCGGCCTCGATCGCGTCGCCGCGGGCGAGGAGCCGCAGCGTGCCCGGCCCGTCCGGGGTCGTGGACGCCCGCCACACCGCCCCGTCCGGCGTCACCGCGAAGGCGGGGTCACCGGTGCCCCGGCGGTGCGGCGCCAGCGTCAGCCGTACGTCGACCGGCCAGGGCGGCCGCCACGTCCGGGTCTGGGAGGCCTCGCGGGTGAGCATGCCGGGCCTCACACGTCGGAGGAGAACCGCACGGCCGTCTCCGGCAGCTGCACGCCCGGCCACAGGCGCAGCCCGTCCCGCAGCTCGTTGCCCGGGCCGACCATCGCGCCGTCGCCGATCACGGCGTCCGACACGACCGCGCCCGCGCAGATCCGCGCGCCCCGGCCGAGCACCGAACGCGACACCCGCGCCCCGCGCTCGACGACGGCGCCGTCGAACAGCACACTGGACTCCACGGTCGCGCCCGACTCGACCACGGCCCCGGCGCCGACGGTCGTGCCGCCGGAGACCGCGGCCTCCGGGGCGACCACCGAGCCGTTGAGGAACAGCACGCCCCCGCCCGGCCGCACGGCGGGCGACTCCATCCGGCCCAGCACCAGGTCGCACGAGCCCTGCACGAACGCGGCCGGCGTGCCGACGTCCAGCCAGTACGCGCCCTCGACGTACCCCATGATCGTCTCACCGGAGGCGAGCAGCTGCGGGAACGTCTCGTACTCCACCGACACCACGCGGCCGGTGGGGATCGCGTCGATCGCCGAGCGGCGGAAGACGTAACAGCCGGCGTTCACCTGGTTGGTCGGCGGCTTCGGGGACTTCTCCACGAACTCGATGACCTTGCCCTCGGAGGTCGTCGGCACCGCGCCGTAGCGCCGGGCGTCGTCGACCAGGGTCAGGTGCATCGTGACGGCCGCGTCGGACTTCTCGTGCATGGCGACCTGGGACACGAGGTCGTGGCCGGAGAGGATGTCGCCGTTCAGCACGACGACCGGGCTGTCGTCCTCACAGGTCAGCTCCGCGGCGGCGTTCCGGATCGCGCCGGCCGTGCCCAGCGGCTCGTCCTCGGTGACGTAGACCAGCTCCAGCCCGAACCGCGACCCGTCGCCGAACGCCTCGGTGAACATCGCGGCGCGGTACGACGTGGCGAACACGACGCGGCGGATGCCCGCCGCGCTCGCCTTGCGCAGCTGGTGCTCCAGCAGTGGCACCCCGGCCGTCGGCAGCAGTGGCTTCGGCGTCGAGATCGTCAGCGGCCGAAGCCGCGTGCCCTTACCTCCGACCAGCAGGATCGCTTCCAGGGTGCCCCTCCCTCATCGGTACCGGCCGAACACCTTACTGTTCGACGGCGCGCTGGTACGCCGCCAGATGGGCCTCGGCGGATGCAGCCCAGGTGAATTCTCGGGAACGCGCGTGCGCGGCCTCGGCGAGCCGCCTTCGCTGCTCCGGGTCGTCGATCAGCGCGCGCAGCGCCGCCGCGATGTCCTCCACGCCGGGCTCGGTGTAGGCGACCGCGTCACCGCCCACCTCCGGGAGCGAGGCGCGGTGGGTGGTCAGCACCGTGGCGCCGCAGGCCATCGCCTCCAGGACCGGCAGGCCGAACCCCTCCCCCCGGCTGGGCAGGGCCACGGCCAGCGACCCGGCGAAGAAGCCCGGCAGCGACGGCCACGGCAGGTATCCCGGCCGGATGACCTTCAGGTGGGAGGGGACGTCGGCCAGCGCGGCGTCCAGCTCGTCGTCCCAGCCTCCGCTGCCGGCCAGGATCAGCGCGGGCGGGCTCTCCAGGCCCTCCGCCGCGCGGACCCAGCCGCGGATGAGGTTCGGGACGTTCTTGCGCGGCTCCAGCGCGCCGAGGAACGCGATGTAGGGCCGCCCGTGCAGGCCGAGCCGCTCGGAGACCCGCCGCCGCTCCTCCGCGGTGGGCGGATGGAAGATCGTGTGATCGACGCCGTGGTAGGCGACGTCGATGCGGGTCGGGTCGGCGCCGAGCAGCCGGACGAGGTCGTCGCGGGTCGCCTTCGACGGGACGATCACCCGGGTCGCGCGCCGCACCGCGGTGCGCGTCGCCGACCTGATGAAGGTCGTCCTGACCGGGTTGTGCGCCTCCGGGTCGGTGAAGTACGCCATGTCGTGGACCGTGGCGACGGTCGGCAGGCCCGGGCGCAGCGGGATCGAGTAGTACGGCGCGTGGATGAGGTGCGCGCCGACCTGCTGGGCGACGAGCGGCAGGCCCGACTGCTCCCAGGCCAGGCGCGCCTGGCGGTGCGCGATGGAGGTCGGTCCGGCGACGACCCGCGCCTTCGGCGCGAGCTTGCCGTACCGCTCCTCGTCCGACCGCTGGCAGACGACGGCCAGATCGGCGTCCGCGCGGTGCAGCGCGCCGATCAGCCCGTCGACGTAGCGGCCGAGCGCGCCGCGGTCGGCGGATATGGCGGTCGCGTCGACAAGCACACGAGGCACCACGGTGTCAGTCGCCCCCTCCGTTCGGTGCCGATGTGGTCGGGATCACTCCCCGATCGGAAGCCTACGCCGATCGATCGCCGACAGGGGGACGTCACCCTTTCTTGCGCGCCTTGATCAGGACGATGCTGCCGCGGTCGTTCGGGCTGCGCCGGTCGGCCAGCGCGACCAGCGGCGTGAGCGGCGCCGCGGCGTTGAACCCGACCCGGCCGCCGTACGCCGACAGGGAGAGGTAGAGACGCTCGGTCGTCTTGCTGCGGAACTGGTAGGAATACTCGGCGAGCTCCATGCCGCGCTCGGCCAGCAGACCGCCGAGGCTCTCATGCGTGTAGGTGTGCTGCACGTGGTACTTCTCGCAGTGCGCCGCGCGAAGCTTCGGCCACTGGCGCGACCGGCTCAGCACGTCGGCGGACATGAAGAGCTCGCCGCCCGGCTTGAGGATCCGCGCCATCTCGTCCAGCGCCGTGCCGCCGTCGTCGAAGTGCTCGATCGCGCATACCGACAGGACGGCGTCGAAGCTGTCGTCGGCGAACGGCAGCTTGAGCGCGTCGCACTCGATCAGGGCCGGCGGGTGCTTCAGCGTCCGGCCGTAGAGCATCTTGCCGCGCGCGAGGTCGATCGAGACGGCGTGCGCGCCGCGCTTGCGGGCCTGCCCGGCCCAGTAGCCGTCGCCGCCCGCCACGTCGAGCACCCGTTTGCCGCGCAGGTCGTCGCCCATCCAGCGCAGGAGGGTCCCGGCCTCGCGGAAGCGGCACACGTGCACCTGATGGCCGACGAAGGCCTTCGCGTCATTGAGTTTCATCGCGTCCCTACTGTACGGCCCCGGCGGAGCGCGTACCCGCTGATCACCGAGTGTTCACCGGCGCGTACCGACTAGTCTGGCGGGGTGATCTCCCGCCTGCGAGCGAGCCGCCTGGCGCGCGTCGCCCTGGTCGCCGTCGCGCTCGTCTTCTGCGGTTATGGGCTGTTCGCCCGCTGGGACGACACGCGCGACGCCCTGACCCGGCTGTCCTGGCCGTACGCCGGCGCCGCGCTGGTGGCGGGCCTGGTCGCCCTGGGCGCGTGGATGCTCGCCTGGCGCCGTCTGCTGGCCGGCCTGGGCTCCCCGCTGCCGCTGCGAGCCGCGGTGCGGGTCTACTTCGTCTCCCAGCTCGGCAAGTACATCCCGGGCTCGGTGTGGGCGCTGGTGGCCCAGATGGAGCTGGCCAAGGAGCACCGGGTGCCGCGGGATCGCGGCGCGAGCGCCGGCGTCCTGTCGATGGTGACCACGATCGCCACGGGCTGCGCGGTGGCCGCGGTGACGCTGCCGCTGACCTCGCCGGACGCCACGCGCCGCTACTGGTGGCTGCTCATCCTGGCGCCGATCTTCCTCGCGATGCTGCACCCGCGGATGCTGGCGTTCGCGCTGAACCGCGCGCTCCGGCTCGTCCGGCGCCCGCCGCTGGCCCGTACCGCCGGGCTCGGCACGATGGTCCAGGCGGTGGCCTGGACGGCGGTGGGGTGGTTGCTGTTCGGCGCGCACACCTGGCTGCTCGTGCGCGCGTCCGGTGGGCACGGCTTCTTCCTGGCCACCGGGGCGTACGCCCTGGCCTTCACGGCCGGTTTCATCATCGTGATCGCGCCCGGCGGGGTGGGCGTGCGGGAGGCCGCGCTCACCGTGACACTCGGGCCGGTGCTGCCGGCGGCGGGCGCGCCGCTGGTCGTCGCGCTCGCCTCCCGCGTCGTGCTGACCGTCGCCGACCTCGCGTGGGCGGGCGCCGCCGTGCTCCTCGGCACCCGGCACCCCGTCCTCGTCGAGGACGAGGCCGAACCGGTCGGCCGGCCCGTCGACTAGTCTCCCCAGGCTGTCCGTCGACTAGTCTCTCCGGGCTGGAATATCGCCGGGGCCGCCGGCCTTGAGATGCGTGTTGCCCGACGCCGCCTCCTGCGGCGCACCGGAAGGAGAGATAATGGCTCCCGTGGCCGCCGAACCCATCACCGTGACCGACGCGACGTTCGACCAGGAGGTCCTGGCCAGCGAGACGCCCGTGCTGGTGGACTTCTGGGCGTCGTGGTGCGGGCCGTGCCGCATGATCGCGCCGGTCCTGGACGAGATCGCCGCCGAGTACGCCGGCAAGCTCAAGATCGCCAAGCTCGACTACGACGCGAACCAGGCGACCCCGGCCAAGTACAACGTGCTCGGCCTGCCGACCCTCCTGCTCTTCAAGGGCGGCGAGGTCGTCGAGCAGATCACCGGCGCCAAGCCGAAGCGCGCGCTCCTCAAGTCGATCACGCCCCACATCGCCTGATCACGCCGCGCTTCGGCCGATCGGCCGGAACTAGACCGTACGCGCCTCGCCGTCGGCCCCGCTCGGCACGAGCGGGCCGGCCGTGAGGAGCTGCTCGAGGTAGGCGGTCCAGTGCGGCTCGGAGTCGACGGGCCGCACCCCCGCCCGCAGCCGCGCCGGCTCGCCCGGCGCGTAGAACCGGCGCAGCGCCTCGGTGAGCGAGTCGACGTCGCCGGGCTCGCACAGGACGCCGTCGACGCCCTCACGGACGTGGTCGGCGAGCGTGCCCGCGCGCGTGGCGATGACCGGGATGCCGTGCTCGTAGGCCATGAAGACGTTCTGCGAGGCCGTCGCCGTCCGGTACGGCAGGACCAGCGCGTCCGCGCGGGCGAACAGCTCGGGCACCTCGGCGGCCGGTACGTAGCCGGGCCGCACCTCCACCCGCTCCTCCAGCCCGAGCGAGGAGATCAGCGCGCGGGTCTCGTCCGCGCCGCCCCAGAACTCCCCCGCCACCGTCAGCGCGACGTCGTCCACCCGCGCGAGCGCGCGCAGCAGCACGTCCAGGCCCTTGTACGGCCGGACCATGCCGAAGAACAGCAGGCGGTTCCACGGGCCCTCCGGCGCGCCCGTGCGCGCTCCGCCGGCCCGGCCGGGCGTCGGCAGATGCGCGGGCAGCACGGCCGTGCGGACCGTCGTCCCCGGTGCCAGGTCGCGGGCGAGCTGCGCCTGCTGGGCGGAGTGCACCAGGGCGCCGTCGGCGCCCTTCAGCAGCCGGCGCATCAGCGGCACGTCGTACGGCTTGCGCTCGTGCGGCAGGACGTTGTGGCACAGTGCGACGACCCGCGGCCCCCGGTCGTTCCGGCTACCCAGGCCGAACAGCATGCCGAGGTAGGCCGGGACCTGCACGGGCGAGAGCACGACGAGGACGACCAGGTCCTGGGCGCGCAGGCGGCGGCCCGTCCGCAGCCAGCCGTCCGGGCGATACCAGGCCAGCGCGTGCCGGGTGCCGGGGAACGGCTCGCCCTCCGGAGTGGCGATCGTCTGCTCACCGGGGTACAGGAAGGACGGGTACTGCGCCTTCCACGACTCCAGGGTCACGTCGTGCCCGGCGGCGGCCAGCCGGTGCGCCAGCTCGGTCGTGTGGTGGGCGCCGCCGCCCTTGTAGGGGAACGCGGGCCCGACGATGGCGATTCTCACGTGTCTCCCCGCGATCGCACGATCAGGTCGGCCAGCAACGCCATCGACGCGATGATCAGGCCGGTCACGAAGATCAGCACCGTGTTGATCGCGAAGCGCAGGGGGTGCAGGACCATGTCGAGGATGCCCTTGGCCACGCCGAGCCCCAGCAGCCACAGCGCGAGCGGCATCAGGACCTTCAGCGGGTTGAAGTACATCACCATCCGCAGCACCTGCAGGATGTAGCGGTACGCGTCGTGCACGAAGTGGAACTTCGAGCTGCCGGCCCGCTTGAAATAGTCGATCGGCACGTAGCGGATGTCGTGCTGGTTCGACATGAACGCCAAGGTGATCGTCGTGACGCAGGAGAAGCCGGGCGGCAGGAGCTTCAGGTAGGGCTCGGCGACGTCCTTGCGGAAGGCGCGCATCCCGGAGTTCAGGTCGGGGATCTTCTGCCCGGCGAGCCGCTCGGCCACCTTGCGGATGAACCACTTGGCCGGCACCCGCAGGACCTTGTGGGTGCCCTCCTCACTCGTGCGGGCGCCCACCACCTGGTCGACGGTCGGATCCTCGTCGAGGATGTCGACGAGCTCGGGGATCCGCTCGTTCGGGTAGGTCATGTCGGCGTCGGTCCAGACGACGATGTCCCCGCGGGCCTGCTGGGAGCCGATCCGCCGGACGGTGCCCGAGCCGCCGTTGCGGTGGAACGGCACGATCTGCATGTTCGGGAACTGCGGGGCCGCCGCCTCGAGCCGGGCGAGTGTCTCATCGGTCGAGCAGTCGTCGACGGCAAGCAACTCGTAAGTGTGCCCGCTGGCGTCCATCGCCTTGCAGATCCGCTCGACCTCGTCGATGACGTGGTCCTGCTCGTTGTAGCACGGCAGGACGATCGTCACGTGGGGCGTGGTAGTCACGCCCGGCGAGGATAGTCGCCCACTCCGGTGCACGGTTCCAAGCGTACGCAACGTTCACCGTCCGTACACGGGAACGCTCATCCAGACGTTGATCGTCAGCGACCACGTGGTCCGGGGCGCCGAGACCAGGGTGCTCGCGTCGCGGCGGGTGTGGATATGGAAGACCCGCCGGGCCTGGCCGTACGGCGCCACGTCGACGGAGTCGGCGCCGAGCAGCACCGGACGGCGGCCGGCCGCGGCGACCTTCTGGACCACGCGCCGGACGTCGTTCTCCGTCGGGTTCTTGAACCCGGCGGCGATGCGCACACGCGCGGTGGGCGTGCCGCACATCCCGCGGATGAGCTGGGCGAACCGGTCACCGGTCACGCGTTCGACGAAGAGCACCGAGGCGTTCGGGCCGATGGCCCGGCACATCGCCTGCGCCTGGGACACCTCGCGCTCCTCGGTCCGCATGACGGACATCGGCGCCGAGGCCCACGCGGTCGGCGCCAGGATCAGCAGCGCGCCGGTGACGGCCACGACGGCCGCGACCCGCCGCCGGTCCGGGAGGAACCGCCGGGCCTGGCGCGCCAGCCAGGCGGCGGCCCACAGCGCGAACAGCAGCAGGCCCGGGATCACCATGCCGATGAGCCGCCGGCTCGCCCAGGGATGGTCGGGCGTGATGCCGGGCCGCCACAGGGTCGCCACGGTCGTCCAGACGATCAGGGCGTACGGCAGGAGCCAGGCGGTGCGGCGCCGCAGCAGCAGGTCGCGCAGGACGAGCGCGGCGCCGACGGCGGCCAGCAAGACGGCCGGGATCCCGATGTACCACGCCACCCAGTGCAGGCTCAGCTCCGAGTACTGGCGGTTCGGGTCGAGCGGGAGGTTCTGGGACCTCTGCAGGGCGGCGATGAAGGAGGCGTTCACCCGGTCGTCGGGATTGTTCGGCACACGGCGCACGGTCTGGAACATCGGGCGCGCGGCGAAGAACGCCAGCATCGCGAAGGTCGCCGGGAGTGCCAGGTCCGGCAGCCGGAACCGGGTGAGGTCCGGCAGTCCCCAGCGGCGGACCGCCAGGCCGACGACCGCGGTGGCGGCGACCACCGCGACCGCGATGTACAGGAGCGGGTGCAGCGACGCGCTGAGGTAGTGCAGGTACGGCCGGGACATCACGACGGCCTCGAGCAGTCCCGCGCCGACGCCCGCCGTGAGCCCCGCCGCCAGCGGGAGGCCGACGCGCCGCCGCAGCGCCAGCAGCAGGCCGGCGAACGCGACCACCGGCAGCACGTCGCGGATCCCGTCGATGCGCACGAGGATCGTCAGGCCCAGCGCCAGGCCGCCGAGCAGCGCCGGCAGGCGACGGCCCGAGCGGACCGCGTCGAGGACCAGGGCCACGCCGCCGAACATGAGGATCAGCGCGCCGGTCTCGCTGTAGATCGACCGGGAGATCATCATCATCGGCCAGGTCAGCCCGAGCGCGAGCGCTGCGACAGGCGCCCAGCGCGGGCCGATCAGCCGTCCGGCGACGCCCGCGAACGAGATGAGGGCCAGCGCGCCGATCAGCGGCATCATGGCCAGCGTCGCGTACGGGCCGCCGATCCAGGCGCCCGGTGTGACGGTCAGCGGCATCCCGGCCATGAACTGCGGGACCAGCACGCCGCCGCGCTGGTAGAACGCCGGGCTGCCGTACGTCAGCGCGCCGTCCCCGCCGCCGAACGCCCACCGCATCTGCGGGATCGGCAGCGAGCCGTGGTGCGCCAGCCAGGTCGCGAAGTTGAAGTACGACGCCGGGTCGCGGCGCACGACGATCTGCTGGGAGCACATCACGAGCTGGAACGCGCCGAACGCCGCCGCGACGACGAGGAGCCAGATCAGCGGCCAGTGGGAGGACCCGCCCTCCCGGCGGCCCTCGGGCCGCCGGCCGGAGGGCCGTACCGCCCGCAGGCCGAACCTCAGCGCGAGCGCCGCGACCGGCACGTACAGCGGGATCGCCGCCCACGGGCGGAAGATCCCCGCCATCAGCAGCGGCAGCGCGACCACCAGCCAGGCGGCCAGGAGCAGGGCCGGGGCGACCGTCACGCGGGCGAGGAGGAGGTCTGCCCGGTTCGCCCCGAGTTCTCCGTCTATGTCGTCGTCCATCGAGTCCGGAGAGTAACGGCCGCGGGAGCCTGACGGCCTGGTGGCCGTAATCTTCACTTTCATGTCACATCCCGTTGAGCTCCTGCGCGGGGCCCTGGCCGCCGACCCGTCCCGTCCGCTCGTCACCTTCTACGACGACGCCACCGGTGAGCGTGTCGAGCTGTCGGTGAAGACGTTCGACAACTGGGTGGCCAAGACCGCGAACCTCTTGGTCGACGGGCTCGGTGCGGTACCGTCCGGACGGGTGGCCCTCGCCCTTCCGGGGCACTGGCAGACCGCCGTCTGGCTGTTCGCATGCTGGTCGGCCGGGCTGACGGCGGTGCCGGTGGGCGACGGCGCCATCCCGGGCGATGCCGACATCGTAGCGGCGGGGCCCGCTCGCCTGGCCGAAGCGACCGCGTCGGCCGCCGAGGTCGTTGGATTGTCCCTGCACGCGCTCGGCGCGCCGCTGGCGGACTGCCCGCCCGGCGTGACGGACTACGCGGTGGAGGTGCGCGCGTACGGCGACCGGTTCTCCGGTGGCCCGCTCGACGCCGGTGCCCCGGCGGTGGAGCTGGCCGGGCGGACCCTGACGGGGAGGGAACTCCTCGCCGAGGCCCGCGCGTTGGGCACGCCGGAGGGTGCCCGGGTGCTCACCACTGTGGGCTTCGACACACCTGAGGGTCTCCTGAGAGGTCTACTCGGACCCTTGACCTCCGGTGGATCGGTAATAATCTGCCAAAACCTCGACAAGTCAGGTTTGGAGCGCAGAATCTCCGTAGAACATGTGACATCCGTGATCTGACCGGATCAGCCGTTCCATACCTTATGCCTAGCCGATGGGGCCGATGATCAGCGACTACGACTACCTGGACCAGGACTACCCGTCCGGCCCGCCGCCGAAGCGGGGGGTCTGGTGGCGCGTCATCGGCTGGGCGTCCATCGCCATGGCGGTGGTGCTCGTCGGAACGAGCCTCACCGCCTACGCGGCGTACCGCAAGCTCGAGGGCAACATCAAGCACGAGGACGTCACCGCCCAGCTGGGGTCCAAGCGCCCGCCCAAGCTCAACAACGCGCTGAACGTCCTGCTCATCGGCTCGGACCAGCGGAACGGCGCGAACGCCAAGTACGGCAGGGACGTCGGCGAGCGCTCCGACACCATGATCCTGCTGCACCTGTCCCCGGGCGGGAAGAAGGCCGTCGGCATCAGCTTCCCCCGCGACTCGATGGTGCCGATCCCCTCCTGCAAGACGAGCAGCGGCCACACCATTCCGGCGCAGAGCGTCGCAATGATCAACTCGTCGTTCAACAACGGCGGCGCCGCCTGCACGATCCGGACGATCGAGTCGCTGACGAAGATCCGCATCGACCACTTCGTCAAGGTCGACTTCTCCGGCTTCAAGCGGGTCGTGGACGCCCTTGGCGGCGTCGAGATCTGCCTCCCCCAGCGCGTCGCCGACAAGAGCAGCAAGCTGTACCTGTCCGCCGGGCGGCACATCGTCAAGGGCGAGCAGGCGCTGGCCTACGTCCGCATGCGCCACGGCCTCGGAGACGGCTCCGACCTCGGCCGCATCAAGCGCCAGCAGAAGTTCCTCGGCGCGGTCGTGAAGAAGGCGACGAGCAACGGCACGCTGACCAACCCGTCGAAGCTGCTCGGCTTCCTCGACGCCGCCACCAAGTCGGTCACCACCGACAACGACTTCACCGTCGACGAGATGAAGAAGGTCGCCGGCAGCGTGCAGGGCATGTCGGCCGGCAAGGTGCAGTTCATCACCGTGCCGTGGACGGCGTACGCGCCGGACCCCAACCGCATCGCCTGGAAGGAGCCGGACGCGGACAACCTGTTCGCCGCGATCCGCAACGACAACCAGGTGCAGGCCCCCGCCAAGGTCAAGAAGGTGAACCTCCAGCCGGCGCAGGTGAAGGTCGAGGTCCTCAACGGCACCGCGACCCCGGGCCTCGCGGGACGGGCCGGGGACCAGCTCAAGGCGCGCGGCTACCAGGTCGTCAAGGTCGGCACCCTGACCGGGCCCAAGCCGGCCAAGACCGAGGTGCGCTACGGCGCCGGCGCCGACCAGCAGGCCGCCGCCCTGGCCCAGGTCGTCCCGAACGCCCAGCCGGTCGCCGGGCAGGACACCCCGGCCGGCACCGTCGACCTCGTCCTGGGCCCCGACTGGGAGGGTCTCAAGACCTCACAGTCGACCTCGATCCCCACCTCGACCGCCGCCGGAGCGGTCAACGCCGCCGCGGACGTCTGCTCGGACAAGTCCTAGCCGGTAGTAACTGAAAGGTTCCTCAGAGCACGGCCGTTGCCCTGCATGTGCCTCCGACTGTCGGTATGGTCGTTTCCCGACCCCTGGTTTCCGGGGCCCGGAACACCCGCCTCCAATCTCTGGAACCCATGACCTGGCCGACCGCGCACCCCGCACAGCCCCCGCTGAACCCCGTAGCCACCACCATCCCCGACCTGTTCGCCGTCTCACCGGCCCTGCCCGCCGTGCCCGCGACCCGCGCGCGCCGCCGGCGCGACCCGTTCTTCGACAACGCCAAGTTCCTGGCGATCGTCCTGGTCGTGATGGGCCACTCGATCGTCAACCTGCGCGACGTCCGGTTCGCGCACGCCCTCTACCTGTTCGTCTACACGTTCCACATGCCGGTGTTCATCGTGATCACCGGCTACTTCTCCCGGAACTTCACGTTCTCCGGGGGCAAGGCCCGCAAGCTGATCACCAACCTGGGCGTGCCGTACGTCGTCTTCGAGACGGCCTACTCCACGTACCACTGGGCGGTCGGGCACTCCGCCTTCCAGATCAGCCTGCTCGACCCGTACTACCTCACCTGGTTCCTGATGGCGCTGTTCCTGTGGCGCCTGTCCACGCCGGTCTGGCAGCAGATCCGCTGGCCGGTGCTGGTCGCCCTGGTGATCGCCCTGCTGTCGGGCATGAGCGACCTGCCGAACGAGCTCGAGATGCACCGCGTGTTCGGCCTCGTGCCGTTCTACGTCCTGGGCCTCGTGCTCAAGCAGGAGCACTTCGACCTGCTCAAGCAGACCAAGGCCCGGGTGCTGGGGGCGCTGACGCTCCTGGTCGGGTTCGTCTTCACCTACTTCGTCGCCGACCGGCACATGACCACCGAGTGGGTGTACTGGCGCAGCCCGAACTCCACGATGCACGTCGACAACCTCACGGGCACCGGCATGCGGCTGGGCCTCATGATCGCGGCGACCATCCTGGTCGCCGCGTTCCTGTCAGTCGTACCGGCCAGGCAAACGTGGTTCACCAACCTCGGCGCCGCGACGCTGTACGCCTACCTGCTGCACGGCTTCCTCACGAAGCTGCTGGAGTACATGGGCTGGTGGGACGTGTCGTTCCTGCACACCATCCCCGGCGTGCTGCTGACCGCTGCGACCGGCGCGGTGGTGGCGACGCTGCTGTGCACCCCGCCGGTGCGCAAACTCATGCACTGGGCGCTTGAGCCGGATATGTCGTGGGCGTTCGTGCCGCTGCGGCGGCCGAAGAGGGCCTGAGCAGCTCCACCCACGCCTCGCCGACGAGATCGAGGGCGTAGGACCGCGCGACCTCCGCGTGGGCCTGCGCCCTCTCGTCGTTCCAGCGGCCCTCGGCGACCATCGCGGCGAGGTCCCGCGCCATCGTGGACGGCGACTCGTGGATCCAGCGCCGGTCGTAGATGGTGTCCGCGCCCGGCCAGGGCAGGAGCGCGGGCACCGCGCCGGACGCCATGCCCTCGGCCGGCGCCAGGTGGAAGCTCTCGTCGTCGCTGGTGGACAGCACGAAGCCGATGCGGCGCAGCCACGCGGCGACGTCCGGCCCGGCCGGGTCGAAGACGACCGAGCGCGCCAGCAGCGGCGACCGCCGGATGCGCCGGAACAGCGCCTCGAACGCCTCCCGCTCCTCGGTGCGGTTCCAGATCCACGGCAGGTCCCAGGGCAGCTTCGACTTCACGAACAGCGTGAACCGCGGGTCGTGGCGGCGCAGCTCCTCCAGGACGTCCACGGCCAGGTCGAGGCGCTTGCGCCAGGGCGCGATCCCGATCATCCCGAGGTGGAACTGCGCGCCCGGGAGCTTGGCGCGGTGGAACTGCGCGACGTCCACCCAGTTGGGGATCACGGTGATCTTCTCGGCGGGCCAGCCGGTCATCTTGCGGGTCAGCTCCGCGTACGACGGGCTGACGCAGACGACCTGGTCGATCAGGTCGATGTCCAGCCGTCCCGGCCACGCGCCGTACAGCTCGAAGCGGTGCAGCCGGACGATGAGGCGCTGGTCCGGACGGCCGTGCTTCTTGCGCCACTCGCTGTACCAGACGGCGTTCGGCCCGCACCACTCACAGATGATGACGTCGGCCCACTCGGCCAGTTCGGCGCTGACCTCCGGGTCGTGGGTGCCGAGGGCGGGCCAGCGGTCGACGCGCACCTCGACGTCCGGCAGCGCGCCGATGTGGTCGAGCAGCCGGGTGAAGAACTTCAGGTCGTGCCCGGCGACGACGATCCGCGTCGTACGCCCGGCCCCGTCGGCGCGCAGGGGCGGCGGGAACGCCTGCCGCAGGTACGTGCGGAGCCGTTCGGCCGCCGCGTCGAGGGTGAACGACCGTGCCGCGTCCAGGCAGCGGCGGCGGGCGAGCGCGTAGACCTCCGGGTCGGTCACGTCCGCGAGCACGTCGACGACGTCCTCCTCGGTGGCGGCGAACAGCGGGTAGTCCGCGCCGAGGAGGTTCTCGTGCATCGGCGTGCGGTTGAGGACCACCGGCAGGCCGAGCGCCCCCATCTCCAGGACCTTCGTGGACAGCTCCAGGCTCGCGTCGAGCTCCGGATGACGCCAGGACAGCCCGACGTCGCAGCCGGCCGACACCCGCATGGCCTCGGCCCGCGGATGGCCCCCGTGCCAGGTGAGGCCGGGCGTCGACTCCAGGGCCACCCGCATGCGGCGGGAGAAGCCCGGGTCCTTCCGGTCGTGGTGGATCTTGTCGCCGATCATGTGCAGCTCGGCGTCGATCCGGCGGGCGGCCAGGCGGCGCGGCAGCCCGGTCATCTCGTAGGTGTTCCAGCGCGGCGCGAACTTGCCGGTGTAGACGAGCCGCAGCGGCCGCCCGGGCGTCTTGTCCGCCGACGGTTCCAGGCCCTCCGGCAGCGCGACGACCGGCGGGAACAGCACGCACTTGCCCGCCGCCTTGTGCAGCACGCCCTCCAGGTGGCAGCGCAGCTCCTCGGTCTGGCAGAGCAGGAACCGCGATGCCTTGGCGACCGCCGCCAGCTCGCCGCGCGTCCTGCCGTCCAGCTCGGCGACGGTCTGCGGGACGTCGGTGAGGTACGTCCACAGCCGCCCGGCCAGGGGCGTCGCGGTCAGGCGTACGGCGAGGCGCTTCCCGCGCACGACGACCAGGTCGTACGGCCGCTCGGCGTCGAGCTCGGTGAGCAGCCCGGCCGCCTCCTCGACGCTCAGCGAGGTGGTCGCGTCCTCGGGCCGCCGCCGTACGGTCACCCCGGCCAGCCGTTCGAGCGGCTCGACGAGGCGCCCGGTCCGCACCGGGGCCTTGAGGACAAGCGTCACCTCGACGCCGGCGGCCTGGAGCGCCTGCACCATCCCCTGGGCCCAGATCGCGGACCCGTCGATGAGGTTGAGGTCGACGTCGCCGTACACGAGCGCGCGCACGCGTTCTCCTTCTCGCAGGATCATGGGAGTTGTTCGATGCCGAACCGGGCGCACAGGCCCGGCAGCGCCCCGGCGATCGGCGTACCGGGCGGGACCGTCGCGTCCCAGCCGAACCCGGCGATCGCCGGCGCGGAGCCGGCCAGCACGACGGGACGGCCCCGGTCGCGGGCGACGCCCATCAGGGCGAGCAGCGCCCGGTCGCGGTCCGGGACGCCCGGGACGCCCAGGTAGGCCCACGGGCCGCCGGGCTCTCCGGCGGCGGCGTCGACGATCACCAGGTCCACGTCGGTCGTGTCGAGGACGAGGGCGGCGTCGTGCGGCATCAGCGGCACCACGTGCGCGACCTCGCCCAGGGCCGCGGCGGCGGCCGGGCCGAGCACGCCGGCGACGACCAGTCCGGTCGCGGGCGCCGCGGCGATGAGCCGGTCCTCGTCGCGCGCGGTGAACATCGGGCGCTCGCGCGCGTCGACCGAGGTGACGACGTTCGGCGCGCCCCGGTGCCGCCACATCCGGTACAGCTCGCGCGGCAGCTGGACGACGCCCTTGCCGGGCCTGCGGGCCGCGTCGGTCACGGCGCGGCCCACCTTGAGGGACGTGGAGCCCTCCAGCGCGGCGACCCGCGCCTCCAGGATCTGGACCCGGGCCTCCCGGTCGGCCAGCGCCGCCTTGAGTCGGGCCACCTGCCGGTCAGCCACCGAGCCACCCCTCCACGACGCGGGCGATGCGCGGTCCGGCGTGGCCGTCCCACAGCGGCGGGTGCTCCCGCTCGCCGCGGCCGGCCGCCAAGGCCTCGGCGACGGCGGGGACGACGTCGTCGGCGGTGACGAGCCGGTTGGTGCCGTGCGTGATCGTGATCGGCCGCTCGGTGTTGGGCCGGAGCGTCAGGCACGGCACCCCGAGGATCGTCGTCTCCTCCTGCACGCCACCGGAGTCGGTCACGACGGCCGCCGCGCCGCGTACGGCCGCGACGAACTCGACGTAGCCGAGCGGCTCCAGCAGCCGCACGCGCGGATGGGCGTCCAGCCCGGCCTCGGTCAGCACCTTACGGCCGCGCGGGTGCACCGGCATGACGACGTCCACCAGCTCGGCGATCTCGTGCAGCCGCTTGACCAGGCCGGCCGCGACCTCCGGGTCGTCGACGTTCGCGGGCCGGTGCAGCGTCGCGACGACGTACCGCTCGGGCAGGTCGTACGCCCGCCGGACGGCGTCGGCGTCGAACCGGCCGAGGTTCGCGAGCAGCGTGTCGATCATCGGGTTGCCGACGAAGTGGATCCGGTCGACCGCGACCCCCTCGGCCGCGAGGTGGCCGACCGCCTCCGGGCTCGTGACGAGGCACAGGTCCGACAGCTGGTCGACGAGCCGGCGGTTGACCTCCTCCGGCATGGTCATGTCGAAGCTGCGCAGCCCCGCCTCCACGTGGGCGACCGGGATGCGAAGCTTGGCCGCGACGAGGGCGGCGGCGATGGTGGAGTTCACGTCGCCGTACACCATGACGAGCTCGGGTGAACGCTCGATGAACTCCTTCTCCAGCGCCACCATGATCGCGGCGGTCTGGGCGGCGTGGCTGCCCGAGCCGACCTCCAGGTTCACGTCGGGTTCGGGCAGGCCCAGGTCACGGAAGAACACCTCCGACATGCGCTCGTCGTAGTGCTGGCCCGTGTGGATCACCCGCTGTTCGCGACCCGTCTCGGACAGCGCGGCGATCACCGGCGCCGCCTTGACGAAGTTCGGACGGGCGCCGAGTACATGCGCGATCACAGTTGAGTTTCCCTTTCGTTCACGGACGATCCCTAACCTCGCCCGCCATGCAGGTGGCCAAGATGATCTTTTTCTGGTCGGTGCTCGCGTGGCGGCACGCGCGCGCCGATCCCCGCCGGGCGGTCCGGCTGGCCGTACGGCTGGCGCTCCGCGCGGCTCCCGGCCCGGTGCGCGCGCGGTTCCGCGCGCTCGCCGCGCCGGCCCCGCAGCGTCAGGACCGTGAGACCGGGGAGCTGCGCGAGCTGCTCGACGACGCCGCCGAGGCGAAGCCGCGAGCCGGGCACGCCGCGTCCCGCCCGTCCGGGGAGCGGATGGCGGTGCTGCACCTGGTCACGAACGCGCTGCCGCGCACGCAGGCCGGGTACACCGTGCGGACGCACCGCATCGTGTCCGCACAGCGCGAGCTGGGCCTGGACCCGCACGTCGTGACGCGGCTCGGCCACCCCCTGGCCCAGGGCGTCCGTGACACGCGGCCGTGCGTCGAGGTGGACGGGATCCCCTACCACCGCCTGCTGCCGTGGACACCGCCGAAGGGCCCGGTGCGCGAGGTGCGCAAGGCCGCCGACCTGGCCGGACGGCTCGTCGAGGAGCTGCGCCCTTCGGTGCTGCACGCGGCCAGCAACCACCTCAACGCGGCCGTCGCGCTGGAGCTGCGCCGCAGGTACGGCCTGCCGGTGGTCTACGAGGTCCGCGGCTTCCTGGAGGACTCCTGGCTGTCGCGGGACCCGGCGCGCTCGACGAGCGATGACTTCTACCGGCTCACCCGCGAGCTGGAGACCGCCCGGATGCGCGACGCCGACCTGGTCGTGACGCTCGGCGAGGCGATGCGGGCGGAGATCCAGGGACGCGGCGGCGTCGGCGACGTGCTCGTCGTGCCGAACGCCGTGGACGACACCTTCCTGGAGCCGCTGCCGGACGGCGGGAAGCTCCGCGCCGAACTCGGCATCGCCGAGGGCGAGGTCGTCGTCGGGCTCACCTCGACGTTCTACGGCTTCGAGGGCATCGACACGCTGATCGAGGCGGCGGCGCTGCGGCGCGACTTCACGCTCCTGCTCGTCGGCGACGGACCCGAGCGCCCGGCGCTCGAGCGCCGTGCCGCCGAGCTCAAGGTCCCGGCGATCTTCACCGGCCGGGTGCCGGTCGATCAGGTACGTCGGTATCACGCAGTCCTCGATGTGTTCGCGGTCCCGCGGAGGGCGGACCGGGTGTGCCAGCTGGTGACTCCGCTGAAACCGCTGGAGGCGATGGCAGGGGGGCTCCCAGTAATAGCAAGTGATGTCAAAGCGCTCCGCGAAATCATCGAACCGGGCGTGACCGGCACGTTAACTCTTCCAGAAGACCCGGAAGCATGGGCGAATTGCCTGGACCAGCTCATTTACAGTCCGGAGCTACGCGGCGAAATCGGTCAGGCGGCCCGGGAATGGGTCGCGGCCCACCGCACCTGGCGGGCCGTCACGGCACGCTGTCTCGGCGCCTACCGGGACCTCGCCTCCGCAGCATCCTGAAGGGAGCCACTGGTGGATCTGGTGGTCATCGGACTTGGCTACGTCGGCCTCCCGCTCGTGCGGGAGGCCGGCCGCGCCGGCCTCCGGGTCGGCGGGCTGGACCGCGACGCCCGTGTCGTCGCCGGGCTCAAGGCCGGCCTGTCCCACGTCGACGACGTGAGCGCCGAGGACGTCGAGCGGATGCTCGCCGCCGGCTTCACGCCCTCACGGGACGAGGACATCCTCGACGGTGCGCGCACCATCGTGATCTGCGTGCCGACGCCGCTGTCGAACGACGGCGGCCCCGACCTGACGGCCGTCCGGTCCGCCGCGCAGACGGTCGCGCGGCACCTGGACCCCGGCACGCTCGTGGTGCTGGAGTCGACGACCTACCCGGGCACCACCGAGGAGGTCGTCCGGCCGATCCTGGAGGAGTCCGGCCTGGTGGCGGGCGAGGACTTCCACCTGGCCTTCTCCCCCGAACGGATCGACCCGGGCAACCCGGTGTACGGCGTCCACAACACGCCGAAGATCGTCGGCGGCCTGACGCCGTCCTGCGCGCACGCCGCGGCGGCCTTCTACGGCAAGTTCGTCGAGCACGTCGTGCAGGCCAAGGGCACCCGCGAGGCCGAGATGGCCAAGCTGCTCGAGAACACCTACCGGCACGTCAACATCGCGCTGGTCAACGAGATGGCGGTGTTCTGCAACGAGCTGGGCATCGACCTGTGGGACTCGATCGCCTGCGCCTCCACCAAGCCGTTCGGCTTCCAGGCGTTCTACCCGGGGCCCGGCGTCGGCGGGCACTGCATCCCGATCGACCCGAACTACCTGTCGTACAAGGTGCGGTCCCTCGGCTATCCGTTCCGGTTCGTCGAGCTCGCGCAGGAGATCAACGACCGGATGCCGCGGTACGTCGTCGAGCGCGCGCAGGCCCTGCTCAACCGCGATGGCCTGGCCCTGAAGGGCGCCAAGGTGCTCATCCTCGGCGTCACCTACAAGCCGGACATCGCGGATCAGCGCGAGTCGCCCGCCCGCCCGGTCGCCCGGCGGCTGCGGAAGATGGGCGCCGACCTGAGCTTCCACGACCCGCACGTCGAGAGCTGGGACGTCGACGGCGAGCCGGTGCCGCGCGCCCGTGTGCTCTACACGGCACTCGCGGAGGCCGACCTCGCGATCGTCCTCACCGACCACCGGGAGTACGACCCGGAGAGCCTCACCCGGCACGCGCGGCTGCTGTTCGACACCCGGGGCGCCACGCGCCGCCTCGAGGAAACGGCCGCCGAACGCGTCGAATTGCTGTGACCTGGAATTCACCGGAAATTAAGATGCGGATATTCGTGTGTACCGTCGTGCATCATCCGGAGGACGCGCGAATTCTGCATCGGCAGATTCGCGCGCTGCTGGACGCCGGGCACGACGTGACCTATGTGGCGCCGTTCCGGAGCTGTAATGTGACGCCCTGGGCGGAGATCGATCCGCTCGACGTCCCGCGCGCGACCGGCCGGAACCGGCTGCACGCGCTGCGGAGGGCGCGGCGCGTCCTCGCCACGCACGCGAAGGACGCCGACATCCTCCTGCTGCACGACCCCGAACTGCTGCTCGCGGTGCCGCGCCGGCTCCGCTCGCGCACCGTCTGGGACGTGCACGAGGACACCGCGGCGGCGCTGGGCGCCAAGGGCTGGCTGCCCGCGCCGCTGCGCGTCCCGCTGCGGTTCGCGGTGCGCTTGATCGAGCGGCGCGCCGAACGGCGGCTGAAGCTGCTGCTGGCGGAGGAGGGGTACCGCGACCGGTTCCGCCGTCCGCACCCGGTGGTGCCGAACACCACGAACGTTCCCGACCTGCCGCCGGCCCCGCCCGGCGACGACCGGATCATCTACGTCGGTCAGCTCTCGTTCGCCCGCGGCGTGCGGGACCTGATCGCGCTGGCCCGGCTGGTCCACGCCGACGGCATCACGCTCGACCTGGTCGGCGGCGCCGACGCCGACGTACGGCCGCTGCTGCGCGACGCCCAGCGGGAGGGGATCCTCCGCTGGTACGGGTTCGTGCCGAACGACCGGGCGCTGCGCATGGCGGAGGGCGCCCTCGCGGGCCTCTCACTCCTTCACGACAGCCCGAACTACCGGCACTCGATGCCCACCAAGGTCGTCGAGTACATGGCGCGCGGTATCCCCGTGATCAGCACGCCGAACCCCATCGCCGCCCGCATCGTCGAGGAGGCGGGCTGCGGCATCGTCGTGCCGTTCGAGGATCCCGCGGCCACCGCGGCGGCGGTCCGGCGGCTGCGCGAGGACCCGGAGCTGCGGCGGGAGATGGGCAAGCGGGGTCATGAGGCCGCCCGCGCGCGGTTCCACTGGCCCGAGCAGGCCCGCCTGTTCGTCGCCAAGCTGGAGGAGTGGGCCGGAGTCTAGGCCGCGGTGGGCAGGCGCGCGGCGATCACGGCGGCCAGCCGCGTCGCCGTGTCGGGCAGTCCGGAACTGACGGTCACGATCGTGCGCCCGACCCGCATCACGACCGTGCCCGACGAGGTGCCGACCGCGTACGCCTCGTCGCCCGCGCGTACCCGGTCCCGCGCGCCGTTCTGCGTGTCGCGGGCCGCGGCGAACAGCGCCTTGGCGGTCAGGGCGTCGGGAGCGACCCACTGCACGGTCACCGACAGCACCCCGGCCTCCCGCTCCGGCCCGTCGGGGTCCCGGCTCTTCGCACGACGCGGCCGGAAGGTGCAGCCCGCCGGCACGCGAAGCCCGTCGACGGCGGCCTGCGCCGGCTCACCGGAGTACCCCCGCGGCAGATCGCGTTTCGGCAGCAGGGAGCAGGCGTTCGGCCACTGGCGCGCCGGCACGCCGGCCAGCTCCGGCGGGCCCTCACCGCGAAGACCACCGCGCAGCGCCACCAGCCGTGCCGCGCCGAACGGACGGGGCCGCGCGGCCGGCGCGGCGACGTACAGGAGCCCGCCGCCCGCGGCGAGCCAGGGCCGTACGCCGTCCAGGCCCGCCCGCAGCACGACGGGGATCGGCACCGTCGTGCCGTTCCCGCTGACGGGGTCGATGACGTCCACCCCGGCGGGCAGCAGCGGATCGGCGAGCCGCGACCGCAGCCCGTAGACGAGTCCGCCCGCGACCGTGAGCGCGTCGTAGCCGGGCATGTCCCGGTGCCAGGACGACAGCCCCGACGCGATGTCCACCGACTCCAGGCGACGGGTCGGCGTGGCGTCCTCGGGCCGGCGCCCGGTCTCGTAGGCCACCAGCAGGTGCCCGGCGGTCACCGCGATCGGGCACATGTCCCGGCACAGGTCCTGACCGGAACGGTCGAGGAAGGCGTGCCCCCTCCGGTCGAACGCCTGCAGCGACTCACCGTCGAAGACGACCGTGACGTCGCCGCCGACCGCGAGCGCCGACCGCGCGGTGTTCCGGGTGAGGACCGTGAAGTCCGTCCGGCCCTTCGACGGGTCGACGACCAGGACCCGGTCCGCGTCCCCGCAGTCGATGCTGAACGCGGCGATGCTCTCGCTGCTGTCCGAGGCGTACGGCACCGCCTCCGGCAGCAGGCAGCCGTGCGGAAGCCGTTTGCTCCACAGCCGCCGGCCGTTCTGCGCCGAGCGGCCGTACAGCGTGTGCCGCCCGTCCTCGGTGACGAAGACCACTCCCCCGGCGGCCGGCCAGCGCAGCGTCGTACGGTCGATCGCGGCGGGCACGTCGCCCCGCTGCCGCCACAGCAGCGTGCCGCTCACCGCGTCCAGGCCGACCATCAGGCGGTTGCCGCGGTGCCCGGTCCGTTCGAGGTACGCGACGAGGACCTGTCCCGTGTGCGCCCACCCGAGCATCGACCACTCGGCGCGGTAGTAGTGCCAGCGCTCCCGGCCGGTGCGCGCGTCCCGTACGTCCAGGCCGTGCCCGGACACGACGACGAGTTGACCGTCCACGATCGTGTACGCCACCCGGTCGTAGGCGGGCAGGTCGCTGTCGCCGACGGGCGTGCTGAGCTGCCAGCTCGTGGTCACCGGCGTCGCCGGCGGCCCCAGATCGGCCAGCGGCGGCCGCGGCGCGTGCGTGACGGTGCGATTCACCTGCCACCACTCCGCCTGGAGGACGAAATGGTCGGCCAGCACCCCACCGACGATCACGGTCAGCAGGGCCGTCAGGGCGCTCAGAACGATGTGCCTACGGCTCCGCGCGGACTCGACCGTGATCACCTCCTGTTGATGCCACGCACCGCCGAGGGTACGGGGTTCCGGCGCTTCGCACCGATAATTGGCCCATGGTGCCGACCGTGAAGGACGAGCAGATCGCCGCGGAACAATCCCGCGTCGACGAAGCCTACGCACGTCTGGAGGAGATGCGCGCGGCCGCTCGCCGGATGCTGGAAGAGGGCTACCGCCAGGCCCAGGCCGGCACCAAGGGGTCGCTCGTCGACCGCGACGCGATGGTCCACCAGGCGGCGGTCCGCAGCCACGCGCTCGACGTCGCCGAGGAGGGCCTGGTCTTCGGACGGCTCGACCTGGTCGGCGGCGAGACCCTCTACGTGGGACGGGTCGGCGTCCGCACCGGCGAGCACGACTCGCTCGTCATCGACTGGCGCGCTCCGGCGGCCGAGGCGTTCTACCGCGCGACCCCCGAGGACCCGCGCGGCGTCGTACGCCGGCGGGTGCTGCACTGCCGGGGCCGCAAGGTCGTCGACCTGGAGGACGACCTGCTCATCCCCGGCGCGCGGACGGACCTGACGATCGTCGGCGACGGCGCGTTCCTGGCCTCGCTCGCCCGCAGCCGCGAAGGGACGATGCGCGACATCGTCGCCACCATCCAGCGCGAACAGGACGAGGTGATCCGCGCCCCGGCCGACGGCACCGTCATCGTCCAGGGCGGCCCCGGCACCGGCAAGACCGCCGTCGCCCTGCACCGGGTGGCGTACCTGCTGTTCCGGCACCGGCGCAGGTTCGGCTCGCGCGGCGTGCTCGTCCTCGGCCCCAACCCGCGCTTCACCGCGTACATCGAGCGCGTGCTGCCGTCCCTCGGCGAGGGCGGCGCCACCCTGCGCTCGCTCGGCGACCTCCTCCCCGGCGCGGAGGCCGCCGTCCACGACGCTCCCGAGCTCGCTCGCGTCAAGGGCGCCACGATGATGACGCGGGTGCTGCGGCGGGCCGTGCAGGACGCTCCCCCGGACAGTCCGGAAACCCTCCGCACCGTCTACCGCGGGGTCGTGGTGACGCTGGAGCGCGAGGCCCTGGACCGCATCCGCCGCGAGGTCCACCGCACCGCGCACGGCTCGGTCAACACCGCCTACCCCCGCGCCGCCGACCTGCTCCTCGGCGCGCTCTGGGACCGTTTCCTGGAGGTCGGCGGCCCGGACGACGCCCCCGGGACGTCCCGCGCCGCGTTCACCGCGCACGTCCGCGACGAGCGGCGCTTCGTCGAGTTCCTGCGCTCCTGGTGGCCGGTCCGCCGGCCGGCCGATGTGCTGCGCTCGCTCACGGACCCCGACCGGCTGCGCCGCGCCGCGGGCCGCTCGCTGAACGACCGGCAGCTCCGGCTGCTCGCCGAGTCCTGGAGCGGCCCCTGCTCCTACCTCGACATCGCGCTCCTCGACGAGGCCGGCGCGATCCTGGGGCCGCCGCCGCGGCCGCCGCGCGGCAGGAGGCGCAAGGCGGAGGACCCGTTCGTCATCGACGGCGTCAACGTCTTCACCGGCGAACGCGTCGAGACCGAGGACGACGACGAGCCGACGCTGCGCGAGCTCACCACGTACGTCGAACGCCGCGAACAGGCGATGCGCCGCGACGACGACGAGGACGAGGACCTTCCCGTCGAGTACGCCCACATCGTCGTCGACGAGGCGCAGGACCTGTCGCCGATGCAGTGGCGCATGCTGGGCCGACGGGGCCGGACGGCCACCTGGACGATCGTGGCCGACCCCGCGCAGAGCGCCTGGGAGGACGCCGCCGCCGCGCGCAAGGGGATGGACACCGCGCTCGGCCGCCGGCCACGCCATGCGTTCGAGCTCACCACCAACTACCGCAACTCCGTCGAGATCGCCGAGGTCGCCGCGAGAGTCCTGGCCCAGGCGGTGCCCGAGGCCCGGCCGGCCCGCGCCGTCCGCGCCTCCGGCCACCGCCCGGTCATCCGGCACGTCCCCGCGCTCGACGGCAACGTGCGCGCCGAGGCGGCGGCCCTGGCCGACGCGGTCGAGGGCACCGTCGGCGTCATCCTGCCCGTGGGCCACCCGGCCCCCTGCCTGCCGGACCTGCCCGATCGGGTCCAGGTGCTCGACGCCTTGGAGGCGAAGGGCCTGGAGTTCGACGCCGCGCTGATCGTCGAGCCGGGAGAGATCGCGGACTACGCGCAGACGGGACTGCGCACGCTCTACGTCGCCGTCTCCCGCGCCACCCAGCGCCTCACCGTCCTCACCACCGCCCCGGACTGGAAAACCCTCCTGTCCGGCACCGCGCCCGATAACGGCCTAACGGGTAACGCCGCGCGGGGCGGCACCTCCGGCGGCGGTGCCAGGCCGGGCGGCGCGACAGGAGGCGAGGCCGGATCGGACAGCGCGACAGGAGGCGACGCCGGGGCGGGCGGCGCGACAGGAGGCGAGGCCGGATCGGACAGCGCGACAGGGGGCGGCGCCGGGTCGGGAGGCGCCGGATAAGAGCCGCGGGCGGTTCATCCGGTCGAGGACCCGGCGCGCATAGCCGTCGGTGGTCTGGATCTCGGCGAGCGGCACCACGGGGAGCCGTACCCGGGTCAGCATCGGGATCTTGCGCCGGAAGGAGGTCGCGCGCAGGCACTTCTGCGGCAGATCCTCGATCTCCGTCCACAGCAGGGGGGCGAACTCCTCCACCAGACGGATCCGGAACTCCCCGTGCGTGCATCTGTAGCTGAACGCATCCGGTCCGGATGGTCGCGTTCCCCCGTTCCGACGGGCGAACACCGCCATGTCCGCCTCCGCCTCCCTCGGATCGTTCGAGGCGGAACCGCTCCACTCGAGCCAGAAGACGCTCCAGCGGGAGGCTCTCATCTCGTCGAGCAGCAGCGTCAGCCGGTCCAGTGAGTCGTCAGCGCGCGGAACCGCCAACTCGAAGGCCGTGACCGGAACGGGCGCCCCCTGCAGCGCGGCCGCCATGAGCCCGTCGGCCAGGTACGGCGTCTCGGCGAACCAGGAGACGAACGACGTGAACTCGATCTGCCAGGCGGCGACCCGCTCCTTGAGCGGCCGACCGGCCGCCTCGGCGATGGCAGTGTCGATCGCCTCCCACCGCGGCTGGGTCTCCAGATGCAGCTCCAGCTCCATCGCCCCGAGGATGCGGTCGGCGAGCGGCAGGGTCACCGTACGGGTGCCGTTCTCCAGCGCGCTGAGTGTCGTAGCGCTCACGCCACAGAGCCGTGAGAGCTCCCGGATCGTCAGCCGGCGTGTCTGCCTGGCGGTCCTGACCAGCGCACCGATCCGCCGGTTACTCCCATCGGCCATACCCCGCATCCTCCGACGCGGCGCAGGATGACGTCCACCACCGTCCACATCTTGTGGAAAACGTCGACGCCGGTCCGCACCGCCCGGGGGGCGCGGTTTTCGGGAGCCGTACCGCCAGGAGGAATAAGTTCCTGCTCAGGTGACAGCGGCCACGGCAACACCCCTCAGGCCGCCGAAGCGTACGCTGCGACCGCCTGCCACCCGATCGCTCGCTTCTGGGGGTGCCGTCTCATTGGCGCGTGTCACCTCAGGAGGAACGAATCCCTCCTGAGGTGACAGCCCAGAAAGAGACGTGGCCTCCCCGGAGCTGCTTTCGTACCGACTCGTCGCGTTCTGTCGCGTAGGTCGGGCCGCCACCTGGGCGCCGAGCCGGCGGCCTGGTCGCCGGCTCGACGGCCATATCGCCGGGCCGACGGCCATATCGCCGGGCCGACGGCTGGTCGCCGGGGCGGCGGCTGGTCGCGGAACCCCCTAAATGACCGGGGGGCGGCCGAGGCGGGTCATGCGCCAGACGGTGCGCCAGGAGATGGCGCGGCGCCTGCCGGCGGGCTTGCGCCAGCCCTCCAGGAAGCCGCTGAACCAGGGGCGGAGCGCGGCCGGCTTGCGTTCGCGCAGGACCGTCATCCCCGTCCACACGCCGAGGTAGACGAAGACGAGCGGCCAGGGCAGGTTGCGCCGGGCCAGCCAGACGCGGTTGCGAGCGTTGAGCCGGTAGAACATCTCGTGCCGGGTCGGCGCGACGGCGGGGTGGAACATCACCGACTCGGCGTCGTACACGATGCGGTATCCGGCGTTCAGCGCCTGCCAGGCGAGGTCGGTCTCCTCGTGGGCGTAGAAGAAGTCCTCGGGGAGCCCGCCCGCCGCGTCGAACGCGGCGCGGCGCATCGCGCAGGCACCGCCGAGGAAGGTCGTGACCTCCGAGGAGCGGAGCGGGTCGCCGGCGCGGAGCCGGGGAACGTGACGCCGCTCCCCCGGGCCGCCCTCGGGGTCGCGCACGCGGAAGGACACGATGCCGAGCTTCGGGTCGCGGGTGAACATGTCCCGCAGCCGCGCGCCGAGCTCCATCGACTCGTACCAGCCGTCGTCGTCCAGGAAGAGGATGAGCTCGCCGGACGACGCCTCGACGCCACGGTTGCGGCCGGCGGGGATGCCGACGTTCTCCGGGAGACGGAGGACTCTGACGTTGTCGGGCCAGGAGCCGGGGACGTCCGCGCCGTTGCCGACGAGCACGACCTCGATCTCGACGCCGACCTGGCCCAGCGCGCTCTTGACCGCGCGTTCGAGCTCGACCGGCCGGTTCCCCATGGTCAGCACGACGACCGAGATCCTCATTTGAGCCTCCGGGACGCCACGATGCTGACGAAGTGCAGGCCGGTCTGCAGGACGGCGACGACCGCGACGGCGACGGCGAGGACCCGCGTGGCGGTCAGGCCGTGCGTCAGGTGGTCGATGACCGCCGTGGCCACGATGAGCAGCGACAGCTCCACCGCGCCGATGATCCGGTGGAACTTCAGCAGCGACGCGGCCTCGCGGGCCAGCGCCAGGCCCGTCGACTCCGGGCGCAGCGCGCGGTCCCCGGTCGCGGGGTCCGCGGGCAGGCCCGACTTGGCGCGGGCGACCACGACGTTGTCGGTCTCGGCCTTGATCAGCGCCGCGCCGAGCGCGGCGAGCAGGCCCAGCTCGACGTAGCCGCCGTTCTCCCACGCGCCCTGGGCCCGTACGCCGAGGCCGGCCAGCAGCGCGACCTCGGACATGTAGTGCCCGATCCGGTCGAGGAAGATTCCGGTGACGGACGTCCGCTTGCGGAACCGCGCGACCTCGCCGTCGGAGCAGTCCAGCAGGAGGTACGCCTGGATCAGCACGGCGCCGACGATGGCCCAGATCAGGCCCGCCGTTCCGCGGCCGTCGACCGCGACGGCCGCGCCGCCCAGCATGCCGCAGGCGATCATCATGTAGGTGAGCTGGTTCGGGCTGAACCCGATCCGGATGAAGAGCCAGGTGAACAGGGGCGAGATGCTGCGCATGTACAGCCGTCCCGCCCAGTGCTCTTCGTTCCGGCGTTCCTTGAGGCCGGGTGGCTGTCCGCCCGCCCGAACCTCAGCCAGCGAAGGTGCCGACATATTCGCGTACCGCTTTCAGCACAGCGCCCTCGTCGAGTCCGAGGTGCTCCAGGATGGTGTACCGGCCAGGCCGTGTCTGGGGAGCGTAGAACACCGCCTCGGCGAACTGCTCCTCGGTCAGACCGATGTCATGCGGTGTCTTGGGCAGTCCGTGACGGTCGAGGCACGTCACGATCTGCGTGAGGCGTTCCGCGCCCTCGCCGAGGTGGGTGGCGCGCAGGTGGTAGCAGAACGCCGCGCCGATCCCCGCCAGCTCGCCGTGGTTCGCGGTGCCGGGGAACAGGTGGTCGATGGCGTGCAGGATCTCGTGGTCGCCGCCGCTGGACGGGCGTGAGGACCCGGCGAACGACATCGCCATCCCCGACAGCACGAGCCCCTCGGCCAGCACGGTGAGGAACTCGTCCGACTCGATCGACCTGGGCTGGTAGATGAGCGCCTCGGCGGCCGTACGGGCGAGGGTCAGCGCGAGCCGGTCGATCGGGTCGCCCTGCTCCCGGCCCGCCAGCAGCCAGTCGTCGACCGCCGAGAAGTTGCTCAGCACGTCGCCGACTCCGGCGCGGACGAGACGGTCCGGCGCGGCGCGCACGTAGTCCAGGTCGACGACCATGGCCAGCGGCATCGTCACGCCGAAGGTGTTCTTGCCCTTCTCGTGCTCCAGGGAGGCCGTCGGCGAGCAGATGCCGTCGTGGGAGAGGTTGGTGGCGACCGAGACCATCGGCATGCCGGCGAGCGTCGCGGCGTACTTCGTCGCGTCGATGGTCCTGCCGCCGCCGATGCCGACGACCGCCTCGTACGACCCGCCGCGCAGCCGGGAGCCGAGCTCGACGGCGGCGTCGACCGTGCCGCCGTCGACGTGGAAGACCTCGCAGGCCTGCAGACTCGGCCTGATGTGCTCGGCGATCTGGTCGCCCTGCCCCGGCCCGACCGCGATGGCGACGCGGCCCTCCGTGGCGATCCGCCGGTCCGCGAGCAGCTCCCCGAGGTGGGCGATGGCCCCGCGCCGCACGTCGATGGACAGCGGCGCGGGGAGCATCCGCGTGAGCAGCGGCATCAGTATTCCTTGGCGATCCGGCGGGCCTTCTCCAGGTCGTCGTGGTTGTCGACCTCGACCCAGTCGACCTCGCCGATCGGGGCCACCGAGATCCTGCCGCCGCGGTTCACCAGCTCCTGGTAGCCGTCCTCGTAGTACAGGTCGGGGTCGCGCTCCCAGGTGGCCTTCAGCGCGTCGGCGAGCGGCTCGGCCGCGGCGGGCTCCAGCAGCGTGGCGCCGATGTACTCGCCGTACGCATCGGAGGGGTCCATCAGCTTCGTGATGCGCTGCAGATGCCCGTCGGCGTCGAGGATGACCTTCATCTCCTCTTCCGCGAGCTTCTTGGCGTTGTCGACGGCGAGGAGGATGTCCGGGCCGCGGTTCTCCAGGAGGGTCTTCTCGACGCTCACCGGGTGCACCGTGTCGCCGTTGACCATGAGGACGCCCTCGCCGAAGTGCTCACGCGCCAGCCACATGGAGTAGGCGTTGTTCCACTCCTCGGCCTTGTCGTTGTGCACGAGCGTGATGGACACGCCGTACCGGCTCTCCAGCGCGGCCTTGCGCTGCTCGACCGCCTCGGCGCAGTAGCCGACGACGATGACGACGTCGGTCAGCTCGACCTCGGCGAGGTTCCCGAGCGCGATGTCGAGAATCGTCGTGTCACCGTCGACCGGCACCAGGGCCTTGGGCAGCGTGTCCGTGTACGGGCGGAGACGTCGCCCCGCGCCCGCGGCCAGAACCATGCCGATCATGAGCCGGCTTCCTCCTCATCCTCGAGATTGACCATCACGCCCTTGCCGGTACCGGTCCGCACCCAGGTGTAGACGCTCTCGATACCGAACAGCAGGGCGAAGTAGACACCGAGCACGGCCAGGACGACGGGCAGCCTGCCCACGAGCGCGGCGATCGCCACGATCAGCAGGCGGCCGTCCCAGCCGAGGCCGGCGACGAACACCCATCGGGCCGGCCACAGCCGCTGGCGCGTGCGGTAGACGGTGTCGTAGTGGTGGTAGGCCAGCACGCCCAGGAAGGCGTAGACCAGCGGCTTGGAGACGTCGTGCGCGAAGCCCAGCGTCGCGAGGTAACCGTACTCGATGGCCCGCATGAGCGGCGGCACGAGCCAGTCGAGGCGCCCGCTGTGCGGATGCGTCGAACCGGGACCGGCCAGCAGCAGCACCAGCACCGGAGCGAAGACCGCCGGACTGGTCTGGCCGCTGACGCCGACCCCCAGCAGGATCGCGGTGACGATGCCGGCGACGAGCAGCGGCAGCAGCGGCGGGAGCTGGCCCTTGGTCAGCCGGCCCAGCACGTGGGCGATGGGGCCGTCGTCACGGTAGGCGACCAGCCGGCTGCCGTGGTAGGCGAGCTCGGCGTCGGGGACCGGGGCGGCGGCGGGCTTGCCCGCCGCGGACATACCAGGGAGGACACTCATTTCGAAACCGCCACCGACCTCGGCTGGGTGAGGGACCGGAGGATGCGTCCGGCGATCGTGTAGAACGCGGCGACGCCACCCCACGTGAGCAGGGCGATGAACGTCACGCGCGCGTTGAAGATCGCCGCCGTGAGGGCGATGAGCGCGAACCGCTCTCCGATCGGAAGCACGATCATCTTCTTGAACCAGTGGAAGACCCGGATCTGCTCCGAGCGGGCGGACAGCCACACCGCGAGGTGGCTGAGACCGCGACCCTTGGGCCGGCTCTTCGGCGGCTCCGGCTCGTCCAGCATGCTGTCACCGGGCGTGCCGAGCGGAACGACCGGGATGGGCTCGGGCGGCATGCGCCGCTTCGAGGCGCCGAACGCGAAGTCCACCATGTGCCGGCAGGTCTGCGCCGTGATGGCGGTCGCGGCGAGGAACCAGACGTCGCCGCCGTGCGCCGAGCTGCCGACCGCCGCCGCGGTGGAGCCCACCGCGAGGCCGGCGAACACGGTGTACTCCTTGGCACGGTCGAACGTCGCGTCGAGCCAGGCGCCGAGCGTGCTGAACTGCCGGGTGTAGCGGGCGAGCTGCCCGTCCACGCAGTCGAAGACGAACGCGAAGTACAGCGACAGGCCGCCGAGGATCATCCCCCACCGCTGGCCGGTGGCGAAGAACCCCGCAGCGATGATCGAGATCCCCATCGAGATCGCGGTGACGGCGTTCGGCGTCCAGCCGCGCCTGCCGGCCCAGCGCGCGATGTAGCGGGAGTAGGTGCTGACCGCGTAGGTCGTGAAGAAGCCGTCGTTGTTCTTGACCGCCGCGGTGAGCCGGACCTTGTCCTCGTCGACGGAGTCGACGGCCCGCTGGGCCGCGTCCGCCTGCGTCTGGTCGAGGACCCGCTCGCACACCAACGAGCTGTTGCCGCGGCCGGTGACCTTCACCCCCGAGCGCACCAGGCCGACGACGAGCAGTGCGGGCGCGTCGTCTCCGGTGATCGGGGTGGTGGCGAGTGCCTCGAGGTGCACGCCGCCGGCCTGCTCGATCTCGACGTCCCCGGTGTCCTCCGGGTCGTCCCACAGCCGGCGGAGCGGGCTGATCTCCGTGAAGCCGTCCGGCTTGTCCGCGAGGTCGGCCAGTCTCTCGGCCACCGCGGCGAGGGTCCCGGTCTCCTCCTGAGAGACCCGCACGATGCCGCGGAAGACGGCGTTCGGGTCGGTCACCTGGTGGTACGGGGAGCCTGCGGACTGGATGCGGCCCTTGCGGATCCGGATGAGAGGGCGGGTCAACTGGTCGTCGTTCACGGGCACGCGGGCGACGACGGCGGAGGCGGGCGCCTTGGAGTTGTAGACGAGCCGGGCGAACACCTCGCGATGGGCGACGACGTCGCCGTGCATGATGAGCATCGGCCGTTTCGCGGCGCGGGCGACCCGGGCGATCTCGCGCAGGTCGTCGGCGAGCCCCTTGGACTCGACGACCTCACAGCCGGCCTCGCGCAGGGCGGCGGCGAACTCGGGGCGGGCGATCACGCGTCTGTCGGCGATGTCGAGGGACTGGAGCTGGGCGAGCAGCCGGGTGACGACCACGGCGCCGCCCGGGAGTGTGAGGCCGGCCGTCGGCGTGGAACCGGACGCGACCGCCTCGGTCGCGAGAACCACTGCCAACGTCATCGGCACCCTCCGAACTTCATCTCTGTAGTCCTCAGGTCTGGGGTGGGGGTCTCTCTCCGGCCGGGGCCGTGAGATGCGAGCGCCGACCATACCGCGACTAGTAGCGCGCCGCCTCCTCGCCGTAAACATCCGTTCAGCCGGGTGACGCGGCGAGAGCCCCCATAGGTTACCGCTGCCACGGGCCTGTGGGCCCCCACGGTCGTACCCGCGCGGTCGGTAAAGTGCTGCGGATGAGAACCGTTGCGGTCGTCCTCGCCGGCGGGACGGGACTGCGCCTCGGGCTGGGTGCGCCCAAGCAGCTGGCGGCGGTCGGCGGTCGCCCCATTCTGGCCCGTGCGATCGAGGCGTTCGAGTCGGCGCCGGACATCGACGAGGTCGTCGTCGTGATGGCGGCGGGCCACGTTCCCGAGGCCGAGGTCATCGCCAAGCCGTACGCCAAGGTGCGCCGGGTCGTCGAGGGCGGCCCCACCCGTACGGAGTCGACGCTGCGGGCGCTGGCCGCGCTGGAGCACGAGCCCGGCGACGCGCGCGTGCTGTTCCACGACGCCGCACGCCCGTTCGTGGACGCGCGCATCATCGCCGAGTGCGTCGCCGCGCTGGAGCACGAGGACGTCGTCGCGGTCGCGGTGCCCTCGTCGGACACCGTGGTGGTGGTCGAGGGTGACCGGGTGGTCGAGATGCCGCGCCGGGACTCACTGCGGCGCTTCCAGACGCCGCAGGGGTTCCGTCTCGCCGTCATCCGGGCGGCGTACGAGCGGGCGCTGGCCGACCCGGGGTTCGCCGAACGGCCGCCGACGGACGACTGCGGCGTCGTGCACCGCTACCTGCCCGAGACGCCCATCCTGGTCGTCCCGGGCAGCGAGCAGAACATCAAGATCACGCATCCGGTCGATCTGCTGATCGCCGAGCAGATCACCGCTGGGGAGAACGCCCCAGGCTCGGCGGGCTGAGCAGGAAGCCCGCGCCCCACGCGAGGTGCATGGTCGCGTAGACGAGCGGCAGCCGCGCCCAGGCCGAGAACGGCAGCCCGCGCCCGGTCGCGACCGAGCCGGCGAGGATCGCGGCGGCGTACCCGCCGGGGATGATCCAGCCGGGCCAGAACCCGAACACGCCCGCGACCGCGCCGGCCGCGATCGCGACCACGGCGACCGGCGGCGCGAGGTAGCGCAGGTTGAGCGTGCCCTGATGCTCACGGCCGACGACGCGCCGCCACTTCCCGGTGTGGAAGAACTGCTTGGCCAGCGCCCGGAGGTTCGGCCTGGGCCGGTACGTCACGCGCATCCGCGGGGTGAACCAGATCCTGCCGCCGGTCTGGCGGATGCGGTGGTTCATCTCCCAGTCCTGCGCGCGCACGAACGTCTCGTCGTACCCGCCGACCCGGTCCAGGGCGCTGCGCCGGAAGCTGCCGAGATAGACGGTCTCGACCTCACCGGGCTGCCCGCCGATGTGGAACGTCGCGTTGCCGATGCCGATCTTGGTCGTCATCGCGCGGGCGACGGCCTTCTCGAACGGCGTGACGCCCTCGGCGGCCATGATGCCGCCGACGTTGTCCGCGCCGGTCTCCTCGAGGGTCTCGACGGCGGCGAGGACATAGTCGGACGGCAGCAGCGAATGGCCGTCGACGCGGACGATGATGGAGTGCCGGGAGGCCTGGATGCAGGCGTTCAGGCCGTTGGGGGTACGGCCCGTCGGATTGGCGACGACGACGATCCGCGGATCGTCGGCCGCGAGTTTCTCCGCGATCTCCTGCGTACGGTCGCGGGAGGGCCCGACCGCGATGACGAGCTCCAGCTCACCGGGGTAGTCCTGGGTGAGGATGGACCCGACCGCCTCCGCGAGATGCCGCTCCTCGTTGAGCACGGGCATGATCACTGACACGGCCGGCCAAACGCGGTTTCGGGCGACCTGTGTGTTGGGCGAGGGATTCATGACGGCGCCACGCTACTGTACGAACGCGAGGAACGCCGCAATGAAGGCAAGACTTCGCACCCCCCGGAGAGGCGAGCCGGCATGGCACACGACGAGGAGTCCGACCCACAGGAGCGCTACTTCCGTCCCCGTCCCGGCGCCCCGGGTGACGACGAGGCGGCGGAGGTGGAGGGTGTCGCGTTCGGCGACACCGAGTCCTCCCACGTGCGCGTCGAGCGCCGCTCGCGCGCGGCACCGGCGCCGGCGGTGGCGCCGGACGGCGCGCGGCGGCAGCGCCGGTACCTCGTCACGACGGGCCTGATGTCGACGGCCGTGCTGCTGTTCTCCGGCGGCGGCTGGGCCGTCCAGGACTACGTGCTGGGCAGCGTGCGGCGCGTCAACGCCTTCGACGGGCTGAAGAACCGCCCCGACGCCGGGCCCCAGGGCTCGATGAACATCCTGCTGGCCGGCGTCGACCGGCGTGAAGGCCTGACCGACCAGCAGATCCGGGACCTGCACCTCGGCAAGGCCGACGGCGAGCGCTCCGACACGATGATGCTGGTGCACATCTCCTCGAAGCACGACAAGGTCACCGTGGTCAGCATGCCGCGCGACTCCCTGGTCACCATCCCGGCGCACCGGTCCAACGGCAGCGAGGGCGCGAAGGGCACGGAGGTCGGCGAGCGGCAGGGCAAGCTCAACTGGGCGTACATGTACGGCGGGCCGACGCTCGCCGTGCAGACGGTGGAGCGGGTCACCGGCGTCCACGTCGACCACTACGTCGAGGTGAACTTCCTGGGCTTCATCAAGGTCGTCGACGCGCTGGGCGGCGTGACGATCTGCACGAACCAGCCGATCGACGACCCGAAGAGCGGCCTGCGGCTGCCCGCCGGCAAGAGCACCGTGGACGGCAAGACCGGCCTCGCCTACTCACGCGCCCGCTACACCCTGACCGGCGGCAGCGACCTGGGCCGGATCCAGCGGCAGCAGCAGTTCATGTCGGCGGTGGCGCACAAGGCGCTGAGCGATCCGACGAAGTATCCGGCGGTGCTCGGCGCGGCGCTGAGCACGATCCGCGCCGACAAGGAGCTGTCGAAGGGCACGCTGACGTCCCTGGCCACGCAGATGAGGGGGATGAGCACGGACAGCATCGCCTTCACGACGGTGCCGCTGTCCAACCCCGACTACCTGACGACGATCGGGGGGCTGCGGCAGTCGACCGTACTGTGGGACGAGCAGGCCGCCGGCCGGCTCTTCGACGAGATCCAGCGGGACAAGCCGATCGTCGAGCCGCCAAAGCCCGTCCAGAGCGCCTCGTCGAGCGCGTCCCCGGCCGCGTCGCACACGCCGGATCCGAACGCCCTGACCGTGGCTCCGCGGAACATCACGGTGCGGGTCGTCAACGGCGTCGGGACTCCCGGGCTGGCCGCCCGGGCGGCGGGCGATCTGCGCGACGCCGGGTTCGGCGCGGTCGTCGTGCCGGGCGCCCGCCCCGGGGCCACGGCGACCGTCATCCAGTACGGCCCGGGCCGGGAGGACTCGGCGCGCACCCTGAAGGCCGCCATTCCGGGGGCACGGCTGAAGCAGGTCCCCGGGCTCGGCTCGCGGCTGCAGGTCGTGGTGGGCCCGTCCTGGTCCGGGGCCAAGAAGGTCACCGTGAGCCCGCCCGCCAAGGCGCCGGCCGGCGACTCCCAGCAGCAGGTGACCGCGCGGACGGCGACGCAGAACCTCTGCAAGTGATTTCGGGCGTAAGCCGACGAGTGACCTCAATGTGCCTTTTGACGCGTTCGCCGGGCCACTAGCCTTCTGCTGTACCGGCGGCCACGCCGGGTCGCCGGCCACTGGGAGGACAGCGATGTCGAACGGCGCCCGCCATGCCTGGGGCCTTCTCCTGGGCGTGGTCCTCACCGCCGCGCTCGCGGGGCTTCTGATCTTCGGCACCTACCGCCTGCAGCACGGCTTCGTGATGCAGGGCCACACGACCGACAAGTGGCTCGGCGGGGGCCTGCTGGCCGGCGCCGCGATCGTCTTCGCCCTCCTCGTCGCCTCGCGCCTGTCGCCGCTGGGCTCACTCGTCGGCGGCCTGATCCTCACCGCCGCCGGCGTCCTGTTCTTCGTCTCCCAGAAGACGACCGCCGACCTCATCAACCGGTTCCCCTTCAAGGGCCAGCGCGTCACGCTCGCCGGTCTCGAAGAGGAGGGGTTCATCCTGTTCGCGGGCGTCGGCCTGCTGTTCGCGTCCTTCTTTCCCTCACGGTGGCGCCGCCGTCCGGGCGTCGACGACGACCCGCCGTACGAGTACGGACTGCCCGAGCCCGAGGAGACGTACGGGCGGCGTTCGACGTCCGGCGGCGGCCGGGGCCGGCACGCCGCGCGCGACGACGGGAACACCCCCGCCTACGGCACCTCCCGGTACGCCGATGAGGAGCCGGCCGCCACCGCGTACGGTCAGACGGAGTTCGACGTGCCGCTGTACGAGCCGGAACGCTCCTACGGCGACCGCTCACCGTTCAGCCCTCGCGACGAGGACGGCGGCACCAGGGAGATGCGCCGCCCGCGGTAGGGCGGCCGGTGCAGCACTGAGCAGCCGGTGTAGCGCTGGGCGGACAAACGTCGTAAGATCCGGCATACCGGTCAAGAAGTGGCTCGGGACAGTCTCCTCTCGTGAGAAGGACTTCCGTCATGGCCATTTCCGTCTGGGAACCCTCCATCGTCTGCGACATCGCCACGCGGCGGCTCATCGAGCGGTTCGACCGGATCCCCGCCGAAAAGATCGAGCGATGCGTCCGCAACGTCTGGGTCTGCGCACTGCACACCGGTGCCCGAGCCGACGCCCGGCTGCTGGAGACGCTCGCCCAGGGCCTTCTCGAAGCGCTTCCCGGCTACGCCGAGACGGCCGAGCCCCTCACTGGAGTTCTCATCGAGCCGCCCGCCGAGGAACCCGCGCGACGGCGGGACGACGGCTGGGCGTTCGCCTGACGGCGACCGGCCGGAACCCGGCCCGCCGACCGACGTGATTCTCCTGCCCACGACCCGGATACACGGAGAAGCCCCATGGAAGAGCTGACGCTCACGCACCGACGCCTGCCCGGCACCACCGTCGTCGCGGTCGGCGGCGAACTCGACGCCGCCACCGCCCGCGGCCTGGAGGCGTTCCTCTCCGAGGTCCTGCACGAGGGCGACGACCTGGTCTTCGACCTCACCGCGCTGACCTTCATGGACACCAGCGGCCTGGGGGTCATCCTGGCCGCCGGCGAGCGGACGCGCAGGCTCGGCGGCCGGCCGTGCCTGGCGGGACTGCGGGGCGGCCCCGCCCGGGTCGTCGCCCTGACCGGCATCGCCTCCGCGGTCCCCGTGTACGACACGGTCGACGACGCCCTCGTCACCGCCACCGGCGCCGCCGCCGGTGCCATGGCGTACTGACGCGTCTCAGCGGGGCAGGCCCAGGCGGGCCCACTCGATCGCCGGGCAGCGGTCCATGACGACGTCGAGCCCGGCGTCACGGACCCGCCGGGCGGCCTCCTCGTCGACCACGTCGAGCGGGAACCAGACCGCCCGGACCTCGCCCTCCCGGCGCGGGCCGTACGTCGCGAAGAGCTTGATCGCCTCGTCGGCGACCTCGCCGGCGTGCCCGGCGCGGCGGTAGACACCGACGACGTCCACCCGTCCCGGAACCTCGGCCAGCGAGGGGACGCCCGGCTCGCCGAGGACGGTCTCGGCGCCGGGGTGGACGGGGACGATCGTCTTGCCGCGAGACTGCAACAACCGTGCCATGTCGTACGCGGTACGGCCCGGATTGTCGCGCAGCCCGACGAACGCCCACGTCCGCGAGTCGAGCAGGACCCGGCGGATGACGGCCTCATCGGCGTAGGAGGTGCCCATGACTACGCCAACCGCCGAGCGCGCCGCAGGCTTCCCGGGGCCGCCGAGCGTTCGGCATGTCCCGTCTCCCCGATCCATTTCTCGAACCAGCGTCGGATGAGCGCGCTTTCTCGCCGGCTGAATCGTCAGCATGCGGCAAAGGTTTCCCCTCATCGCCGAGCCGAGAGTGAGGCTCCGGTCGGCACGGGTAGGGGTGATTTCGCGCATTCGACCCGAATAGCCGACAAACAGCGAGGAGACATGAGACTTGGCGTAGGACTCGCGTTGCCGGCCGGAGCGGGGGTCGTCGCCGCGTGGCTGCTCGCGCGTGTCACCCGCAGGAGAAGAGAGCCCGAGCCCCTGAACCGCTGGCAGATGGTGACGATCAACTATCCGCCCCAGCGTCTGTCCGAACCGGGCGAACTCCCCGAGCCCATCGCCCGGTTCGGGGAAGCGCTCGAAATCATGATCCGACCGGCCCCCGGCGGCCGTGGGACCGAGCTCGGTGCACGGCTGCGCGAATCGCCCGCGCGGGGACGGATCGCCAAAGCGGCCGGCCGAACGGCGGAAGGCGATGCCCGCCAGGTGGTGCAGTCGGCACTGCGTGCGGCCAAGTCCCTGATCGAGACGGGGGAGGTTCTGCAGCGGCCCGCGCCGCCGACCACGCGACGCAGGACGGCCGGAAGGCTGTCGGAGCGCGCCACCCTGCATGCTCGCGGAGAGGGGGGACGGTGAAGGCGCTGTGCTGGGAAGGGATCGACGACCTGTCGGTGAAGGATGTGCCCGATCCGGGGATGGAGAACAGGCAGGATGTGATCGTCAAGGTGACGCTGACCACGACCTGTGGTTCGGACCTGCATCTGCTCGGCGGTTACATCCCCCAGATGAGGCCGGGTGACGTGATCGGGCACGAGTTCATCGGGGAGATCGTCGAGATGGGTTCGCAGGTCCGGCGCCACCGGGTGGGTGACCGGGTCGTGGTGTGCTCCTTCATCGGCTGCGGCCGTTGCTGGAACTGCGAGCACGGCCTGTGGTCGCTGTGCGACAACAGCAACCCCAATCCCACGCCCGGCCAGAAGGCATGGGGCTTCGAGACCGGCGGCGTCTACGGCTATTCGCACGTCATGGGCGGCTTCCCGGGCAGTCACGCCGAGTACATCCGTGTGCCGTACGCCGACTATGACGCGTTTCCCATTCCCGACGGTGTCGACGACGAGAACGCGTTGTTCGCCTCCGACGCGGCTCCGACCGGTTGGATGGGGGCCGACCTGGGGGGTGTGAAACCCGGCGACATCGTCGCCGTCTGGGGCGCCGGCGGCGTCGGCCAGATGGCGGCCCGAGCGGCGATGCTCCTCGGCGCGGAACGTGTGATCGTCATCGACCGGCTCCCCGAACGTCTGGCCATGACCGAACACCATGTGGGTGCGGAGACGATCGATTACACCGCCGTCGACGTCCTCGCCGAGCTGCGGGAACGCTCTGGAGGGCGGGGACCGGACGTCTGCATCGAGGCGGTCGGGATGGAGGCCCACAGCCCGAGGCCGGAGTTCGTCTACGACCAGGCCAAGAAGCGATTTCATGTGGAGACGGAACGCCCGTTCGCCGTCCGGGAGGCGATCCTCGCCTGCCGTAAGGGCGGAACGGTCTTCATCCTCGGCGTCTTCGCCGGAACGGTCGCCAAGTTCCCCCTCGGCGCGGTGATGAACAAGGGGCTGACCGTCCGCAGCGCGCAGCAGCACGGACACCGGTACATTCCCATGCTCCTCCAGCGGATCGCCAAGGGTGAACTGGTCACCCGCCATCTCGCCACTCACGAGATGTCGCTCGACGACGCGCCGAGGGGATACGAGATGTTCAAGAAAAAGGAGGACGGCTGCGTCCGCGCGGTGTTCCGGCCCGATTCCCGCTAGGGAGCGACGACCACGACCCGGCGCCCGCGCGTGTGACCGGCCTGGCTGTCGATGTGCGCCGCCGCGGCCTCGGCGAGCGTGTACGACTTCTGGACCGGGATGTGGAGCCTTCCCCGCGCGATGAGGCCGGCGGCCTCGGCGAGCGCGTCCGGCACGCTCCCGGCCACGCCGGAGAAGCGGACGCCGAGCTCCGGCGCGCCGAGATCGGCGATGGAGATCACCTTCTGGGGATCCCCGGTCAGCTCGACAAGCTCGCGGATCACGCCCGAGCCGGCCAGGTCGAGAGCCGCGTCGACACGGCCGAGCCGCCGCACCCGCTCGACCCAGCCCTCGCCGTACGTCGTGGCGCGGGCACCCAGGCTGCGCAGGTAGTCCTGGTTCGCGGCCCCGGCCGTGCCGATCACCGCGATGCCGCGGTCGCGGGCGATCTGCAGCACCGCCGATCCGACTCCCCCGGACGCACCGCTGACCAGCAGCGTCTGCCCGGGCCGCACCCCGACCTCGCGGATGATGCGCAGCGCGGTCTCCACCACGGAGGGGTACCCGGCCGCCTCTTCGAACGTCAGGCCATCGGGCATGCGGGCCCAGGCCGACAGCACGGCGAACTCGGCGTAGGTGCTCGTCCCTTCGCCGAACACGTGGTCGCCGACCTCGACCCCTTCGACGCCCTCGCCGACCTCGTCCACCACCCCGGCGGCGTCCTGCCCGACTCCGAAGGGCAACTCGACGGGATGGGCCCCGAGAACCTGGCCTTCGCGAAGCCTCCAGTCGACGGGGTTCACGCCCGCCGCCCGCACGGCGATGCGCACCTGGCCGGGGCCCGCGTGGGGCTCCTCGGCGTCGATGAGTTGCAGGACGTCCGGACCGCCGAACTCGGCGAAGCTCACTTTCTTCATGCGGTCGACCGTAGCACTAACCGTTAGTTCTTCGAAACCGTTATGACTTTGCACCTGATAGCATCAGGGCATGACCGTGCCGCCCGGCCGCCGGGAGCGGAAGAAGGCCGCGACCCGCCAGAAGATCGCTGACACCGCCCTGCGGCTCTTCCTGGAGCACGGATACGACGCGGTGGGCATCCGTGACGTGGCAGCCGAGGCCGACGTGGCCGTCACCACGGTCTTCTCCCACTTCGCCGCGAAAGAGGCCCTGGTCTTCGAGCAGGACGCGGACTTCGAACAACGCCTGACCCAGGCGGTCACCGGCCGGACGCCGCACGAGCCGCTCATCCCCGCGCTGTGCCGCGAGATGCAGGCCCTGGTGCGCCATTGCACCGGGGACGGCGCCGCCCCGATCTGGCGCATGATCGACGAATCTCCCGCCCTGCGGGAGTACGAGGGGGCGATGAGGCTGCGCCACGCGGAGTCGCTGGCGACGGCCATCGCCGCCGATCTCGGCCTGCCACCGGCCACGACGGCCTGCCGGACGATCGCGATGTTCGTGATCGACGCTTTTTCGCTGGCCCGCGAGGCGGCCGATCCGGAGGCCGCGGTGGACGAGATCTTCCAGATGATCGAGGCGGCCTGGGAGGTCACCCGCGCCGAGGCCTCCGGCGCACTGGGTTCATCCGGTCGTTGAACCGCCTACCGGAGGCCTCTCTATTTACGGAAACGCGTCCTACGGGCGTCCCAGCGCGCGGTACTGCCAGCCCGCCGCGCGCCACCGCTCGGGGTCGAGCGCGTTGCGGCCGTCGACGATGTTCCGCTCGGCGACCGCGGTACCGAGGACCTCCGGGTCGAGGTCCCGGAACTCCTTCCACTCCGTGAGCAGCAGCACGACGTGCGCGCCGCCGGCGGCGTCCATCGCGGACGAGCCGTAGCTCAGGTCCGGGTGCGCCCGGCGGGCGTTCCCCAGCGCCTGCGGGTCGTAGACCGTCACCTGGCCGCCCTGCGCGCGGATGGACGTCGCGACGTCGAGGGCCGGAGAGTCGCGGATGTCGTCGGAGTTCGGCTTGAACGCCGCGCCGAGGACGCCGACCGTACGGCCGATGAACGACCCGCCGAGGAGCTCGCGCGCCAGGTCGACCATGCGGATGCGGCGCCGGATGTTGATGGCGTCCACCTCGCGCAGGAACGACAGCGCCTGGTCGACGCCCAGCTCGCCGGCGCGGGCCATGAACGCCCGGATGTCCTTGGGCAGGCATCCTCCGCCGAAGCCGAGCCCCGGGCCGAGGAACTTGCCGCCGATCCGGTCGTCGTAGGAGAGGGCCTCGGAGAGCTTCGTCACATCGGCGTGCGCGGCCTCGCAGACCTCGGCCATCGCGTTGATGAAAGAGATCTTTGTGGCGAGGAAGGCGTTCGCCGACACCTTGACCAGCTCGGCGGTGGGGAAGTCGCTGACGATGAAGGGGACGCCGTCGGCGATCATCGAGGCGTACACCTCGCGCAGGACCTTCTCCGCGCGGTCGGACCGGACGCCGGCCACGATGCGGTCCGGGTGCAGGGTGTCCTCGACGGCGTAGCCCTCGCGCAGGAACTCGGGGTTCCACGCGAGCTCGACGACGTCTCCGGCCGGGGCGAGCTCCGTCAGCCGCCGGGCGAGCCGCTCGGCCGTGCCGACCGGGACGGTGGACTTGCCGACGACGACGCAGGCGCGGGTGAGGAGCGGCGCGAGGGAGTCGACCGCGTCGTCGACGTAGCGCATGTCGGCGGCGTACTCCCCGGGCTTCTGCGGCGTGCCGACGCAGATGAAGTGCACGTCGCCGAACTCGGCGGCCTCCTCGTACGAGGTCGTGAACCGCAGTCGGCCGTTCTCCAGGTTGCGGCGCAGGATCGGCTCCAGGCCCGGCTCGTAGACCGGAAGGTCGCCCCGGGTCAGTCGGGCGATCTTCTCGGCGTCCACGTCCACGCCCAGCACCTCGAACCCCAGGTCGGCCATGCATGCCGCGTGGGTGGCGCCCAGGTAGCCGGTACCGATCACGGTCAAACGCTGTGCCAAGGTCCCGCCTCCTTTCCTCAGAGTTTCGTGCCCGACCCCGTCTGCATCCCCCACGGGCCGCTCGGCATGTTATCGGCCCTACTGGCGAGTAGGTTGACCGCGTACCATCGGCACATGACCGCAGACTTTCCTCTGTACGAACTCTCCGAAGAGCACCGGATGCTCCGCGAGACGGTTCGCTCGCTGGCCGATGACAAGATCGCTCCGCGGGCCGCGGAGACCGACGAGACCGGGGAGTTCCCCCAGGCCGTCTATGACGCGCTCGTGCAGGCGGACCTGCACGCCGTCCACGTCCCCGAGGCGTACGAGGGAGTCGGCGCCGACGCCCTCGCCACGGTGATCGTCATCGAAGAGGTCGCCCGAGCCTGTGCCGCCTCCTCCTTGATCCCGGCGGTGAACAAGCTCGGAACCGTGCCCATTCTCCTCTCCGGCTCCGAAGACCTGAAAAAACGCTACCTGAGCCCGGTGGCCCGCGGCGAGGCCATGTTCTCCTACGCCCTGTCGGAGCCGGAGGCGGGCAGCGACGCGGCCTCGATGAAGACCAGGGCCGTGCGTGACGGCGACCACTGGGTCCTCAACGGCACCAAGCGCTGGATCACCAACGCGGGCGTCTCGGAGTACTACACCGTGATGGCCGTCACCGACCCGGAGAAGGGCGCCCGCGGCATCTCCGCCTTCGTCGTCGAGAAGAGCGACCCCGGTGTGAGCTTCGGCGCACCGGAGAAGAAGCTCGGCATCAAGGGCTCGCCGACGCGCGAGGTCATCATGGACGACGTGCGGATCCCGGCCGACCGGATCATCGGCGACGAGGGCACCGGTTTCAAGACCGCGCTCGCCACCCTGGACCACACGCGGGTCACCATCGCGGCCCAGGCCCTCGGCATCGCCCAGGGCGCGCTCGACTACGCCATCGGGTACGTCAAGGAGCGCAAGCAGTTCGGCAAGGCGATCGGCGACTTCCAGGGCGTGCAGTTCATGCTCGCGGACATGGCCATGAAGCTGGAGGCGGCCCGCCAGCTCACCTACGCCGCCGCCGCGAAGTCCGAGCGGGCGATGGAGGGCGAGAAGGTCGCGGACCTGACCTTCATCTCCTCGGCGGCCAAGTGCTTCGCCTCCGACGCGGCCATGGAGATCACCACCGACGCGGTCCAGCTCCTCGGCGGCTATGGCTACGTGAAGGACTACCCGGTCGAGCGCATGATGCGCGACGCCAAGATCACCCAGATCTACGAGGGCACCAACCAGATCCAGCGCGTGGTGATGGCCCGCCAGCTCCTGAAGTAGACCTCCTGAACAGTGAGAACTCCCCCCTGCCGTGGTCGAGTCGGGGGGAGTTCGCGCTATTCCGAGGTGACGCTCATGCGCTCTCGATGTACTCGAAGACCGAGCCGCCGCGTGGCCGGCGCTCAGTTGTCGTCGTCCATCTCCAGGTACCGGTCCGCGCCGACCTCGACCCACAGCGTGTGGCCGCTCCCGTTGCGCCCGTGGGGCTCCGGACACGACCAGGTCGAGGTGCGGTAGACCCGCCATCGCGCGAGCCCCACGGAGGTGGCCCGCAGCCACCACGTGGAACGGTCGGCGCGCAGCGCCCCCGCGCGGGACGTGGTCACCTCCTCGCCCGGAGCACCTGCCCGGTAATAGCGCACGCCGCAGAACTGCAAACGGTCCGGCGGCGTGAACGGCGACCACTCGCCGTACGAGACGCGCGTGTACAGGCCGGCTCCGACCAGCCCGCACACGACCAGCGCACCCAGCCCGACGGCGACACGCTTCCAGATCCTGATCCCTGTCACGCCCTGAAGCATGACCCGCGCCGAGCGAAATGTCTCGGTGCGGCCGCCGGCCGGCTAGGGGCGGCGGAGGCGTTCGCCTTTGCGCTTGGCCTGGGCATGCAGGTCGCGCTGGAACTCCTCCATGCGCTCACGCAGCTCCGGGTCGCTCGCGGCGAGGATCCGGACGGCCAGGAGGCCGGCGTTGCGGGCGTTTCCGATCGCGACGGTCGCCACCGGCACGCCGGCCGGCATCTGCGCGATCGACAGCAGCGAGTCCATGCCGTCGAGGTACTTGAGCGGCACCGGCACGCCGATCACCGGGAGCGGCGTCACGGCGGCGAGCATGCCCGGCAGGTGGGCGGCGCCGCCCGCGCCGGCGATGATCACCCGGAGCCCGCGGGAGGCGGCCTCCGAACCGTACGTGATCATGTCGTTCGGCATCCGGTGCGCCGAGACCACGTCCGCCTCGTACGGGACGTCGAACTCATCCAGCGCCTCGGCGGCCGCCTTCATCACGGGCCAGTCCGAGTCGCTGCCCATCACGACGCCGACGGTCATCCGGTGGGGCCCTTCCTCAAGTAGTCGGCGGCGTGGCGGGCCCGCTCGCGGGTCTCCTCCAGGTCGTCGCCGAGCGCGGTGACGTGGCCGATCTTACGGCCGGGCCGGACCTCCTTGCCGTAGAAGTGCACCTTCACGGCGGGGTCGTGGGCCATGACGTGGATGTAGCGCTTGTAGATCTCCGGGTCGTCGCCGCCCAGGACGTTCGCCATCACGGTGTACGGCGCGGTGGGCGTCGTGTCGCCGAGCGGCAGGTCGAGCACGGCGCGCAGGTGCTGCTCGAACTGCGACGTGCGCGAGCCCTCGATCGTCCAGTGCCCGGAGTTGTGCGGCCGCATCGCCAGCTCGTTGACGAGGACGCCGTCCTCGGTCTCGAACAGCTCGACGGCCAGGAGCCCGGTCACACCCAGCGAATCGGCGAGGCCGAGCGCCAGCCGCTGCGCCTCCTCGGCGCGGTCGGAGTCCAGGCCGGGCGCCGGGGCGATCACCTCGGTGCAGATCCCGTCGGTCTGGACGGTCTCCACGATCGGGTACGCGGCGCCCTGCCCGTACGGCGAGCGGGCGACGAGGGCGGCCAGCTCCCGGCGGAACGGCACGTGCCGCTCGGCCATCAGGCCGACGCCCTCCCCCGTGGCGCGCTCGACGACGGCGCGGCCCTCCTCCAGGGACGCGCAGACCCATACGCCCTTGCCGTCATAGCCGCCGCGCGTCGCCTTGAGCACGACCGGCCAGCCCGTCTCCTCCGCGAAACTTTCAAGGGTCGCGAGGGGCGTCTCGGGGTCGAGGACGACGAACTCCGGGCACGGCGCGCCGAGGGCGGTGAGGCGTTCGCGCATGACGCGCTTGTCCTGGGCGTGCAGCAGCGCCCCGGAGCCGGGGCGGCAGACGACGCCGGCCGCCTCCAGCGCCTGGATGTGCTCGCCGGGGACGTGCTCGTGGTCCCACGTCACCACGTCGGCGCCCTTGGCGAAGGTGCGCAGGTCATCGAGGGAGCGATGGTCGCCGATGCGCACGTCGGAGATCACCTTCGCCGCCGACGCGTGGGCGCTGTCGCTGAGCACCCGCAGCGGCACACCGAGCGCGATCGCCGCCTGCTGCGTCATCCGGGCCAGCTGCCCGCCGCCGACCATGCCGACGACTGGTATGTCTTGCCTGTCCGTCACGGTGCGAAGCCTATCCGTCGTGCTCAGCGGGTGGGTTCGCCGGGCGACGAGCGTGGGAACAACAGGCGCGGGAAGGCCGTCTAACCTCGTAGGCCAGGGGTATCGACAATCCGGGCTTCGTCGAGCGACGTGCGATCGGCCGCCACACCGGAATGAGGAGTCCCGCTTCGTGAGCTTCGTCAGTCGTTCCTACGAGAGATTCGCGCATCTGATCCACGAGCTCGCGGCGTTCGGGACGATCGGCGTGCTGAATTTCGTCATCACCATCGGCATCTCCGACACCCTGCACCTCGGACTGCACGTCGGCCCGCTGACGTCGTTCGGCGTCGGCACGATCGTGGCGACGACCTTCTCCTACTTCGCCAACCGGTTCTGGACCTTCCGCCACCGCGACAGGTCGGGCCTGGGCCGGGAGTACGTCCTGTTCTTCGTGTTCAACGGCGTCGGCCTGGTGATCACGTGGGTCTTCATCGGCTTCACCCACTATGTCCTCGGCATCCACAGCGGCCTGGCGTTCAACACGTCGCAGATCATCGGCACCGGCGTGGCGACGCTGTTCCGCTACTGGGCGTACAAGAGGTGGGTGTTCCTGCCGCCGACCGCGCCGCCGGTCGACCCGCACACCGGGCTGCCCGAGACCTCGGACGAGGAGACCGTACGCGGCGACGCCGCGCTGCCCCCGCCCCGGATGCCCGCCGGGCAGGCCGTCAAGCGGGGCCGCTGACGACGCGCTCGCGCGCCCGCAGCACCTCGTCGGCCTTCCGCAGGAAGATCGCGAAGGTGGCGGGACGGGCGCGGATCAGCTCCAGCCGCCCACCGTCCGCGGTCGCCAGCGAACGCGCGAGGTAGAGCCCGAGCCCGGTGCCCTGCCATCGCCCGCTGACGTTGCGGTCGAATACGCGGCGCTCCAGCTCCGGCGGCACGCCGACCCCCTCGTCCCCGACCTCGACGACGATCGACGTGGCGGTCTCCTTGGTGTGGATCGTGACCGTGCCGTCCCCGTGCACGAGCGAGTTGTCCAGCAGGGTGGCGACGATCTGCGACAGACCGCCGGGGCTGGCCACGGCGGTGAGCTCCGGAACGCCGGAGACCTCCAGCCGGCGTCCCTTCCGCCGGAAGACCGGATCCCACTCCTCCACCTGCTGCGCGACGATGTCGTCGACGTCGACGGGCACCGCGTCGCCCGTCGGGTCGTGCTTGGCGCGGGCGAGGAGCTGTTCGACCACCGCGGCGAGCCGTTCGACCTGGGCCGCCGCCGCGGCGCCCTCCTCCCGTACGACGTCGGGGTACTCCGCGGCCTCGATCATCTCCTCCAGTCGCATCGACAGCGCCGTCAGCGGCGTACGCAGCTGGTGGCTGGCGTCGGAGGCGAACTCCCGGCTCGCGGCCAGCAGGTCGGCGATCCGCACGGCGCTGCGGTCGAGCACCTCCGCGACCCGGTCGACCTCGGGCACGCCGTACCGGCGGCGGCGCGGCCGCGCGTTGCCGGAGCCGAGGCGGTCGGCCGTCTCTGCCAGGTCGATCAGCGGGAGGGTCAGCTTGCGCGCCTGGACCATCGCCAGCCCGACCGCGACCCCGACGCCGAGCACGACGAGGCTGCCGATCAGCACCAGCGTGCGCAGCGCCTCGGCCTCGATGTCGGCGGCGTCACGGGACACCTGGACCCGTACGCCGTGGTCGTTCGCGGTCTTCCTGATGACGTGCGCGCCCTTGGGCGGCGCGGCCCCGGCCGTGATCACCTCGTCGTTGGCCAGCGTGATGACGATGTAGCGGCTGGGGAACTCCTTGGCGATCTGGTCGCCGATGACGGACTGCTTGCCTTCCTGTTTCAGGTTCACGCCGGCCACCACGGTCGCCGCCTCCCGCTCGACCTGCTGTTCGGCCTCGTCGTACAGAAGCCGATGGGTCGAGTACGCCAGGGGGATGCCGAGCAGGAGCACGGCGACCACCGCGACGGCCAGCGTCGACAGCAGGAGCCGTCGCCTCATGGGGGTCCCTCTCTTTCGCCCGGGACGTGACCAGGGGGTGGTCACGCCGGGTTCACACGACTAGTCACCGCGCTCGAAGCGGAAACCCACTCCTCGTACGGTCGTGATGTAACGCGGGCTGCCCGCGTCATCTCCCAGCTTGCGGCGAAGCCAGGAGATGTGCATGTCGAGGGTCTTGGTGGAGCCCCACCAGTTGGTGTCCCACACCTCCCGCATGATCTGTTCCCGGGTGACGACCTTGCCCGCGTCGCGGACCAGCACGCGCAGCAGGTCGAACTCCTTGGTCGTCAGCTGGAGCTCCTGGTCGCCCATCCAGGCGCGCCGGGATTCGGCGTCTATTCGGACGCCCTGGACGATGGGCGTCTCGGTGCTGCCCCGGCGCAGCAGCGCGCGGACGCGCGCCAGGAGCTCGGCGAGCCGGAACGGCTTGGTGACGTAGTCGTCGGCGCCGGCGTCGAGGCCGACGACGGTGTCCACCTCGTCGGCGCGGGCGGTGAGAATGAGGATCGGCACGCCGTGGCCCTCGGCGCGGACGCGCCGGGCCACTTCGAGCCCGTCGAGCTCGGGCAGCCCGAGGTCCAGGACGATGAGGTCCACCCCGCCCCCGAGCGCCCGCTCGAGAGCCTGCGGACCGTCGGGACTGACTTCGACGTTGTATCCCTCCCGCCGCAGCGCTCTGGCGAGAGGCTCGGATATGGACGTGTCGTCCTCGGCGAGCAGAACTGAGGTCATGAACCGATCGTAGAGCTATTCAAGAACGTTTCCTCGGCAGTAGCGGGGCCTTGACCTGCGATCTTCCAGTCGTAGGGCTAGACCAGACATACCGATAACCGCGCTAATGCAAAGTAAATACGCTCCACTCCGGGTCGACCTGCCCAGCTCAGGGTACGCGCCGCACCACGAGGGGTGACCGCCTCACCCGCCGCCTCACCCGGCGGCGAGCCGGGCGAAGGCCCAGGGGTCGTGGGCCGAGAAGACGTCGACCTCGTCGCCGTGGTCGCGCAGGAGCTCGCGCAGGCGGGCCTGGTTGGCCATGCGCAGCGGCCGGTCGATCTCGGTGATCTCCTCCAGCGCCTCCCACAGGGGCATCGACCAGCGGCCCTCCGGCTCGATCTGGCCGTGGTGGTAGAAGGCGTCGCCGGCGTGCAGGAGCCAGCGGTCGCCGTCGCGTACCGCCACGGCGCAGTGCCCCTCGGTGTGCCCGGCCAGCGGGACGAGGAGGATCTCCGGCGGCAGGCCGTCGAGTTCGATCGCGTCGAAGCCGAACCACGACACGCCCTTCCGCGACTCGTACGTCCGCCAGTGCGGGCGGTGCGCCCAGTGCGCCGGCCGGTAGCGCAGCGCGTGCTCGGGATGCCCGCTCGCGGCGGCCATGGCGGCCCGGTACTCCTTGTCGTGCAGATGAACGGTGGCGTCCGGGAAGTCCGGCAGCCCGCCGCTGTGGTCGAGGTCGAGGTGGGTCAGCACGATGTGGCGGACGTCGGCGGGCGAGTGCCCGAGGCGCTCGATCTGCCGTACGGCGGTCTCGTCCAGGTCGAGGACCGCCTGGGTGCGGTCCAGGAAGGTGCGGCCGAGCGTCTCTTCCGCGCGGGCGACGTCGGGCGTCCCGAACCCGGTCTCGATCAGGACGAGGCCGGACGTGTCGGTCTCGACCAGCAGGCAGTGGTTCAGGACGCGGGCGGGCTCCGGGGCGTTCTCCTCGCCGCCGGGGTCGATCTCGCGCATCGAGCCGCAGTTCAGGTGATGGATCCTCATGACGGCACCTCATTTAGCTACCGAACGATCGTACGCATTTAGCGAACGGTCGGTAGGTTAAGCTGTTGTCATGAGCCCCCGCAAGTCCGCCGTCGAGACCGCCGCCACCCGGACCCGGATCATCGAGTGCGCCCTCACCCTGGCCTCGGCCGAGGGCCTGGAAGGCGTCACCATCGGACGGCTCGCCGCCGAGCTCGGCATGAGCAAGGCCGGCGTCATCGGCCATTTCGGCACCAAGGAGGCCCTGCAGCTCGCCGCGCTCGACGCGGCGATCGAGCGGTTCCGTGCCCGGGTTCCGGCGCGGGTGGCGGGCGCCGACCCGGGGGCCGCCCGTCTGGCGCGGGCCTTCGGGGAGTGGATCGCCTCCATGACGGACGCGGAGGAGAACGCCGGCTGCTTCATCACCTCGGTCGCCACCGAGTTCGACGGCCGGCCCGGCCCGGTCCGCGACGCGGTGCTCGCCGCCCTCGCGAGCTGGGCGGACTACGTCGCCGCCGAGCTCCGCGCGGCCGTCGAGGCCGGTGACCTGCCGGCGGACACCGACGTCGACCAGCTCGTCTTCGAGCTGAACGGGGTGGTGCTCGCCGCCGAGCAGGCGATCCAGCTGCACCGCGACCCGACGGCCCCCGCACGCGCCCGCCGCGCCATCGACCGCCTGCTCGGCCGCTGACCGGCCTCAGCCGGCGACCGTCAGGACGATCTTGCCGGTCGTCCGGTTCGTCTCGCCGCGCTCGTGGGCCTTGGCCGCCTCCTCCAGCGGGAATACCGAGTCGATCTCGGGACGCAGCCGGCCGTCCTCGACGAGCGCCGCGATCTCCTTCATCCCCGCATGGTCCGGCTCGACCAGCGTCCAGCCGGCCCTGATCCCCCGCTTCCCGGCCTCCGCCAGGACGTCGTCACCGACGGGCGACAGGAAGGAGACGAGGACGCCGCCGTCACGAAGCGTCCGCAGGGACCTGAGACCGTAGTCACCGCCGACGGCGTCGAGCACGATGTCGACGTCCCGGACGACGTCCGTGAAATCGGTCTTCGTGTAGTCGACGACCTCGTCGGCGCCCAGCCCGCGGACGAACTCGTGTTTCGCCCCGCTCGCGGTCCCGATCACGTACGCGCCCTTGGCCTTGGCGATCTGCACCGCGAGGTGACCGACCCCTCCGGCGGCCGCGTGCACGAGGACCCGCCGGCCGGTCCGGACTCGCGCCGTGTCGACCAGGCCCTGCCAGGCGGTCAGCGCGGCCAGCGGAAGCGCGGCCGCCTGGACGTGGTCGATACCGGCGGGCTTGCGGGCGAAGTCCCGTGCCGGTGCGGTGACGTACTCGGCGTACGCCCCCGCCGGGTGGGGGAAGCGCGGCATCCCGAACACCTCGTCACCGGGCTCGTACAGCGTCACGCCCCGCCCGACCGCCTCGACCACCCCGGACACGTCGAAGCCGGGTCTCGGCAGCGGTACCCCGGTCATCGAAGTGCCCCGAGCCCGAGTCTTCCAGTCCGTGGGGTTCACCCCGGCGGCGTGCACCCGGACCAGGATCTCCAGCAGGCCCGGCTCGGGCCGCTCGACCTCGGCGATCCTGAGGACCTCAGGGCCGCCCGGTGCCTCCTGAACGATCGCGCGCATGGTGTTCATCGACTCTCCCGTGTCGTCGGTTGCGATGGGCCCAGCCTCGGGCAGTCGCACGCCGATCGGGAGTGGCACGATGGTCATCCTGTGAAAGGATCTGGCCATGGCCGGATCCCCGCATGGCGTCGTCGTCCTGGCACTGGAGGGTGTCGTCCCGTTCGAGCTGGGCATCCCCGCGCGGATCTTCGGGGGTGCGCGCGGCCCGAAGGACGAGCCGCTGTACCAGGTGTTGGTCTGCACGCTGGACGGCGGGCCCGTCCGCACGCACGCCGGCTTCTCGATCTCCGTGGACCATGACGCCTCGGTTCTGGCGACCGCGGACACCGTGGTCGTCCCGCCCTTCGGCGGCTGCCGACCGATCGACCGGCTTCCCGGCGAACTCGCCGCGGCGCTGGCGCTGATCCGGCCGGGCACCCGCGTCATGTCGATCTGCACGGGCTCGTTCGTCCTGGCGGCGGCCGGCCTGCTCGACGGGCGGCCGGCGACGACCCACTGGAACGAGGCGGCGGAGCTGCAGCGGCTCTATCCACGGATCCGGGTCGATCCGGACGTCCTGTTCGTCGACGACGGCGACGTCCTGACGTCGGCCGGGGCGGCCTCGGGCATCGACCTGTGCCTCCACCTGGTGCGCCGCGACCACGGCAGCGAGGTGGCGAACCGGGTGGCCCGCCAGGTCGTCGTCCCGCCGTGGCGTGACGGCGGCCAGGCGCAGTACATCGAGCGCCCGGTCCCCGAGCCGCACGACGCGGGCACCGCACCGGCCCGCTCCTGGGCGCTGGAGCACCTCGACCGGCCGATCTCCCTGTCCGAGCTCGCCGCACGGGCCGGGATGAGCGTCCGCACGCTGACCCGCCGGTTCCAGGAGGAGGTCGGGATGAGCCCCGGCCGCTGGCTCGCCCGCCAGCGCGTCGAGCTCGCCCGGCACCTGCTGGAGACCACCGACCTGCCGGTGGACCAGATCGCCCGGCAGGCCGGCTTCGGAACCGCCGTCTCCCTGCGCCAGCACCTGCACGCGGCGATCGGCGTCTCCCCGATGGCCTACCGCCGCACCTTCCACCCCGAGGTCACCGCCACCAGAGCGTCGGCGGGTTCCCCCGGCGGCGCATAGCGGCCCCCGGGCATGCGATCACCGAACGTCGCTCCTGCCGACTCGGGCCTGCGATGAGGTCAGCGGACGGCCGTCCTGGGAGTACTAGGCGCTTCCCTCGCGTCGGCTTCCTGTTCAATCCGTTCGACGGTCGCTGGTACGCCCTGTACGGGCGAGAAGGTCTCATGGTGGCGAGCGGCGCCCTGGAGTTGAGGAAGCGCCTGTCCGGGCTGGTCTGGTCGCCACCACGGACCAGATCGATCAGCCACTGTGACGCCGGCAGTGACCTACCAGCCCCGGCAAACCGGTCATCCACGCGTCACTCCTGACGGCGATGAGGCCGCGACGGTGGCACCGCGACCAACACGGCGGCGAGGTCACCGCGGAACCCTCCCGGGGCATCCGCCTCAATCCGCTCTTCTCGGTCAAATAGCACGTGGGGTCGACGGGAGCTCCACTACGGTGGCAGGCGTCTTGACCGAAGATCGGCCTGCCGCCCGCCAGCGAATGAGCGGAAAAGATGACAGAGCAATATCCAGGGGCCGTGCCGCCCCCGCCGAACTACCCGCAGGCTCCGCCCGCCGCTCCCTACCAGGACGCTCCGCAGCAGGGTGGCGGCTACCAGGCGCCGTACCAGGCTCCGCCGGGCCAAGGCCCATACCAGCAGAATCCGCCCTACCAGAACGGGCCGTACTCCAACGCGCCCTATCCGAACGGGCCGCAGCCGTACCAGGGGCCGTACCAGAACGGGCCGTATCCGAACGCGCCGTTCCAGGGCGCGCCCGTGAACGACGCGGAGCGGCGCCGGGCCACGCGCGCCATCGGTTTCGGCGCGGTGTTGTTCGTGGTCGGGTTGCTGATCACCGTGCTCACGTACTCGCACGCGTCCGGGAGCGGCGGGGTCTACGTCGTCGCCTGGGGGCCGATGCTGTTCGGGGCCATCCGGATGGTCATCGGCCTGGTCCTGCTGGGCAAGAGCAGGCGCTGACCGCCGGTCACGTCCGGGCCTGACCGGGCGTTCGCAGGATCGCGATGGACTCGCCCGGGAGCCTGCCCTCGGCCGCCTCGGTGAAGGAGGCGAGGAGCACGTCGCCCTCCGGCAGCGGCAGGGAGTCCGCGCCCAGGTTGGCGGCGATCCGGAGCGGACCGCGGTGGATGACGAGCCAGGTCTCGCCGTACTCGACCGCGACCTCGGTGAGCCGCGGGTCGGTCAGCCCGGGCTCGGCCCGCCGGAGCGCGATCAGGTCGCGGTACCACGCGTACAGCTCCCGGTGGTCCGGCTCGTCGAGCTCGCTCCAGTCCAGGATCGAGGCGCGGTAGGTCTCGGGGTCCTGGGGGTCGGGGACGTCCTCCGAGGCCCACCCGTGGTCGGCGAACTCCCGGCGGCGGCCCTCGCTGACGGCACGGGCGAGGTCGGGCTCCTGGTGGTCGCTGAAGTACCGCCACGGGGTGCCGGCGCCCCACTCCTCGCCCATGAAGAGCATCGGTGTGAACGGCGCGGTGAGCAGCAGGGCCGCGCCGACCTTGCGCAGGCCCGGGGACAGGCTCGCGGAGATCCGGTCGCCGGTGGCGCGGTTGCCGACCTGGTCGTGGTTCTGCAGGAAGCCGAGGAAGCGGTGGGCCGGCGTGCGGTGCGTGTCGACCGGCCGCCCGTGCGTGCGGCCGCGGAACGACGACCACGTCCCGTCGTGCAGGAAGACCCGGGTCAGCGTCTTGGCCAGCACCTTGGGGGTGCCGAAGTCGGCGTAGTAGCCCTGCCGCTCGCCGGTGAGCAGGGTGTGCAGGGCGTGGTGGAAGTCGTCGCTCCACTGCGCGTCCAGGCCGTACCCACCCGCCTCCCGCGAGGTGACCAGGCGGGGATCGTTCAGGTCGGACTCGGCGATGAGAAACATCTCCCGGCCCGTCGCCGCGCTCAGCCCGGCCACGGCCCCGGCCAGCTCCTCCAGGATGTGCAGGGCGCGCTGGTCCCGGATGGCGTGGACGGCGTCGAGCCGCAGCCCGTCGATGTGATGGTCGCGCAGCCACATCAGCGCGTTGCCGACGATGTACGCGCGGACCTCGTCGGAGCCGGCCTGGTCGACGTTGACGGCCGGGCCCCAGGGCGTCTGGTGGGCGTCGGTGAAGTACGGGCCGAACCTCCACAGGTGGTTCCCGCTCGGGCCGAGGTGGTTGTAGACGACGTCGAGGACGACCGCGAGGCCACGCCGGTGGGCCGCGTCCACGAACCGCTTCAGACCGTCCGGTCCGCCGTACGGGTCGTGCACCGCCCACAGGTGGACGCCGTCGTACCCCCAGCCGTGCCGCCCGGGGAAGGCCGCCACCGGCAGCAGCTCGACGGCGTCGACGCCGAGGGCGACGAGGTGGTCGAGGCGCTCGATGGCGGCGTCGAACGTGCCCTCGGGGGTGAAGGTTCCGACGTGCAGTTCGTACAGGACCGACCCCCGCAGGGGCCGTCCCCGCCAGCCCTCGTCGGACCACGTGAAGCGCCCGTGGTCGTACGTGCGGCTCAACCCGTGCACGCCGTCCGGCTGCCAGGGCGAGCACGGGTCCGGGAACGGTCCATCGCCGTCGAGCACGAACCCGTAGTCCTGCTCCTCCTCGGCTCCGACGTCCGCCGTCCACCAGCCGGGCCGGTCGGCGCGCGTCATCGCGTGCCGGGCCCCGCCGGTCTCCACCTCGACGGTCTCGGCGGCCGGCGCCCACACCTCGTACCTCATGGAGCCTCGATCAGGACGGCGACCGGGAGCAGCCGGAGGACCCCGCTGAGCTCCAGGCCGGAGGGGTAGGACTGGTCGGTGAGGACGTCGTGCCAGGGGCCGCCGGGCAGGTCGAGGTGGGTGTCGGCCCAGCCGCCGCGGCGCTCCAGCCCGGCGGCCAGCCTCGTCGCGACGATCACGGCGCCGCCGCGCCGGAACGCGACGGCGTGCCCGGCGGCGGACCCGGTCGCGGGCACCGGCTCGTACGGGCCGTCGAACCAGTCGGGGTGCCGCTCCCGGAGCCGGAGCAGGCGGGACGTCAGGAGGAGCTTCTCGCCGTCGAGGTCGGCCGGGGTGGTCCCGGCGTCCAGGTCGGCGAGCAGTTCGCGGCGGTGGGCGTAGTCGACCGGGCGCCGGTTGTCGGGGTCGACGAGGGACAGGCCGGTCAGCTCGCAGCCCTGGTACACGTCCGGCACGCCCGGCATGGCGAGCTGCACCAGCTTCTGGCCGAGCGAGTTCACGCGGGCGTACGGGGCGATCCGCCGGACGAACCGCTCGACGTCCGCGGTCAGCGTCGGGTCGGACAGCACCGCGTCGGCGTGGGCCAGCACCGCCTCCTCGTACGCCGGGTCGCCGTCGGTCCAGGACGTGCGGGTCTTCGCCTCGCGCATCGCCTTGGTGAGGTACTCCCGGAGCCGGTCGGGCGACAGCGGCCACGCCCCGACGATCGTCTGCCACATCAGGTAGTCCAGGTCGGGCTCCAGAGGGCTCTCCGGCGCCCGTGACCGCCAGCGGCCGACGGCGGCGACCCACTCGTCCGGCAGCTCGGACAGGACGGCCAGCCGGGCCCGTACGTCCTCCTGCCGCTTGGTGTCGTGCGTCGACAGCGTGGTCATGGTCCGCGGCCAGTCGGCGGCGATCCGCGCGCAGTAGGCGTGGAAGTCCTCCGGCGAGACCGCGAACCGCGCCGGGTCTCCGCCGACCTCGTTCAGGGCGGCGAGGCGCGACCAGCGGTAGAAGGCGGTGTCCTCGACGCCCTTGGCGGTCATCGGCGCGGACGTCTGCTGGAACCGTACGACGAACTCGTCCCGCGTCTCGTCCCGGCCGCCCAGGCCCAGGACCAGCGGGATGACCTTGTCAAGCAGCTCACCGTCCGGGAGGACGGCGCGGGCCTCGGCGGCCGCCTGGGCGACGATCTCCAGGGCCTGGGCCGGCGGCTCCTCGCCGGGCACCATGTAGGCCCGGTAGACCGGCATCGCCACCAGCAGCTCGACCAGGACCTCCCGCAGCGCGCCGGGGTCCTCCTCCGGCAGGATCCGGGTCAGCAGCGCGGTCAGGCGACGCACCTCCGGGACCAGGATCCGGTCGGCCGCGAACCGCCGGGCCGCGCGCTCGACCTCGGTGAAGTCGGCGGGGCCGCCGGTCAGCGCGCTGTACGCCTCGGTCAGCGGCTTCTCCCCCGCCGGGTCGACGAACAGGCCGCCGACCATGCCGAGCGCGTCGTACCCGGTCGTGCCCGCGCAGGGCCAGTCGGCGGGCAGCGGCTCGTCGCCGGTGAGGATCTTCTCGACGAGCACCCAGCCGCGCGGCCGCTCCAGCCGCCGCAGGTACCCGCGCGGGTCCGCGAGCCCGTCCGGGTGGTCGATGCGCAGGCCCTCGATCAGGCCGTCGTCCACCAGCCGCAGGAGCACGGCGTGCGTCGCGTCGAAGACCTCCGGGTCCTCGACGCGCAGCCCGATCAGGGAGGAGATGTCGAAGAAGCGGCGGTAGTTCAGGTCGGGTTCGCGCCAGTACGCCGGGCGGTAGCGGCCCTCGCGCGGGAAGACGTGGTCGTGGTAGCGCAGCACGTCGCCGTCCGGCCGCGGCTCGTCGTCGGGCGAGCCCAGCACCGGCACCACGACGGCGCCCTCCGACCAGTCGATGTCGAACCACCGGGCGTACGGGGAGTCCGGCCCCTGCCGCATGACGTCCCAGAACTGCCGGTTCAGCGTCTCCGGCGCGGGCACGGCCATGTGGTTCGGCACGACGTCCACGATGATCGACAGGCCGTGCGCGCGCATCCGGGCCGCCATCGCGCGGAAGCCCTCCTCGCCGCCGAGGTCGTCGGAGATCCGCGCGTGGTCGACGACGTCGTAGCCGTGCGCGGAGCCGGGGGTCGCCTGCAGGATCGGCGACAGGTACACGTGCGAGACGCCGAGCGCCGCGAGGTAGCCGGCCAGCTCCCCGGCCTCGGCGAACCCGAAGCCCCTGCGCAGCTGCAACCGGTACGTTCCGGTCGGCCGCCTAGACACGACGCAGCACCTGCATGGAGCGGGACTCGACCGGGACCTTGTCGCCGGAGCGGTGCACCGGCCGCTCGTGGTCCTCGTACACCTCGATCGGGGTCGCCGTGTCGAGCACGCCGGTCCACATCCCTCCGCCGGTGTCGGGCAACACGAAGTCCAGGTCGGAATCCGCCGCGTTGAACAGCAGCAGGAACGAGTCGTCGTGGATCTGCTCGCCGCGCGGGTCCGGCTCGGCGATGCAGTCGCCGTCGAGGAAGACCGTGACCGCCTTGGCGTACGGGGTCTGCCAGTCGGCGTCGGACATCGGCCGGCCGGACGTGGAGTACCAGACGACGTCCCCGTCGCCGGTCGGGAAGCGGCGGCGCCGGAACACGGGGTGCTCCCGGCGCAGCCCGGTGACCCGCCGTACGAACGCCCGCAGGACCTCGTTGGCCGCAGAGTCGGACCAGTCCATCCAGGACAGCTCGTTGTCCTGGCAGTAGACGTTGTTGTTGCCCCGCTGGGTGCGGCCGGCCTCGTCGCCGTGGGAGATCATCGGCACGCCCTGGGACAGCAGGAGCGTGGTCAGCATGTTCCGCTTCTGCCGCTCCCGGAGCGCGATGATCTCCGGATCGTCGGTCTCGCCCTCCACCCCGTGGTTCCAGGAGCGGTTGTCGTCGGCGCCGTCGCGGTTGTCCTCGCCGTTCGCCTCGTTGTGCTTGCCGTTGTAGGCGACGAGGTCGTGCAGTGTGAACCCGTCGTGGCAGGTGACGAAGTTGATCGAGGCGATCGGGTGCCGTCCGTCGTCGGCGTACAGGTCGCTGGAGCCGGTGAAGCGGCTGCCGAACTCCGGCAGCCGGCCGTCCACGCCCCGCCAGTAGTCCCGCATGGTGTCGCGGTACTTGCCGTTCCACTCCGTCCACAGGGCGGGGAAGTTGCCGACCTGGTAGCCGCCCTCGCCGACGTCCCACGGCTCGGCGATCAGCTTGACCCGGGAGACGATCGGGTCCTGCTGGACGAGGTCGAAGAACGCCGACAGCCGGTCCACGGAGTGGAACTCCCGTGCCAGCGCCGAGGCGAGGTCGAACCGGAACCCGTCCACGTGCATCTCGGTCACCCAGTACCGCAGCGAGTCCATGATCAGCTGGAGCGCGTGCGGCTGGCGGACGTTGAGGCTGTTGCCGGTGCCGGTCGTGTCCATGTAGTACTCCGGCGCGCCGTCGACGAGCCGGTAGTAGTGGGCGTTGTCGATGCCGCGGAAGCTCAGGGTGGGGCCCAGGTGGTTGCCCTCGGCGGTGTGGTTGTAGACGACGTCGAGGATCACCTCGATGCCCGCCTCGTGCAGGGTCCGCACCATCAGCTTGAACTCCTGCACCTGCTCGCCGAGCTGCCCGGTCGAGGAGTACCCGTTGTGCGGGGCGAAGAAGCCGATCGTGTTGTAGCCCCAGTAGTTCGCCAGGCCCCGCTGGAGCAGAGCGTCGTCGTGGACGAACTGGTGCACCGGCATCAGCTCGACCGCGGTCACGCCGAGGTCCCTGAAGTAGTCGATCATCGATGGGTGGGCCAGCCCGGCGTACGTGCCGCGCTGCTCCTCCGGGATGTCGGGGTTCAGCTTGGTGAGGCCCTTGACGTGGGCCTCGTAGATGATCGTCTCGTGGTACGGCGTGCGGGGATGGCGGTCGGACATCCAGTCGAAGTACGGATTGATCACCACGGACTTCGGCATGTGCCGGGCGCTGTCGTCGTCGTTGCGGGCGGAGGGATCGCCGAACCGGTAGGAGAACAGCGACTCGTCCCAGTCGACGGATCCCTCGATCGCCTTGGCGTACGGGTCGAGCAGCAGCTTGCCGGGGTTACAGCGCCGGCCGCTCCCCGGGTCGTACGTGCCGTGGACCCGGTAGCCGTAGCGCTGCCCGGGCCCGACCGTCGGAAGGTAGCCGTGCCAGACGAAGCCGGAGCTTTCGGGAAGATCGAGTCGCGTCTCCCGGCCCTCGTCGTCGAACAGGCACAGCTCGACGCGGGTGGCCGCTTCGGAGAACAGTGCGAAGTTGGTGCCGGCGCCGTCATAGTGGGCGCCGAGGGGGTACGGGTCGCCCGGCCATACGCGTGTCACATGGGTTGAGCTTCCCTGCCGTGATCGCCTCACACGCGGAACTTCATGGCGGTTTGTAACGGGACAGGCACGGAGCCACCACCCCGTATTGCCTGGTCACGCACCCTGCGTTACCTTAGGAGAGCCTTACCTAATGGATCGACCGAGAGGTTCTCCCCGGATGTACGCATGTGTCTGCCACGCCGTCACCGACGAGGACGTGCGCGATCATGTCGAGGCGGGGGCCTGCTCGGCCAAGGAGGTCCGCGCGGCGTGCGGCATGCGCCCCGGCTGCGGCTCCTGCGTCAACCGGATCCGCGCACTGATCGAGCAGCACGCCGCCGCCGAGCCCGGCGAGGCGATCGCCACCGCGGCGGCCTGACCGGCGGGTCGGTCGGCTTCCTCGGCGCACCGCCATGCCACGATGGGTGAGTATGGAAGGTGACAGGGAGATCATCGGGCTGCTGAACGAGCAGCTCACCGCCGAGCTGACCGCGATCAACCAGTACTTCCTGCACGCCAAGATGCAGGAGAACTGGGGGTTCACGAAGCTCGCGAGCCACACTCGCGACGAGTCGTTCGACGAGATGCGGCACGCCGAACGCCTCACCGACCGCATCCTGTTCCTCGAGGGCCTGCCGAACTACCAGCGCCTGAACCCGCTGCGCATCGGCCAGAGCGTGCCCGAGCAGCTCCGCGCGGACCTCGCCGTCGAGATCGAGGCGGTCGAGCGCCTGCGCCCCGGCATCGAGCTGATGCGCTCGCGCGGCGACGTCACGTCCGCCCGCATCTTCGAGGAGATCCTCGCGGACGAGGAGGAGCACATCGACTACCTGGAGACGGAGCTGGAGCTCCTGGAGAAGCTCGGCGAGCCGCTCTACCTCCAGCGTTACGCCGAGCCTCCGGACGAGTGAGCCGGCCGCCCCGGGAGGCACCCGGAGCGGACCGCGCGCTGCCGGACGCCGTGACCGGCGGGGTCACGGCGGCATGGCGGCTGGGCTGGCAGCCGGCCGACCTCGTGCGCCACGCGGCCCGTACGCATGGGAAGCGGGCCGGCCGGATGATGACCGACGCGATCGCGGCCGAGATGCGCGCGTACGCGGCCGCGACCGTGGACGAACGGTGGCGTGACCAGCTGACGGCGCTCGGCGCCGTCGCCTGGTGGCGGCGGGACGACACGTACCTGACCGAGTGGGCGGCCCGCAACGGCGCCGACCACGCCACGGCCGCCGACTGCGCCTCGCGCCTGGCCGCCCTCCTGCGGGCGCCGCCCCGCCTCGAGATCCTCTGCCCGCCGCCCGGCCACGCGCGGCCCTCTTCCGGCGACCCCCGGTCCTCCACCGGCCACGCCCGGTTCTCTTCCGGCGACCCCCGGCCCTCCCCTGGCGACCCCCGGCCCTCCCCTGGCGGCGCCCGCGCCGACCGGCGCGTCCTCGGCAAGGTCCAGGCGCTGCTGGCCAAGGCCGAGTCGACCGAGTTCCCCGAGGAGGCGGAGGCGCTGACCGCACGGGCCCAGGAGCTGATGGCCCGGCACAGCCTCGACCACGCGCTCCTCGCCGCGCGGACCGGCCGGACCGGCGACGGACCCGTCGGCCGCCGGGTGCCGATCGACGACCCGTACGCCTCGGCGAAGGCCCTGCTGCTGGGCGCCGTCGCCGACGCCAACCGGTGCCGCGCCGCCTGGACCAGGGCGCTCGGCTTCTGCACCGTGCTGGGCTTCCCCGCCGACCTGGACGCGGTCGAACTGCTCTTCGCCTCCCTCCTGGTCCAGGCGACGTCGGCGCTCGCCCACGAGACGGGCGACCGCGCCCGTACGCGCGCCTTCCGCCGGGCGTTCCTGGCGTCCTACGGCGTCCGGATCGGCGAACGCCTCGCCGAGGCCGCCGGCGCGGCCGAGCACCGGGCCGCCGCCGAGACACCCGGCACGGACCTCCTCCCGGTCCTCGCCGCCCGCGAGCGGGCCGTCGAGGACGCGTTGACCGCGATGTTCCCCCAGATCACCGGCCGCCGGATGAGCGTCTCCGACCGGGCGGGCTGGCTGTCCGGCCAGGCCGCCGCCGACCGCGCCGACCTCACCGCCCGCAGACCGGTCCGCTGACCGTGTCATTTATCGGCACACCTGGTCACAATGTGCGACGATCAGCGGTATGGGACTCGATGTCTATGCGGTCCGCCCGGGAGACCCGGCGGTGAAGGGCCACGACACACTGCGGACACCCGTGACCTGGGAATGGGAGGGGCCCGCGGACCTCGATCCGTTCGAGGACGTCCCCCGGGGCTTCCCCGAAGGCCTCTTCTGGCCCTCCGACGGCGACTTCACCGGGTTCCGCGGCCAGGTGTACCGGGAGTGGGTCAACCGCACGCTCGGGTTCAACCTGTACGAGCTGCTCGACCCGGCGCAGGTCCGCGACCTCACCGGCCGCCTCGACCAGTGGCTGACCGACGCCCGCGGCTCCGGCACAGACGAGGTGGCGCTCGACGAGGGCACGACCGTCCCGCTGAGCGGCATCGAGGCGCTCGCCGAGTTCGTCCGCGCCGCCGCCGCCCAGGACCTCTGGCTCTTCCCCGACTCCTGAGCCGACACGTCGGACGCGGGGACGGCGCCGAACGAAGGCGCCGTCCCCGCGTCCGCGAAAGCCGCCGTCAGCGCCGAGGATTCTCGTCGCTGACGGCACCGAAACCCTCGGCGCCGGGCGCTCGCCCGTCGTAAGCCGCGCGTGCCCTCAGAACGCGGGGGGCGTTGGCCTTTGACCAGTCGGCGATCGCGCCGGTGAGGGCGCCGACCTCGACGCCGAGGTCGGTGAGGGCGTACTCCACGCGCGGCGGGATGGTCGGGTAGACGGTGCGGCTGATCAGGCCGTCGCGTTCGAGGTTGCGCAGCGCCTGGGTCAGGGACTTCTGGGTCACTCCCTCGATGTGGCGGCGCACCTCGGTGAAGCGCAGTGGCCGCTCGTACTGGCGCAGCAGGCCGAGCACGTAGAGCACCCACTTGTTGGCCAGCACGTCGACCACGGTGCGGGATGGGCAATCCTTCGCGTAGGCGTGCTGCCGCTTGGTATCCATCAGGTACCTATATATCCGAACGGTGCCTTCTTCACAATGGAAACCAAAGCCCGGAGGATCGGACTCGCTCGCAGACACGATCCGAAGGAACTTCCCAATCGTGTTGTCAAGCCGCGAGTGTGACGGGAGGTGACTCTTGATAGCACTGTCCGTCACGGATCATCGCCCACAGGACGTTGAGGCGTCGACGCGCGAGAGCCAGCAGTGCCT